>CATVYG010000023.1 GCA_958348225.1 uncultured Collinsella sp.
CGAGAAACGAGAGGCATCGTTTGGGTAGCAAAGGTACAACCCCGACTTAATGTTTTTAAAAGCGTATTGACGGCTGCCAAGATCAACAAGGACAAACTGCTGTGCAGCCGTCTCATTTCTCCCATATAACTGTATCGCAGCGCCGGCACTCACCGAACCGCCCGGAACATCGAGCACTCGATGCCCCGACAAAGTCGAGGTAAGAAAATAGGTACCCGCGTCAAGGGTCGCATACTTAGATGGATCAGGAGCTGTGGTAGAAGGGTCAGATTCTTCACCAGTGTCGCTTTCGTTCGCGTTGGTGTCTTGGACTAAATCGTCCGAGGACTGGATCTGCTCGGAATTAATCCCGCCCTTTGTTTGTTCAGATTCTTCAACGACAGAACTAGCGAAAGATTCTTCAGCAAAAGCAGTCGAGCCTGATTTGAGAACGAGGGGTAAAGTCAGAAGCAACCCAAGGAAAAATCCAACTCGTAATAGAGCGCAAACACGTTTTTTATGACGCATAACATCCCCCAGACGATATTGCCAACACCAACAAACACAACGCATTGAAACCTCAGGCAACACATATCACTATTATCGAAGCATGCGATATTGCCTGCAATGAAAATGTTTACATGTTTGGTTCATTTAATCGCTGTTCAGCGCGACATGCAACCATTTGAGCAAAAAAGGCGGCTCGCAAACTGCGAGCCGCCCCATGACAAGGATTAGTAATTGACCACTTTGGTTCCATAGGGAATGTTGTCATAGATCCATTTAGCGTGATCGGTTGTAAGCCTAATGCACCCAGCCGATGCGCGATGACCCATTGTGTGATCCTTCACATTAAACGTTCCCGTATAACAAGGCTGCGAATGGAATAAATAGTCTCCATAAAACTGCGTGTAATACCAGCAGGTATATCCGTGTCCAAACGAAATGCCCTTTCCGTAAACAGAGAACTCACCCAACACCGTTGGTGACCCATTTTTGCCTGGAGCGCACTGCCAGAAGGACCAGAGCCTCCAATTACCGCGAGAGCCCCTAAAAATACCCGTACGGCATCCGACGGTATCAGTCAAAATTAACCATTCCGTGTTGCTGTTGTACCACTGTGCACGGTTATACATAGCTTGTTGATCGGCAGGCAGCGGCTGCACGTACGTAGTAGCTCCGAAGATAAACCGCTGCGCCCCCGAATCGTTACTTGCATGCAGAGCAACGTTCGTCCCGTTTGCGCTGTTGCCTCCAGAAACATCGATAACGAACGTTCCATTCAGAGCGGAAGACAGCTTAAATCCACCGGGTACATAATCGACATACCAACGCTGAGCAGCACTTCCGTTCCTAGACCACTGTTGAATATTGGTGCCAGAAGATGCAGCCCCATCTTTTACGTCAAGAGCCTTGCCACTGACGGCATTTACGATGTTGTATGAGCCATCACCGTTACGAGAGAAGTTCCATTTTTGAGCACCCGAATCGTTGTTCTGCCAAATCTGAACGTTTGCACCGTCCGAGTACGATCCGCCAGAAACATCTAAGACCGAACCCGCGTGAGAAGCCATTCGGATGAAGTACGTACCATTGTCGATGGTTGCCGAAGTAGCGCGCAGGCGGAATCTCTGCGCAGCGGAACCATTGGAGGAGTGGACTTGAACGTTGGAAGTCGATGCAAAATTACCGCCCTTCACATCAAGCGAAAGGTCTTGGTCATCCGCAGACACAAACTCAATACCATTGCTATCGATTCGCGCCACCCATTGCTGCGCCTTCACATCTGCCGGTGCCGTCGTGCAAACATTGGTACCGGAAACAGCGAGCCTGTTAGTTGAGCAAACGGATTCAAACGTATAGGTATTCTTCGTTCCATCCACCTTTTTAAGCAGCCATTTCTGGGCGAAGGAACCATTACTGGCATAGAGCTGAACGTTAGCGCCGGAGTCAACAGATGCACCCGCGACATCAAGCACATAGGAGGAATTTGCAGACGGATAGATTTCATAAAGGCCTTCGCTCAGCAGGTCTTCTTGCTCGGCAAAAACAAACGACGTCTGAACGGAATCTCCCGCCGTAGCAGCAACTAGATTTGAACCGGATACCGTGAGCATGAGCCCTGTGCCCTTATTGATAAACGAATAGCTTCCGTCTTCATTGGCAACGACGCTAAAGAGCTGATTGTCGTTGGAGCTTTCATCCCACTGCTGGACATTCGTCCCCGGAACAACGTCGCCCGCTGCAACATCGAGCACCTTACCGGAACCAGCATTACGCAGAACATAGTAACCGTCTCGATACTCAGCCTTAAATAGCTGGGACAGCGTGCCGTTGCAGGAATATGTCTGAACGTTGCCCCCGTTCTTCAATGATCCACCGGCAACGTCAAAGGCAACAGAGCCATTTGAAAAGGGCGAAATAACGCACCAACCCTTGTCTTTCAAAATGTCATCGCATGGGTCAACTGACGCAGGGTTTGCGGCAATAAAAGTGAAGCGCTGCGCGGCAGTTCCATTCGAAGCATAGAGCTGCACGTTTGTCCGAGAGTTCAGAGAGCCACCGGCAACGTCAAGCGTGCGCTGTTGCCAAACAGCAGAAAGAAGTCGAACACTTCCATCGCCATTCGGTACCGCAATCCACTTTTGTGCATAGTTCGCATCGCCACAAGCCGCGTACTGTTGGACGTTCGTTCCAAGAGAAGTTGAACCCGCAGAAACATCAAGTACTTTGCCAGACTTTACATTCGTTATCGTGAGATAGCCGTCATCGTCATGCGAAACACGCCAACGCTGAGCGGCGGTCGTATTCGATTGATAGATCTGCACGTTTGCACCGCTAGAAGCAGAGCCTCCGACAACATCGAGAACCATTCGAGACAAATCCGGACCGGCAGTTATCGCATAGTCCCCGTCTTTGACAACTTCTCGGTTATCGGAAGCGAGCTTATCGAGCTCGGAACGCACAGCCGTCGGATCCACAAAGTTGAAGGATTGGGCAGCCGTTCCATTTGCACTATACAGCTGAAGTCCGGCACCAGATGCTATAGAGCCACCAGGGACGTCGGCGACCTTTTGTCCGTTCAAGCCCGACACAATCCGATAGCGCTCGCCGTCTTTCTCGATGATCCACTTTTGGGCCTTGGTTCCATTGGCGGCATAGGTCTGCAGCTTCGTGCCGTTGGCGTCTTTGCCGCCCGCCGCATCCAGAACCGCCCCAGCACCATGAATCGCAATGGTGCGATACTCGTCCGACGTAGTTGAGACATCGAACGTTTGAATACCTGAATATCCGAACTTATCAAAAGACAGTGATCCGCCGCCTGCGATCAGAGCAAACGAATCGTTCGAAGCCAACATAGCATACGTTCCGTCGGGAAGGTCAGCGAGATGTGCCGCCGCTCGATCATCGAGTTGCTGTTGCTCAGTTTTGGTAGGCGTTAGCACCCATCGCTGAGCTGCCGTACCATTTGCCTCATACAACTGCACGGCAGAGCCATTTGCGGCAACTCCACCCGCCACGTCAATGGCAAACGACTGGTTGAACGCCGAAATCAAGGTGTAGCTGCCATCGGTTTCTTTAATTGCAACCCAGCGCTGCGCAAGGGTGCCGTTATCGGACCAAAGCTGAACGGGATTTCCATTGCTCGCGCTGCCGCCGGGGACATCAAGCGTGCAACCCTTGACAGAAGCAATGACAACAAAGCCATTCTGATCGTGAGACACTCGCCAGACCTGAGCATTCGTCTTGTTCCCACTGTACAGCTGCAGCTTTCTGCCAGCAGAGGCCGTACCACCAGGAACATCAAGTACAAAATTGCCGTCAACCGAAGAGCCAAAAGTGTACAACCCATCCGCAAGGTCATCGACGTGCTCGGAAGCAAAATCATAGACAGACTTGGGCTTTTCCGGCTTCACAGCATCAGACGAATCTGGTGTATTCGAATCGGACGTACTGTCCACGGACATAGCTTCGTTGGTAACGAGCTCGGAATCGTTCAACTGGTCTGCAGCCATGGAGGCATTTGTATCTTGGCCGGTAGCCACGTTGTCTTCAGCAAATGCGGGAACGAGACAAATTCCCAACAGAAGCACGATAAACACCGAAGCAAACATAGCTTTTCGATTGCCCATGTCTGTCCCCTTTCATACGGTTGCTTACACCCTATGCCAAGAAGCGCGCCCCATCGTCGAGAGATTCGTGAGCAGCAGCAGCTTAACCCCGAAAGGCTAATCAGGTTAAAAGCATGTTGCTATGGCACAATCGCGAAATCTCTGCTGCAAAGTCACCATGGATCGGCGCCCAACCAAGCTCGCGACGAAGCTTGCTAGCGTCTATGGCGTACCGTCGATCATGGCCGGGACGGTCCTTAACCCAGTCAATAAAGTCCCCGTCTTTGCCCATTGCTTTAAGAATGAATTTGAGAACTTCGAGATTGTTGCGCTCGCAATTGGCTCCGACAAGATAGGTCTCCCCGATCTTCCCTTTAGTCAAAATGAGCCAAACAGCACGAGCGTGGTCATCGACATGAATCCAATCGCGTACGTTCAGACCGTCCCCGTACAATTTAGGACGCTCCCCGCGCCGGACGCATGTAATCGAATGCGGAATGAACTTCTCGGGGTGCTGATATGGACCATAGTTATTACAGCAATTAGAAATTGTTGCCTGCAGACCATAGGTGCGAATCCAAGCTCTCACAAGCATGTCAGATGCCGCCTTGGAGCTTGAATAGGGACTACTCGGTCGATAAGGAGACTCCTCGGTAAATCTACGCGGATCATCAAGCACCAGGTCTCCAAACACCTCATCGGTCGAAATGTGATGAAACCTGACATGGTGTCTACGAGCAGCTTCCAGGAGTTGGTATGTGCCCTCGACATTAGTTTTAATAAACGGGCTAGGATCGACAATCGAGTTGTCATTATGGGACTCCGCGGCATAGTGAATAATTGCATCGTGCCCGGGAACCAATCGATCAAGCAGATCCGAATCGCAAATGTCGCCTACAACGAGCTCAACCCTGTCCTCCGGAAGCCCAGCAATGCTGTCAGGATTAGCGGCATAGGTCAGCTTATCCAAGATGGTGACGCGCACATTCGGAACGTTGTTCACAACATAGCGGACAAACGCCGAACCGCAAAAACCACAGCCGCCCGTAACGAGGATGCTCTTGCAATCAGACCGCATACACGCAGCACTCCCAAGCTATGATAATTAACCCCCTACACAAACCGCTCGACACAAGCTTTTAGCCCACGGGTCGCGAGATACAGCCGTGCGGCGTCAACGATCGAAATCTTCGACCCGTTCGCCAGCTTGTGTGCAACACGACGAACGGCTCCCTTAGCAGGCAAACTAGTCCAGTCTTGGCCCGCATGCTTCACGAGCCCATCCTTAACGCGAGCAGCAACCACGGCATAACCCTCCGCATCCAGGCGTGCAAGGTCAAACACGACCAGATCCAAGAACCACGTGACAAGCTCTCCGGGGCACAGATCTAAAAGCCCTCGCCTGCCCCAGCGCTCCAGCACCTCATGAAGCACTAGCAAATGGGCATCGATCTTGTCCATGCGCTTGGCGCCGGCGTTAAATACATGCGTCAGCGACTTTTCCTGCATCACGTAGTGATACAGCTTGTCAGGCGCAACGACCGTCTTGGCAGACAACGGATACGATTCAAACTGAAACACAACGTCCTCGGCAAACCGAACACTTTCCGCAAAACGCAGAGATTCACGCTCAATCAGCTCGCGAGAGTATGCCGCACGCCAGACATAGGGCTGTGCATTCGCAGAAAACAGTAGCGCCGGATCAAATGACTCAAACGTGCGCGCTTCAGGAGAAAGTAGCCGCCTGATGCGCTTAGAGGCCAACTCGGCAGGCTCGCACACGGCTCCAAACACAACAATCTCGGGATGCTCCTTAGCAAACGCATCGACCAAGAACTCGGCAAGGTTAGGCTCGACGTAATCGTCCGAATCGACGAAGTCGATAATGTCGCCGCGCGCAACATCCATGCCCGCATTACGGGCAGACGACAGTCCGCCGTTAGATTTCTCGACAACGCACACCCGAGAGTCCTTGCATGCATACTTGTCAATAATCGCAGCAGAGTCATCAGGCGATCCGTCGTTAACAACCACGATCTCGATATCCAGACAGGTCTGCCCCAAAAGGGAGTCAAGACAACGAGGTAGGAATTCCTGGGTGTTATAAACGGGGACGATAAATGAGACCTTCGTGTTTGCCATAATTTCCCTACTTCTTAATTGCATCCAGGACGAATGCGGCAACCACGCCCGGGCCGCCAATGCGCGCATAATGCTTCGCGCGGCCCATCGCGCCGGCACTAGCAAAGCCCAAAGACTCAGCTAGCCACTTTTGCGGATCGTTGACAATGGCCTTAAGGTTTGCGCGCTTCCACGGCTTAAGATCCGTCAGCTCAAACTCATGGGCCTCAAGCGCCCCGCGGAATTCCTGAGCCATACGGTCTAAAAAATCAGCGTAAAACTTGGGATTCAGGCGAATATAGCTCCACATATACGAATCGTATTTAATGATATTTGCAAACCTAAGCAGCTTGGCAACGTCCCGCGAAGAGTGCGTCTCGGCATAATCCTCAACAATCCAGCGATGAATCTCGGCATACTCATCGTTAACGCAATGAACTTTATTGGGCGAATTGACCGAAGAGCCCTCGTTATCCTGGCGATATGAAAGCACGGAATCATGCAGGTAAACCGCGGTATCGGCAAGGGCGAACACCTTAAAGGTAAAAGAGGCGTCCTGAAACGCAGCGCCAGGCGTCGGCAAAAAACGAATGGCATTACGGTTCAAGAAGTCTCGACGATACACCGCAGACCAAATCGATGGCTTAAGCGAGAAGGCATCGACGGTGTCGCTCGGGTGAACCGGCTTGCCGCAGTCCTTAGCTTTAAAGAGCTCCATCAGCTCTCGGCGCTCCTCCGGCTTCGACCAATACAGGTCAAAATTCGCCTTCGCAAAGTCAGCGTCAAAGCGCTCGGCCGCTGTCACAAGTTTCTCCAGCGCGTCGGGCGCCATAAAGTCATCGGACTCCAAGATGCCAACGTACTTGCCACGCGCCATCTCCAGGCCGTGGTTCATCGAGTCGCCATAGCCGCTGTTGGCCTTGTCGATCATCTTGACACGCCCATCGCGATCCATATACTCGCGGATAATCGCGGGCGAGTTGTCGGTCGACCCGTCGTTAATGCAGATGATCTCAATATCCTTGAGCGTCTGCGCAAGGGCGGAATCGAGACACTCGCGCAGGTAGCGCTGAACATTGTAAATGGGAATAAGCAGCGACAGAACAGGGCTGCCAGAGACGTTAGTAGACAAATGTGCTCCTTAGGAAATACCTGTCGTTTCATGGTATCAAAGGGTCAGCGCGCCAGCGGGCGTTTATATAATCTATGGAGCTCGCAGAGGCAAACCGATAAGAAAGGACGTCATGCAGCCCAAAGCCGCACGTAACATACCCATCGAAGCGCTGCGTTTGGTCGCGGTCGCCGGCATCGCGGTGTTCCACACCTTTCAGTGGACGTTCCAAGCCGTCTGCGTCGGCGCCGTGGAATATGCCCCACTTGCGATGTTCCCCTATTCCGGCGTACTCGGTTTTATTAACTTGCTTGGCTGCTGGGCCAACGAGGTCTTCTTTATGATCTCGGGCTATTTTCTCATCGCTTCAGCCGCGCGTGCTTGGGACGGTGGAGCAACGTGGAAGTCGCAAATGCAACGGACGGCGCAGCGCCTTGGCAAGGTCATTATGCCCACTGCGTTTTATTGCCTCGTGGCGCTCGCGTGGTCCACGGTCGTCTCACCCATTCCCGATGTTACCCTCAATACGCACTACTGGTACACGTTAGGCCTTGAGTTTATCTGGGTCTATGCCGCCACGGTCTTCATGGCGCCATGGTTTGGACTGGCTAAGAGTCGACTCCCCCAGAAAACCTACAAGACGACGGTCATCGCCGTTGGCATCCTCGCATTTGTTGTTAACGGGTATTTAGCCGCTATGAGTGCGACAAGCGCCGGCGAGTTTTCTTGGCTCCAAAAGCTCATGAGCGCTACCACGTACGTAGTCGCGTTTTTGATCGGCGGACTGCTCCGCGACGTTACCGATGTCATGGATTCGGACAGGGTGGGCGCCTTGGGCATGCGCTCGCTCGTAACGGTTTTGGCGCTCACCATCATCCTGGAAGGAGCACTCTCCTTCACCGATAACCTCACAGCGATGACAATCCTCTCCTACAAATCGACCTCGCTGATCTCGTTTGCCCTCGCTGCCGCCTCCCTGCTCTTTGCGGCTACCCGACGCAGTGCCTCAGGCAATTCGCGGACTGCAGGTGCCATCGTCACCTTATCGACCGCCACGCTCGGTTTCTATGTGATGCAGTCGCTCACCAATAGCCTGTGGCGTCCCGTCTTCAATACGTTGCTCGCAAACATACTGGTCAGCCAAAACAGCCCGGCAGTTATTTGTATCGTCACGGGTACCGTCATTAGCATCGTCTTTGCCCTGACGCTTCTCACCATCGACGCAGCTAGAAGCCCTATCGCTCGCAAGCCCAAGCGGCAATAGACACGCTGCCGTCAGACCCTAAAGCCGCTACAGCCATGGCAGGTTCCTGCGTTTTATTCAAAGCTTGCCGCCAAGGTGCGCCGAGCCTTTACAATAGGACAGTCCCAAGGACGTATTCGATAGCTTCCGCGCAGCACTCGCCCGCCGCGCGTGAAAGGATATATTGCCCCATGCCTTCAACCCTCCCCGCTCCCATCGACAAGCTCGCCATCGTCGTCGTTACGTACAAGCGCCAGGAACTCCTGGCCAACTTGTTCGACTCCATGACCGAGCTCACGGCAACGCCCTGGCGCATCGTGATTGTCGATAACGAGAATTCGCGCGAGACCGAGGCCATGTGCACCGCATTCAACGAGCGCCTGGCCAACCTGTGGGGCATCGACACCGAGCAGCCCGACGCGCAAGGCGGCACCGACCGCGTTATCTACGCGCCGCAGCTTGAAAACGGTGGCGGCGCGGGCGGCTTCTCCGCCGGCACCAAGTGCGCCTACGACCTGGGCGCCCAGTGGTTCTGGGTGATGGACGACGACGTGCTCGTCATCCCCGAAGGCATCGAGCGTCTTGCCAAGTGGACCGACCGCTACGATGTCATCCAGGGTTCGCGCCTGGACTTTGACGGCGGCGCCTTCTTTTGGCAATACCAACTCATCCTTTCGCTCGGCATTCCCAACCCAGTCGCCAAGTGGGACTTGGGTCCAGAGGGTTATCGCGCCATGAACCAGCTGTGCTTTGAGGGCGGCATGTTCTCGCGCCGCGTGGTCGACAAGATCGGCCTGCCCGATGCGCGATTCTTCATCTACGGCGACGATGCCTGCTATGGCTACGTGGCCAGCCAGCACTTCCCCGCCGCCGTTGTGGCCGACCTGGTGCTCAAGCGCGCCCGCGCCGTCTCAAACTGGGATATCGCCGGCAAGCGCCAGCTCAACTCCACGAGCGACACCAACCGTTACTACATCATGCGCAACCGCGGCTATCTGGCCCGCTACATGCAGATTTACGGCGACTATCACCCCGTGCTGTTCCGTCTGGGCAACGCCGCGACCTTCTGCAAAGAGTTCATCCGCTTGGCTGCGGTCGACAAATGCTTTAAGACCGGTATTCCGGCGCTGCGCCGTGGCATGAAGGACGCCCGCAAGATCATCAAGGACCCCGACTGGAAGCCCATGCCGCCCATGAAGGACACCGAGTAACGGAAGCCGGAAACACCTCGGCGCTTAAAGCCGCTGGCACACCGTAGCCACATGCTGCCCATCAAAACCGAACCCCCAGCGCATGCGACCCACGCCGGGGCGCGGTACACGGATTTCGTCGATGCCGGCGCGCTCTATGTCGAGTAGCGACTGCACGGCCAGCAATTCCAGTCCCAGCGCATCCACATCGGGGTCATACATCAAGTTAATCGTTATCAGCGGGCGCTCGTCCAGCATGCCAATCGTATCTGCTACGTCGAACACAACACCCGTAGGGAAAACCTGGATGTCCCAGCGACCTGCGCCACACTTTCGCCTCGAGGCAGGATTGGCATAGCCCGGTAAGCCAAAGCAGAGCCCCTGCAAGAGCAGATGATATGGCAGCGGCTTATCTGGGTCGGTCTCACCGATTCCCGCATCCCCCAGGATGCGGCTTAGCGCCCGCCTCACGGTATCCTCGTTCCCACGGCACAGCCCGTCGCGAAACGCATCGACGTCTCGAATGTCTTCGGCAGCGCACTCAAACCACTCAACAATCACTAGACGCAAGGCCTGTCGAAGCTCGTTATTGGGCAATCGCAAAGCACGGAGGCAATTGCCATGCTCTGGCTCCTCAGTCATATCCGTCGTGAGAAAACCGGACAGATACAGCGCTGTCCACATGCCATCGTCAGTCGAGACATCTGGCTCTGCAGTGCCCAAACAAAGCGAGACCTCAGCGCACCCATGGGCCTCGAGCAAATCAAACAAGACCGAAAGACGGTCGAGATTCCACCCGGCAACTACCCTACTCAGGCAATCGGCATATCCATACAGATCGGCACGCACAGGCGCCGTGCAGCCTCGGCCAAGAAAACCGATCACACGCTCTGGACTCGAGCAATAATCCCTACCAAACCGATATCCCTCGAGCCATTCACGCGCATCATCAAGGTATTCCTCGCGCCCAGCATGATTCAACAGAGCCTGGACCTCGGCATCCGAAAAGCCGAACCAACGGTCACACCACGTCGAAAGCGGCGTCGTCAGATAATACGAGCAGCCGTGCAAAGAAAGCGCCGCTTCGGCAGGGCCGGGACACTCCCCCATCAGACATGCAAAGCGTAGCGAATGGCCCGCGGCAGCAATGGCGTCAAACAGCACACGGTCAAGTAGCCCTGCCGGATCGGCGCCGGAAGCGCCCCTTGCGCTCGCACGGCCCAACCACGCCGCGTCGTACCCATCAACGAGCAATACAACTTGCTCATCGCAGGCAATCTCCAGCAACTCAATGAGCACGCCAAGCACCGAGGCGACCTCGTCCTCGCTCGCCGCGCCACGCGCAACACGTTCGATGTGACGCACCTTATCTCGAGCTAAATCCGGGGCCTCCAAGAGCGCCAACAAGCGAGTGCACTCGCCCGAAAGGGCATCGCGCACGACGCCGGCAACAGCGGCGCCACGCCTCGCAGCGCCAGAAAAGTCCAGCGATATCACCGGATAGCAAGCGTACTCATCCCGATAACGTCCGCCGTCCGCATCCCAAATCTGAGCATCGGCAAACGAGCTCCGACCGGCGCGACCGACCGCAGGACGCTCCAGAAAAGCCCTGAGCATCGACAAGTTCATGCTCTTGCCAAAACCCTCGGGTCGACAGCACACCACAACGGACGCGTCACAGTCCAACACATCGGCAATAAACATGGTTTTATCGATGAGTAAACACCGATTGATTGCATCGGAAAAGTCGTGTACATCAACCGGTAGAGCTGCGTTATCCGCATGATTGAGCAACCGCGCACCAAACGCATGAATAAAACCACAATTCACCTGTTCAGACACCGTAAACTCTCCCTCTAACGCAGCACGATGCCCATTGTAACGAGCAGGCGGAGCGCAACAATATCGACTTGCAAAGGTTTCGGGCAACGGTAGCAACTGACGCCCCGAGGGGGCATAACAAATCGTTGTGCAACAAAAACGGGATCCGATGCGGCTGCACCGGACCCCGTCTCAAACGCTTTGAAAACAATCTGAAAGGCTACTCCTCCGAGCCATCCTCCCCAGAAGCCTTCTTCTGCTGATCGAGCTTATGCTTACCACTTACGATAGACGTAGCGCCCAGTGTGGCCAAGCTCGCGCTGGCAAGGCTCGCCATCACAATCAGATCGCCCGTCTTGGGCATGTTGCCGCCCGAGGACTTGGTAGCTGTAGTCGTCGTGGTCGTGGTGGTCACCGTTTTGGAGTCATTTTGCTCCTGGACCTGGTTGTCAGTACCGCTCTTACCGCTGTCCTCGCCCTGCTGCTTTCCGTCCTCGGTCTTGTCCTTGCTCTTGTCCTTCTCCTCAGGTTCAGGCTTCTTACCCTCGTCCTTCTTCTGAGCGGACTTCTCGTTCTTCTCCTCAGAGCTAGAACCCTTATCGAATTCGGTCATCTCGGAAGCCTTGTCCTTGGAGTCGCCCTTTGCGGCTTCGGTCTTTTCCGTGGAAGCCTGATCAGAGTTGTCCTTGTTCTGGGCCGAGCCGTTATTGACGCCAGCCATCAGCGAAGAACCCAGCGTAGAACCAAGCTGCTCGGAGAAAGAAGGCTTCTTGTCCGGCGAAGCAACGGGAGCGTCCGGCGCTTTATTCGAGTCGTCCTTGGAAGCATCGGAATCAGGGGTTGCGTCAGAGCCAGAGCCGTTGTTAGAGCCGGTGTCAACGGACGAATCGCTCGAGCCGGTGGATGAGTTAGAGGTGTCAGCGTCGGTCGAACCAGAAGCGTCGCTGTCCGTATTGCCGGCAGAGCTTGAAGACGAATCGCCCGCAGCAGAGCCGTTCGAATTGGAGCCGTTCGAGGTAGAGCCGTCGTTGGTAGTGCCACCAGCAGAGCCATTACCGTCAGCATCGGTCGAGGGCGCATCCATCCTGTCATCGTTAGCATCGTCACTCGAGTCGTCATTCGAATCAGGTGTCGGCGAGGGCGCCGGTGTGGGCTCGGGCTGCACGGGCGTCGCGGCGGCAGCCTCGTCCTCGGCGATATAAGCCAAGCAGTCCTTCAGCTCGTTGTGGTAGCGGTTCTTCCAGCCCTCATGATACTGGGGTTGGCTCGAATACTTGGTCGCCACGTTATTGACCACGCTGTAGGAAAGCGCCGTCACAAACTCTCGATCGGACATATCGTTGGAAAGATTCGCCCAGCGGAAAAAGTCCCTGCAGCCACCAGTGCCGCACATGTTGGTAATGCTCCACACCATGCCCTTGACGCAGTCGGCGCGGCCCGAAATATCAATACCCAGGCCGCTCTTGAGCCACGCCTCGGTCACCGCATAGTACGAGTTGTACGCATAAGCATCTTGAAGTGCTGAGAACTCAACAGGATCGGTGTTGTACGCACCTTGGAAGGCCTCCTGCGCAATACGGCCCAACTCGGTGAGCTGACCGTTCTCGTACATGGCATTGCTCGCGTTGGAAATCTCGCTGCCGCGATCAATCGCATCCTTGAGCATGCTGTATTTTTCGGGGCTGTAGTTGTAGACCTGCTTCATAAACGGAATGAGCGACCAGCGGCGATCGAACTGGTAATAGCCCAACGCGTTATAGCCGTCACCGTACGAAAAGCCCTGGTTGTAGTTACCATGGCTCTCGTACTTGGTAAAGTACTTCATCTCGGGAGTCACGTTGACAAACGAAACGCCCTGGACCGACCTCAGCACGCCCGAGAAGGACTGCTGGGTGTAGAGACCCTTATCGATATCGGTGGCATCCGAGGCAACGCCCGGCGTGGGCTCCTCGGCAGCGGCGGGTGCCGGCGCGGAAACGGCGCCAAACGAAAGCGCCAACGTCAGGCCCGCGACAATAGCAGAATGCTTGGGCTGCATAAGATCCTCCCTGCATTGGTATAGTTAAAGTGCAGTTTGCAAAGATAGAAATAAGTATTGCAGCTCGCCCGTTGTTGCACAACAACCCCTCGGTAAACGGCAACAACCCTCCGCGAAATCTTAAGGAATTGCGCTCAACCTACAGCTTAATGTCAAAGTTGATTTCGGGGACGGCGGCCAGGTCGGCCAACGTCACGCCGTCGACGTACTTTTCGATCACGTCGTCCAGGCCGCGCCAGAACTTGACGGTCGAGCAAAGATCGCTGCGAGTGCAGCTGTTGTCGATGCCATCGCACGCCACTGGAGCCGTGCTGCCCTCAACGGCACGCAGGATGTCGCCGGCGCGCACCTCGGCTGGGTCCTTGGCCATCATGTAGCCACCACCTTTGCCGCGCACGCTTTTAAGCAGGCCCGCCTTCATAAGCGGACGAACCAGCTGCTCCAGATACTTTTGCGAGATATGCTCGCGGTCGGCAACCTCGCGCAAGGCAATCTTGCCCTCGGCGTCGCCCAGCGCCGCGATATAGATCATCAGTCGGAGGGCATAGCGGCCCTTAGAGGAAATGAGCATACCTACCCTCCCATCGTTGCTGGGACAACATAACCAGGTTTGTTTGTCCCAAATTTAAAGTAAGTGGAACAAACACAACAGGTTATATTGTCCCAGAATTTGAAAAGTCGAGTGGATTAGTCGGGTTTTCCCTTGACTAACGCCGAACCCATAGTAACTTTATTCCGAGAAGATTCCTAGGGTTTAGTACACCTATGAGTACACCATATACAGAGAGGGACAGCATGAGCGCAAATCCGCTGCTTTCCATCGAAGGTCTGACCGCCTCCGTGGACGAGAAGACCATCCTCCACAACGTCAACCTCAACGTCGCCGCCGGAGAGACCCACGTGCTGATGGGCCCCAACGGCGCCGGCAAGTCCACCCTCGGCCACCTGGTCATGGGCGACCCCGTCTACACGGTCAACGACGGCCGCATCGTCTTTGACGGCCAGGACATCACCGAGCTCACCACCGACAAGCGTTCGCGCGCCGGCCTGTTCCTGAGCTTCCAGGCCCCGGTCGAGATTCCGGGCGTACCCCTGTCGAGCTTTTTGCGCGCCAGCATCGCCGGCCGCCCCGGCCTGGAGATGAAGGGCAAGGAATTCCGCCGTCGCGTCAAGGAGCTCGCGGCCGAGCTCAACATGGATACCGCCTACCTCAACCGCGAGCTGGGCGTGGGCTTCTCGGGCGGCGAGAAGAAGAAGGTCGAAATGCTCCAGCTTCTGCTGCTGCAGCCCAAGCTCGCCATCCTGGACGAGACCGACTCTGGTCTGGACGTCGACGCGCTTTCCACCGTCAGCCACGGCATGGACGCCTACCGCAAGAGCTGCGACGGCTCCATGCTCATCATCACGCACAACACGCGCATCCTGGAGCACTTGGATGTCGACCGCGTCCACGTTATGGTCAAGGGTCACATCGTGCGCGAGGACGACGCCTCGCTCATCCCCTGGATCGACAAGAACGGCTTTGAGACCTTCGAGCGCGAGGCCGCCGAGCAGCGCGCCCAGGCCGAGTCCGCTGCTGCCGAGCAGCAGGCGTAAAGGGGCGACGCAATGACCAAGAACCGCACCGAGGTCGCGGACATCGACCGCAGCCTCTACGACTTCACCTATGGCGAGGAGGGATTCGAGCGCCTCGACGCCGGCATCACGCCCGACATCGTGCGCGAGATCAGCGCCAAAAAGGACGAGCCGCAGTGGATGCTCGACCTGCGCCTCAAGTCCCTCGAGATTTTTAATCGTTTTCCCGACCCGACGTGGGGTCCCTCCATCGAGGGCCTGGACATGGACAACATCGTCACCTACGTCAAACCCAACACCGATCAAAAGCACGACTGGGAGTCGGTGCCCGACGACATCAAGAATACCTTTGAGCGCCTGGGCATCCCCGAGGCCGAGCGTAGCTACCTGGCAGGCGTCGGCGCGCAGTACGACTCCGAGCTGGTCTACCACAATATGCAGGACACAGCGTCTAAGATGGGCATCGTCTATTCCGGCATCGAGGAGGCCCTGCACGACCCGCAGTGGGAACCGCTCATCCACGAGAAGTTTATGACGCTCATCCCGCCCACCGACCACAAGTTTGCGGCCCTGCACGGCGCCGTATGGTCGGGCGGCTCGTTTGTCTACGTGCCCAAGGGCACCAAGCTCGACTTCCCGCTGCAGAGCTACTTCCGTCTTAACGCCAAGGGCGCCGGCCAGTTTGAGCACACGCTCATCATCGTCGAGGACGACGCCGACCTGCACTTTATCGAGGGTTGCTCCGCGCCCAAGTACAACGTAGCCAACCTCCACGCCGGCGCCGTCGAGCTCTTTGTGGGCAAACGCGCACACCTGCGCTACTCGACCATCGAGAACTGGTCCAAGAACATGTACAACCTCAACACCAAGCGTGCGCGCGTGGACGAGGACGGCGACATCGAGTGGATCAGTGGCTCCTTCGGCAGCCACGTGGGCTACCTCTACCCCATGAGCGTGCTCAACGGCCGCCGCGCCCGTTCGAGCTTTACCGGCATCACCTTTGCCGGCGCCGGCCAGAACCTCGACACCGGCTGCAAGGTCGTGCTCAACGCGCCCGAGACCTCGGCGACCGTCGAGACCAAGGGCATCTCCAAGAGCGGCGGCATCCAGACCTTCCGCAGCTCTATCGTGGCCACGCCCAAGGCCGAGGGCTCCAAGGCAACCGTGAGCTGCCAGTCGCTGATGCTCGACGACCAGAGCCGCTCCGACACTATTCCGGCCATGGACATCCGCGCCAAGAACGTCGACATCGGCCACGAGGCCACCATCGGCCGCATCGGCGACGATAAGGTGTTCTACCTGATGAGCCGCGGCATCTCGGAGGAAGAAGCCCGTACCATGATCGTCAACGGCTTTGCCAACCCGGTCTCCAAGGAGCTGCCGCTGGAGTACGCCGTCGAGATGAACAACCTGATCAAGCTCGAGATGGAAGGAGCGATCGGATAATGAAACAGGAAACCAACACCGCTGCTACCACGCTCGAGCAGGTCAACGCGATGCCGGCTGCCACTTGGGGCTGGCTGAAGATGAATCAGACCAAGCTCGAGCTCTCTGACGAGCTTGCCGCCGCTCCCACCGAGACCATTGAGGTCGAGGGCTTGGACGAGCAGTTTACCGGCGTGGCAGACGCGTTCGACGCCGCCATGGACGCCATGGCCGAGCGCTTCCCCGAGCGCCGTGCCTCCGCCCCCGGTGATGCCGCCGACCGCGCCCGCATCACGCCCGAGACCGAGCTCGACGTGCCCGCAACCTCCGTCTACCAGGCCAGCGCCATTAAGCTCGAGGAAGAGCTCTCCCCTGCTGAGGCCTTCGAAACCGGCATGGGCGAGGCTGCCTACACCTACTTGGCCGACCACGCCACCAAGCGCATCGTCATCGATGTGCCCGCATACAAGCACGCCACGGTTACCGTGCGTGTGAGCGGTGTCGATGCAGCCGCGGCCATCGCCGCCATCGACGTCGTCGCCCGTCCGCAGGCAACACTCGATCTGCGCATAGCCCTGGACTCCCCCGTCAACGGCCAGGGCGTCGTGGGCTCTGTGCTACGCGTGTGCGCTTACGAGTACGCCACCGTCAACGTAACCTGCACGCAGACGCTCGACGATAGCTGGATCGCACTCGACGACACCGGCCTGTTCCTGGACGAGGGCGCGCGCGTCAACGTGCAGCACACCGTCCTGGGCGCTGGCGCCAGCGCCACCGGCCTTGCCGGCGACCTGCTAGGCGATACCGCCAAGGTCACCATCGATACTGACTACCTAGGCGCCCGCGAGCAGGTGCGCGACTTTAATTACGAGCTGCGCCACCGCGGCCGCAAGACCGAGTGCGAGATCGACGCCAACGGCGTGCTGACCGGCACATCCAAGAAGGTCTACCGCGGCACCATCGACCTCGTGCACGGTTGCAAGGGCGCAACCGGCACCGAGCGCGAGACGGTGCTTTTGGCCAACAAGGGCGTCGACAACAAGACCGTTCCCGTCATTCTCTGCGACGAGGACGACGTCGCCGGCAACCACGGCGCCACCATCGGCCACGTCCGCGACGAGCAGCTGTTCTACCTCGCCTGCCGCGGCCTTGACCAAAACGCCGCCGAGGATCTGTTCATCCGCGCCAAGCTGGAGGATGCCGCGCTTTCCGCCACCGATGAGCGCACCCGCGCCGCCGTCGTCCGCCTGGGCAACAACCTGATCGATAACTTTGAAGAGGAGCTCGCATGATCGATACCGAGCACGTAAAATGCGATACCTGCACCGCCCCCGAGCCCATGGAGCTCGACGCCAGCGACGAGGCTTCGCGCGGTTGGCCCACCGTGGACATAGAGACTAATCCCTACAAGGCGCAGTTCCCGCTGTTCCAGCAGCACCCCGAGATCGCCTTCCTCGATAGTGCCGCCACCGCGCAGCGCCCCGCCTGTGTGCTCGACGCCGAGCGCGATTTCTACCAGCGCATGAACGCCAACCCGCTGCGCGGCCTGTACTCATTGTCCGTCGAGGCCACCGATGCCATCGCCAAGGTCCGCCAGCAGATTGCCGACCTCATCGGCGCCGCCCAGTCCAATGAGGTCGTCTTCACCCGCAACACCAGCGAGTCGCTCAACCTGGTCGCCAAGAGCTTTGCGCCCACGGTGTTGAAGCCCGGCGACGAGGTCGTCATCACTATCATGGAGCACCACTCCAACCTAATCCCGTGGCAGCAGGTCTGCCGCGAGACCGGCGCCAAGCTCGTCTACCTCTATCCCACCAAGACCGGCCAGCTCACCACCGAGGAGGTTCTGGCCAAGGTGGGTCCCAAGACCAAGATTCTGGCCGTGGGTCAGGTCTCCAACGTGTTAGGCGTCGAGAACCCAGTCAAGAACCTCGGCAAGCTCGTGCACAAGTACGGCGGCTATCTGGTCGTCGACGGCGCGCAGTCGCTGCCGCACATGCCGGTCGATGTGGCCGATCTGGGCGCCGATTTCTTTGCCTTTAGCGCGCACAAGGCCATGGGCCCCATGGGCATCGGCGTCCTGTGGGGCAAGATGGACCTGCTCAACGCCATGCCGCCCATGCTCACCGGCGGCGAAATGATCGATTCGGTCACCGAGCAGGACGCCGTCTGGGCGCCCGTCCCCGAGAAGTTCGAGGCAGGCACGCAGGACGCCGCCGGCATCTTCGCCACAGGCGCCGCTCTCGACTACCTCGTCAACACAGTTGGCTACGAAAACATCCAGTCACGCGAGCAGGCACTCGTCCACTACCTTATGGGCGAGCTCATGCAGCTCGACTTTGTCCAGATCATCGGCTCCATCTACTGGGACAACCACCACGGCGTCGTGAGCTTTAACGTCAAGGGCATCCACCCGCACGACGTCGCGAGCATCATGGACATGGACGGCGTCTGCATCCGCGCCGGCCACCACTGCGCGCAGCCGCTGCTTACCTGGCTGGGCGTCGAGAACCTTGCCTGCTGCCGCGCCAGCGTGGCCTTCTACAACGACAAGGCCGACATCGACAAGTTCATCGCCGGCCTGCATCACGTTTGGAGCACGTTCAATGGGTAATCTGTACACCTCCACCACGTTTATGGAGCACAACTCGCACCCCGACTACAAGTACGAGATGGATGCCCCCACGCACGAGCACGACGGCATCAACCCCAGCTGCGGCGACGAGCTCACCTTGCAGCTGCGCGTCGAGAACGGTGTGATCGAGGAGGCCTCCTTTACCGGCCACGGCTGCGCCATCAGTCAGGCCAGCGCCGACATCATGGCCGACCTCATCACCGGCGAGACCGTCGAGGAAGCTCACCGCTTGGCAGAGCTCTTCCTCGCCATGATCCGCGGCGAGCGGCTCTCCGAGGAGGACCTGGAAGACCTGGACGAGGCCGCCCAGCTCCAGGACATCTCGCACATGCCCGCCCGCGTCAAGTGCGCCGAGCTCGCCTGGCGCACCCTCGACGGCATGCTCGAGGGGCAAAATAATCAGTAGTATTTATCCCAAATCTTAAGAATTTCGTTGGCCGAACCGCTTGACTAAGAGCGGTTCGGCCATTTTCTTTTCTGCCTTTATTTCGATCCCTCGACCTGCGCGTCCACCTGAGCATAAGCGCGCACGATACGAGAGACGGTACTTTTGCCAATCCCGGTATACCGCTCAATCTGGCGCACCGTAAAACCGGCATCGTGCAATCCAAGAATGACGATATTGCGCTGCGCCGACGGCGCGGCTTTAACCCCGTGGAGCGGAACCCCGAGGCTCTTCGCCATCTTGTCGGCAAAGGCGTGGCGTTCCCACTCTGTCTCTTTCATATCGCACAGCGCCGGCTCGCTACCGTCGGGCGTCGAAAGCGA
The DNA here is from genome assembly GCA_958348225.1 of uncultured Collinsella sp. Taxonomy (GTDB): domain Bacteria; phylum Actinomycetota; class Coriobacteriia; order Coriobacteriales; family Coriobacteriaceae; genus Collinsella. Next base: position 20,019 of record CATVYG010000023.1, read on the forward strand.
ATAGGCAATAAAGCCCTCGGCAGAACCAAAAAGTTCAAGCACGCAAGAAGGATCAGAAAATCCCCTCGCGACATCAGCCGCGTCACCGTCGTAAGCGCGCAGATGCTCGGCAAAGCTGCTCCAGGGATAACGCTCGATTAAGCTGATGCCAGCCTCCTGCGGATCGGCGTGTACGGAGCGAATAGCCTCCATCACCTGCCAGTCGGTATCGAGCGAGCGCCGGTCAAAACGGTTCTGGAACAGATGGCCCGTGCGCCCCGTGCGTTTATTGAACCGCCGCGCGTACGTCAAAAGCAACCGGTGCATCGCCGCGCTCATCGCGTCCTCGTAATCTGCAAGCACCAAATGCACGTGATTGCCCATAAGGCACCAAGCGATAACCGTCACGCCCGCCTTGCGGCAGCACTCACGCATCAGCTCCAAGAACTCCCACCGGTCCTCATCGCCCTCAAAGATGAGCCGCTTGCCCGTACCGCGGGCACAGACATGGTAAAAGCCGGTAACCGTTCTCCAAACGCGCTGCATGGCGCTCCCTTCGCCGGGATCTGCTTGCCATCCAATACAGCACGATTGAAGCGCGCCATCAAAACATTCACGCAAAACAACTACGCCACGCGGCCAAAGGCAGTATACAGGCGGCGAACGGCACCGTTGCAACAGGTCAACCCCCGCAACGCATACAAGAGCTGAGCAAAAGCTTGCCCAAGACGGACCCCCTCTACGGAAGTTCGCGACCACAGAACATAGAGTTAAATCGTTTCAATTGAAAGTTCCGCGCATCTCGCTACGAAAACTGAGCCGTTCGCCGAATATTCCGTGCATTTCGCTGTATTATAGGGGCTGCATGTCATGTCCCTTTCGAAGGGTCGCCCGGCAATCGCCAGCCACGACCCCCAGACGGGACGCCAACACGATAGAGAGGAGAGGCATGCAGTACTCACAGGAAGTGGAGAACATGTGCCCCGTTGCCAAGGGTGCATACCACGGCCCCGCACCCATCCCCGAGGAGGGCAAGTGGGTCCAGGCTAAGGAGATTTCCGACATCTCCGGTCTTACGCACGGTGTGGGTTGGTGCGCACCTCAGCAGGGCGCCTGCAAGCTCACGCTGAACGTCAAGGACGGCATCATCGAGGAGGCCCTCGTTGAGACCATCGGCTGCTCGGGCATGACCCACTCTGCCGCCATGGCTTCCGAGATCCTTCCCGGTAAGACCATCCTCGAGGCCCTCAACACCGACCTCGTCTGCGACGCCATCAACGTTGCTATGCGCGAGATCTTCCTGCAGATCGTTTACGGCCGCAGCCAGACCGCGTTCTCCGAGGGCGGCCTGCCCGTGGGCGCCTCCCTCGACGACCTCGGCAAGGGCCTTCGCTCTCAGGTCGGCACCATGTTCGGCACCAAGGCCAAGGGCGCTCGTTACCTCGAGCTCGCTCAGGGCTACGTCACCCGCATGGCTCTCAACGACAAGAACGAGATCATCGCATTCGAGTTCCTGAACCTCGGCAAGTTCACCGACGCCGTCAAGGCCGGCAAGACCCCCGAGGAGGCCATCGCTGGCGCTATGGGCCACTATGGTCAGTGGGAGAACGCTGCCAAGTACATCGACCCGCGCACCGACGAGGAGACTCACTCCGTCGCCAGCGTGTTCCCGGTTCACGAGTAGAAAGGGAGGGAAATAACTATGACTGTTACGTTCGAAGGTTACGAGCGCCGCGCTGACAAGATCAACAAGTGCCTCGCCGACAACGGCATTGCCTCCCTCGAGGAAGCTCTGCAGATCTGCACCGACAAGGGCTTCAACCCGCGTGAGATCGTCAACAACACCCAGTCCATCGCCTTCCAGAACGCCGAGTGGGCCTACACCCTCGGTTGCGCTCTCGCTGTCAAGCGTGGCGCCAAGTCCGCTTCTGAGGCTGCCGCTATCATCGGCGAGGGCATCCAGGCCTTCACCGTTCCCGGCTCCGTCGCCGAGGACCGCAAGGTCGGTCTGGGCCACGGCAACCTGGGCGCTATGCTACTCTCCGACGACACCGAGTGCTTCGCCTTCCTGGCCGGTCACGAGTCCTTCGCTGCCGCTGAGGGTGCTATCGGCCTGGCTCTGAACGCCAACAAGGCTCGCAAGAAGCCGCTGCGCGTCATCCTCAACGGTCTGGGCAAGGACGCTGCTCAGATCATCGCCCGCATCAACGGCTTCACCTACGTGAAGACCCAGTTCGACTACTTCACGGGCGAGCTCAAGGTCGTCGAGACCATCCCCTACTCCGATGGTCCCCGCGCCGCCGTCAACTGCTACGGCGCCGACGACGTCCGCGAGGGCGTTGCCATCATGTGGCACGAGAACGTCGACATCTCGATCACCGGTAACTCCACCAACCCCACGCGCTTCCAGCACCCCGTCGCTGGCACCTACAAGAAGGAGCGCCTTGAGGCTGGCAAGAAGTACTTCTCTGTCGCTTCTGGTGGCGGCACTGGCCGTACCCTGCACCCGGACAACATGGGCGCCGGCCCTGCCTCTTACGGCATGACCGACACCATGGGCCGTATGCACTCCGACGCCCAGTTCGCCGGTTCTTCCTCCGTGCCTGCGCACGTCGACATGATGGGTCTCATCGGCATGGGCAACAACCCCATGGTCGGTGCCACCGTCGCCTGCGCTGTCGCCGTCGAGGAGGCCCTCAAGGCCTAATCGCGCTTGCGCGATGCTCATATAGTTGAGCTTTGGAGCCGCTATCCACCCGGGTAGCGGCTCTTTTTGTTTGCGCTGTCGCAGGGTAGCTAATGCCGATATATCAGTTGGGACGAAATACAAGATGTGATGAGATGGAGCGTCAGAGCGTCCATGACACCCACCTGCCATATTTGCCCTTTACCGATTTGCCGGGTCTTTGCGACCCCATTGCCGATCACCCGTGCGACAATGCGCCGGACGAGAAAGGAATCCGATGGAATCGACTGATGTACTGGTAATTGGATCTGGCATTGCGGGCCTTTGTGCCGCCATCGAAGCGGCACGCACGGGTGCAACCGTCACTGTGGCAAGCGCCGGCAAGACCATGAGTGGATCGAGCTTCTTCCCGGGTACCTGGGGCCTCGGCCTCATCGGTCCCGTCGACGAAGACGACGAGCAGGACCTCATCGACACCATCCTGGCCGTCGGCGGCGGCGTTGCCGACCCCGAGCTCGTCCAGACGTTCGTCCACGGCATTCCCCGGGCAATTACATGGCTCGAACGGGAGCTGGGTGTTGAACTCCAACGTCCGCAAAGTGCCGAGAGCGCCCAGCAAAAGCAATTTATCCCCTGCTTTGACCACAAGACGCGCATGTGGCGCGGCCTCACCCGCAAGCCCCTTGAGGACGCTCTGACGACCTGGATCGAGTCGCTCGGCATTCGCCTGCTCCCCCGCCATGAGCTTATCGACCTTGTTGAGGACACGAACGGCAGAATAACCGGAACCGTACTCTACGACCTTACCGAAAATCGAATCGTGCCCTTTGCTGCCAAGGCCACGATCATCGCAGCCGGTGGCACAGGCGGCCTGTTCGAGCGCAGCCTTACGTCGGCTGATGTGCTCAGCTCCTCGCAGGCCATCGCACTGGCGCACGGCGCATCGCTTGCTAATATAGAGTTCATGCAGATGATGCCCGGCTTCATCGAGCCCAAGCGCAACCTGGTCTTCAACGAGAAAACCTGGCGCTACGTACATATAGACCAGCCGGTAGATATTGCCGACGACAAGCTGGACGACCTGCTCGAGCAGCGCTCTGGATATGGCCCCTTCACGTCACGCTTGGCCTCCCGCGCTATCGATCTCGTCATCGATCAGGCAGGTGTCGAAGGCCTGGCACTCCACTACGACTTCCCCCGCGAGGATGTCCCAGAGTTTGTGCAGACCTTTGCCACCTGGCTGCAAGACGAGCACGGCATCGCTCCGACTGACGAGATGCGCGTTGCGATGTATGCCCACGCCGCTAACGGCGGCATCAAGATCGATAAGACCGCGTACACGGGCGTTGAGGGTCTCTACGCTTGCGGCGAGGCGACAGGCGGCATGCACGGAGCCGACCGCATTGGTGGCTTGTCAAGCGCCAACGGCATCGTGTTCGGGCGCATCGCAGGCGCATCGGCAGCCCTTGCAGCGCAGAAAGAGCCTAAAACAGCCCTGAAGGCGGATATCGCCCTCCCCCAGCACGGCATTGCCACAACAGATGCCGAGCGCCTGACCCGCAGCCTTAAGCACACGATGAGTACCTATTGCATGATCAACCGCACCGAAACAGGCCTATCCGAAGCACTACACGAGCTTGAGGGCTTGAAGACGGAGGCAACGACCTTGAGCACACAGAAAGCCCAGGACAGCGAAGTCGCAGCCCTCGCCCGCCTGCAATCGCAGATTCGACTAGCACAGGAAATGGTCAAAGCCATGCGCAAGCGAACTGAAAGCCTGGGTTCGCACTATCGAGCGGACTAAACCGGACACCTACCTAAAGCAGAACACAACCAATCGATATCCATGGGCCCCGTGAGCTCGAAGTGGCACGGGGCCCATTCGTGTCCGCACGACAGCGTATCCTTATTCTGAATACAGAGCGGGCAAAGCCCGCATAGAAAATAGACCAGCGAGGAGGAGATATGGACAGTAGAGATATCGAGAAGTGGCGTGTCGAACTTGATAGCTACGCCCATGTAGAAGACGGCGTTGAGTATTGGCTCGCACGCGATTTAATGGAACCCATGGGGTACACTCGATGGGAGAACTTCGCCGAAGTTGTTAAGAGGGCAAAAGTCTCGTGCGAAACAAACAAAACTCCAGTTGATTCCCATTTTCGTGACACCACGAAAATGGTAACTGCCGGTGTCGCCGCTCGCGCGGTTAAAGACTACAAACTTACGCGCTATGCATGCTATTTAATCGCCCAGAACGGAGATTCAAACAAGCCAGAGATCGCGCTCGCCCAGGCATACTTTGCCGTGCAGACGCGCCGCCAAGAGCTCATAGAGCAGCGCTTCGCAGAGATTCAGCGCTTGCAGGCGCGCCACTCGCTATCCGATTCAGAGAAACAGCTCTCGGGCATTGCGTTCAAACGCGGCGTGGACTCCAAAGGATTCGCGATCATCAAGTCGAAGGGCGATGAGGCGTTATTCGGCGGCAGAAGCACGGCGGAAATGAAGCAGCAGCTCGGCGTACCCAAGAGCGCGGCATTGGCGGACAGGTTAGCCGATGTCCTCATCAAAGCAAAGGACCTTACGAACTCGATGACGGCCTTCAACGCCGAGGAACACGACCTGTACGGCCTGGACCAGATCAAGCAAGAGCACGTCGAGAACAACACAAGCGTGCGTGGCAGCCTCATCGACCGCGGAATTGTCCCCGAGAACCTACCGCCTGCCGAGGATACAAAAAAGCTCGAGCGTCGCGTGAAGGCAGACGAGAAGAAACTCAAGGAGGGTACTGACGGTTTTACCGATCCCCAGGGTAGGCTCGATCTGTGAAAGCGGCTGTGCCCTTTCGGGTCCGACCCCATGCGAGGTCAACAAAAAAGCAACCAGCCTAAGCCAGTCGCTTTAACAATCTTTGGGTGGGCCGTCAGGGGGTCGAACCCTGGACCTTGGGATTAAGAGTCTTGATCGTGACATTTTGGCAAGCTCTGTACCAGCAAAGTTGCAGGTAAAAACGTTCTCTGCCATGCCTAATTAGCTGAAACTGCATTGGAGAACGGATATTTACGGTTATCGAGCCATGCATAAAAGCCCCTCCCCAAGATTACCGAGGAGGGGCTGATAGCTTAAAGCCTATTTACGCTAACGATACATAGAGCCACAGTTGTGACGATGCCGCCTACGACGGCGTCTAGGACGAAAGCAAACTCTAACATCGCCTCACCTAGCTCGCCTGAGCATAGGTAGCGCCGGAAGTGGTAGCTACCGCAATCCAGCGAGTGTGTCCGCTATAGCTGGTATAGCGTCCCCATACGTAACCACCGGAGGTCACAAAGGCACCGTCCAGGTTGACGGTCTGACCGCTGTGGTAGCTAGCGACCACGCTGTATCCCGTGCCAGCGCCCGAGCGGACGTTGAGCGCGCCGACTACCACGCGGTAGCGACCAGCCGTGCGACCGCTTGATGCAGGGCGTGACTGAGCGCCGCTGGATTGGGTAGTGCCCACGCGGACGAGGTAATCATTTGGATCGTAGCCGCCGGTGGGCTTGCCGACCGCCACGTAGCGCGTATAGCCGCTATAGCTCGTGTAGCGGCCCCAGACGTAACCGTTTGAGATGCAGTACCAATCGTCGAGATTAACCGTCTGCCCGCAGCTGTAGCCAGCCACGACAGCACCGGACAAAGAGGGCGAGGTACGGACATTCAAACGGCCAGTGTTGCAGCGGTAGGTACCGCCAAAGCCGCTATTGGCAGTGGAGGTGACCACGGTACCAACAGTCCCTCCATTGCCATCGGTCGGCGCGATGGGCGCGATATAGCCGCTGCCGAGATAGGCTGCGACGGCCTGCTTGAACTCCCACCAGCTCTTCCCGTACTGGGCGAAATAGCCATTCGGGTCGGTGTGATCGGAGCCACCCCAGCGCTGGGCTGCCTCGTAGTGTGAGAGCAGGCGCGAGGTATCCCATCCGTGGGCACGGAGCTCGTCTCCAGCCCACTTGACGGCCTCGGCCCATTGCTTGGCGAAGTCGGAGGCGTTAGTGGCATGGGCCAGCTCGATGCCGACCGTCGCATAGTTTCCGTTTCCCACGTGCCAGCAAAGACGCGATTCGGGTACCGTGTTGTACACGGTGGACCCATCCAGCTCCATGACGTGATGGACTGCGTAGGTATCATCGCGCGACCAGAGCTGCACATGGTTCCACGCACTCGCACCCGGGTTGGCCGTCTCGTGGATGACGAGGTACTGAGACTGCAGGGACCCGTGACCGTTGCTGACGTAGCGGTCGACGCTCTGGTACGCCTCTCCGGTGGCAGGCAGAGCGAGAGCGAGAGCGAGCGCCACGGCTCCTACCAGGAAGGCGCGACGGCTTATCGCCGAACGGTCGTCAACCGCGGGCTGCAGGTCGGGCTTTCGCGGCTTCGGTGGTCGTCCGGCGATGGCGAGGATGCGCTTGAGGATGCCCATGCTATTCCCCCTTAGCGCGCTCTGCGTCGACCGCGGCCTCCGCCGCCGCGTAAATCGCGGAGCTGGCGACGCCGCAGACGATGCCGACGGTGGCCACCACTTCGTTGCCGGTCTGGATGCCGGCGATGCTGGCAGCAACCGAGCCCAGGAAGGCTGCAGTGCAGATCCAGAACTTTCTGCTGGTCAGCTTTCGGACGACTTCCTTCTTGGTGACGGATGGCGCCTCAGTCGTATTGTCGTTTTCCATATAACCTCCTAGTCGATAACGGGAAGCCTCATGGCATCCTCGTAAAGTCGTGTGCCGGTACCGTTGCCGAGGAGACCGTGGTAAGCCGCGTAGACGGCCTCCAGATGCTTGCGGTCGACGACCGTGAGCCCGCCCTCGCGCATGGCCCTCTCGTGGATTGACTTGAGCTCGCTCCAGAGCAGCTCGCGCATACCGGCCTTGAGCGCCTCGTCCGCAGCACGGTCGGCCTCACTTCGGGCCTGCGCCTTGTGCCCCTGCGAGCGCAAGGCGGAGACGATCGCGGAGACGGCGGCGCCGATGATGGCGGAGACCGCAGCGTTAATCGCGATCGTCTCCACTAGGCCTCGTCCGATTCATCGGGTTTCGATGCGAGGATCTCCTCGTATTCCGCCTTCGTGATCCAGCCTTTCTTGAGCGCCTTGTCGACGGCGGCACGCGGCCAGCGGTCTCCCACGTAGTAGCGCTTGACCTTCTCGGCATACTCACTCATGGTGCATTCCCTCCTCGCTGTCGTCATTCACCGGAAGCTCGATGTCAGCCATGAGGGACAGATAGTCGATCATGGCCGCATCGTCCTCGTGGGCAGCCGCCATGCGCTCGAGCCCGCGCTTGAGCGCCGGGTCGGCGACCCTGGTTACCAAAAGGTCCATCAGGCCCTCCAAAGTTCCTTATAGAATTTCTCGAATTTGACGATCTGCTTTCGCGTGACGTGCCGTCCGGTCAGCTCCTTGAGGTATGACTCGTAGACCTCGTCCACGGCCTCCCTGGACATCCGGCCCTCGTCGCAGGCGCGCCTCATGCGCCGCAGCCGCCTCGTGTGCTCGCGCCACTTCTCGGACTTGAGCCTCACGACCACCTTCCCGCTCTCCGTGAGGCGGTAGGTATACCCGAGCCATGGGATTGGCTCGGTGAGCGGCTGTATCCGGCTCTTCTTGACGTTGAGCGCGTACCCGAGGGCGCCGAGATAGCCCGCAATCGACTCCATGGCGCACCTGAGGTACTCGAGGTCGCGGTCGACCAAGTAGAAGTCGTCCATGTACCGGCCGTATGCCACCGCGCGGAGGTCCTGCTTGATGTAATGGTCCATTCCGTCGAGGTCGCAGATACCGGCCACCTGCATGAGCTCACTGCCGGCCTCGTAGCCGCGCGGCCCGAAGCCGTCGCCGTCGTCGTGCGCGGCGCGGGCGCGCTGTGCATCGAGAGACGCCTCGACGTAAGCGTATACGTCCGGTGGAAGCCTTGACCTGAAGACCTCCTTGGCGAGCTCGTGCGGCTTGTTGGGGTAGTATCCGGCGACGTCGAGGAGCATGATCCCTCCGTCGGTGCCGTACCGATGCCAGTGGCGCCTGAGGTCGCGCACGAGAAGGTCGCGCGACCGGTCGGTCCCCATCCCCTTGCGGCATGCGCAGTTAGAGGGTATGAGGGACCTCGTCATGTCCTCGTAGACGACGTTGTCGATGAGGGACCGCTGGAAGACGCGGTCCTCGAATGTGGGGGCCGAGCAGTCACGCCTCTTGGGGCGGCTGAGCTCGAAGTGGTGGGGCTCGGGAAAGCCGTACTCCCCCGACAGCAGCCTCATCGAGAGGTCGCTGCACCGCTTCTGCCTGTTGAGCGCCCACGAGGTGACGCTCGGCTTCCACATTTTGCCCCGCGCGCACCTGCCCGCGGCCTCCCTGAGGCCCTCGGGCGATAGTGCGTACGCGAGGCGCGCGTCGCTGATAGGTTCCATAGCCGCGATGCGGCCGGTGCCGTCGGCGCGCCCTGTTTCCCGGGTCTGTCCCGGCGGGTCTTCGGTTCCCTGCCACGGCTTATCCTGCGGGCAACGGTCCATGCGTCCGCGCTCCCTCCGCGTGCCGTATCAGTCCGGGGACCGCGCGATTCCCGTTGGCGGCGCCTGTGTTGCTGACGTTGCCATCCGAGTTCACGATACCGGCGTTGTTCGCGTTGGCGGCGTTGCGGTTCGCCGAGCGCTCCCACCGGTTCACGGCCACTTACAACCTGGACCCGTGACCTATCGATCCGTATCTCTTGCGGTCCGATTCGATCCACTTGCGCGCGAGCACCTGAGTCTCGACCACGTGGCCCGCCCAGGTGCTCACCTTGCGCCCATCGAGGCGCTTCTCCTTGCCGCCGTCCTCGCGCTTCCCACCGAAGACCTTCTCGCACATGTCGATCTCGAAGAGGAGCTCCTTGAGGCAGAGCATCCCCTGGCGCTGGCACTGCTTGCGCTGCTCCCATGCCGCTGGATCGCGCTCCGTCATGTCGACGTTGTTGGCGAGCCAAAGGTAGCGGGCGGCTGACCATGCGAGATCGACTACCTGCTTGGTGACGCCATCGAAGCGCCCCGGGAAGACCCTCTTGTTGGAACAGATCTCTAGCGTGTAGCACGCCATGTCCTTGGCCTTCTCGAATGCCCGGAGTTTGTTCTTGCGGCGTTTGCCCTTGGGGACGGACACAGTGCCTCCTGATGCCCGCCGGCGCAGGTGTGCGCCGGCGATTGGGTTGGATTAGACGATTGGCAGGCCGGGGACCGCGCGAAACCCGTAGGCGGCGCCTGTGCCGCTGACGGAGCCATCCGAGTTCACGATACCGGCGTTGTAAGCGTTGGCGGCGCTGCTGTACGCCGAGCGCTCCCACCGGTACACGGCCACTGTCGGGTTGGCGAGGTCATAGGTGATGAGCTCCGGGTACTTGACCCAGCCTGGGTACGGCGACGTGCGGCCGTGGGCCGCTGCGATCGCCTTGCAGTAGTCGAGGGGCACGCCCTCGGCGGCGAACCCATCGCCTGTGGCCCCGAGGTAGTTGGCGAAGTAGTGCTGGCGCGCGGAGAGGATGAAGGCCCGGTCGAAGCCCTCGAAGATGTCGCCGCCGTCGATCTGGTGACGCTGGGTCTTGACCGAGATCGCCCCAAGCACGGCGCGCAGGTCGGCGGGGATGCAGGCGAGGAACCCTGGCTTCCCGGCGAGGGCATGCGGTCGGTCCCACGCGGTCTGCTGGACGTTCCAGTCGCTCGTCTCGGAGGTGAGCCAGGCGCGCAGGCCGCTCGTGGCGTAATCGCCGCTGCCCTCGCAGGCGCGCTCCAGGTTGTTGAACGGGCCGTTTATGGCCTCGCTGACCTTGCCGAGCGACCTTCCGGCGGCGCCCTCGGAGAGCGCCACGGTCTCGATGACCACGTCGGTGAACTTGTCGTAGACCGTGAGGGACGTGGCCTTGGCGCCGTAGGAGGCGTTCCAGACGGCCTGGCAGCCCGCGGGCCATTCCTTGGCCGAGGTGAAGTGGACCGTGGTGGTCCCCTTTGCGCCCGCGACGCCCGTGCCCCAAACGTAGTTGACCTCGATATCGAAGCAGTAAGTACCGGGTTCAAGGTCCTCGTCCGGGGAGAAGACGGCCTCTTTGCTGTCGAAGGGCACGCTCATGGGCAGCGCATTGTGGGCAACCAAGAAGAGGGCGGGCATCTGCGACCCGTCCGCGAGCGTGACGAGCGGATGGTCGTCGTCCCTGCCGTCCATATGGTGACCGACGTCATAGGCAATGGGGTACTCTCTGCTCTCCCAGGTGAACGTGGAGTTCACCTGGTCACCGATGCGCAGCACGTCTGCCGCTCGCCCCATGCGGACCATCGCGCGGAGCTGCTGCGGCGAGATGCCCAGCGTGGCAACGCTGACGGCCTCGGCCGCGGCGTTGGCCTTGCGCGCGGCCTCGGTGGCGGACGAGGTGGCCTCGTCCGCGTTGCCCGCGGCAGTGTTGGCCAACTCGGTCGCGTCGTCCGCAAGCTCCCTGGCCTTGTTCGCGGCGGCGGCCGCCTTCTTCGCCTCGGCGGTCTGGTCCTCGGCCGCCTTCTTCGCCTTGGCGAACTCGCTCTCGCGCGTCTTCTCGTTGGAGACGCGCGTCGCCTCTCCCGTCTTGCGCTGCTCCTCGTTCGCCTCGACTGCGGCCTTGGCCTCGTTCGCGGCCTTTGCGGCGGCGTCGGCCTCGATTCGCGAGGTCTCCAGCTCCTCCTCGTTCTCGTACTTGAACGGGTAGTCCTTTGACGTGCCATCCTTCAGGGTGACGGTCAGGCCGTCGATGTAATCGCCCTCGGACACCTTGACCTCGGTCAGGGTGCCGCCGGTGTTCTCATCAGCCACTAGGTATCATCCTTCCTCGATTTGACCGGGCCCACCAGCAGACGGTGAACCCGGGCGTCCACACCCCACTCGGCGATGCCGTAGTCCTCGATCTCGCCGAGCACAGCGCGGGCGTCGGCGACGGTCTGCGCGATCTGCGCCTTGAGCTCCTTGGCCTCGAGCACGAGCGCCTGCAGGTCGCTCACGGTCGGGTCGCTGGGCAGCTGGCCGGGGCTCGATATCGACGGCCGGACGCGGAGGGCCCATTCAGGCCGGACGGTCTTGAGCACGTCCGTACCCCGTCGACCCTCGATGCCGACCGCCACCTCGCCGTCTTCTGCCAGGACCTCCCAGGGGACCGGCCATATACCGTCCTGCCCGGCGGGGGTGTAGGGCCCTTGGAGCTGACGAAGGTGACCGTCACCTCGAGGCCGTTCCATTCCTCGTCGAGGTCGAGCGTGACGGCATCCTGGCCGACCGTGCCCTGCACGAGCCTCTTGTCGTCGCATGAGCAGGTGCGGCCCCTGATCTTGATGTTGTGGTATTTCATAAGCCTCCTACGCGATGATTCCGATGGCCGTCCAGAGGGGCGGAGTGCCGATGAGCATGACGCGCTGCCCGGCCGCCGCCCCGCGGCAACCCGTCGTCATGCAGATGCCGGGCACGACCGACCCGCCGATGCGCACGTCTACGGTCCTTGAGTCCGATGCGAGGACGGTGCCGTAGGCGATCGAGACGCTCGGAGCGGTCGGGCCGGAGACGATGTCGGCGAGATCGGACGCCAGCGACGGCATATGGTTCACGACGCATCACCCCTCAAGTAGTTGCGGAGCTCGAGCCTCATGGGGCATCCCATCGTGAGCTCGAGGTCCATCCTCCTGACGCAGGCACGCATGATCTCCGCGCCTGCGGACGGCAGTCTGATGGAGCACGCCGAGTAGACATCTGCATCCGGGGTGAAGATCGCCGTGATGGTCAGCCGCCGGATGACGGAACACTCGGTGGCGAGCAGGCTCGCCACTTTCTCGTTGGCCGCCTCGATGGCGAGCGGCGTCGCCACGGCGCCCTCTTCCACCTTGATCTGGGCGACGTCGATATAGGACCCGGTCGGCGCGCCGTAGGACAGGTAGATGTAGCCGAGGCTGTACTCCTCTGATTTGGTCGGGGTGGCCGTGAGGGTCAGCCTCGTCCAGCCCTGGTCGATATCGAGCGTCCGGTCCTCCCCGCCGTCATCGGGGCGCCAGATGGGCAGGATCCTCACCTGCGTGCGCGCCGAGGCGTACAGGTAGACGGTCTCGGTATACGGCTGCCCCTTCTTGAGGGATATCTTGTCCTGCGCTAGTCCGATCTCGCCCGATGCCGACCCCTTGGTGATGCGTATTGCCTGGCTGATGCCCCCGATAGGGCAGCCCGACACCCCGACGACCCCCACGGTGCCGGCGCTGCCGCTGGCCCTGAAGGTGGCGCTGTCGTGGGTTCCCGCACCGATGAGCGGGTACGACCCGCCCGCGACCACACTCTCCCCCGCGGGAAGGTCGCTGTACTGGTACCTCTTCACGATGCGCCGGCCGGTCGAGACGGTCGACCACTCGCTCTCGGGGCTGTCGTCGGAGGCGGTGCCCCTCACGCTCTCGCCCTGGACGGTGAAGTCGACGTGCACCACGTTCACGGCGTCGAAGTCGTCCTGCTCGTCGGTGAGGTCCGGCAGGACCCTGCAGTCCTCCCCCTCCGAGAAGACGTGGTCGATCGGCCTGGCCGCGGGCTCCCGGTACCGCCTGAAGAGCACGCGGCCGTAGGCGTCGGTCGTGGCGCCCATGAACCCCGCGGCGGCGAGCAGGCGGTTGACCGCGCCCAGCTTGCTGTCGGGGTTGTCGGGCGTGGTGGCGATTCCGAAGACCCACGACGCCGACAGGGTGTAGTCGCTCGGCTCGGCGATGACCTCGAGCCCGCAGCCCTCGGCGATCTCCCTGGCGGCTGTGACCGCGTTGGAGCCCGCCGGGATGGCATACGGCTCGTCGAAGTCGTCCTTTGCGAGGTCGTGGAGCCTGCCGTACAGCGTCGCCGTGCCGGTCGCGACCTCGCCGCTGACCGAGCGCGACGGCGTCGAGCACTCGAAGGTGCCCAGGCACACGGTGCGCGAGGCGCCCGTGAGCGGGTCCTCGGCATCGAGGTAGATGCGCACGAAGTCGTTTCCCACGTCGAGCCTGCCGACGTAGTCCAGCGATGCGGACTCGTAGGTGTCCGTGTCCTGGTTGCGGCTGATGCTGCCGCCGGTGAAGGACTCGATGGCGCCGACCTCCAGGCCGGTCGCCCGCGACACGCGGACGTACCGGTAGGAGGCCCTGAACAGCGACAGCCAGATGTCATCCGACGCCATTGGGCTCCCTCCATCTCTCTCGTTTTGTCGATGCCGACACCCTGTAGTCCTCCGGGGCGCACCTGGCGAGCGTCGCCGTGACCGCCGCGAAGCCGCGGTCGCCGAGGTGCGGGCGCACCCAGGCGCTGCCATATCGATCGAGCAGGCCGCGCACCCGCAGGTAGTCGCCCTCATCGATCGTGAACTCCATCGACTCCTTTATCGTGGAGTTGCCGCTCTCGAATCCCATCGGGAGGCCGCCGCCGACGAAGTGGAACTGGTCTCGCTCGCGCTCGACCGATACCGAGTACTGCGGTGGGCCGCCCATGTTGCGATCGCCCACGACGGCCTCGGACGCGTCCGGGCCGAAGTTGAGCGCGAAGCCGTCGCACCGGCACACGGTCGAGACCTCGGTCGTCGAGGACGTGCCGCTTGCGGCGTGGCCGCGCGCCATGTAGGAGAACTCGACGTTCAGCGGCGGCAGGCGGTCGACGACGCTCTGGCCGGACTTGAGCCCGCGCGCGAGCACGAGCCGCGACCCGTCAGCCAGCACGCGCTCGATATCGAAGGACGCGCACGGCGGCAGGTTGTGCACGATCGCGTGCGTGCCCCTCACGGTCAGTCCGCCGGTCACGCGGATGTTCCCCTCGGCCGTCACGGCCATGGGGCCCGTCAGCCTGTGCCCGCTGACCGCGAACTCTGAGATGCCGTCGCGGACCGTGATTACGGCGGCGAGCGCGTCGTCATACGACACGTTGACGATCGGTGTCGCCGGCGGCAGCCAGTCGGTCGAGAACGACCTCGTGGCGGTCACGGAGAGGCCGGAGCCGCCGCGGACCGTGAGTTCGAGGACGTAGTCCGCCCCGTTCTCGACGCCCGACGCGATCTCGTAGGCGCGGGCATCGGTCGAAGGGGCAACGTCGACGAGCGCGGAGCCGTCCCTCAGCAGCCTGAGGCGCTGGTAGGAGACGCCGGTCTCGTCCGCCACCGTCCACGCCACGCCGAGTGGAAGCTCGACGACGGACTCGCCGTCCTCTGCCGGGAACGAGATGAACGCCTGGGGCGGGTCGGCGACGTTGAAGGCCGCGTATCCCGACCACGGTCCCCATGACGGGTCCTGGCCCTTGGTGCGCACACGGACGCGCCACGCGCCCTTCGCCGTGACCGCGAGCGAGATGGACGACGTCGCCCCGGGGACGTCCACGATCTCGACGGATCCCCCGGGGCGCATGACCTCGACCTGGGCCGCGGTCTGCGCGGTCCCGTCCGGGTGGTTGCGCGTCCAGGAGATGTCCGCCGTGGAGCCGGTGGGGTACGCCGGTTCCACCCCTCCCACGGCCGGTGCGTACGGCGCGCAGATGGTCGCGACCGAGTTGGACGCGCACCACGCCGACGCGACGGTTGGATTGGCAACACCTATTTGGACGATTCCGGGAGGGACAGCCCCGCCTCC
>CATVYG010000024.1 GCA_958348225.1 uncultured Collinsella sp.
GGAGGCGGGGCTGTCCCTCCCGGAATCGTCCAAATAGGTGTTGCCAATCCACGGCGCAGCTCGCGGTGTCGGTCGACATCGGGAGGTTCCCGGACCACGACCACCTGGCCTCGTACTGCGGCATAGCCCCGAGGGTGAGGAGCTCCGGCACGTCGGTGAGGTCGGTCAGGGCGTCCGGGCGCGGCGCCGCGAGGCTCAAGTCCCTGCTGATCTTCTCGTGCAACAGCCTGGTGAGGTCCTCGGGGCGCTACGGCGAGTACTACCGGGCCTGCAGGGCGCGGGGAATGGGGCACGGGCGGGCGCTCAAGGCCGTCGCGAGGAAGCGGCTCAGGGCGATATACGCCGTGATGCGCGACCGGGTGCCCTACCGGGAGTAGCCCCGACGGTTGACAAAACTATAGGAACACCCAACGACCAACTAGCCGTGGAAGCGGGCTATGGGTGCAAGTGGCTGCTCGCGAAAGACGCGATCGACGGCGGCGCGGTATTCGTCGACCCTTTTAGTCTTACGTACGAGTTTATGAACGGTAGCGGGGTCGGCGAAGGCGCATTTGGCGTAGAACCACCACTCCTTCATGCGAAAAACCGCGTTACCGCCAATCTCTTTTGCATATGCCGCAAACAGCGTGTCGTGGAAACGCTGCAGCTCGGCTGCTGTGGCAACAGGACCGCCGTTGATCATGCGTGCCAGCGCAGGGTTCGCGAGCAACCCGCGTCCCAGCATCACGTGGCGCGTAGCAGGATAGGCCTCCACCAGCGCGTCCATATCCTCAAGATCAAAAATGTCGCCGTTGTATGCCACCGGAAACGGTGCCCGCTCCAACGTCTCGCCATAAAACTCTTTGCGCGGCGAGCCCGTATAACGGTCCTTCTGTACGCGCGGATGCACGATCAGCTCTGCCAGCGGCATGCGGCAATACAGATCGAGCACGCGCTCGTATTCGTCGTCGCTCTCCAGCCCCAGCCTGGTTTTTACCGACACCGGCAACGGCGAACGTTCGCACACATCGCTCAAGAACACTTCGAGCTCGTCCAAATGGCGCAAAAAGCCCGAGCCCTTGCCCTTGGCGACAACCGTCCCCGAGGGGCAACCCAAGTTGAGATTGACCTCTCGATAGCCCATGTCGGCGAGCACCTGTGCCGCCCACACAAACTCATCCGCGTTCTTGGACATCAACTGAGGCACCACGTTGAGCCCCTGGTTATTGGCAGGATCGATCTCCTTAAACGCCTTGCCGCCAAAGCGATTGCCCACCCGCGGCGGCGGCAAAAACGGCGTGTAATAACAGTCGAGCGCGCCAAAGCACTCCGCATGCACGCGACGAAACACATGCCCGGTAATTCCCTCCATGGGGGCCAGCGATAGAATCATCAACATCTACTCTCAAATCAATGCGGCAAAGTGGCCGTCCCTTTGTCACATGCATTATGCCTTGTCCTTGAGGCGGCCCACAAGGCGGAGGCAGTTACTGACGCCAACCAGCCCTCCAACCATCCCTGCGCAACGAAGGTGAACGGTGTCCACGAACAGCAAGTAGGGCCGCCCCGCAGCAGATCCCCCACTCATCTATACTCAAGAGTGCGTGTGCATCGCCCCCAAATAACGATGAGAGCCGAGGCCCCATGCAGCAGCTCACCGAACAAGAAAAGAAACGCATCCAGCGGTACTGCACGTACCCCAAGATCGCAGCGACTGCACTCGCCATGTCGTTCGTAGCATGCCTGCTGATGTTGCCGCTCCAAATGATCAACGATATCGCGTTCCACCAAAAAGAATTCCAACCCGCGGGCATATATACCGCCATCGCACTCACCGTAATCGAACTCGCCGTCTTTTGCTATTGCGCTCTTGCACCGCGCTTTGGAATGCAGGGCAAACAGTGGAAGGAGCTGCAGAGCAGGCTTACGGTAGCCCAGACCAACAAAGACCGTTCCGCGGAGGTCGCCGGCGTGCTTGCCACGTAAGCTGCCGGCCGCCTGCTCAAGAACAGCGATAACGATGTTGCGCGCAACCTAGGCGGCGCCGCAGAGATTGCCGGCGCCGTAGGGGCAGTTGCCACCGCGGCAGACGTGCTAGCCGAAACCTCGAGCAATGCCGAAGCCATGGCAAACGCATACGGCGTTGCGATTCCGAGCGCCAAGAAACAGATGATCGCGCTCATCGCAGTACCAGTCATTGTGCTGCTTGGCGCCTACATCCCGCAGTTTGTCCAGGGAAGCAGCGAACTTCAGGCGAGAAAGGCCGCGGCAGCCGAACAGCTTGTCATTGCGCAGGATGCCTTGGAGCCCGTGTGCGAACGCGTTGCGGCAGACAACCCATACGAGTCGTATCACGACTACGGCTACCGCGTTATCGGCTATCTGCGCGATAATGACCTCGGCGCTCAAGCAGCCTATGTCTACCTTTCTTTTGATGCAGACGGCATGCTCACGGACGTCGATTACACCAGCCAGATCGACCCCGTGGCAAGCCTTGCAGACAACCTCGCCCGCGCCGAGCAGGATATCGCGACGCTCTGTGCTCCGCTCAATGGGCTGGACGTTTCCGTTGCCACACCGGACCTCCTCACGCCATGCAGCCTGTCGGATGAATTTAAACAGGCATTTTTGGCCGGCTCCCTATATGAAGAAATCAGCATCAAGACGGAGGACGAATCTATCAAGTCGTACTACACCTTTGACACCGAAGCGGCAGAAGAATTCGACGAATACACCCATCCGGAAATTAGGCTCATGCTCTCTGCAAAGAAGAACTAAAGGCTTACGCTCTAATTTCGCAAAGGTCTCAATGTGACAAAGGAACAGCCCCTTTGTCACATTATTCAGAGCGCAGGGCCTCCACGGGATCCTTCCTGGACGCACTGCGGGCCGGCAGCAGACCGGCAACGACCGTCAGCAGCACCGAAATCGCGATGAGCACCAGCGCATCCTGCACGGGCAGGCTCATCAGATTGGGGACCTGTTTGGCAGCAAGCGCCCAGGCATTAACCGGAAAGCTCACGGCCACCACGACGACAACGGCAAAGACGCCAGCGATGAGGCCCTCGATAAAGGTCTCGGCATTGAATACGTTGGCCACGTTGCGCTTTGACGCGCCGATCGCGCGCAGGATGCCAATCTCCTTTTTTCGCTCCAGCACGCTGATGTAGGTGATGATGCCGATCATGATGGAGCTCACCACCAGGCTGATGCTCACGAATGCGATGAGCACCAAGCTGATGGTGTTCACGATGTCGGTCACCGAACCCATGATGATGCCCATGTAGTCGGTGTACGAGATCGCCTGTTCATCGTGGCCGGCGGCTTTGACCTGCTTGTTGTACGCATCGATGTGATCGAGCACACGCTCCTTGGCCTCAAAGTCGCGCGGGAAAATCTTGACCGAGATGGGGTCGGCCTCATCCGCATAGCCCAACGTGGTCAGATTGTTGTCGTAGGTGAGCTTCGAAGCCTTGGCATAGCTCATCATGAGCGAACTCAGATCCTCGGCATCCATGTTGAAATGGATGGCACGAGCAAAAGCGCTCGCATCCACACGCATAGCGCTCGCCAGGTTGGCAAAACTCGATGACATCTGCGTAGCCATCTGTCCCATGAGCCCCGCCGCGCCTACTTTAAGCTGGGACGATACCGTTGTCGCAATCTGGTCGCTGATTGTCTTGGTCACCTGGTCCATTGCCTGCTGCAGATACGGAGCCAGCTGCTTTTGTACATAGTCGGTCATCGCCTGTTGCAAGCGCTCGGCCAGGGCATCGCCGCCGAGCGCTTTGAGCTGGGCCAGGATTTGCTGGGCTGCCGTATCACTCTCAAGATACGCCGAGAATGCGGCGGCGAGCTTTGACGCGTCCTTAAGATCTTCGGGCATCAACGCCTTAAACTGATCAGACTGCAAAAATCCCTCAAACAGCTGGTTGGCAAGCGTTCCCACCTGCTGCATTTGCTCGGGCGTGAGTTCCAGACCGTCAAAGATACCCGAGAGATCTGGGGTTGGCGCTTTTGTCATGATGTCGCTGAAGTCGATGTCCTTCCCAACACCCGAAAGGTCGATATCCAACCCGGACAAGTCAAGACCCGACAGGTCCATACCGCCGCCTGCACCCGAGAATGCAGACGCATCAAATGAGAACGCGCTCTTGAGCGCCGCCTCGTCCACACTGAACATGCTGCCCAGATCCACGCCTTGCTTGGCCTCGCCTTGCAGTTCGTCGAAGGTTTTGCCCGTAAAGACATCCGTCTCGGGGTGGGCGAGTTGCTCCTGCACAATCTGCGAATCGGCGGCGCGCTCCATAAGCTGGCGAGTCAGTGTATGCGTATAGGCAATGCCCGGAGACAACGCACTCGCATTGGCCGTCTCGTTTGGTCGCACCACGCCCACAATGTGCACGTCGATACCGTCGGCAACCTTGGCGGCCATAAAGTCGGCGTCGCCAGACATGTCAGTCCACATGCCGGTCTCTTCGTTTTTGCGATAGGCATCGGCCGGCGACAGCACCTTAAACGTCGTGGACAGCGCATCGTCGTAGGTGAAGTCGGTGCCGGTCTCGGGCGTCTCGATCTTACCGTCAGCCGTCATGGCGCTGTTAACCAGATCGTTGAGCTCGTTGATATCCAGCGCGCCGATGCTGTAGAGCGTGTAATCGCCCACCGTTCCACGGCTCGAAAGCACCATTACGGCTTCATCAGCAGACGTGGGCCAATGACCGGCGACGACATCGTACTGGCTGTCGAGCAGGCTCTGGTCGTCGATCATCTCGTTAAAGACCGAGGTTCCCATGGATTCCATGCTCACCGTTGCCGCCGAGCTCGCACCTCCGCTCATGGCCTCGGTCATGGCGTTGGGCACCAGCCGGACGGGCTTCTCGTCGCCCTTACCCGCACGATAGACAACCGGCGTCACGCCATAGCCGTACTGGATGGCGTTGACTTCTTTATCGATGCCGTCGCCACCGGCATCGAGCCATGCCTTAAAGCTCGTCATGTCGTTGGACTTAACGCTCGCAAACATATCCTTTACGGCCGTGACCACAGGGATCTTATCGGTTCCCTGAGCCTTGCCGTCGGTGCCGTCGTCGGACGAGCCCTCGTTCTTGGACGTATCATCATCCGTGGCCCCCTGTCCACCCATCATGGACGACAGGTCGTAATCCTGCTTGGAAATGGTGAGCGGGTAGCTCGAGAGCGTATCCTCCTCGACCTTTTTGATGTAGCCGTTTACGCCGTTGGACAGCGCCAGAATCGCCGCGATACCGATAATGCCAATCGAGCCCGCAAAGGCCGTCATGGCCGTGCGGCCCTTTTTGGTCATGAGGTTTCGGGCAGAAAGCCCCAGCGCCGTCACAAAGCTCATCGAGGTTTTGCGCGTAGGCTTGGCCTCGCGACGCGCGGCCTTTGCTACATCAAAGGGGTCGGAATCGTCGGTGATCTTGCCGTCCGCCAGGTTGACGATGCGCGTGGCGTACTGGTACGCCAACTCAGGATTATGCGTGACCATAATAACCAGACGGTCGCGCGCCACGTCCTTGAGCAAGTCCATGACCTGCACGGACGTTGCGGAATCCAAGGCGCCGGTCGGCTCGTCTGCCAGCACAATCTCGGGATCATTAATCAGGGCGCGGGCGATGGCCACGCGCTGCATCTGCCCGCCCGAAAGCTGGCTCGGGCGCTTGTTAACGTGCTCGCCCAAGCCGACTTTCTCCAACGCCTCGCGCGCACGCTGGCGACGCTCGGCATGCCCCACGCCCGTGAGCGTGAGCGCCAGCTCCACGTTTTCCAAAATGGTCTGATGCGGAATGAGGTTATAGCTTTGGAACACAAAGCCGATGCGGTTGTTGCGGTAGGCATCCCAATCGCGATCGTGAAAGTCTTTGGTCGAAATACCGTCGATCAGCAGGTCGCCCGAGTCAAAGTGGTCGAGTCCGCCGATAACGTTGAGCATCGTGGTTTTGCCCGAGCCCGAGGGACCCAGAATGGCCACGAACTCGTTATCGCGAAAAGACAGGCTTACGTTGTCGAGCGCCACCTGCGTAAACGACTGCGTGACGTACCTTTTGCAAATGCCTTTGAGCTCCAACATGGACGGCAACCTCTCCCACGCGGGCGCACTCGCCCACTCTCCCCCGCCGTTCGTATTCGACGCGTTTGTCCTACTCTATCCCCATTTTTCACCGACACCAGTGAGGAATGTAGGGAACCGCATCAAAAAACGAACGGGACGGCGCCTAAAAGAAGAGGCCCCGAGCGGGACCTCTATATGGTGGAGATTATCTTGAAAGGCAGCGGACTACTCCGCACAGCGGCGCACGATCCTCGCCATGCTTTACGCGTTTTTTACTGCTCGCTATTCGCAATCGCCTGGTCGATAAGCTTGTCGAGTGCTGCGCGCTGCTCGGCGGAGCTGATGGCTCCCACGATTGGATCCCCTACGATGTTGCCATTCTGATCGATGACATACGTTGTCGGGAACGAGAACAAATTTGACGTAAACTTACCGGCCTCGCTATCCGACTTGAACCAGATGTTCTTATATGTCACGCCCTTCTTGCTCAGCACGTCCTTGGCATCTGCAATCTCGCCCTTGTTGCCATCGAGCGTAAAGGAATTGACGCCCACGACCTGGCCGCCCTTCTCGGCAAGCTCCTGATTCAGTTTCTCAAGATCGCCCAACTCACCCACGCACGGCTTGCAAGTGGTGAACCAGAAGTTCATGACGGTAACCTTGTTCTTAGAGAACAGCTCGTCGCTGCTCACGTCGTTGCCGTCCAGGTCCTTGCCCGTAAATCTGGGGAACTTCGTCGCCTCGCTCGAAGCATTGGCACCAGCCGTCATGCCAGCGGTCGAAGCGTCGACGCTCTCGCCTGCGCTCGGCGTGCTTCCACAGCCGGGGAACTCCTTCTCCAAGCTCTCGAGCTTGTCCTCGATTTCCTTGATCTGCTGCGCACCGGCCTTGAGCGTCTTAAGCTCATCCGCCGTAAACTCATCCTTGGCGCCGTCGATGGTCTTGAGCAGGAAATCGCCGTAATTGCTGCCATCCTCAATCATTGCCGAGTCTTTATTTGCTGCATTGAATACCTTTTCCCACAGCGCGTTATCACTCGAAAAGATCTCGTTCTCCTTCTGCATGAGCTTCGCATACAGCTCGGCGGCCTCGTCGGCATTGGCCGGCTTCTGCGCAGTGAGTTCTGCGATCTTAGGATCGGAGCTCGCAGATTCGCTCGCATTGCCACCGGGCGCCGAACATGCCACAAGGCACAAGGCCAATACCGGCACCATAAACAGGGCCGCAATCTTAGAAAGCTTCATAGTCATTCCTCCGTTTTGTCGAAGCTTGTTTACTTTTTATCGGCGGTCAAGGGAAGCTTTTCCGCCGACACATCCAGGCCATAGCGATAGCTGATGGCATCGACGGGGCAGGCCCCGATGCACTTTCCGCACCGGATACATTCGGCATGATTGGGCGCGCGGACCACATCAACGTCCATCTGACAAACCCTTGAACACTTGCCGCACGAGACGCATTTGCACGCGTCGACCTGAATCCCCAACAAGGACACCTTATTCATGAGCGCATAGAATGCGCCGAGCGGGCAAATCCATTTGCAGAAGGGGCGATAGAGCAAAACGCTCAGCACTACCACGGCAATGAGAACGACAAGTTTCCAAGTAAAGAGCTGTCCCAACGCAGATCGAATGCCGGCATTGGCAATGGCCAGCGGAATGGCGCCCTCGAGCACACCCTGCGGACAGATGTACTTACAAAAGAACGGGTCGCCCATGCCCACGTCGTTAACCACCAAGACGGGCAGCAGCACCACGGCAAACAGCAGCACAACGTACTTGATGTACGTGAGCGGCTTGAGCCTTTTTGTCGAAATCTTTTTGCCGGGAATCTTGTGAAGCAGCTCCTGCAGCCAGCCAAACGGGCACAGAAAGCCGCATACAAAGCGTCCCAGCAGCACGCCGAGCAAAATGAGCGTACCGGTGACGTAGTAAGAAAAGTTGAACTTGGATGAACCTACCACCGACTGGAACGACCCGATGGGGCACGCACCCGATGCCGCGGGGCACGAATAGCAATTAAGTCCAGGTACGCAGACTGTTTTTCCCGCGCCCTGATAGATGCCGCCTTTGGCAAAGTTTGGCAGGTGAATGTTGGTGACGAGCGTCGCCGCCGCCTGAATGAATCCGCGAAATCGAGCCAAAACATGCGACGCAGTGTTTTCTCTTTTATCCAATTCCGATACACTCCAAGCACAGCCTAATCGCTTTGGCCAGCACGGCATCCGCCTCGCCACGCATAACGCCAAAGCACGCCATGGCAATTCCGACGATCAACAAAGCGACCTGTACCACGGGTTTTACCGCTTTGAACAACCTGACCACTCCTTTCGTTACGCGACCATTGGACCATATCGGCTATAAAATCCGTGTTAAGCGCGATTTGAAATGTGCAAGGAGACTGTTATGCGTATTTTGATCGTCGAGGACGAGCGGGCGCTGTGTGACGCAATCGCGCGCAGCTTGCGAAACTTGGCGTACAGCGTCGACTGCTGTCACGACGGACAGGAGGCGCTCGACCTACTGAACGTTGAGGCCTTCGACCTCGTGGTACTCGACCTCAACCTTCCCCGCATCGACGGCATGACCGTGCTCAGGGAACTTAGGAAAACTGACTGCGAGACTAAGGTACTGATTCTGTCCGCACGCGGCGAAGTATCCGATAAAGTCGCCGGACTCGATGCCGGCGCCAACGATTACCTCACCAAGCCGTTTCATCTGGACGAGCTTGCGGCAAGGATTCGCAGCCTTACCCTCAGACGCTTTACACAAAGCGACATAGTTTTAACCTGCGGAAAGCTCCGTTTTGACACCAAGGCGCGCATCGCTTCCGTGGACAGCGAGGCTTTATCTTTTACGCGCAAGGAAACGGGAATCTTAGAATATCTGATGCTTAATCAGGGGCGTCCGGTTAGTCAAGAGGAGCTTATCGAACACGTTTGGGATAGCAGCGTGAACAGCTTTAGCAACGCAACCCGCGTTCACATCTCGTCACTCCGCAAAAAGCTACGCAGCGCTTTGGGATACGACCCGATTCGCAATCGGATTGGAGAGGGCTACGTTATGGAGGATAGCGAATGAAAAGGCTTTCGCTGCAATGGCGCATAACGATTATGACGGCGCTGCTCACGTGCGCAGCGTGCGTGTTGACGAACTGCCTGGTCGGCTATACGGGTATGCGCTACATGGATGCCATCGGCAGTGACATCTCGGCCTTTACCGCTACCGGCGCGGATTCGCCCCAGGCGTTTGACCCAACACAAGCAGCCCTCGATGACGAGGTCACGGTCGTCGTAAACGACGCACAAGAGTCTTTTGGCACGACAACCTGGTACATCACGGCTGGAGTCACACTCCTTGGCGGCGCGCTGGCATACTTTGTGAGCGGCCGTGCACTCAAACCGCTGCGGGCTTTTGCGGCCCAGGTTGAGCGCGTGCAGCCTGACAACCTAAGCGAAATTAAGCTCAGCGAAGATGTGCCCACCGAGCTACAACGATGCAGCGCCTCTTTCAACGACATGATTGCCCGTCTTTGCGAAGGGTTCTCTGCACAGCGTCAGTTTACCGGCAACGCCGCACACGAGCTGCGCACCCCGCTCTCCCTTATGCAAGCACAGATTGAACTATTCATCTCTGAGCACTCCGGTTTGCAACCCGAAACAGCCGAGCTGCTCGGCCTGCTACAAGAACAAACTGAGCGCATGTCTCGAATGACCAAGGTATTGCTCGAGATGAGCGAGCTCCGCAGCGTTCCTTGCGAGGACGATGTTGAACTCGGTCCCTTGTCCGAAGAGGTCCTCACCGACCTTGCGCCACTTGCCGAGAATAAGGGCATAGCCCTCAATTGTGCTGGAGACGCTTTAGTAATCGGGAGCGACACGCTCCTCTATCGGCTGGTGTTTAATCTGGTCGAAAACGCCATCCGTTACAGCCGCTCCGGCTCGACTGTCAACGTCTCCATCTGCGACAGCGACAGCCACGTGTTCCTGCGAGTCGAGGACCAGGGACCGGGAATACCCAAGCAGTACCGAGAAAGCATCTTCCAGCCGTTCTTTCGTCTAGACAAATCCCGCAGCAGGGCATATGGCGGCGCAGGACTCGGGCTAGCGCTTGTTTGGGAGATTGCAGCGCTTCACGGTGGCACGGTAGGGGTCGAAGCAAGTTCCGAGAACGGGACCACCATGCTCGTAAGCCTTCCAAAACGATCCGCAGCGTTAACCGAACAGTAAAACGAAAGGGGTCCCGAGCAACAGGAGTACAATTGCTGCATTGTTGCCACCTGATGGGAGATGGAAGATGGACTGCGATGGCTACCCGCGCATTCCCATGCCGTTGATGTGCACTGCCTTTGTGCCGGGCCAGATTGACGCTGCGGTTGCAGGCATTTCCGACCCCGATTCACGCACCATCGCCACGGCAGAAGCACTGTACTTTCGCGGACAGGCCACGCTCGCCGCCGAGACAGCACGCCCCTATCTTGACGCCACCGATCCCGCACTGCGCTATTCCGCATGCCTTATCTGCGGATACGCCAGTCTGTCGCTCAACCGTATCGCCGATGCTCGCCGTTGCCTTGCGGGCATCCTCGAAACGCCAACTGGCGAGGAATCGCCCGCCGTCCACGCCACGCATATCCTGTTCGCCTCGGCCGCGAGCGTCCTGCTGCACTTGCCTTCCCCGTATTCCGCCGAAGAGTTTTATCCGCTTGCGGCGCATCTGCCCGAAGGTCTGCGCCTGTTCGCCAGCTACGTGATGGCGCATGCCCTGTATCTGCGCGGCGAATATGGCCGCAGCCTGGGCATGGCGGAAAATGCCCTGATCATGAAACAGGGAAGCTATCCCATCTCGGAAGTGTTCCTGCACCTGGCAGCTTCCATGGCATGCATGAGCCTCAAGGACATCGACGCCGCAAAAGCGCACTTCGGAGTTGCTTGGAACATTGCGCGCCCCGACGGCCTTATCGAGCTCATTGGCGAGCACCACGGCCTTTTACAGGGGCTCATCGAGACGTGCCTAAAAACGCAATATCCTGACGACTTCGCGCGCATCATCGAGATCACGTATCGATTCAGCTACGGTTGGCGGCGCATCCACAACCCCGATTCGGGCGAGGACGTGGCCGACGATCTAACGACCACGGAATTCACCATGGCCATGCTCGCCTGTCGTGGGTGGACCAACGCCGAAATCGCACGCCATATGGGAGTATCGCCGGGCACCGTCAAAAACCGCCTATCAGGAGTGTATGCCAAGCTTGGTATCGGAACTCGCGCCGAGCTGGTTGCCCATATGTTGCGCTAGTGGCCAGACTGCCTAGCGTATCGAAAGCGCTCCGGGGGCCTAGCGCTTTCGCGCGCTCAAATTGGACATTTTGGCCTTCGAACGGCACTACCGCCACGTAGCGCCTTCTCGCAAAATTGGATTATTTCCACCGATACCTGCGGGATGGGAGCCAAAGATGCTTGATCGCCGTTCGTTGCTTGTTGCCGGAGCGTCCTCGCTGGCGAGCATTATGTTGCCGCGCGTGCCGGGAAGCGCAAACGCCTTCATATTGCCGTTCGCCCCCGCCGAGGCATACGCCGACGAAGATGATCCCTTCAAGGTCTTGGTGCTCTCGCGCACCATGTTTGGTGTGGTCGTGGTCGACGTCGCCAACAAGAATACGCCCATTACGGGTGCCCAGGTCACGCTCATATCGCGCTATGCCGCAGGCAAGCAGCTCACCGCCACGACCGATGACGAAGGCACGGCCATCTTTGAGGTCGCCCCTCTTTCAGAAGGCTACGTGGACGAGGCAACGCTTCTCGACGCGTACGACTTTAACGGCGGCATCTCCATTAGCATGGCAGGCTACCGCGATGTCGAGATTCCCCTTGCGCGTATCCAGGGCGGCACCGCTATTACCGCACCCACACGTCCGCTCTCCGATGGCGAGCCGTACTTTCGACAGCTCACGTTCGACGAATGGGACATCCAGTACGCCGACGCCACGTTTATGGCAATGCCAGCGGACGAAGCAGCAAACGACCAGCCCGACACGCACGCTTTTACCGTGCAGGCTCATCTGCCGCAGGGCGGGCAGGCAACGTTGCATATCAATAAAGTGATGCCCGCTGCGGGCAGCTCACCCGAAACCGTCACGCAGATCGGCCAGATCAAGGCCAGCGCATCGGGCGCGGATAATCTGGCGACGTTCACGCTTGAAGACACGTTCCTCGATGCAGCTTCGGGCCTTCTGGAGGAAGGGTGCAAGCTGCGCTTTATGCTCGACTACCAGGGCAAAACCTACACGCTCTCATCCCCTATGGCCGTTGTCACCGCGCCGGCCGCAAAGGCGGAATCGGGCTCGACCACCATCATTCCCACCACCATGGACCAAGAGATCACTCCGTTTGATTTCCCCGCGGCGTTTCCCGGTATCGGCGGCAATAAGTTCACGTGCTGGATGCCCACATTTCCCATTCTGTTCGATTTCTCGTTTGCTGGATACGTGCTGTTTGGCGGAGGGTACAAACCAGCTAGCTATATGAACGATTCGGGCAACCCTGATCCGGAATACTGGAAGAAATCGCCGCGCGAGTCGGGCGCCAAGCAGGCAAACCGCTACCTCGACGAGATGGAGGGGAAGTGGAATCAGTACAAGAGTATGAGTGCCGGTTCGGGAACCGATCCAAGAAACACTAGGCTCCTTCGCCACCATTGCACGCTGCTGTTCACGATGGATATCGCCACACAGCTGTACGGCTCGCTCGCCTACGATTGGGTGGGCAAAACCTGGGGCAACAACAACGACCCCGCATACGGCAATATTAAGGCGCTCTTTCAAGTAAGAACCGACCTCAATTGGACCGAGCAGTTTACCCTAGGACCGGTGCCGTTTTTCCTAAACGTCAACCCCTGGGTGCTGGCGAAGCTGGCGCTCGCCGTGGGTGCCCACACACACGGCAGCGGCGCGGCGTTTTTTAAAAACATTTCGCTCGACTTTTCAAACACCTCGGGCTCATTCACCATCCAGATCGGGCTTGCCGTCACCTTTGGCGCCGGCGTTGCAGGCGTCGCTTCGTCTGCCGTGCGCGGCGCCGCATCCCTCACGCTGTTCATTGGGTACGAGAAGGCAGATGGACACCAGCTTCCGCGACTGCGCGTAGGTGCAGACGTCGATGTCGATGTGATACTCCAGTTCGTAATGTTCAAGTGGACCACCAAGGCTTGGTCGGGGTCGTGGCCCACACTCCTCGATTCGTGGGATATGTCGGTGAACAATGGCAACCAGTATGTGCTCCAGCGCTCTGAGCTCGCATTGGGTGGAGATACGCCTTACACGTTGGATGCCCGCTTCGGCACGCCCAGCAACATCGAGGCGGGCGGCGTGCCGCAATTTATCGCATCGGCCACCATCGTCACCAACGCCGAGCTGCTCGCACGCGCCGAGGTTAAGGCCGCTGTCGTAAACGCCGCGCCTGTCGCACGCGATTGGGAGCAAGCGGTCACGCGCATTGAACTCGAGGCAGATGCAGAAAGCGACGACACGGGGCAGATCGAGCATTTCGTCCACGCACTGATAGAGAACGACGAAAACGCCGCGCCGATATATGCGTACACCCATATCAGGCAGGCGAAGGACGCCGTTGCGGACCCCAACGCCAATTCAGCCGGTGTATCGGAGGACGAGCGTGGCGGCATCAAGCCCTCGAGCGACAACGTGCTGTTTTCCGGCGTGCTCAGCGAAGCCCACATGAAGCTAACGATGATTGCCGGCGTGGAGTGCCTATTCCGTATCGCCTCGGTGCGCTACGGCGACAATGGCCGCTCGCGCCTGGTGGTGCACACAAAGGCAAACGGCACGTGGTCCGCTCCCACGCCCGTGGACTTTCCCCTTGGGTTTGGCGAGAACGACGTGGAGCGCGACGACATATACGATTACGACTTCGACGTAGTGGAATATACGGACGGAAGAGGAAACCAAGACGCCTACGTGCTGCTGGTCTCCGGCGAGCGCCGCGACGGCGACAACACCCCTTTCGAAGCGGCGAGCACATCCGGCATACTGTCCGTTGTGCGCCTGCGCATAAGCAACGGCGGAGTTCGCGTGGTGTCGCATACGTCATGGCGCAGCATCTCGCGCGGCCGCCTGCAAGAGGATGACTACCATTGCCTGCAGTGCCCGCGTATCACGGTGGGCAAGACGCTGGTCGACGGCCGCCTGTCGGGCGCCTATCTCCATCGCCGCGGAGCCACCGCAGAAAAGGCGCTGGGCAATGAGGCAGAGGTTGCGCTGGAGTGCTTCACTCTGTGGTCGGATGATTTGGGCGACAGCCTCACGTTCCGTCAGGTCCTCCGCTTTCCACAAGCACCGTCGAGTATCGAACTGGGCGTACCCGAGAATATCAACGGCAAAATGGTGGTGCCCGTTGCATACGAGACTGCAGGCGGTTGTGGCTGCGCATCGTACGCCGTGATTGGCCAGTCCATTGCGGGCTGGGGCGTTATGTCACCAGACGCTACGGTACCCCGTGCGGTACCGTGGCCACAACATTCGGGCTTTTTGGCAACCGTCAACGAGCAACTGCAGCATATTACTTGGACGCGAGGCGCATCGGCATTTGCAACGCAGCCCGTGGGTGCCGCAGGCTGTGGCCCGGCATCGTTTAGCGTAAGCAACAACGGCAGGTGCGTGCTCTATGTAGAGAACACCGATGGCAAGGTGGGACAAACCTACGACGAAGAAGGCAACCCGGTAGCAGTGATGGGCAAGCACTTCCGCATCTTCGCCAGCACCTTGGCAGGCGATCTGTTCACGGAGCCGTTCGTGATGTGCGAGCTGGACCATCCCGTCGATCAGATAACGACTTTTTTGACGTCGGGAGGCATGCTCTCCGCGCTCGCCACGCACATTGTGAGCGCGGAGAAGAGCGAGGCAGAGCTGCACGGCATCGAAGTGCCCTTGGTGGCGTGTGCCACTCCGACGGGCGCGGTCGCTACCTCGGGCGCGGTGGTGCCCGGAGCAGCAGGCGAATCCTTCATGGTCACGGTGCGAAACGACGGCAACACCTTGCTGACCGCCGGCACGATCGATCTGTACCGAGAGGGCTCCAGCCAGCCGTTCTCCAGCGCATCCATCGGATTCGGAGTGAACGCACGCATGGCTTCGATCTACGATCCAGAGCTTGCCGAGGACGCTTCGGCCAACGACATGGCACACGTGAAGTACGCGCTCGAGACGCTGGGCACACGTTTTGCAACGCACCCGCTGGTAGCCGACAACGGCAACGCCGTGCTGGCACCGGGTTGCACGGCACAGTTCCGCATGAGCTTCGCCATCCCCGAGAGTTGGAGCGACGAAGTGGGCAAACGCGTAACGCTATATGCGAAGGCGCGCAATCTGGTGGCGCTCGATCCCGTAACGCTCGAGGAAATTCGACCGGGCGCAAACTCGGCGCTGGGTGCCGTACTGCACGAGCTTCATGTGCCCGACGCGGCATGCGAACGCTCAGAAGTTCAGGTCGGCGTATGCGACAGCGCGGATACGACAGAACTTCACGACGCCCCGATGACGGTCGACGGCGATGGCGGCACGAGTGGAGGTAGCTCCGGCGGAAGCAGCTCCGGAGGCGGCAGTGGATCTGGCAGCGGCAAGAATCACGGCAACAACAAGCGCTCCGGAAAAGCGGGCGCGCTTGCGGGCACGGGCGATGTCAACGCTCCCCTCATGGCAGCCGCTGCAGCACTCGCCGCAGCCGGTGCCGGCCTTGTCGCCTACAGCGCCCGCCGCACGGCGCTCGAAACCGACACCGCCAATGAGGTCAATTCTGATAGACCTCGCTAGCTCCTAGCTACTTTTGTGAGAGACGCCGACTCGGCTCATCGAACACCAAAAGGGGCTGGCCCCGATAACTCGGAGCCAGCCCTGAGTCGCCTGACATGGGAATCGCAACCCGCTACTTGAGCTTCAATGCCTCCATCATGGGCGCGGCGGCGTCCCAATCGATCTTCCAGCCAATCGACACGCGGACGGTCTCGCCCGTCGCGGGAGCCGTCGCAAACAGCGTATGGCCGTTGTCGGGACCGGTAAAGCGCAGCCACGTTATGCCGTTGTACTCGACCTGGTCGGTTGTTGTCTCCTTGCCTTCGTAGACCTGCTCTAGGCTTGCAACCTCTTCCTCCGGCGAGCGCGGGAAGATGCTGATGTTCAGGCGTCCTCCAGTCTCGTCGTGGAAGAAGTTTGCCTTTTCGCGCTCTTCGTCGGACGAATCCAGCGTGTACCCATCGGCGGCCTCGATGCTGTACGATGCGCAGTCGATGCCCGTTAAATCTGCCTTCTCGCCAGAATCGGCCACGCCGCCGGCCGCCTTGAACTCCTTGGTCTCGCATCCCGTGGTGTCAAAGTGCATGGCCTCATGATTCTTGGCGGGGGCATAAGCGTCTACGAACTCGACAGTGATGGGCCCGTAGTACGCCGTCTTGGGCGCCCAGAAATACACGTACTCAACGGTCTCGCCCGGGCCGATATCTGGCCTCTCGGAAAGGTCGATGCCCTCGTGCAGCTCATCGGGAGCCTCGCTTGCAACGTAGTCGAGCACGGCCGCCTTGCCGGAAGTAAACAACGGGTCGCCTGCCTCAAGATCGCCCTGGGCAGCATGCACGTTAAAGGAACTGAACGTCCTGTTCTTTGTGTTGTTGTTGGTGATCTTGATGTGCAGGTAAAAGCCGTCCTGCAGCTTGGCAGCGCCGCGATAGAACGTACCGTGAGCCACCGACTCATAGGTAATGCCTGCCACCTCGACCGTCTGCGAATCATAGGCCCTGGGCTTTTCCTGCACAGGCGCGCTGCCGCCCGAACCGCCAGGCGAGCCGCTCGGAGCACTACCGCCACAGCCGGCCACTGTACACGCCAGCACGGCCGAAAGCGTCACGGTGGGAATTCCTAACAGCAGTTTCTTTGTCATGGGCCTCATCATTCTCACCGCTCCTTTCGGCTTGCAGCTCATCCATTGCCCGAGTCCCAAGTCGACCCCGTGGCATCGGCTTCCACTATGAGCGTATGACGAAACACGGCGCCGGCGAAGTGACCCGTGGCCCAAATAACGACCCACCAGCGTTCCTTATGGGCCAAAAGAACTCGCACATGCACGCCCCCGGCCCATAAAACGAGACGTCTGTCCCAATGTTCGATTCGATCCAACAATCCGCACGACACGTTTTCGACAACGTATCCAACCGCAAACGCAGCAAGACGCATTCGGCCGCCTTCAAATTTACTCGGGCAGAACCGACTCGGTTTTGTCCGAGTAAACTCGAGCATAAACTGATCCATGCGATACAATTAACTCGGACAAAACCGAGTCGGAAGGAACCGAGTAAGTGGAATTTATTGGCAGGGAGCGTGAGCTCGCCCGTATTAAGAAAACGCTCAAAGCACCCGAGCAGCGCAATGTTCTCATTTACGGCAGGCGTCGCGTCGGAAAAAGTGAGCTCATCAAGCAGGCGCTAACCGATTTGTCGGACGTCGCAACGGTCTATTACGAGTGCCGCCAAACCTCCGAGGCAGACAACCTCGAGAGTCTGTCCGTCCTTGTTGCTGAAGCGCTGAGCTTTCCTCCGCTCGCCTTCACAGGCATCCGCGAGCTCATCGAATTTCTGTTTGCCCAAGCTAAAGACAAGAACATTACCCTCGTTCTCGACGAATACCCCTACTTGAGAGATGCGGTTAAAGGCTTAGACAGCATTCTTCAGACCTCAATCGACGCCCATAGGGAAGACTCACGTTTAAACATTGTCCTGTGCGGCTCCTACGTTGAGATTATGAAATCCCTCATCGAGCATGAAAGCCCCCTCTACGGGCGAATTGATCTCGCGCTTGAGCTTAAGCCCATGGATTACTTTGACGCTGCGAAGTTCTATCCCGCGTTCTCGCCCGAGGACAAGGTGCGGCTCTATAGCGTTTTTGGCGGTATCCCCTTTTACAATCGCCTCATCGATCAATCCCAAAGCGTACGCGACAACATCATCGAGCTCGTCACGGAACCTGGCGCCCGCTTAGAAAGCGAGGTGCCGTCCTATCTCAACGCCGAGATCTCGAAGATGACCAACGCCAACGAAGTTTTCGGAGCTCTCGCACAAGGCTACTCCCGTTGGGGGGACGTGCTGGCACAGTCGCACGTCTCGAGCGGTCCGGCCATGGCAGACGTGCTCGACAAGCTCATGTCACTCGAAATCGTCCAAAAGCGTGCACCCATCAACGACCCTACGAACAAGCGCAAGTCTGGCTACTTTGTAGTGGATCCGCTTTCGCTCTTTTACTATCGCTATGTTTTCCGCAATGCCTCAGCGCGTCAGCTGCTCGACCCGGAAGTCTTCTATGATCGTCACGTCTTCCAAGACTTCGAGGAAAACTACGTTCCTCATATGTTCGAGGAGATCTGCCGTCAATACCTCGTGCGGCAGAACAGGACCGGCAAGATCGAACCGGCTTTCGACGCCATAGGCAAGTACTGGTACGACGACCCCGCAAACAAAACGAGCGGCGAATTCGATGTGGTAACGCAAGACCCCGAGGGCTACGCATTCTACGAAGCAAAGTTCCGCAAATCCCCCATCACGCAAAAAATGGTCGACGAGGAAATCGCCCAAGTCGAGGCAACGGGACTCAAGTGCCATCGCTATGGATTCTTCTCCCGTTCGGGCTTCGAAGCTGGCGAAAGCGATCGAACCGTCTTCATCGACCTGCCGCAGATGTTTGGATAGGACAGGACAGATCCCTCCCGCATTCCAAGCATTCATTATCTAATCGAACGGTTGTTCGATGGATTTCGTGTTGGTTGGAATCGTCTGTGGGCTGGGCTATGCTACCTTGACTATCTATATGACTTAAACGCAGCAAAGGAGCACCGAGAGAGCGAGTATGGCAAAAAACACCGCAAACTATGGTAACGACAGTATCCGCCAGCTCAAGGACGAGGAGCGCGTACGCCTGCGCCCCGCCGTCATCTTTGGCTCGGACGGACTCGACGGCTGCGCGCATGCCGCCTTCGAGATCCTGTCCAACGCCGTTGACGAAGCGCGCCAGGGCTACGGCAAGCTCATCACCCTTACCGCCTTTCGCGATGGTTCCATTCAGGTAGAGGACAACGGCCGCGGCTGCCCGCTCGACTGGAACCCCTCCGAGAAGCGCTTTAACTGGGAGCTCGTCTTTTGCGAGCTCTACGCAGGTGGCAAATACAACAACAACCAAGGCGGCGACTACGACTTCTCGCTCGGTACCAACGGCCTGGGCTCGTGCGCGACCCAGTACGCCTCCGAATACATGGACGTCACGGTTTGGCGCGACGGCAACAAGTACTCCCTGCACTTTAAGAAGGGCAAGGTCGTCGGTGCCAAAAAGAAGGCACTCGAGATTGAGCCCAGCGACGAGAACCGCACCGGCACCACCATCAAGTGGCGCCCCGATCTTGAGGTCTTTACCTCGATCAGCATTCCCCACGACTGGTATCGCGAGACCATGCGCCGCCAGGCCGTGGTCAACGCCAACGTGACCTTCCGCCTGCGCATTGAGGGCGACGATGGCGAGTTTTCCGAAGAGGACTTTTGCTATCCCAAGGGCATCGAGGACTACGTGCTCGAGAAGGTCGGTACCGACTACCTCACCGAGCCCTTCTTTATCGAGGCCGATCGTCGCGGTCGCGATCGCGAGGACCTGCCCGATTACAACGTAAAAATCACCGCGTGCATGTGCTTCTCGCGCACTTTCATGATGCAGGAGTACTACCACAACTCATCGTGGCTCGAGAACGGTGGCTCACCCGAGAAGGCGGCCCGCAGCGCTCTGACCAGCGCCATCGATGCCTACATTAAGCAACAGGGCAAATACAACAAAAACGAAAGCGGCATTAAGTGGCAGGACGTCCAGGACTGCCTGGTGCTAGTGACCAACTGCTTCTCCACCCAGACGTCCTACGAGAACCAGACCAAGAAGGCCATCAATAACCGCTTTATCCAGCAGGCCATGACTGCCTTCTTTAAGGAGCGCCTCTCGACCTACCTGATCGAGAACAAGGACGCCGCCAACAAGATCATGGAACAGGTGCTCATCAACAAGCGCTCGCGCGAGAACGCCGAGAAGACGCGCCAGAGCATCAAAACCAACCTACAGCAGAAGACCGACATGGCCAACCGCGTGCAGAAGTTCATCGACTGCCGCTCCAAAGATAAGAACCGTCGCGAGATCTACATCGTAGAGGGCGACTCGGCAGCAGGCGCCATTCGCACCTCGCGCGATGCCGAGTTCCAGGGCGTTATGCCCGTTCGCGGTAAGATCCTCAACTGCCTGAAGGAAGACTATCCGCGCATCTTTAAGTCCGACATCATCATGGATCTCATGCGCGTGCTGGGCTGCGGCGTGGAGATCAAAGACAAGCGCATTAAGAACCTCGGTGTCTTTGACCTGGACAACCTCAACTGGAACAAGGTCATTATCTGTACGGACGCCGACGTCGACGGCTATCACATCCGCACGCTTGTGCTCACCATGCTCTATCGTCTGGTGCCCACGCTTATCGACGAGGGCTACGTCTATATCGCCGAGTCGCCGCTCTACGAGATCAACTGCAAAGAGAAGACCTACTTTGCCTACACCGAGCTCGAGAAGAACGGCATCCTCAAGGAAATCGGCGACCAAAAGTGCTCCATCAACCGCTCAAAGGGTCTTGGTGAGAACGATCCGGACATGATGTGGCTCACCACCATGAACCCCGAGACGCGCCGCCTGATCAAGGTGGAGCCCGAGGACGTCACCAAGATGGAGACCATGTTCAACCTGTTGCTGGGCAACGACGAGGCGGGCCGCAAGCGCCATATCTCCGAGCACGGCAAGGAATACCTGGACCAGCTGGACCTGCAGTAGCAGCAAATCGATAACGACGGCCCATAAGAAGTTCAAGAGGAAATCGTGGCAAAGAAGAAGACGAAGAACCAGCCAAAGAAAAGGCAGGTCAACGCCGAGAACGTCATCGGCCTGCACTCCGAGGTCACCGATCAGCCGATCACGCAGACGCTCGAGGTCAACTACATGCCCTACGCCATGAGCGTCAACGTCTCGCGTGCGTTCCCCGAGATCGACGGCTTTAAGCCCTCGCACCGCAAGCTGCTCTACACCATGTACAAGATGGGTCTGCTCAAGGGCGAGCGCCAGAAGAGCGCCAACATCGTGGGCCAGACCATGAAGCTCAACCCGCACGGCGACGCCGCGATCTACGAGACGATGGTGCGTCTGGCCACCGGCAACGAGGCGCTGCTCGCCCCCTTCGTAGAGTCGAAGGGCAACTTTGGCAAGTACTATTCGGGCGACCTGAGCTACGCCGCCTCGCGTTATACCGAGGCCAAGCTCTCCCCCATCAGCGCCGAGATCTTCAAGGACATCGACAAGGACCCGGTCGACTTCGTCGACAGCTACGACGGCGCCATGAAGGAGCCGCGCCTGCTGCCCACCACGTTCCCCAACATCCTCGTCTCGGCCAACAAAGGCATCGGCGTCGCCATGGCGTCCGACATCTGCGGCTTCAACCTCAACGAGGTCTGCACTGCCACAATGCACTACCTGCAAGACCCCGACTGCGACCTGCTCGAGTACATGCCCATGCCCGACTTCTCGACTGGCGGCGAGATCATCTACCGCCGCGAGGAGATGGAAAAGATTATCGAGACCGGCCTTGGCAGCTTCCAGATTCGCTCCCGCTGGCGCTGGATTCCCGAAGAGCGCATCATCGAGGTGTACGAGATTCCCTACACCACCAAGACCGATGTCATCATCGAGCGCATCGTCAAGCTCTCCAAGGAGGGCAAGGTCAAGGAAATCGCTGACATCCGCGATGAGACCGACCTCTCGGGTCTGCGCATCGCCATCGACCTTAAGCGCGGTGTCGACCCCGACAAGCTCATGGCTAAGCTCTATCGCTCGACCACGCTACAGGATTCGTTCTCGTGCAACTTCAACGTGCTGGTCGATGGTTACCCTCGCGTTATGGGCGTGCGCCAGATTCTGCACGAGTGGGTCAAGTGGCGTATTGAGTCCACGCGTCGCCGCATTAACTTTGACCTGGGCAAAAAGTCCGAGCGCCTGCACCTGCTGCACGGCCTCGAGGCAATCTTGCTCGACATCGACAAGGCCATCGCCATCATCCGTGGCACCAAGCTCGAGGCCGAGGTCGTGCCCAACCTTATGAAGGGTTTCGACATCGACGAGACCCAGGCCGAGTTTGTTGCCGAGCTCAAGCTCCGCAACATTAACGAAGAGTACATCCTCAACCGCACCAAGGACATCGCCAAGCTTGAGAGCGAGATTGCCGAGCTTGAGGAGATCCTCTCCAGCGAGGAGAACATCAAGAAGGTCATCAGCGACGAGCTGGCCGCGGTCAACAAGAAATATGTGATGCCGCGTCGCACGGGCAGGATCGAGCCCCATGAGGTTATCGAGGTAAGCTTGGAGCCCGAGGTCGAGGAGTACCCGGTCACCATCATGCTCTCGCGCGATGGCTACCTTAAGAAGATGACGGACCGCGTGCTCAAGAAGGCGACCACGCTCAAGTACAAAGACGGCGACAAACCCTTTATCGAGTTCCCGTCCTCCAACACCCACGAGTTGCTGGTCTTTACCAACAAGAGCCAGGTGTACAAGT
Organism: uncultured Collinsella sp.; assembly: GCA_958348225.1. Taxonomy (GTDB): domain Bacteria; phylum Actinomycetota; class Coriobacteriia; order Coriobacteriales; family Coriobacteriaceae; genus Collinsella. The sequence continues at coordinate 22,725 of CATVYG010000024.1, forward strand.
GCAAGGTTGCGGCGTTTGAGGATACCAAGTCGGCCCAGCTGGGCTCGTACCTGCCGACCGATCTTGAGATGGAACCCGACGAGAGCGTCATCTGGGTCATCGACCCCGAGGACTACAAGGCCGACGTGCTGTTCGTCTTTGAGAACGGCCGCGTGGTGCGCGTCGCGCTTTCTGGATACGTCACCAAGACCAACCGCAAGCGTCTCAAGAACGCCATCTACGGCGGCAGCAAACTGCTGTATGCACAGGTGCTCAAGGAAGATCGCGACATCGCGCTGGTCTCGAGCGACTATCGCTTGATGAACTTCAACACGTCGCTACTCAAGACCAAGACGACCACCAACACGCAGGGCGTCCAGGCCTTTACGGCCAAGAAGGGCCGCTCGGTCACCACCGTCGGCACAACCGAGGAGATTCTTGGCGCCGGCGTCTCGGCCGAGAAGTTCACCGCACAGAGCCTGCCTTCTGCCGGTGCCCTCATGAAGGAAAACGACATGCCGAGCCTGTTTGACTAGGTGCCACGGCAACGAGACCGTTAGATACTTCTCAAAGCGACGAGGCCCGGAACGCAACGGCATTGCGCCCGGGACTCGTCGTTTTTCTTCTCAACTATTTTTTAACGCAGATAAATTGATTTCTGCTTATTTTTCTGCGTAAAAAATGTCAGCGTCACTGCTTCGATGCCCTTTGGTCAGCTGTTAGCAAAACTTGCAAAAATTAGCAAAACTTGCAAAAATTAGCAAAACTTGCAAAGGAGTCACCATGGAGTACAGCAAGAACCCCTTTACCCCGACGTTCGGAAGCGTCCCTCCCTTTCTAGCGGGTCGCGAGCATATTCTGCGTGACATCAACCGTGGCTTTATCAACGGCCCGGGAGATCCCAACCTGTCGACCATTTTTACGGGCGCAAGGGGAACGGGCAAGACGGCGCTTCTCTCGCTCCTTTCAGAAACGGCGCTTGAACACGGTTGGATCGCAGCAAATGTCTCCGCCATGCCAGGCATGCTCGAAGATATTATCGAGCGAACCAAAGAAGCCGCAGATAGCTACCTCTCACAGCCTCATGCGCGCATAAACGGCGTTCAAATTGGTCCAGTGGGCATCGATTGGACATATGCTCAAGAGGCCCAGGGCAACTGGCGCACACGTATGAATGGCATCTTTAAGCAACTCGAAAAACATGACATCGGACTTCTCATCACCATCGATGAAGTCACTGTCGATCTTGATGAAATGCTCCAATTTGCCTCTGTTTACCAGCATTTTGTGCGCGAAGGTAAAAAAGTCGCCCTACTCATGGCAGGACTACCCTACAAAGTATCGGCACTGCTACGCAACGATTCCGTCTCGTTCCTCAGACGTTCCCAATATCATCAATTAGGACGAATCACTGACGTTGAAATTGCAAACGCATTCCGCAAAACCGTTGAGGCCGGAGGCCGCTCAATCACACCAGAAGCGCTCGAGGATGCTGTGAAGGCCGTCGACGGATTCCCCTACATGATGCAGCTCGTCGGATATCGCACTTGGGATGTTTCGGAGAGCTCGCCCAAAATCAGCGCATCTGATGTCCAACAGGGTTCTCTGCTTGCCCGCATGGAACTGCGCGATCGCATTCTCGAAACGACCTATCAGGAGCTTTCCGATAAAGACATTGAGTTTTTACTCGCGATGCTGCCCGATTCTGGCCCCAGCAGAGTCTCAGAAATTGCCAAGCGTATGGGCGTCGCCAGCAACTATGCAAGCCAATACAAGCGCCGCCTCCTCGAGGACGGCGTCATCGGAGAGCGCGGGCGTGGTCTCGTTGGCTTTGACATCCCCGCGTTCAGGGAGTTCCTGAGCGAGAAAGTCTCCTAGCATGCGGAGATTGTCCATAAGGACATCAACGCATGGCAATCAGCATTCCTCTCGGTAAGGACAGCAAGCATTTCCACCAACACCGATTGCCATGCGTTCTTCTTGTCCTTAGGCGAGTTTGCGAGCGAGCTCTCGCACCTCTTCCAACTTGGGCGAGGAGGCCATGCTGTCGCGCTCGGTCATACCGCTAATGGTGACAATGCCCTGGTCCTCCCACTTGCAGTACGCGCAGGTTGACTTGTACATAGCAATCGCCGCATCATAGACGCCCTCGCTGTGGCTATCGAGCAAAAGGGCCGTCTTGGTGAACGGGAAGCCCGTAGCACCGAAGGCGTATAGGCGATCGATGGCGGCCTTCTCCTGCGCAGTGATATCAAACCAGTAGATAGGCGAAGCGAAGACAACCATGTCGGCGTCTTTCAGCGACTCGATCACGTTGGCCATGTCATCCTTCTGCACGCAAGTGCCCTCGTGGGCGAAGCAATACTGACACCCCAGACAACCAGCGATCTTCTTGCTGGCAACGCGGATGACCTCGACTGTATGGCCGGCCTCGCGCGCGGTCTCGGCAAACGCCTCGACCATGGTGTCGGTATTGGCGCCCTTGCGCGGGCTACCACTCAATACAACGATATTCATAGGAATCTCCCTTCTTCATGCCGCAGGCGCGTGGCACGCATTTCGTTGTAACCAAAACAGATGGAGCTATTCAGTCGTCTGCAGACCACATCTCTTGTTCGTGTTCTCTAGACACAATCTCATTGCCTTATAACTCCTCGGCCACCTTGATTCTCTCTCCGAGAATTGAACAGCAAATCGTTGCTCGCAAAGTATCGACTGTGAGAAAATTAGCTTGAGCTTTCTCCCTGCTCGCATAAGCGTTCGCGTGAAAGAGCCTAGCCGCATCGGCCAGGCGCAATATAGATCCGCGGAAACCGGCCTACGAACAAGGAGCGTCTTATGTATGGACAGCATGTTGCACCGCAGACCCATAACAAACGGACTGGCCTGTCTATCCGCGACGTCAAGCGTCATGCAGACGCCAGAATCGCCGCCTTCGGAGTAAGCATTCTTGTGGCAGGACTGCTTTTGCTACCCTGCGCAGCACTGGCGACAGAAATGCCCGAACCCGATGTCGCAGCACCCATTACCTGCGACGAAGCCAACGCAGAAGGCAGCCTCACAGCTACCACCGTTGTCGACCATAACTATGACCTGGAGCTCCCTCCTGCCTTCATGTTGGTCCAGAATGAGGCGTTTGTATACGATTTCCCCGACAAACCCGAGGACTTCATCTACGGGCTTAACGACACCGTCCATCTCTTCAAGATCGACACCGATACCGAAGGCCTTATAAAAACCGAGAACCCCAAAGAGGCCAGCGTCTCTATTGCCCTGACCATGATCGACAATCACGTTAGAGCAACCGCTGTCTTTACAGGCGGCTACGCCGACGACCAAATCCCTTACAGACTGAACCTCACCAGCTCAACCCGCCTTGGCACACACGTTGACCGCGACTTCGACAGCGGGCAGGGGATTATGCACGAGACGCGGCACGATTACTACATCCGCTACGTCTTCGACAGCGACGTGCACTTGATTGCAACCGATACGAGCGGTTCCAAACCCGATCCAAGTGTTAAACCGAGCCCAGAGGTCAAACCCGAACCGAAAACCAAGCCCGACCCCACACCGCAGCCCAAGGCAGAAAAGCCCGCGGCAAATCCCGTTTCCACTAAGGCAGTAGCGGCGGTTAAACCAGCCGGGACCACCCTACCCGCGACGGGCGACAACGGTGCGATGGCTGTCGCCCTGAGTGTTGCCGGTGGCGCAGTTGCAGCAGTTGGTATTTCCGCAACAAGGCGTCGCAACCGCTAGCTAAAACAAATACGCCATTCACACAGGCAAACAACCAAGGTCCAACGAAAACAGTCCAGTCATCCGACTGTGCCGCACTCCAGTAGTTCGCAGAGGATATCAAGGAGGTGGCCCAGGCTTCCCTTGTCGCCCTCGAGCTGTGCGACAGGCAGATCAGGTTTGGGAAGTAGAACGGCCTTTGCGCGAGGCGTGGATCGGGCAAGTTTGACTTTTATTCCCAGGGCCAAGCAGGGCCGGAGGTTTTATTGGCGGCTCTTGCGGGCGGCGCGAGTTTTGGCGAGGACGTAGGCATCGGGGTCGTCTTTGAACCAGGGGCAACGGCGCACGCCGGAGACCATATGGCAGTGGGGGCAGCCGCCCATGCACATGGGCAGAATGTGGTGCGCGGATGATTGGGCGTCCGCAGGCTGAGTGAAGCCATAACAACACTTCGCGCATCGAGCAGTTTGAGCCAGCGTGCGCATGTCGGCGCCATACCGGGAAAGGAGGGCCTTCTTGTAGGGCGGACGACCCCATTGCAGTCTCCTTCCGCTCTATAACTACGGAATCGACGGCAGCCGCAGGAGAATCGCTATCGTACTCGTAGCGGTTCTCCGCCCCCTAAGCAGCGTGTCCGCTACGAAACGACCGTCTTGTAATAAGCGCCGAAGTCTGCGAGCGAGTCCATGATGGGCATCATCTGGCGGCCGAGCTCGGTAAGGCCATACTCAACGCGGGGAGGATTCTCGCCATAGTCATGGCGAAAGACCAGCCCATCGTCCTCCATCTGCCGCAGGCTGTCGGTAAGCACCTTCTGAGAGATTCCCTCAAGGTCGCGGCGCAACTCGTTGAAACGCCAGGGGCGTACGCGCAAGTTACGGATAATGAGCAGCTTCCACTTGCCGCCAATGAGCGCTACCGCCGTTGCGACCGGACACTCCGGAAGCTCCTCTTTCGCTATCACGGGAGACCCAACCTCCTTGACCATACCGGTTTCACAAAAAAGTACGCAGTTACAAATATGTGCGTACTCGTATTTGCATGCGCCTTCGCGTTGAATATAACTCACGCAGGAGATGCCTGCAAGGTAAATCAACCCCAAGAGAGGAACCATTATGGCTAATTATGCAAAGACCCACATCGGTAATGAGAGCCGTGTCGAGCTGCACGAAATGCTCGGGCTTACCGGGGCAGAGGTGAGTGTCAACAATCTTCCCGCCGGCGCTGGCGTTCCGTTTTTCCATGCACACAAGGAAAACGAGGAGATTTATGGCGTGCTCGAGGGCGCGGGCTCGGTCACGATCGACGGTGAGGATATCGAGCTTGCAGCCGGCGACTGGCTGCGCATTTCCCCCGCCGCACACCGTCAGTTCCGCGCCGCATCCGACTCGGGCATCACATACGTCTGCATTCAGGCCAAGCAGGGATCCCTCGATGCCTTCACGGCCGACGACGCTATCATGTTCTAATTCACGATCGGTGTGCAAGGGGCCAATGAAGCCCCGTCCGTTGGCCCCTTGCACTAATCTGCTGACGCAAAACTGCCTCACATCCCGGCCGGCTTCACGCAAAAGAGGCGGAGGCACGCTTTGTCGGTTCCGGGAATAAAAGCCAAGACAGTTACAATAAAAACACTTCGAACTCAGGGCGTTGAGCTTTCGTTTTGCCCCAAATCCTTGCCAGCTCTGTGGCGGATGTCGAAAGCTGCAGATCGATTATCTGGGGATTGTATTAATCCATGCCTGAATATCTTTCTCAGAAGTACGGAGCATGGATTCATCGAACTGCACATCGAGGCCCGGCTTCACGATTGCGCCCTTGCAGGCTTCCTCAAAGTCCTTCAGCGTGTGTCCCAGCCAGCCGCCATTGGTGGCAAACGGATACACGATCTTCCCGGTCAGGTCAGCCCGCTCCAGGAAACTGCGCATGGCGGGCGCAAAGGTGTACCACCAGACAGGAGAACCCAGGATGATGGTGTCGTAATCTCTCCAGCCAATGTGCAGCGGCTTCAGTTCCGGGCAATAACCCTCGGCAATCTCACGCTGCCCCTGATTGACGACTTCATCATAATCGCCATCGTAGGGAACAACCGTATCCATACGAGCAATATCCCCGCCGATTTCCCTCTGGATCATCTCGGCAATGCGCTTCGTGTTGCCTCCGTAGGAGTAGTACAGAATCAAGGTTTTCATTTCACGCTTTCTCCTCATGCAAGAGGCTTTCCGCTGAACACGGGAAATGCGCTGAATTCACCATAGTTGGCAATGCGCTCCATGTTCTTGAGAGTTTCCATGTCTTCCTCGGAGATCGCGAAATCCACGTCCGCGTTGCTTTCCATGTGGGCGGGATCTGCCGTCCTGGGAAGCGCGACGGCTCCAAGCTGAAGGACATAGCGGATGCAGAGTTGGGCGGCAGATACGCCGTACTTCTCTGCCATCTTAACGATCGCCGGATTCTTCAGCGCCTCGCCGTGGGCAATGGGAGAATATGCCTCCACCTGGATGCCCTGCGCCTTGCAGAAGTCCACCAATGCCGAATCGGTGTTGGTGATGTGCAGAAGGATCTGATTGACCATGGGCATCACGCGGCAAGAACCCAGGAGGTTCTCAAGGTCATCTTGCAGGAAGTTGGACACGCCGATTACCTTGACCTTGCCCGCCGCCCGCGCATCCTCCAACGCACGCCAGACCTCCTTGTTCTCCTCGAAATAGCGCTTCTCCACACGGAACTCGCTCCACGGCTGGGGAGAGTGGATGATCATCTGGTCGAGGTAGTCGAGCCCCATCCTCTCCAGCGTCTCATCGATGGACTTCGCCGCATCCTCGTAGGTCTTCAGCTCTGCCGCGATCTTGCTGGCGACGAACAGCTCTTCCCGGCGAACGCCGCAGGTGCGCATGCCCTCGCCGACGCCGCGTTCGTTTCCGTAGGCCTGTGCGGTGTCGATCAGGCGATAGCCCAGCTTTACCGCCTCGCGAACGGCTTCCGCCGCCTCGGCATCGTCGATGAACCAGGTGCCCAGTCCCAGCTTGGGAACCTGAACTCCGTTTGCCAACGGGTAGGTTTCATTCAAGATCATCGTTCTACTCCTCGCCCCAGATATCCTTTGCCATGCGGAAAACCGCCCACGCCTTGGGCCAGCCGCAGTAGAAGGCTGCATGGGTCACGACCTCCGCGATTTCTTCTTTTGTAATACCGTTCTTCTTTGCCGTCGTCAGGTGATAGCGGAAGCTCTCATCGGTAAGCCCCTGAGCCATCAGAGCGACGACGGTCACGAGGGAGCGGTCGCGGAGGCTGAGCTGCCCCTCTCGGCTCCAGACCTCTCCGAAGAGCACGTCATCGTTCAGTTCCGCGAATTTCGGGGCGAATTCGCCCAGGGCATCTCTGCCTGCCGTCTGCTTGACTGCCATGTTTCGTTCCTCCCTACAGCCTTGCGTACTCTTCGTGGGATACCGGCTCGCACCACTCGTTCTCGCAATTCTCGCCGGGAACCTCCACGGCGATATGGCTGAACCAACTGTCCTTCTTCGCTCCGTGCCAGTGCTTGACGTTGGCGGGGATCATCACGACGGAGCCCTCGTGCAGGCTGACGGCGGCCTTGCCTTCCTCCTGATACCAGCCCTCGCCAGCCGTGCAGAGCAGGAACTGACCGCCTCCTTTGTCCGCGTGGTGGATATGCCAGTTGTTGCGGCATCCCGGCTCGAAGGTCACGTTGGCGGCGAACAGGCCGCCTTCCGGATCGGTCAGCGGATTCAGGAACGAATCGCCGGTGAAGTACCGGGCATAGGCGGTGTTCGCCGTTCCCGTGCCGAATGCGTTGACCTTCTCGAACTGCTCTTTTCGTTCATACCTCATAATTGAAACCTCCTGCTAAGGATTATCGATTCACGCCATAGCGCAGCCAGACCGCCCCGCCGTCCATGGCCTTCGCCTCTTTCAGCGTAAAGCCAAGGGCCTTACTCTCCGAAATGCCTTCTGCGGCTCGGAAAACCGGAGGCGTATCCGGGCTCCCGTCTGCCGCCGCCGCCAACACGATGCTGGTCTCATCGCACATCCCCGCTTGCAGGAACGACCAGTTCAGCACGCCGCCACCGCCCAGCATCAGGGTCTCGATATTGAATTCTTCTTTCAGCTTGGAAAGGGCCAGACCGTGATCTAGCTCCGTTTCTCCCGCGATGATGTACGAGATTCCAAGCTTTCTCAAAAATGCCCTGTAGGCGTTGCCGACCTGCTCTGTCAGCACCTCGACGACATGGGCGGTGGTGTCCACATAGCGCAGGGTGCTGCTTTTCCACCCCAGCTTGCCGTGGGGGTCCACGGAGACGTAGAACATTCCGAAGTCCGGTTGCGCGATGAAATCACCTGCCGGAACGGCCGGCGCATCTTCGTCCAGGTCCGGCTTCCTTTAGAAGGTGAAGTTGTCGTCCGTTGTCACCCTGCCGGACAGCCAGCCCTGGTGATGGTAAAAGGGCTCTTTCCCGAAGGCAATGTCGTAGAACGCATCGCCCGCCGCTCTGCCCTGCGGCGTTCCCATGTAACCGCCCATGATCTTTCCGTCCAAAGCGCACATCATGTGGCAGAAAACATACGGCCTGTTCACGTTCGATTCCCCTCCTTATGATTGACAAACATTCTGTTTGGAAGCATGCTTCCTTTAAACTTCATGTGCATCCTAGAACTTAAAGTTAACTTTAAGTCAAGGGGATTCTGGAATAATTCGGAGGGGTTTTCAGATGGTCTATACGGTGGGGGAAATGGCGAAACTGCTGGGGGTTGCGGCGTCCACCTTACGCTACTACGACAAGGAGGGGCTGCTGCCCTTCGTGGAGCGCTCCTCCGGTGGCATTCGCATGTTCCGAGAATCGGATATCGAATGGCTGCAGGTGATCGGCTGCATGAAGAAAGCCGGGATGTCCATCAAGGACATCCGGCAGTACATTGAGATGGCGCTGCAAGGAGACGACACCATCGATTTGCGCCTTGCCATGTTCCGGCGCCAACAAGAAGTTCTGAAACAGCAGATGGCGGAATTGCAGCACACCATGGAGATGGTGGATTATAAGTGCTGGTATTACGAAACGGCGAAGGAAGCGGGTACGGTCGATGCCCCGCAGAAGATGGAGCTTGCCGAAGTCCCGGAACGCTTTCGGAAGATTCGGCAGGAGCTGCGCACTGCGCCGGGGACTGCGGCAACGATATAACAAGACTGCTTAGGCAACGGCAGTCAACCGCTTGATAATCACGGTAACTTTACCGTTCAAAAAAGTACTACCAACAAACGACCACCCCGGCTATCCGCTGTTCGCGGAAGAGCAGGGGAGCTCTTGTCGCCGGGATGGAACCTTTTCAACTCGCAGAATAGCAGAATCGCCTCGCAAGCCAGAATCAGCACGGGGCGGCAGCGGGCAGAACCGCCACCGCTAAATTACCCTCACGCTGTCACTGGCAGCCCTGATTAAATATGCTAGGTATCTCGGGATAATGCTATCGGTCGCATACGCGCAAGAGTGTCCGCTGATTGCAGCCGGTTGTTCCCCTTCCTACGCCAATGGTGTGCAGACATCTTCGATATTCTTGCTCGTTCTGGCGAAAATCGCGTCTCCAGGGTTTGCCTTTTTCGATTTAGCGTATTGCTCTTCAGATCATCGTGGTGTGCTCGTAGCCGCGCTCCACGAGGAGCCGCTCGGCAACGTCGAGAATCTTCTCGACCGCCTCCTCCGGGTACTTATTGCGTGCCGCGGGCACCTCCGTCCTTATTATCGCGATAAACACACCATGAGTGGCGTACGGGTCGAGAAGGGCTGGCGCCAAAAGAGCCCAACGGCCGTTACGGCTTCGTTAGAAACGCGCCCCACCATGGATGGTGAACCCGAAAGGTAAGGCGCGCGGGCACGGCGACTCGGCCCACGCGCCCGGAAGAGAAAGGACGAACCCATGGGTTACATGCTCGAGACGCGCGGGCTCACCAAGCGCTTCGGCCGCGGCGACCAGGCGCAGGATGCCGTGGCCGACGTGAGCCTTCATATCCGCGAGGGCGAGGTGTACGGGCTGCTCGGCCCCAACGGCGCTGGCAAGTCGACAACGCTCAAGATGATCTGCGGGATGCTGCGCCCGACGGCCGGGGAGATCCTCTTTGCCGGGCACGCCTGGCACCGCGAGGACCTCTACGCAATCGGCAGTCTCATCGAGGAGGCGCCGCTCTACCCCAACCTCACCGCGCGCGAGAACCTGCGCGTGCGCACCACGCTGCTGGGCCTTCCCGAGAGCCGCGTAGACGAGGTGCTCGCCGCCGTGGGCCTCGCGGACACCGGGAAGAAGCGCGCCGGGCGCTTCTCGATGGGCATGCGGCAGCGCCTGGGACTCGCGCTGGCGTTGATCGCCCGGCCACGCCTGCTCGTGCTCGACGAGCCCACCAACGGCCTCGACCCCATCGGCATCGAGGAGCTGCGCGACCAGATCCGCGGCTTCGCGGCGGCGGGTACGACGGTGATCGTCTCGAGCCACATCCTCTCCGAGGTGCAGCAGATGGCTGACACCATCGGCATCATCTACGGGGGGCGCCTCGCCTACGAGGATGCGCTTCGGTCCGGGCAGGACCTCGAGGAACTCTTCATGAGCGTCTGCCGGGAGGGGCGTCGAGCGCGCGGGGAGGTGGCGGCATGACGGGCGAGAAAGGCGGCCTGCTCGCGTGCCTGCGCGCCGAGGCCCTGAAGTCGCGCCACGCAGCACCGGTTCGCCTGGCCGTGCTCATGGCGCTGCCGATGCCGCTGCTCGGCGCGATGCCCTACCGGGGCGTGCAGATCTTCAGCGCGTGGAACT
>CATVYG010000025.1 GCA_958348225.1 uncultured Collinsella sp.
CGTAGCGGGTGGTTTAAAGCTGGCCGCTGCGCGGCCAGCGGACTAAAGTCTTGAAAAAAACGGGGCAGGCTCCAGTGCGGAGTCTGCCCCGAAAAAAGAATGGCAAAGCAAGAACGTCGATGGACGAGAAAAGTGTCCGCAAGTCTCATGGCCATCACATCCCACCTGCCAAAGGGGATGGGTGAGCGAGCGTTACTCCTGCTCGGACTCCTCAGCCTGCTTACGGCTGCGGATGAGGTGCGCCACGCCGATGCACAGCACCGCGCCACCAGCGATCCAAGTGAACGTCACGCCGTTGAGACCGGTGAGCGGGAGGCCAACCTGCTTGGTATCGCCGACGGTGATGTTGAAGGTGCCGTCGTCGTTTGTGGCTGTGCCAGTTTTGACCTCAAGCTTGTTATCGCCAACCTTACCCTCGCCATCATCATTGATGCCAGCGATAAGCTTGTCAGTTTGGGACATAGAAAGCGTTATCTTATCAATTTTAGTCCCATCCTCTGACATGGTCGGAACAATCTCGAAATCGAACGGTGAGATATCGGCATAACCCTCGAGATGTTTCTCTGTCACGGTATATTTGCCGGCGTCGAGACCCTTCACTGTAAAATATCCGTCGTTATTGGTCTGGAATACATGTTCCTCGGTGGAGAGGGTGCCGTCTTTCCCAACAAACTTACCATCCAAGGTCTTATCGTTTGGTTTATTCACCTTAATGGTAAACTGAGCACCGTTCAGAGCCCGCTCCGTTCCCAAGTCGACCTTGTTGATCTTGAGGCCGTACGTGTAGTCCTCAACCGTATCGGACGCCGAGGTGCCAATGCCACCTGACATGGGGTTGTTGGAATACTCGAGCGTAACGATGTTAGGATTGACCTTCAGCTGGTTGTTTGCACCCGCAATATTCGCGCTTGCGTTGAGCTTCGCCTTGTAGAAGACAACGATCTGTGTGTCGGCGTTTACGCTGGAGATATCCTTGAGTCCCTTTTTCTCCCCCTTCGCGCCAAATTCGATAGTCAAGGTAGTGGTGCCATCGTCATTGTTAGCCTTATTTGTCGTGTAATCATTATTAGCGATCAGTTCGTATTTATCCTGATTACTCGGATCCTTGTTCACCGCGTAGACTACGACACTATTGTCAGTATAGGTAAGACCCTTTGAAAGAGTGTCCGTAAACTTATATGCATAGGAATCGTAGGTGTCATAGTTATCGGCGACCGATCCGGTAAGCTTGTAGGTCACTTCCTGTCCGATTTGAGAGTTAGCAACGCCAGCCCAACCATTTGGCAGCTTCGTGGGATCATCAGAAGTCGCAGCAAGAATCTGCTTGTCGACAGTGGGGATGCTGGTCTTCTCAGTTACAGTCACGGCTTCGCCGCCCACGAGGGCGAAAATCGGAGACGTGCCGGTGTTCTTCTTGCCAGTGCCCAGACTACTTTCGTCGGTCACAAACAGGTAGTAGCCGTTGCCATTCGCCGAATTAGGAGTCCAAGAACCACCAGTAGGGATGTTAGTCGCGGCAGGGTTCTCACTCTTAACGGCATTCGCAACTGCGTAGAGAACATTGTTGGTAGCGATTCGCGTTCCATCAGTCGATGTTGATCCTGCAGTAGTGGGACCCGCATGTGCCATGAGGAAGTCGGCTACTTCCTGGGCCGTAGGTTTGCTAGACAGCTGATCCTTAACCTCCAAGCTGTCATAACCCTTCCAGTCTTTCTTAATGGCATCAATCACCTTCGCGCCAACCGTATTGCTTGCCCACGTGATGTTCTGAGCGGTCTTGCCGCCGTTTTCAGCGTCGGTCACCGTTGCCTTAAAGATCTGATACGCCTTGAACGTGGCGTTCTCGTTACCCTTGACCTGGCTGATCGTGATGCTGCCCGTCGCACCCTCCGCCGCAAACGCCATCGTGACCGGCGCCATAACTCCGCCGAAGCTCAACGCCGCTGTGAGGCCTGCGGTTACTGCCAGGCGTGCGATGTTCTTGCTCATGCTCATCTTCTTTTCCTCCGTTTTCCGGTTGGTTCTCATTCGATCGGTCATCATCTGTCTGTGTCTTAGCATCTGCTTCGCTACGTCTCGCCCCGCTCTCTGTGGGGCTGCCAGCTACTCTTTATGGCTGCCACCTACCCGCTTGATCAGGAGCGCGACCACGATCAGTGCAGCTCCGGCGACCGCTGCGGCGGCCACGGCGTACATTGCCATATCACCAGTCAAGGGCATAAAGCCTCCGGTGGTAATGCTAGGGAGTGTGCCGGCGGGCGTGTTGATGATCGACGCCTCCAGGCTGCCCGTCGACCCGTCCGCGCTGTCGGCGCGCAGGGGCGACTCGGCCGTGATGGTGAGCTTGGGCTTGGCGGCGGCCACCTGGTCGACGTCCAGGCCCTCGGCCTTGACCGTCACGGAGCGCGTGCCCTCAAAGGCGGTGTAGCCCTTGGGCGCCTTGAGCTCGCGGACCTCCAGCTTGCCCGAGTCCACGCCCGAGACGGTCACGCGGCCGTCCTCGCCCGTCGTGACGGTGGCCTTGCCATCCGCATCCCACGTGCCGTCGGCCGCCAGTGTGCGACCGCGGTCGTCGACGATGCTCAGGACTGCCCCGGCAAGCGGCTTGTCACCGTCGCTGCCGCGCTTGGTGAGCGCGAGATCCCAGGTGTAGGCGCACGCATCGTCGCTCGGCGTGCGGGTAAAGCCGGCGTCGCCGGACTGGTCGGCAAAGGGAGAACGCGGGTAGCGCAGGTAAACTTCGTTGGGGTTGCCCTTCGCAATGCCGTGGTTGCATGCGCTGTTGAGCGGTGCATTATACACGGCGACCACGCGGGCGCCGGCGGTAAAGACGTCGGCGCCGCCGAGCACGGCGACCAGGTCGCCGGTGCGCACGGTGAAGGTCTTACCGTCGACCGAGACCCCGCACTGGGCCGTGATATCGGTCCAGCCCTTCGCAGGCTCGGTGCCGGCGCGGCCGTCCTTGCCGGCCGAGACGGCGTCGAAGCCGCCGTCCGCGCCCGCCGCCACGTACACGCGCATGCTCGCGGCCACCTTGGAGGGGTCGAGCCCCGCGCCCATGGTGTCGACAAACCGCACCGTATAGGTGTCGTAGGCGGCAAGGCCCGCCGGGACCGTGGCCGAGAGGCGCCAGTACAGGTCGTCGGCGACCGTGGCGTCGGCGGCCTTCTGCCATGCGGCGGTGCTGTCCTCCAGCACGTGCTTGGCCACCTTGGGAGTGGCGGCCTTGGGCTTGACGGCGACGGCGCCGCCGCCGACCAGGGACATGATCGGCGCGGTGCCGACCTCGCCCTGGGCGATGGCGTCGTCGTCGGCGACGATGAGCCAGTAGCCGCAGGGCAGCTCGGCCGCCGTGCCCGCGTTAAGGGCCACAGACTTGGCGCCAGAGCTCTGGAGGGAACGAGCGAGCTGTGCGCTCAGCGCGCTCGTAAGGTGGGAATCGGTGTTGAGCCACTCGGCAGCTTCCTGCGCGGTGGTCTGGGAATTGGGCATGCCGGCGCTGTGCAGCACGGGCAGTGCGGCGTCGCGCACGGCGGCGCTTGGCCAGGCGAGGTCGGTGGCGATCTTGGCGTCGCTGTCGCCGTCGACGACGTTGGCGCTAAAGATCTGGTAGGCGTCATAGCTGCTCGCAACGGTGCCGCTCACCGTGATGGAACCGTTCGAGGTCGGCGCGGCCTGCGCGGATGCGGGGAACACAACCGCGCAGGTGCCAATCAAGAGGGCAAGCAGCGCAAACAAGATCGGGAAGGAGCAAACTTTCTTATTCACGACGCTTACCTCCCTTCGCATTCGCCTTGCGACGAATGTGCATCCAGGCCGCAGCAGCGCAAAGCACCACCGCGCCGGCAAGGTACGTCAGAGTGACGCCCGACATACCAGAAAGGGGCAAAGAGGTGGAGTAGGTGTTGGTGAAGACCGGAACGCTTTGTTCCTTGCCAGTGGCCTCGTCCTTAGCCGAAACGTAGGTTACCGCCTTTTGCTCGTTCTCGGGGATATCCTTGCCATCGGCATTGACGATCCTGGTGTAGGTCACATCGCACTTGATCGTCTTATCAGACTGATCAGTTGCCTTGACCGTGATCTTGTAGACCGACTTGTCGAACTTGTAGTGCGAGAACAGCGAACTGTTATCTTTCTCGTGCACATAGTACGTGAAGGTCTTGGAAGCGCCACGGCCCGTGGGATCCGTGCCCTTGGCGAGATCGGCAAGTGTGTACGTAATCTCATCGACGAAGCGCAGGGTCTGAGGATTGCGGCCACCGGCAGTGGTCAAGACGGTCTTGACGCTGTCGCCCGTAAAGCTCTCGTTATCCGCAAACTCGAGCGTGAACTCCTTCATCTCGCCACCCTCAACGACCTTAGTCGCCTCAGGAGTCCAAGAGCCGCTGGAGGTATAGGGCACGATTCTGTTGATAAAGGTCGGGCTATCACTGCCACCGATAGTAACCGTAGCCGTTGTTTTGTCCTCTGAGTACCCAACGGAATAGTCTCCGAGACCAAGTGATTCGAAGCTCTTATCGTCCTCGGCCTTTTTATAGACGACTACCGTTTTTACCTTGTAATATTTAATCGTGAACCCCATGAGCGTTTCAGAGTGGGATGCATCGTCCTCAACTGTTGCCTCGATCTTGTAAATTGTCTTATCGAATTTGGTGTCTGATTCGTTTTGGCCGCTGATGGGTTCCTCAACGAGATAGAAAACGTATTGCCCTGAAGAATAGTCCTTGCCAGAGTCGAAGGTGATACTGCCGTTTGATTGATCAACAGTCGCCTCACCCGCACCACTGCACTCGCCCATATCTAACGTGCCGTCATCTTTCCAAGAAGGTGCCTTGGTACCGTTAACCTCCTGGCGCAGCAGCTGAAACTTGTACTCGTGCCCATTAAGGGGTTGTTTGTCTCCCTTTGCATTCACAAGCGCCTTAGTGGCCTCGAGTTTCATGCTCGGGTAAACCCTCAGATCACTGACCTCGCCAACGACAAGATCGCCGTTGGTCATGATGCCGCCACCGTGGGTGTAGGAGTAGTTGCCACTGATGATGGTCGTAGCATCTCTCTGCGCATCACTTTTAGCCGCATCGGAGGGATGGGCCTCAAGACCAAACATGTACTTGGCCTCGGCACCGCCATTAGGATCGATGGTAATCTTCTGGCGATCACAGGTACCCTTCCAGCCAGCAGAGCCACCGCCGAGCATCTTGCCGAGAACGACTGCGACCGTCTTAGTGCTGTCGTCCTTGCGCACGAGGAAGAAATCCTTGTGGCCTTCTTCTTTGAAGGTTGGGGTAATGTAGTTAGAATCGCTGTCCTCGTTCTTGCTATTACCTCCGGCAGACATGTGATCATTATAACCATGATCCGTATTGTTGTAGATTGCGGCACCATTTGAGTGCGAGACAATCGTCTCTCCCGTGGGGCAGGCACTGATGCCACCACCCCAGCCGCCGGCATCATTTTGAGTGATTAGCGTCTTTACGATATTGAGCTTGCCGCCCTGCTGGATAAAGACGCCACCGCCGCCCCAGTCGCCACCACGGTCTTTAGTGCTGCCCGTCATGGTCTTGTTGTTGGTGATGTAAATCTTGCCAGTATCTCCAGCGTTAATTCTCGCGATCGTACCAGTTCCATTGGCTCCAGCAATACGCAAGCCGCCGCCTTCGCCGTTAACAGATTCGTTGCCCGCAATCGTGCCGCCTGTCATGGTAAACGTAATCGCCTTGCCCCAGAAGCCAGCGTAGATTCCGCCACCAGCCTCTTTGGAGTAGTTGGCCGTAACAGAACCGCCCGTCATATTCAGTGTGCCACCATCGACAGAAGCAATACCGCCGCCGCCGAGCAGACCAAGGTTGAACTTTTCAGTGATATAGGAGTCGACGCGGTTGTTGGTAATATTTGCCGGATCAACGATTTCAACATTAGCATTTTTGGTAAAGACACCGCCGCCATAGCCATTATTGGGATTGTCGACGTCGTTATAGGGATTCCCATACGTAGCGTTGCCAGAGATAACACCGCCTAAAAATTTCAGCTTGGCGCCCTTGTCAGCATAGATGCCACCACCAGAAGCAGCCTTGTTTGCAGCGATTACGCCGTTGGTCATTTTGAGCTCGGCTTTTGCGCCCGTCACGCACAGGCCACCGCCCCAGCCGCCGCCGCTACCGTTGGTGACATACCCGCCAGAAATATTGACAGTGCCCCGAGAGAAAATAACGTGACCGTCGTAGCCCAGGGTACGAGGCGTTGTGATCATGCCACTCTTAAGGTTGAGCGTGCCCCCTTGCTCAACAGAAATGACTCGATTTACATAGCCCTCTTTGCATGCAACGATAGCGCCGAAATCCTTAACAGTGTGCAGGTAGGTCTTTTCGCTAGTACCAAGATCGTTAGGCGTGCTGTTAGGCGTGCTTTCAGTTACGTAGTATGTGAGTTGTTGTGGAACACTTTCACCCTCGACGAACTGCATCTGTGCTGGCTGACCAGGTTCAGCACTGGGAGCTTCAGTCGGCGAGTCATTCGCCGCACCTTCAACAGTTAGCGTAAAGCCACTATTAATTGTGATAAATGTACAAACAGAATTTCTGTCGTCCTTGTTAATGTTACCGTTGCTGTAATAAAGCTTATGACCCGCAAGGTCGATCGTAGTATTTTGACTGATAGTGATTGACTCACTTGAACTAATGTCAGCCGCAAGACGTAGTTTGTCGGGTTTAGTCGACGCGTGAAGGTACGCTGCCAGGTCTTCGTCACTCTTCAGCAGCGTGTACCCATCCGAATCTCGTTGAAGTTCCTGATCCACACCTTCATTTGCAACAGTAGCGACCTTAGAGACAGACTGTCCATCGTCCGCGGGCTGCGCAGCGCTCTCGGCTCCCGTGTCATCGGCAGACGAATCCGCTGCAGCGGCATCTTCTCCTTCGCCACCCTCAGCGTCGTCACTATTCTGGTTTTCGGTATCCCCGTTGTTGGTGTTGTCTACATCAGTAGACTCACTTGAGGAACCCCCCCCCATCACAGTTTCCTCGGTAGAAACTGTCTGGGCATCGTTTGCAATGGCCTGCGAGATCGGAGGCATGACGAGCGACAGTACCAGGCTCAAAACGGAGGCTCCGCACAAAACGCCTGCCAGCACACGGCGCGTCGCTTTTTTACTCTGCTTAGTTTTTTCTGAATTCGCTTTCATCGATGTCTCCTCCCCAAGAGACTGCGATCTTGCTCTTTCACTATCAAACGTATCTGCGCAATCTGTAATTGCGCACGTTTAATGTACAAATTTTAACGATTGTTTAGACATCTGAGCAACAAAACCGACATTTTTGTAGCGGATTCTCAATTCTCTTGACATTTGCTCAGATTTACCTTCGTTTATTCGCTATCTATTTTTTGTTTCTACTGGTAATTTAGTTGCACATCATTTTTTAATGGCATTAGATTTTTTTGCACAAATTTTTGCTCAATAGCAAACATCCCGCTCACGGTCGAAAATCGACCGTGAGCAGTAGGTCATCAACCGGAAGGAATATCCTTCCAAACTGATAAGAATATCTTTAACTCATCGGTGGTTAGAAGCGTGATGTTCAGACACCTATATTTGAATTTGCGCGCAGATTTTCGGTATCAATTCGCCTAAGTCGCCTGAGGCCACCACAAAGGCACCTGTCCCCTTTGTGGTGATTCTGCTCCAACGCTACAGCAGATGTTCCTCGATAAAGATCGCGATGCCGTCTTTGTCGTTGCTGGCGGTTACAAAATCGGCGGCGGAGCTGGTGGCATCGCTGCCGTTTGCCATGGCCACGCCCACGCCGGCGTCGGCAACCATGCAGGTGTCGTTATCGGCATCGCCAAACACGCAGATGTCCTGGAGCTCCATGTCGTTGAGCTCCGCCACGCGCACAAGGCCGCGCGTCTTGGACACGCGCGGATCCATGAACTCGTAGAGCCGCTGCGTGGTTTGCAGAGCCGCCGCCTTAACAGTGTCATCGGCAAACGTCGACGCCCGCTCAATCACCCGCGGCATCACCTCGGGCGCCATGGTAAACATCACCTTGGGCTGCGGCTCACGCAAGAACTCGGCAAAATCGACCACCTGGTAGGGCACGCCGTCGACGCGCGACAGGTGCTCGACGCACGCGTTGCTCTCGGGCACGTAGAACACGCCGTCTCGGGGGCAGACGGGCGTTGCCGGAAGGTCCGCCATGTGCTTGCAGATGCGCGCGATGGTCTCGCCTGGCAGTGGATAGCTCAGCTCGTTGATGTCGTGCGCGCGGTCGATGACCTCGGCACCACCGCAGCCCACCAGCACGTCTACCAGGCCTTCGATGCCCCAGAGCTCGTACATGGCCTCGGTCGCGTGGGCGTCGCGCCCGGTGCACAGGCCAAAGAGTACGCCGCGCTCGCGCAGGGCGCGGATCGCCGCCACGGTGCGCGGGGACACCGTGTGCTGGCTCGTGAGCAGCGTGCCGTCGATATCGCAGAACACGGCTTTGATGTGGCTGAAGGTGGTGTCCATGGGGGCCTTTCTGGGTTGTGCGGCGGTGTGGGGTGTATTCGTGAACGGCGTACATGGTATACCAAGGTGCAGGCGCGGCCCGTCAAAGCAAAAACCACCACAAAGGTGCCTGGCCCCTTTGTGGTGGCCGAACCCGAAGGGTGGCCGGACCCGAAGGGTGGCCGGACCCGGGGCGCAATCCATCACAACATTCGACGCTTTTCGGCAAAATCGCGATTTTCATCGAATGTTGTGATGGTTTTTACTGCTTTGCGGCACGATCCAAATGCCGGCGTCCAAACAGCAGCAGTGCCGCGGGAACCGCCGTCACGACCATGCCCGCACCAACGAGCGTCTGCTGTACGCCAAACGTCGCCGCCAGCCAGGGGGCAATCGCCAGCGGGGCTACGCCGGCAAACATATTGCCAAAGCCCATGACCGAGTTCACTCTACCGAGCTGCTCGAGCGGGGCCGTCGTTTGCACGATCGTGTTGTGGAGCGGGTTGACGACGCCCCAGGCCACGCCTAGGGCAATCTGGCCGACAAGGGCTACGCCCACGTACGGCGTTCCCACGTAGAGCAGGCTTCCCAGGCCCACGGACATAAGCGCCACGAGCAGCGTTTTGAGGCTGACGAAGCGCGGCGGCAAGCGGAGCGCGAGGACGGCGCCCAGCACCGCGCCCACGCCGCAGGCCGACGAGAGCCAGCCCATCCACTCAACGCCGACGCGTAGGACATCGCGGTAGAAGAACGACTCCAGCGGGTCGAAGGCGCCGTAGCCAAAGTTCGAGAGGAAGATGATGAAGAACAGCAGCGCGAGGACGCTGTTGGTGAAGACTGTCTTGATGCTGGCTGCGAAGGTGGCGCGAGCGGATGTGCTGGAGTTGGAGCCTTGGCTGGCCTTATCCGATGTGACGTCGCCGATCGCGGGTTTGCCTTCGTGTGTGGCGGCTTGACCTGCGCTTTGCCTAAAGCCCCAACCGGCAATGAGCGCCAGTACGGTAAAAATCATCATGAGCACAAACACCGCGCGCGACGACGCAGCCGCCGCGACAAAGCCACCTAACGTGGGTCCGACGATAATACTCACGTTTGAAAACATGGCGATGACGGAGTTGATGTCTTTGAGCTCGACGGGATCATCGGTGAGGTAGGCCGGATAGGATGTGGCAATGGGCTGGGCGAATCCCATCGTAAAGCCCAGAAACACCGCGCCGAGCAGGACGACGCCGGTCGCGCCTCCAAAGGCGATGATTGCCGTGCCAGTTGCGAGAGCGCCGACGATGCTCAGCAAGAAATGGCGGCGCGGACCCCATGCGTCGAGCGCAGCGCCACCCGCAAAGGATCCCAGGATCACGAAAACGTTCATGAACAGGACGGCCAGCGATGTCGCGACGACCGAGGCATCGTCCGCATAGGTAAGCGTTCCGATGACGCCGATGAAGTAGCTGGTCTGAAAACCGGTGTAGATGAGAAAGCGCATCGCCACCAGGCGCTTGGCCTGCACGGACAGCGAAGGTTGAGGCTTTGAGAAAAGAGAGGCGAGCATGGAGACTCCTTGTTTCATTCGAATGCGGACGGCGGGCATTCGCCACCGTCTGTTAAATCAATCTATCCGCATGAAACATTAAGGACGCATCAAGCCCCTTTTCTCCGTTTTTCGCCCGTCATGAACTACTTGGTAGATTGTAAGGCATGTCCCAACCATCTACCAAAGCAAAACCACCACAAAAGTGCCTGGCCCCTTTGTGGTGGAAATGACGTTTGCCCAGATAAAACCTGCCAAAATAAACCTGTTCCTATTTGGCAGGTTATGGCAGCGCAGCGAGCCGGCGCAGCGCCAAGCCTTAAAGGTGGTCTTGGATCAGGTCGCAGATGGCTCGGGCGTCGTTGATGTTGATGGCTCGGGTCGCAAAGCCGGCGTCGAAGGCCTGACGCGCCAGGGCCTCGTTGCAGGCAAGGGCCAGCGTGTGACCGTCGACCAGATCGAGCGAGCTCTTGCCGCGCAGACGGTCAACACCGGAGCGCGCGACGACGATGTTGTCGAAGCCCTCGGTCTTGTAGCCCTCGATGATCACCACGTCGACATCGTTGTAGCGCGACAGCAGCTCGCGCGCGGGCATCTCGTCCTCCTCGCGCGTGTCGGCGTACTCCGCCCAGCGCGTGGCGCAGATGAGGCCCACGTGCTTGGATCCGGCCTGGTGATGGCGCCAGGTGTCCTTAGCGGGCACATCGATATCAAAGCCATGATGCCCATGATGTTTGAGCGAACCCACGCGCAGGCCGCGGCGGGTGAGCTCGGCGATAACCTTCTCGACGAGCGTGGTCTTGCCCGAGTTCTGGTAGCCGATAAACGCGATTGCGGGGACGGCCGGGGCCGGAGCTGCGGGCGCGATGGCGGCAGGTGCACTTGCGGGTGCGTCGCCCGCGGCTCCCACGGCCTTAGCAGCAGCAACCTGACGCTCTGCTCGGTCCCATATGCCCGAGCGGCCACCTTCCTTGTGCAGCAGGCGAACGTCGACGATCTCCATGCCGCGATCGACGGCCTTGCACATGTCGTAGATCGTTAGGCACGCGGCGCTCACGCCGGTCAGGGCCTCCATCTCAATACCCGTCTTGCCCGTCACGCCGGCCGTAACCAGCACGTGAAAGCCAACCTGGCCGTCCACGCGCGCCGGCGCCCAGCCCTCGGGCACGTCCTCGGCCGGCGTCCCCGCCGGAGCGATGGGTGCAATGTCGCACTTGCTCTTGGTAATGAGCAGCGGATGGCACATGGGGATGATGTCGCTCGTGCGCTTAATGGCCATAATGCCCGCCACGCGCGCGCAGGCAAGCACGTCGCCCTTTTTAGCGCGGTCCTGCAGCACCATGGCCTGCGTCTCGGGATGCATGAGGATGGTGCCCTCGGCGATGGCAATGCGATGGGTCTCGGCCTTGTCGGACACGTCGACCATGCGCACCTCGCCCTTGGCGTCCACGTGCGTCAGCTCGTCGCGACGAGCGTCACGGGCGGGCTCGGTGGCAGCGCTGGCAGTCGGCCGTGCGGACGCGTCGGCGTTGCTGTCAGTAGCCGTGGCTTTGTGGGCAGACATCGCGGCCCTGCGAGCGGCCTTGGTGGCATCGGCGTACCTGCTCTTGGCCATATGATCATCCTCCGATTTGGGACATAAATCGTTGCGTGCCCTCAATTATCGCGTGTTCCTGCGGTTTGTGGGCCACGGCATCGCGCCAAATCGAAAGTACCTGCATATCATCACCACGGCGCAGCGCCTCACGCACCGAATACTCGGCATCGTTGAACAGGCACGGACGCACGTTGCCATCGGCCGTCAGGCGCAGACGGTTGCAATTCGCACAAAAATGGTTGGACATGGCGCTAATGAAGCCGACCGTTCCCGCCGCGCCCGGAAAGTGCCAGTAGCGCGCAGGGCCCGCGCCGGCAGGAGCGTCGTTGATGTCGAGCGGCTCGAGCTCGCCCAGTCCCGTCGCGGCGGCCCCGACATTGATGCGCGCCCGCAGCTCGTCGCTCGGCACGGTGTCACTCGCGTCCCACAGCTCGGGATTGAGCGCGGGCGCATGCGGGTCCACGGCGCAATGCGAACTTGTGCGCTCGTCGCCAATGGGCATGTATTCGATAAAGCGCAGGTGGATGGGGCGGTCGAGCGTGAGCCGCGCGAGGGCCGCCACATCCTGGTTGAGCCGGCGCACAACAACGCAGTTGACCTTAACGGGCTCAAAGCCCCAAGCCAGCGCCGCGTCGATGCCAGCCATGGTCTGCTCGAGTCGACCCAGGCGCGTGATCTTTCCAAAGAGCGTAGGGTCGAGTGTGTCGAGCGAGATGTTGACGCGGTTAAGCCCGGCATCTTTGAGCTGCGGCGCCAGCTTGGGCAGCAGGGCGCCGTTGGTGGTAAGCGAGATGTCCTCGATCTGCGGAATCGCGCGGATGTCGCGAATAAGCGGGATGATACGGCGGCTGACCAGCGGCTCGCCACCCGTCAGGCGCACGCGGCGAATGCCCTCCCCCGCCACCAAGCGCACAAAGCGGGCGATTTCCTCGGCGCTGAGCAGCTCGTCATGTGCACGGGGCGCCACGCCATCGGCCGGCATACAGTAAATGCAGCGGAAATTGCACTTGTCGGTAACGGCAATGCGCAGGTAGTTGATATCGCGGCCAAAGCCGTCATGTTGCACGTGCCCGTCCACGCAGCCCTCCCCTCACGCGGCGTTTTATTCTTCGGAAAACATAATACCCCACGAGAGAATCACGCCGACACCCGTACGACAGGACAGGTCGCTTCGAGCAAGACCGGCTTCCCAAGCCCATCCTCAGCACAGACCATCACAACATTCGATGCTTTTCCCGTTTTTGGCAAAAAACGTTGAATGTTGTGATGGTTTGTCTGCCCACGGCACCCCGTAGAAGGGCCGGAACGCCCCTAGAGGCCGCCGTCCCAGTGCCGAATCACGAATTCTCGCAGGTCGTTCTGACGTTTCTGAAACGCTTCGCTTCGATCGCACTTAAGGCCCATAGCGAGCGCGATGGCGTTCATCGCCCGATGCAATTGCAGCTGATGGGCAAACTGAGTCCCGGTGAGGACGATCATCCTAAAGCCCAGCGCGCTCAGCACGGTCATACGCTCCGCATCCGACGCGCTGCGCTGTTTATCAAGATGGTCCGAGCCGTTGTATTCAATCCCCGTACCGCTCGCAGGCGCATATACGTCGATTTCGAAATACCCGGCCTTTGCGAGATATTTGAACTCGTTGGGAACATCGACCCGATGGTTGAGCTCGATCTTGGCGTATCCCAGCCCGCCCTGGGAACGTTTTGCTACGACCATGATTGCGGTGGCCGTCTCCATGGGCGAGCGCGCGCCATTGTGCACGCGCTTGAGCACGGCGGCCGCGCGTATAGCCCCCTGACGAGATCGGTTCTCATTGCAATAAGCAATCAAGTCGGCAACGGTATACCTCTGCCCCATCTCGATATAATCGCCTGTCGACAGATGATTCAAATGGTATCGGGCGCAGATTTCATAGCCATATTCCAGCTGCTCGGGCTCGCTCATCCACGAACCCGCTTGGACAAAGCACATGACCTCATCAACCACCAGAAGGCCCTCTGCCACCTCGATAAGATGGTCTGGAGGTATCGGCGCCCCAAACACGTGGCACCTAAATCCAGCCGGCGTCGAGCGCTCAAAATCGAAGTTGACGAGCGTGTCGATATGATCGAGCTCTTCTCGTGGAATACCAAGTGAAACCAGATAGTCGGTAACGATCCCAACTGCCGTCGAAGCCCTCAGCCCCTTGGCATCGAGCCCCAATTTGGGCAGGCCCGCGGTCGGCTCCGTCTCGTTAGCAAGCGAGTCCTCATCGTATAGACTGCTTGCTCGCGAGAGCGGCTCGGACGGGCGCGCCACGTTGTGGTACAGCCAGGCAGTCTTATGGGACAGGACGATCGGCAGGTCCATGAGCCCTCCAATGGAGTCGGATAACCAACCTTATTCCCCTGCTCACGGGTCCGCACACCTTCGTGCGCAAGAAAGCGATTCCACCCGGTCGAGTGGCAGAAAAACCATCACAACATTTGATGCTTTTCCCGTTTTTGGCGAAAAACGTCGAATGTTGTGATGGTCTGAGGCGAGGTAAGAGGCACGGAGGGGTCAAAGCATCGTGCTCGAACGGGTTAATCCAACTCTTTTAAGCCATGCGCCAGCTGCCAGTACTCGCCGTGCTGGGCGAGCAACTCTTCGTGCGTGCCGCGCTCGATGATGCGGCCGTGTTCGAGGACCATGATGGCGTCGGCGTCGCGGACGGTGGACAGGCGGTGCGCAATCATAAACGTGGTGCGTCCACGCATGATGCGGTCCATACCGCGCTCGATGAGCTTTTCGGTACGCGTGTCGATGCTCGAAGTGGCCTCGTCCAGGATGAGCACCGGCGGGTCGGCAACGGCCACGCGCGCGATGGCGAGCAGCTGACGCTGGCCCTGCGACAGGTTGGCGCCATCGGCGGTCACGAGCGTGTCATAGCCCTGAGGCAGGCGGCGGATAAACGAGTCGGCGCAGGCTGCCTCGGCAGCGGCGCGCACCTCCTCGTCGGTCGCGTCGAGCTTGCCAAAGCGGATGTTCTGCGCAATGGTGCCGCTAAACAGGTGCGTGTCCTGCAGCACAATGCCGAGCGATCCGCGCAGGCTGGCCTTGGCAATGTGCTTGACGTCGATGCCGTCGTACGTGATCTCGCCGTCATCGACCTCGTAGAAGCGGTTGATGAGGTTGGTGATGGTCGTCTTTCCGGCACCCGTCGAGCCCACAAACGCGATCTTTTGCCCCGGCTTGGCAAACAGGTTGAGATCCATGAGCACACGGGTGCCCGGCACGTAGGAAAAATCCACGGCATGGAAGCGCACGTCGCCGGCAAGCGGGACCAAGCCGCACGTGAGCTCGGTGCCGTCGGCAGCCACCGCGCGGCCCGACTCATCAACAGCAACCACATCATGCAAGTGCCCGTACGCGCCCACGCCCTGACCCTCGGGAATCTTCCACGCCCATGCGGCGTCGCCCGTCTGCACCAGCTCCACGCAGCCCTCGTCCACCTCGGGCTTAAGGTCCATAGCCGCAAACAGGCGCTCGGCACCGGCCAACGCGTTGAGCAAGAAGTTGCCGAGCTGCGTAAACTGGTTGATGGGCATGGCGGCCTGGCGCACAAAGACCAGGTAGCTCGCGAGCGCACCTACGTCGGCGAGCCCCTTGATGCAGAGCATGCCGCCCGCCACGGCGACGATGGCATAGTTGACGTAGCCAATCACGACAGTCATGGGCACCATGGAGTTGGCATAGCTCACGGCGGCGGTGCCGGTGCGGCGAAGCTCGTCGTTGCGGCAGGCAAAGCCGGCGACATTCGCCGCCTCACGGTTAAAGACCTTGATGACCTTTTGACCCGAGACCATCTCTTCGATATATCCGTCCAGGTCGCCAAGCGATGCCTGCTGGGCAGCAAAGAAACGCTTAGAGCGCGCGCCCGAGTAGCGCGCATACAGCACAATGGCCGCATCGCACACGAGTGTGATAATCGTGAGCTGCCAGTTAAGGATGATGAGCATAGCCGTGGTACCCACAACCTGAATGGCGGCCTGAATCACGTTGGCAAAGCTGTTGTTGAGCGCCTCGGAGACGGTGTCGACGTCGTTGGTGAAAAAACTCATGATGTCGCCCGAGCGCGTGCTGTCAAAATAACTGAGCGGCAGCGTCTGGATGTGCGCAAACAGGTCGCGGCGAATATCGGACACCACGCGTTGGGCCGCGCGCACCATGATCTGTGAGTAGCCCAGGGCCGAGAGCACGCCCGCGGCGTAGATGATCGCCGTCAGGATGACCTGCTTGGCGAGCAGTTCCTCCCCGCCCGTGGCCAAACCGTTAACGATGGGGCGCACCATGTAGGTGCCAGCGAGGCTCGCGATGGCGGCGACGGAGGCGAGCACGCCCACCGCGAGCAACGAGAACTTGGCGTGACCCATGTAGGAGAGCAAGCGGCGCACCGTGCGCTTGAGGTCGGCAGGACGTGCTTGGGCTGCGGTCTTAGGCATGGCGCTCACCCCCTTCCAAGGGCAATCCGCTGGGGACGGAGGAAAACGGATCATTCGCGCAGCCATCGTCGCTGCCATCGCCGGTGTCCGCGTTCCCCGCAAACTCCATCTGCGAGGCGTAAATCTCCTGGTAGATGTTGTCGCCCGCCAGCAGTTCCTCGTGCGTGCCCACGCCGTGGACACGACCGTCGTCCAACACCACAATGCGATCGGCATCCATGACGCTCGCGATGCGCTGGGCGATGATGAGCACGGTCGTATTGGGAATCCGAGCGATGTGCTCGCGAATCTTAGCGTCGGTCGCCATATCGACCGCGCTGGTGGAGTCATCAAAAATGAGCACGCGCGGATGCTTGAGCAGCGTGCGCGCAATGCACAGGCGTTGCTTCTGGCCACCCGAAACACCGGCGCCGCCTTGGCCCAACTCGCCGTCCAGCCCGCCGATGCGATCAAGGAACTCGTCCACGCACGCCGCGCGGCAAGCCGCGAGGAGCTCATCGTCCGACGCCTGCGGATTGCCCCACTGCAGGTTCTCACGCACGGTGCCCGTGAACAGCACATTCTTCTGCAGCACAATGCCCACCGCGTCGCGCAAGGTAGCCAGGTCGTAGTCACGCACGTCATGTCCGCCCACAAGCACGGCGCCCTCGGTGGCGTCGTACAGGCGCGCAATCAGCTGCACAAGCGAACTCTTGCCCGAACCCGTGCCGCCGAGGATGCCCACCGTCGAGCCGCTCTCGATGCGAAGGTCGATATGCTCGAGCACATCCTCGACTGCATCCGCACGGTATTTAAAGGAAACGTCGCGAAACTCGATACCGCCGTCCGCTGGCGCCGCAGTCGCGAGGTCTCCCACAGGGTTGGCGATAAAGGGCTCTTCATCGAGCACCTCTGCGATACGGCCCACACTCGTGAGAGCGCGCGTAAGCAGCAAAAATACGTTGGAGATCATCATGAGCGAGTTCATGATCAGCAGCACGTAACTCATAAAGCCCGTGAGCGAGCCCACGCCCAAGCGACCTTCGATGATCATGCGGCCGCCAATCCACAGAATGGAAAGCGCCGCCACGTACATCGACAGCTGAAACACCGGCAGGTTGAGCACGGCGGTGCCGAAGGTCTTGGTCGCCGTGCCGGCGAGCTCGGTATTGACGGTGTCGAACTTGGCCTCCTCGTGCTCGGTACGAACGTAGGCCTTGACGGCACGCACGGCGGTGAGGTCTTCCTGTACCACGCCGTTGAGGTGGTCCATCGAGGTCTGGAGTTGGCGGTAGAGCGGACTGACGCGATAGGTGATGACACCCAGCACGATTGCCAGCACGGGCAAGATGATCGCAAAGACGGTGGCGAGCGGGCGCGACAGCATCAGCGCGTAGATAAGGCCGACGATAAGCGTCACCGGGCCGCGCACCGTAGGGCGAAAGCCGTTGCTCACAGCATTTTGGATAACGGTGATGTCCGTGGTCATGCGAGTGACGAGCGAGCTGACGTCGTAGTTGTCCAGGTTACCAAAAGCGAGCGTCTGAATCTTTTTGTACTCGGCCTCGCGCAGGTTAGCGCCTAGGCCCGAGGCAACGCGGGCGGACGTGTGTGCATAACCCAAGCCCAGTACCAGCGAAAGCGCAGCGCACACCAACATGTACGCGCCCTGCAGCAGCATGTAGTTGATATCACCCGCAGGCACGCCCACATCGATGATGTTGGCCATGATGACCGGGATAAACAGCTCGAGCACCGTCTCGACCGACACAAAGAACACGCCGAGAATGGCATCGCGACGGTATGCCCCTAGATAAGAAAACAGTATTTTGAGATTGCGCACGCAGGTTCAACCCCCATCAAACGTTGTTCGCAAACGCACGTATTATTGCGCGCCGAATAATGGTGTCAAGTATTCCGAAATCGTTTTCTGCAAGGTTAACGCCGGCGGCGAGTTCTCGTGACGTGTGTCCATATTCACTCGGAATAATGGTGCGCGTGACTTTTTTCGCCCGGCACCCAACACAAACCTTGACTCTACAATCGTTGTAGGGTTTTCACTACACTGGTACATAAACAAACCCAGCCAGAAAGTGCCCCCGCCCATGGAACACGACCTCACACGCGGCAATGTCCTTAAGACCATCGCGGTCTTTGCCCTGCCTTATATGCTCTCGTACTTTTTGCAGATGCTCTACGGCATGGCCGACCTGTACATGATGGGGCAGTTTAGCGGCGCCGCCGGCATCACCGCCGTGGGCAATGGCGCGCAGACGCTCTATATCATTACCGTGACGCTCGTGGGCCTGGCCATGGGAACGACGGTCATCGTCGGCCATGCCGTGGGCTCGCGCCGCTTTGACCGCGCCGAGACCGCCATCGGCAATACTATCACGCTGTTTATGGGCGTCTCGGTGGTACTGGCCGTCATCTTGTTTGCACTATGCCCGCAGGTTGTGGCGCTCATTGGCACGCCGCCCGAGGCGGTCGAAGGCACCGCCGCCTACCTGCGTATCTGCTTTGTCGGCATTCCGTTTATCGCCGCATACAACATTCTCTCGGCCATCTTTCGCGGCCTTGGCGATTCGCGCTCGCCCATGTACGTGATCGGCGTGGCATGCATCATCAACATCGCGCTCGATTTTCTGTTTATCGGCCACATGGGGCTCGGCCCCGTGGGCGCGGCACTCGGCACGGTAACCGCCCAGACGGCAAGCGTTGCCCTCGCGCTTGTGTGGCTTAAGAGCCGCCGCACGAACATCCACGTTAAGCGTAGCGACCTGCGCCCCCAGCCCGAGGTGCTCAGCAGCATTCTTAAGATCGGCGTGCCCGTGGCAGTACAGGACGGCTGCATCCAGGTGGCTTTTATGTTTATCACCGTCATCGCCAACCATCGCGGCCTGGTCGACGCCGCCGCCGTGGGCCTGGTCGAGAAGATGATCAGCTTTTTGTTCATTGTGCCGAGTTCCATGGGTGCCACCGTCAGCGCGCTCACGGCGCAAAACGCCGGCGCGGGCAAGGGCGACCGTGCACGTCAGGTACTCAAGGACGCCATGACCATATCGGTAGTGTACGGCTGCCTAATCACGGTGCTGATGTGGCTGGTGGCGCCGGCGTTTATCGGCTTTTTTGCCAAGGACCCCGCGGTGGTCGCGGCCGGCGCCGGCTATATGCACAGTTATATTTTCGACGCAATCTTTGCCGGCATCCACATTTGCTTTAGCGGCTTTTTCGCTGCGTATGGCAAGAGTTACATCGGCTTTGCGCACAACGTGCTGGCGGTGGCGCTCATTCGCGTGCCCGGCGCCTGGCTGCTGTCGAACGCCTATTCCGATACGTTGTTTCCCATGGGCATCGCCTCGCCGTGCGGATCGATTTTGTCGGCAGTCATCTGTGTTGTCGCATTTACCGTACTCAACCGCCGCGGAGCTTTTGACAAGTTGGTAGCGTAGCGAGGCGACACAGGCTGGCACCTCTCCCCTGCTTTTTACCGAAAGGAGCGGTCCTGTGACCGACACGCCAAGTGAACATACTGAGGGCCTGCTCCGCATTGGCGAGATTGCGCGCCTGTTTAACCTGAGCGTGGGCACGCTACGTCATTACGAGCAGATGGGCTTGCTGGATCCGACGCACATCGATCCGGCAAGTGGATACCGCTACTACGGATCGCGGCAGCTCTCCACCCTCAACACCATCAGTCATCTGCGTGTTCTCGACTTGCCGCTCGCACAAATCCGTGAGTTTGTGACCACGCGCGATGTGGACCTCATGCAGCGGCAGCTGGCGCAGCAGCAGGAGCTCATCAAGCGCAAGCGCCGCGAGCTGGAGCGCGTGTCGCGCAAGATCGACAACCGGCTTGCCCTGCTTCACGATGCCCTGAACACCGAGCTCGATACCATTTGCACAATCGATGCGCCCGAGCTTCGCTGCGCCGTATTGCGCGAACGCGTCAAGCCTACCGACGCCTATGCGCTGGAGTGGCAGATTCGTCAGCTGCAGAAGGGCCAGCACGAGACCTTTGTCTTTCTGGGCAACTTAGGCGTCGGGATTAGCGCCGTGCGCCTCGCCGCCGGCGACTTTGACGGCTACGACGAGGTCTTTATGCTGCTCGATGACACGGACGATTACCTGGGCGATGTCGAAGTACGTCCCGCCGCGCGGTGTCTGACGGTCAGCTTCCGCGGCACGCACGGTCAGGCGGCCCCGCGCTATGAGCGCTTACTCGATTACATGCACGAGCGCGACCTGTCCCCCGCCGGTCCCTCGCGCGAAATCGCCCTCATCGACGACATCATCAGCGACGACCCAGGGGCGTATGTGACGAGGATCGCGATACCGGTCCGCTAATCACTACCATTTATCGAGCAATTCCATCCATTTACCTTAATCCGAATTAGATTGTATTATGTAGCAAATAAAATGACAGCATATTGCCCCCCATAGGCAGGAGACATTATGCCCAGAGTTCAATCACGTCGCTCGTTTCTTCTCGGCCTAGCCTCGATCATCGGCTTATCCGCGTCACGCCCAACAAGAGTATTCGCTGCCGACTCAAACTCATCCGTCGCTTTTACATCAGACCTAGCACAAGACTACGCACTTTCCCTGTTGCCCATCGTCGACGGATCCGCGAACTTAGAGATCGAGCAAATCGTTCCCGTATGCCAACAAATCGGCCTTATCTGTGGCTATGAAATCAGTGTCACAAGGGAAGGAAGCCCTTACGGTTATTTAATACTTGACGCATCATATCCTGGGCTTCTGAAGGAGATAACCCTCGGCGATACCATTCTTCCGATTTCAGCTTCTCTATCAAACGCCATTTCAACTTATTCCGGCCAACAGGCCATAAACCCAACCGTACTAATTTCGTACAACGATATTGAATATGGAACTTTGGTGCCAGGAACTAGAGACTGTGTAACCAACTATAACAATATACGGTCTGTCCCGATTGTCACCGAAAAGGGTATAGCACCTCAAAGCAATAACCCAACTTCATGGAATGCAGTCATTATCAATGAAGATGACTTGATGTTGCATTTCCAAATAGACGATTTAAACGGAATACCGTTCCGAGGAGTCTCGGAATCATTAGTTGAAGCCCGCACTAATAAGTATGCATGCGTCGTTTCTGCCTTGTACGCTGTATCAATGCATTACGGTCTCACCAGTTCAAACGCTAATCAATTTAATCCCGATTATTATAAAGAAATATGGAACGTCACTGGCACAACAACGTATAAGACCAATGATCAGGGCGTCGAGTACGGAAGCACGATCATCCCAGATGGAATTGTTCCGTTTAAAAGTCTTGCCGCTCAAAAGGGTAGAGCACTTAATACTCAATTTTTCGGTTATCAGCCTCAATTCGCTCAGTACAGAGCAACTATCGATCAAGGGAATATCGGCTTGTATCATATGTGGATCAACAGCCGAAACAGTGAAGGATCCGTCGAGCTATCAGGTCATACAGTCACGGTAACTGGCTATTTTACTGGGCATAATGGAAGCTCTGGCATCGAACTGCAGTGGCTCGAAGTATTCGACGGATGGAACACTTATCCCCGAGCGATTAACTATGCAACGCCCAATATGGTCAAATTGAACGGAACAGTCTTTTGGTAGACCGGATGGCACCATCAAAATGCTATGGCACCACGGCCTTTGCCCTGGTTACGATATTGGTGATTTTCGCTATGTTTGCATCCGTTTCTTCATGCACAGATAGAGCCCGCTATAGCGGAGGAGATGATTACCTTGTCTTTGGAGCCGGCAGCGTTCATTCTATTGAGGGAACGGAACTCGTAATCCAAACAGACAACAGTCCCCGCTACACCGACGCTGGAAAGCAAACCCGGATTACATTCCCCTCATCTGGCCGAATCAAAGACAAGCTTTCCCAAATCAAAGTTGGGACAAGAGTTTCCTACTCACGCTTTGAGTCGGTAGACGCATCTGGATCATACGAGGGAAACGATATCGAAATTGAACAGGCAAATACTATAAGGAGATGTTGAGGAACTGAGCCTCTGCGCAGTTCCTCAACAAATCATTATGCCTCCGGGACCCTACCCGTCGCCAAAATCTGTTCAAGTGCCGCCTCATCCAACACGGGCACACCCAGCTGCTCGGCCTTGGTGAGCTTTGAGCCCGCTTTGGGGCCGGCGACCAGATAGCTCGTCTTCTTTGACACGCTGCCCGAAACCTTGGCGCCAAGCACCTTGAGTGCCGCGCCCGCCTCGTCGCGCGTGCGGTTGACGAGCGTGCCGGTGAGCACGAAGGTCAGACCCGCGAGTGGCTGTGCGTCGGCGAGCTCGCCCGCCACGCCAGCGTCGGCTGCGGCTTGCGCGTGCGCGGCGCCCAAGTCGACCTCGAGCGACAGGCCCGCCTGGCGCAGGTGCTCCAGCACGGCAAGGTTCTCGGGCACGGCCAGGAACTGCTTGACGCTCGCCGCAATCTTGGGACCGATGCCCTCGCACTCGGCAATATCCTCTTCGCTCGCCAAGATGAGCTTGTCAATCGACAGGAATCGCTCGGCGATAACCTCGCCCACGCT
This sequence comes from uncultured Collinsella sp., assembly GCA_958348225.1. Taxonomy (GTDB): domain Bacteria; phylum Actinomycetota; class Coriobacteriia; order Coriobacteriales; family Coriobacteriaceae; genus Collinsella. Next base: position 22,612 of record CATVYG010000025.1, read on the forward strand.
CTTGCCCACGTGGCGGATGCCCAGGGCAAACAGCACGCGACCGAGCGGCTGGCTCTTGGACTTGTTGAGCTCGGCGACGATCTTTTCGGCCGTCTTGAGGCCTACCGGAATGGGGTCGCCCTTCTTGACGCCCTTTTTGCTGTTGGAGCTGGCATAGGTGCGGCCCGTGTCCAGTCCGGCGATGTCGTCGACCGTGAGCTGGTAGAAGTCCGCGACATCGTGGATCAGACCGGCGGCGATCATCTTGTCGACGATCTCGTCGCCCAGGCCGTCGACGTCCATGCAGCCGCGGCTCACCCAGTGGAGCAAGCGCTCCTTGAGCTGTGCGGGGCAGTCGATGGACACACAGCGGTAGGCAACCTCGCCATCCTCGTGGACCACGGGGCTGCCGCACACGGGGCAGGCCTCGGGCATCTGCCAGTCGACCGAATCGGCCGGACGCTTATCGAGCACCGGGCCCACGACCTCGGGGATTACATCGCCTGCCTTGTGCACGATGATAGTGTCGCCCTCGCGCACGTTTTTGCGACGAATCTCGTCGATGTTGTGCAGCGTGGCGCGCGCGATAGTGGAGCCGGCAACCGTCACCGGGTCGAACTCGGCGACCGGTGTGAGCACACCGGTGCGGCCCACCTGGATGCGAATTTCGCGCAGGACGGTCTGCTTTTCCTCGGGCGGGAACTTAAAGGCGATGGCCCAGCGTGGCGCGCGGGCAGTAAAGCCCAGGTCGAGCTGCTGCTGGAAGCTGTCGACCTTTACGACCACGCCGTCGATGTCATAGTCCAAGTCACCGCGATGCTCGAGGGCCTGGGCGCAGAACTCGTGGACCTCGGCCGGCGTGGCGCAGCGTGCCACGTTGGGGTTGACGCTAAAACCGGCACTGCGCAGCCAATCGAGGAACTCGCGCTGGCTGTGGACGTGGAGCGGGTCGGTATCGGCGATGGCATAGATAAAGGTGGCCAGGTCGCGGCGCGCCGTGACCTTGGGATCCTTTTGGCGCAGGCTGCCGGCGGCGGCGTTGCGCGGGTTGGCGAAGGGGTCGCGACCCTCGGCATCGGCCTCGTCGTTCAGGCGCACAAAGCTGCCCTTAGGCATATAGACCTCGCCGCGCACCTCGATGGTGCGCCCGCGGTCGGCGCCCATGTGAGCGAGCGCCGGCTCGGACAGGTGCATGGGCACGTCCTTGATGGTTCGCACGTTGAGCGACACGTCCTCGCCCGTGGTGCCGTCGCCGCGCGTGGCCGCGCGCACAAAGGTGCCGTTTTGGTAGGTAAGCGCCACGCCCAGGCCGTCGATCTTAAGCTCGCAGGTATAGGTAACGCTGCCGGCACCGAGGGCATCCTCAGTGCGCTGGAGCCATGCGTCGAGCTCATCCAGATCCATGGCATCGTCCATGGAATACATGCGCGCCATGTGCGTGACCGGCGTAAACTGCTCGCTCACATAACCGCCCACGCGCTGGGTATAGCTGTCGGACGTCACCAGGTCTGGGTAGGTGGCCTCGATTTCCTGCAGTTCAACGAGCATTTTGTCAAAGGCGGCGTCCGTGATCTCGGGCGCATCGAGCATGTAGTAGCGATAGGCGTGGTAATCGAGCTCGTGGCGCAGCTCGGCCGCGCGCGCTGCCGCCCGGGCATGGGCGTCGGTCGGTGCGGCGGCATCCGCGCTCGCGGGCGTTTCGGTATCGATGTCCACGCCGTCACCAAACAGGCTCGATTGCTCCATAGCGGCACTCCTTCGCTCGATTTCAAACGGATACAAGAGTACCACCGGTCGCAACGGGGTCGAATAGCGGTCTCAAACCGCACCGAATCGGCAGCCGCCAGACCGGGGTGGACAGTTAGTTCAGATACGTATAAATCCTAGAGCTGAATCAGGCACGAACACCCCTGTTTCAACTAATTTGGGCTCCTCGCGACCATGTAAACGTCCCGCTCTCCCTTCCAAACACCCATTCGAGCCCCATCCCAATCAAAAATTGCTTAAAACGCATCCCAAGCTGCCCCAGATTTATACGTATCTGAACTAACTGTCCAGACCATTCCAGACCAGGCCTCTTGTCAGCCCCAAGCGATCCGTTTTCCTCCGTCCCCAACGGATCAATAAGAAAAGAGGGGCTGTCCCGCGTTGGTGGGACAGCCCCTCTGGCTTCGATATGTGCGATACGGCTCGTTAGAAACCCTGACCGTAGCCCTGGCCCTGGCCCTGCTGGCCTAGCAGCTCCTCCAGGTACTGGCGCAGCTGCTCGTCGGTAATACCGCCGTTGCCGGTGTCGGTCGAACTGTCGTCCTGCTGCTGGTTCTGCAGCTCCTCATCGGAGCCCAGCTCAACCGTGACCTTTTTCTCTTCCTTGCCACGCATGAGTGTGATCTCGACCTTCTCGCCCACCTCGTGGCTGCGCAGTGCGATGATCAGGCCATCGGCGCTCGTGATCTCGTCGTCGCCCAGCTTGGTGATGACGTCACCCTCCTGAATGCCGGCCTTGGCGGCAGGACCATCCTCAACGACGCTCGCCACATACGCGCCGCTATCGGTGCTCAGCTTGTTAGTGCGGGCATTGAGGGCATTGACGCTCGAAAGCGTAGCGCCCATGTACGGATGCACCGGCGTCTTGCCGTCGATAATCTGGTCGGCAATGTTCTTGGCGTAGTTAACCGGAATGGCAAAGCCCACGCCCGAGCTGGAGCCCGAATAGCTCTCGATGAGCGAGTTAATACCCACAAGCTCGCCATTGTCGTTGACGAGCGCGCCGCCGGAGTTGCCCGGGTTGATAGCGGCGTCGGTCTGGATCATGTTGGCATAGATGGTGTTACCGCTGGTAGAGCTCATGGCCGTGGAGCGGTAGAGCGCCGAGACGATACCGGTAGAGACAGACTGTTCGTTACCGAACGGCGAGCCGATCGCCATAACCCACTCGCCCACGTTGAGCTTGGAGGAGTCACCGATCTCGATCGGCGTGAGCTTGGAGGCGTCGGCATCCTTGAGCTTGATAACGGCTAGGTCGCTCGAGGCATCGTTGCCCACGAACTCGGCCTCGTAGGTGGTGCCGTCGTCCATGGTCACCACGTACTGGTCGTAGCCATCAACCACGTGGTTGTTGGTGAGGATGTGGCCCTCGGTATCGAGCACCACGCCCGAACCGACGCTGCCCGAACTATCCGACTCGTCGGCAGACTGCGAAAGCGAGCCATTCTGGCTGCCGCTCGAAGTGGCGGTGATGGAAACCACGGAGGGCAATGCCTTGGCAGAAACGGCCTCGGCCAACGTGGTGTCCTCGGAGTCGATGGTGATCTTTTGCGTCGACGAACCCGAAGCACCCGCCGTCACGGCATTCTTGCCGCCGCCAATGTTGAGCGTGCCGCTCATAATGAGCGCAATGACCAGCAGGGCGCCGCAGGCACAGCCGGCGAGTGCCGTAATAAAGATCGGTAGCTTTTTGGTCTTGGTCTTGACCACCGTGTGCTTGTTCACGACCTGCTGACCGACGAGCGGCTTGCCGGTCTGCGTGTCGTAGGCCTGCACGTAGGGAATGTTGCCGTCGGCAGGCGTCGACTCAACCTGTACGCGCGGTTGCTGCTGAGTCTCGCCGACGTGGCCCACATCCTGGGGACGCTGGGAATCGTTCTCGCTCATGGCTGCGATCCTTTCGTCAAATAACCAAAGGCCCGCCAAACATGTGGCGGGCCATCATTGTTCACGTTGAGTTGTACCCCAATATGCGGGCGAACGTGTATGAAAACGCAATCTTTTAGGAAGGCTTAAGTTCTGTTGCAGGCCCGAAAGGACCCGGCCTACGGCAAAACCACCACAAAGGTGCCTGTCCCCTTTGTAGTGAAAATCTAGTCTTTAAACAGATAGCCCACGCCGCGGACGGTGGTGATATGTGCCGCGATCTGCGGGCCCACCTTGGAACGGATGCGTCGAATGTGCACGTCGACGGTGCGCGTGCCGCCGCAGTACTCAAAGCCCCACACGCGGTGCAGCAGCACCTCGCGGCTGTAGGCGCGGTTGGGGTGCGTCGCCAAAAAGCTCAGCAGCGAGTACTCCATCAGCGTCAGGTCGATGGGCTCGCCATCGAGCGTCACCTGGTAGGTGGCCAGGTTAATCTCGAGGTTATCGATGTTGAGTACATCGTCGGCGGTGACGGTCTCCTCCTCGCCCATCAGGCGCTGCGCGCGAGCCTTAAGCTCGTTGGGCGTCGCCGTGGGGCATACAAAGTCGGCATGTGCGTGATTCGGCAGGCGCAGGGTGCCGAGCGCCTCGTCGTCGACAATCACCAGCATGGGGACACTACCGCGATCGTCAAGCCACTTGGCAATCTGATCGATGCGGTCGCTGCGGATGCCATCGGAATCGAGGATCAGCAGATCAAAGTCGTGCGCCGCAGTCGGCGAATCGGGAGTGGCCAGGCTCACCTCGACACCCAGGGTAGTCGTCAAGCTGCGGGCAAACTCGTGGAAGCGCGTCGTGCGCGCCATGAACAGGGCACTCTTTTCGGACATATCGGCCTCCAAAGAAATGAGCTCAATCGTACTGGAACAAGCCAGCGCGATTAGGAGTTCGCCAGGTAGTGCTTGATCTCCCACTCGGTGATCGTAGACTCAAACTTATGCCACTCGTCGCGCTTCTTTTTGAGGAAGAAGCTGTGGATGTGCTCGCCGAGGGCATCCTTCATAAACTGCGAGTCCTCAAACACGTCGAGCGCCTCTTTGAGCGAACGCGGCAGCGGCGTGTAGCCGGCCTCGACCATCTGGCGGTCGGTGAGCTTGAGCGTCTCGGCCGTTGCCTCGGGCGGGAGCTCCAGCTTGCGCTCGATGCCGTCCAGACCAGCCGCCAGCGTGACGGCGTTGACCAGGTACGGGTTGGCCATGGGGTCGGGGCTGCGCAGCTCGATGCGCGTGGACAGCTGCTTGCCGGGCTTGTAGACCGGGATGCGGACCATGCTCGCGCGGTTGCGCAGACCCCACGTGGCGTACTGCGGCACGGAGTCGCCGCCCGTGGTGATGCGCTTGTACGAGTTGACCGTGGGGTTGGTGATGGCGCTGATCTCGCGCGCGTGTGCCAGAATGCCGGCCATGTAGTGCTTGGCGATATCGGAGAGATGGTACTTCTCGTCGTCCTCGCCCCAAAAGACGTTGTTGCCGTCGTGGTCGAATAGCGACTGGCACAGGAACATAGCACTGCCGTCCTCGCCTGCCAACGGCTTGGGCATAAAGGATGCGTGGCAGCCGCTCTCGTAGGCCTGCTGCTTAATGATGAGTTTGGCCGTGGTGATGGCGTCGGACATGCTCAGGGCCTCGGCGTGGCGCAGGCTCATGCCGTGCTGCGAGCGGCCGGCGGCGTGGAAGGTGTACTCCACGGGCACGGACATCTTCTCGAGCGTGAGGACCGTGTTGCGACGCAGGTCGCGGGCGGCATCGCTCACCGAAAGATCGAAGTAGCCCACGTTGTCGAGCGGCTCGGGGGTGTGCTCGTCGGGGAAGTAGTAATACTCCAGCTCGGCGCCCACGTTGAGCAGATAGCCGGCCTTCTCGGCCTTGCGGAACATGCGGCGCAGGGCATCGCGCGGATCGCCGGCGAAGGGCTTGCGGTCGGGAGTGCACACGTCGCAGAATACGCGGGCAACGCCGTTGTGGCTCGGACGCCACGGCAGAATCTGGAAGGTCGAAGCATCGGGGAACGCCAGCATGTCGGCTTCCTCGGGCGTGGCAAAGCCCTCGATGGCGGAGCCGTCAAAGCCAATACCCTCCTCAAAAGCGACCTCGAGGTCCTCGGGGCTAATGGCAAAGTTCTTGAGGCGGCCGAGAATGTCAACAAACCACAGACGCACAAAGCGGATGTCACGCTGCTCTACGGAGCGGAGTACGTAATCGATGTTCTGCTGGTTCATGTCGCTCCCCTTTCTTTCGGGCGGGTTTCGACTGGTCTATATCGCAGATACTATCGCAGAAAAATGTTTCCGCAGGGTTAAAGCGTATCAAGCGCTCAAAAAACGTGCGCGAACAGGCAGTTGCGAACGAATGGTTAGCGCGAGGTTGATGCGCGGTGTTCGATGTGGCCGGGGATCTCGATGCGTTTGGGCGCCAGCTTTGCGGCCTCGCCCACGGTGGTGGTAACGACGTCGATGCGCTCGGAAAGGCGCTCGACTACGCGCTCGGCAATGGTGAGGGTGTCCTGCGCTGCCGTGGTGACGCCGCCAAAGAGCACATGGTTCCAGGGGTAGTCGTCAAACGTCGCGATCTTGAGCCCCGCCGGCAGCGAGGGACCAAGCTGCGCCAGCGCCTCGGTCAGACGCAGGAAAACCAGGCCGTTGACGGCGATAAGGCCGAGCCTTTTGCCCGCGTAGTCGCGGATGGTCTTGTCCAAACGGCCAACGCCCGTGGCGCCACCGTCGGCCAGGGTGACGACCTCGCCCGCAAGGCCGCGGCGCGAAAGCTCGTCGGCAAAGGCCTCGGCGCGCTCTCGACGCACGGGGCTATCGTCGCTTGCCTCGGTGAGCAGGCACAGACGCTCGCTGCCCGCAGCTGCCAAGGCGTCTACCAAGCCGGCGACCAGCTCACGGTTGTTAGATGTCACCAGGTCAACACCGCCGTCGGCAACGTCGCGGTCGAGCAGCACGACGGGCAGACGTCCCGCTGCCGCGGCGATCGCCTCGTCATTGCCTCCGCAGGTGTTGACGACCAGGCCGTCCACGCCGGCATCGATAAGTCTGGTGAGCGACTCCGCTTCCTTAGCGGGGTCGTTGCCGCTAATGGCCGTCATGAGCGAGCAGCCGCGCGCCGCGGCGCTGGCGGAAAGGCCCTCGAGCATGGCGCTCGAGAACGGGTTGGCGATGTCAGCCAGAATCACACCAATGAGGTTCGTACGCGAGCTGCGCAGATTGCGCGCGGCGGCACGTGGGCGATAACCGGTGCGCTCGATAACTGCCGCGATGCGAGCACGGGTCTCCTCGGTCATTTGCCCGGGGCGGTTATTGAGATAGCGCGAGACCGTGGCCGGGCTCACGCCCGCCTCGGCGGCAATGTCCTTGATTCTCATCTGCGCCATAGCGCACCCCGTTTCCCAATGTCGGCAGTCTGAGCCATTTTAGGCATTTTTTAAAAATCTCGGTTGCAAAACGCTGTAGGTGAGTATACTACAACTCGAAACGAAACCGATTTCGTAAACCGATTTCGGCGAGCGTTGGCACGCAAGTGCAAAGACGCACCCTACCGTCTTGGCACCTGCGTGCCAACGCCATATCAAAGGTGTACGCACGAGTAAAAGGAGCTGCGCGACCATGGGTAAAACGGTTCTTACCTTCGGCGAGATCATGATGAGACTCTCGCCCAAAGACCACCTGCGTATTGAGCAGGCAACCGAGTTTGACGTCCGCTACGGCGGCGCCGAGGCCAACACCGCGCTTTCCCTGGCCTACCAGGGCGACAAGGCCGCTTACGTCTCCGTTGTCCCGGCCAACCGTCTGGGCGAGTGCGCCCTGCGTTCGCTGAAGGCCTACGGCGTCGACACCACGCGCGTCGTGCGTCAGGGCGACCGTCTTGGCTCCTATGTGTTTGAGGTCGGCGCCTCGCAGCGCGGTAACGGTTGCGTCTACGACCGCAAGTACTCTGCCATCAACATGGCCAAGCGCGACGTCTTTAACTGGGACGAGATCCTCAAGGGCATCGATGTCTTCTACTTCTCCGGCGTGACCCCCGCCGTCTCCGACGAGATGGCCGCCGCCTGCAAGGAGGCGCTCGCCGTCTGCCGCGCCAAGGGCATCACCACCGTGTGCGACGTGAACTATCGCGGCAAGATGTGGTCGCCCGAGAAATCGCAGGCCACCATGAAGGAACTCCTGCCGCTCGTCGACATCTGCATCGCCAACGACGAGGATGCGCCTGCTGGCCTCGGTATGACCTGCGTCTCTGGCTCCCTTGCCCACGGCATCGAGGAGCGCGACACCTACGTCGAGATGGCCCGTCAGATCTGCGCCGAGTACGGCTGCAAGAAGGTCGCCTCGGTCGTCCGTAACATCTCCTGCGTCGAGCGCTCCATCTGGATGGGCATGCTCTTTGACGCCGAGAGTGGCGAGCACTGGTTCTCCCCTGCTCACGACGTACACGTGCTCGAGGGCGTTGCCGCCGGCGACGCTTTCAACGCCGGCCTCGTCCATGCCCTCATCAACGACTTTGACCCGCAGGATGCCGTCAACTACGCGATTGCAGCCTCGATCCTCAAGCTCACTATCAAGGGCGATTCCAACTTGGTGACCGCAGACGAGATCGCAGCCGCGGCATCCGCCGCCGACGGTGGCACCCGCGTCGCCCGTTAATTCGTTCCCCATTCCGCGGGCCGCAGCTTTCCAATCCCATACCCCTGCGGTCCGCTCCCTGATTCCTCCGGCCGGGCAAAACCACCAGTCCCATTCCGGTTTTGCCTGGCATTCCCTACATGACTGGTCGAGCAGCCGGTTTTGGAATTGCTTGAACCCCAAGCAGTGCCTCCGATAACCAATCCAAAATCGGCTCCTGACCAGCACATTTGGCAATCACGCGCCCATGCGCGCCACACATCGAAAGGAACATCATGTTCGATCAGTTCTACACCACGCTTGAGTCCCTGGGCATCGTGCCGGTCGTTGTGCTCGACAAGGTCGAGGACGCCGCTCCGCTCGCCCACGCCCTTATGGCAGCTGGCATGAAGTCCGCCGAGGTCACCTTCCGCACCGCCTGCGCCGCCGAGTGCATCGCCGCTATGGCCGAGGCCGAGCCCGAGATGTGCGTTGGCGCCGGCACTGTCCTGACCGTCGAGCAGGTTGGGCAGGCCCGCGCAGCCGGTGCCAAGTTCATCGTCTCCCCGGGTTACAACGAGGATGTCGTGAAGCACTGCATCGACATCGACCTGCCCGTCCTTCCCGGCACCGTGACCCCCTCCGAGGTCACCGCAGCCGAGAACCTGGGCCTCAAGGTCACCAAGTTCTTCCCCGCGTCCCAGTATGGCGGCCTGAACACCATCAAGGCCCTCGCCGCTCCGTTTGTCGGTCACCGCTTTATGCCTACCGGCGGCGTGAGCACCGCCAACGTCGAGGAGTACCTGAGCTCCTCCGCCATCATCGCCTGCGGTGGCACCTGGATGGTCAAGCCGGCCCTGTTTGCCGACGGCGACTTCTCCAAGGTCGAGCAGATCGCCCGCGAGGCCATGGACGTCGTCAAGAAGGTCCGCGGCTAGGTTTAGCTCTCTATCGTGAAAGGGGGCGTGCCCTAAACCTCGCCCCCTTTCTTTTAAAGCGGCTCGGAAGCGCGCCGTTTCCGTCACGAACAAGAACCAAAACCGTCTTGTATGCTGATAGAACGTGACGGAAGCGACACGCCCCCGAGCCGCTTTGCCTACTCGGCTGGCAGTCGCGCTCAACTAAGACACTTCGACAAAAGCCGAAGCATCAAAACAGCTGCGGCGCCGTCTGGAGGAATGGACCCTTGCTTCCGGTCTTTTCCTCCAAGCGGCGCCGCAGCGTTTTCGTGCCCCGATGTGCCCCGGCACTTGCGGTGGAATACGGACTGCTTACAGCATCAGAGCCGCAAAACAATTCCTATTTCACTGCAACTAATGAGGGGGGGGGCGAGTTAGATGGCCGTATCTTTGGACAGCTCAAAGTAGTCGGGATGCAAGGCGATAACCGGACCCTGCTCCTCGGGCATCAGATGCAAGTGCGTCTCTGCCAGATAGCTCGCCGTATCGGTGTCGCCTTCCTTAATGGTCTCCAAAATCCGACGGTGCTGACGACGAATCGGCTCCCAATCAAGGTCCTGAGATACCGCGCGCAGCCAGTTATACCGCTCAAAATGCGTATTGACGCTCTTCATCCAATCCCACAACATGTGACGGCCGGCAATCTCAAAACACGTCTCATGGAACAGGTTATCCAGATCAAAGAAACGACGCGTCTCGCTATGGTCGAGCGACTCGGACTCGGTAAGAATCTGCTCGAGCCGATGCTTTTGCTCGGGCGTGGCGGCCGAACAGCATTTAATAAGCACGCTTCTCTCGAGTTTCTCGCGCAAGAAACAGGCGTTCTCGGCACGCTCCATGCTGATTTTTGAGACATAGGTGCCGCTTTTGGGACGCGTTTCCACCAGTTCCTGCTCACGCAGGCGCACAAAGGATTCGCGAATGGGCGTGCGCCCGATTCCCGTCTCCTTTTCCAGACCAATCGCCGAAAGGCGCGTGCCGGGCTTGAGCTCGGCATAGATGATCTTAGAGCGCAATGCGTTGTATGCCTGGTCTTGCAGGCTCTGATAATGCTGGTGTTGTTCCATAAAGCCCTCGGATAAGTCCTCGGTTAGTCGAATACCACCATGCAATACTATCGCATCGACACGCCCCAGCTCCCAATCAGTCTTTTTGGGACGAGGCTCTTTTAGCTACCCTGGCCCGCAGATCGGCCCCCTTACCACAAAAGTGGCCCATCTACTACGTTAACATGGATAGCCTCGGCCATACCGAAAACCGTGAAAACAAAACCG
>CATVYG010000026.1 GCA_958348225.1 uncultured Collinsella sp.
TAACAGAATGTGACAAAGGGGCAGTCCCTTTGTCACATGGAGGGCTTGCCTGTATAGTCGCAATACAGGCGAAGATGGTCTCAGGTACATCGCGGGCGGCAGGAGATTCCATGGGTATGCACACGACAAAGGTTGCAGTGGGCGAGGGCAAGTTTGCGCTCGAGGCCCAGCTGACGGTGACGCCGCGAGGCATGGCGGTGTACGCCTGCTCGCCGGAGTTTGCGCACCTGGGCGCCACGGCGCAGGCCATTCCGCGCCCCGAGCCCGGCCGTACGGCAACGGTGAGCATCCTGGCCGTTCCGTGCCATCGAGATGAGATCCCGGCGCACGATATCGCGGCGGCGCTGGCCACGCGCTTTGGCGTGCCGGTAGTTGCAAGCACGGGTTTTCATGTTGAACAAGCGAGCGGTGACGACCTGCAGCGCGTGCTCGACACCACCAAGGAGCTCATCGCCGCGCTCGAGGAAGCCGCAGCCCGCATTCTGCGCGCCGGCTGGGATGAGGGCGGCGCGGGCGCCGAGGTCGTGGCGGTCGATGCTGCGACCGGCGAGGCGCTTGGCCCCGTCGACCGCATCGAGGCCCATACTGGTGAGGGCATCCTGCATCAGGCATTTCTGACGCTTTTGGTCGAGGGCCGGGGCGAAGACGCGCGCCTGCTGCTCTGTCGCCGCAGCCCGCTCAAGCGCCTGTGGGGCGGGGTGCTGGCCGATAGCTGCGCCGGCCATCCGCTCCCCGGGGAAGACGTCGCGGCCGCCACGGCGCGTCGCATCAACGAAGAGCTCGGCATTACGCGCGAGCCCGATCAGCTCAAGCACCTCGGACACGTGGTGTACCGCGAGGATCACGGCGACGGTCGCTGCGAGTGCGAGTGGTGCGAGGTCTACCTTGCCCATGTTGAGACGGGCGAGCTGCATATCAACCAAGAGGAGATCTCGGAGGTGCGTCGCGTGGCCCCGTCCGAGCTCGACGGCTACCTGCAGGGTCACCCCGAGCAGCTGGTCCCCTGGCTCCGCGAGGCCCTCAGCGACCCATCCATCCGTACGGTCATCGCTATGTGAAAAAGACAGTCCCTTTGTCACATCCAAACCGTCACAACATTCGGCGAAAATCTCGAAAACGAGGAAAAGCGTCGAATGTTGTGACGGTTTTTGTCTAGGGAATCGCTTCTCATCCAAAAAATCCGCTTGACTGTATTGCCGCAACACAGCGCAACGTAAGGGGTGTCCGATAACGGGCGCCCCTTTTTAAGCGGCAACATGGCTGCGAATTCGGAGCGCCCCCAACAAGAAAGGTGGGGAGATGGAAGCGGAAAAGAAGGCGTTTAAGATCACCAAGCGCGAAATTGGCTTTGTGCTGGGTATCGTTGTCTTTTTGCTGGTGAAGTTTCTTCCTTTGGCGGAGCTGAGCTCGACGGTCGAGCTCACGGTCGGCGGTCAGACCTGTCTGGCACTGACGCTCGCCACGGTGGTGTTCTGGGCATGTGGCGTGGCACAGCCGGGCTTTGTGGGCCTGCTCTACTGCGCGCTGCTCGTCCTGTTCAAGGTGTGCGTGGACGACACGGGTGCCGCGAGCGTCTCGGCGACGGTCGCCTCCACGTTTAGCTCGTGGACCAAGGCCACCATGTGGCTCGTCATCGGCGCCTACCTCATCGCCAGCGCGGTCAAGGAGTCGGGCCTGGGCGAGCGTATCGCCTACGCGTTCATGCTCAAGTTCGTGCGCGACGCCAAGTCGCTCATCATCTCGATCTTCGCGCTCACTTTTGTGCTGTCGCTGCTGATCCCGCATCCGTTCCCCCGCGCCTTCCTCATTCTCGCCGTCGTCTCGGTCATCGCCGAGTCCGCCGGCTACGGTGACGACGACAAGGGCAAGCTCGGCTTCCTCGTGTTTGCCGCTGCCGCCCCGGGTTCCATGTTCTTCCTGACGGGCGACTCCACGCTTAACCCGCTCGTTGCGCAGTACAGTGCCGAGGCCGGCGGCATGAGCCCGTCCTTCGTCGACTGGTTCCTGTACATGAGCGTGCCTATGCTGGTTGCGCTGCTGTGCACCCTGTTCCTGGGCCTTTTCCTCTTTAAGCCCAGCAAGGAGCTCGTCTACGATCGCGAGCAGATCGTGGCCAAGCAGGCCGCGCTCGGCAAGCTCTCCGTCAAGGAGATCCGCACCATCGTGTGGCTTGTCATCGCCATCGCGCTGTGGCTCACCGTCTCGGGCGACTATATCGGCTGGGTCACCCTGGCCATTGGCGTTGCTCTCGCCATGCCCATCATCGGCGAAGTCCTCACTCCCGCCAGCTGGAACGCTGTCGACATCAAGTCCCTCATGTTCCTGACGGCCGCCATGGCCGTGGGCTCCGTGGGCGGTGCCACCGGCATGAACGCCTGGATCGCCGACGTCGTGCTCCCCAGCTCCGTGCCTGAGAACATCTTCCTGTTCGCCCTGCTCGTCGCCGCGCTTTCCATGATCATCCACATGTTCATGGGCTCGGTCATGGCCGTGCTCGGCGTGTGCGTGCCGGCATTTATCAGCTTTGCCGCCGGCTCCAGCGTGAGCCCACTCGCCGTGGCGCTCATCGTCTTCACGTCTATCAACATCCACTACATCCTGCCGTTCCATAACCTGCCGATCCTTATCGGCGAAGGCAAGGACGCCGGCGGCTACACCTCCAAAGAGGCTATGCGCATGGGCATCCCCCTCACCGCGGTCGTCTTTGTCGTCGTGCTGGTCGAGGCCGCCTGGTTCCACCTCTTTGGCCTGATGTAAGCGGTCGAGCGCCCCGGCTGTAAGCAGCCAAGCGCTTGAACTTCGAGTGGTCGAGCGCTCCATTTGTGAGCGCCGCGGCCCCATTACGTTACCCCGTCCGGCGGCACCCCGTCGCCGGACACTCTCCCGAAAGGAGTACGCCATGTCCACTACCGATGCTTCCCAGATCCACGACCTGCGTTCCGCGCTCGACTTTTTGCGTGAGATGCCGGGCCAGCTGCTCGAGACCGACACCCAGGTCGATCCCGATGCCGAGGTCTCGGGCGTCTACCGTCACGTCGGCGCCGGCGGCACCGTCATGCGCCCGACCAAAGAGGGTCCGGCGATGGTTTTCAACAACGTCAAGGGCTTTGACGACGCCAAGGTCTGCATCGGCATGCTTGCCAGCCGCAAGCGCGTTGCCGCTCTGCTCGACCTGGACGAGGAGCACCTGGGCCTCGAGATCGGCAAGCGCTTCGAGAACCTGATCGCCCCCGAGCAGATCGCCGAGGGCAAGCACGTCGACTGCCAGGAGGTCGTGTACAAGGCGACCGACGAGGGCTTTGACCTGCGCAAGATCGTTCCCGCTCCCACCAACACGCCCGTTGACGGCGGCCCCTACATCACCATGGGCCTCGCCTATGGCACGAGCCCCGATGGCACCCAGTCCGACGTAACCATCCACCGCTTCTCCTGCGTCGACAAGGACAAGCTCGCCATGTGGATCACCCCGGGCAGCCGTCACCTGGGTGCGTTCTTTGACGAGTACTGCCAGCGCGGCGAGGATATGCCCATCTCCATCTCCATCGGCCTGGACCCCGCCGTGTACATGTGCTGCGGCTTCGAGGCTCCCACCACGCCGCTCGGCTTCAACGAGCTGCAGATCGCCGGCGCCCTGCGCGGCCGCGCCGTCGAGCTTGCCGACTGCGTCACCGTTCCGCAGAAGTGCATTGCCAATGCCGAGTACGTGCTCGAGGGCTACCTCATGCACGACGAGACCATCAACGAGGATGTCAACGGCCACGGCTACGCCATGCCCGAGTTCCCCGGCTACACCGGTGGCGCCAAGGTCTGCCCGGTGATCAAGATCACCGCCGTCACCACGCGCGTCAACCCCATTATGGAGAGCTGCATCGGCCCTTCGCACGAGCACGTGTCCATGGCCGGTATCCCCACCGAGGCCTCCATCTACAAGATGGTCGAGACCGCTATCCCGGGCCGCCTGCTCAACGTTCACGCCGCTCCCTGCGGTGGCGGCAAGTTCGTTGCCATCATGCAGTTCAAGAAGTCGAGCAAAAATGACGAGGGCCGTCAGCGCAACGCCGCCATGCTCGCCTTCTCGGCGTTCTCCGAGCTCAAGCACGTCATCCTTGTCGACGAGGATGTCGACATCTTCGATATGAGCGACGTGATGTGGGCCATGACCACGCGCTTCCAGGCCGACGTGGACCTCATCACCATCCCCGGTTGCCACTGCCACGTGCTCGATCCGTCCAACGACCCCGCGTTCGATCCTTCGATCCGCGAGCACGGTATCGCCTGCAAGGCCATCTTCGACTGCACGGTTCCGTTTAACCTCAAGAAGAACTTCATCCGCTCGCAGTTCATGGAGATCGACAAGGACAAGTGGGCCGCCGAGCTCGCCTTCTAGTAAGTGGCCCTACCAAGTAGTTAAGGAGTTGTCATGCCTGAGTCTTCTGTTCGTCCCCGTCGCATTGTCGTTGGCGTGTCTGGCGCCAGCGGTGCGGCACTGGGCCTTGAATGCCTCAAATGCCTGCGCCAGGCCGGCGCTGAGTCGGCGCTTGTCGTCACGCGCGGGGGAGAGATCACCATCGAGCAGGAGCTCGGCATGACGCTCGACGAGTTTGCGTGCTATGCCGATGTGGTCTACGACAACAAGAACATTGGCGCTGCCATCGCAAGCGGCACCTATCCGGTCGACGGCATGATCGTGGCTCCCTGCTCCATGAAGACGCTCGCCGGCATCGCGAGCGGCTACAGCGAAAACCTGTTGCTGCGTGCGGCCGATGTGCAGATGAAAGAGCAGCGCCGCCTGGTGCTTATGGTGCGCGAGACGCCCTTCAGTGCGATCCATGTCGACAACATGGCACGCCTGGCGCGCGTGCCGGGCGTCATGCTCATGCCGCCCATGCTCACGTTTTACAACGGCCCCGCCACGCTCGATGAGGCGGTGCATCACATCGCCGCCAAGGCACTCGAGGCCGTCGGCGTGTCGTGCGCCAACTATAAGCGCTGGTCATAGGCATCTTTAGGGTAGGATACGAGTAGTGTTTGAGCCCGCTGCCCCTGTGGGCGGCGGGCTTTGGTGTGTCGGGAGGACCTATGCAGACGGGTATGTATGCGATCAGCGAGATGGCGAGTTTGTTTAACGTTTCGCGCCAAACGCTCATCTATTACGACAAGATCGGCCTGTTTAAGCCCGCCGTGGTGAACGAGAAGGGCTACCGTTTCTATTCGCCCACGCAGATCCCGCTCATGCGTCTGATCTGCATGTTGCGCGACCTGGGGCTGGAGCTCGACGAGATCGATCGCCTGACTTCGACGTTCGACATTGGAGAGATGACCGACCACCTGCGCTCGCGGGTGCAGGCGCTCGACGAGCAGATTGCCGGGCTCAAAGCCGAGCGTGCGAGCGTGCAGGAGCGCCTGAGTTTTTACGACGAGGCGGTCTATTGGCGCGAGCAAACCGGAGCTCAAGCAGTTCGAGCGCCGCTACGTGGTCTTTGAGGAGTTCCCGGGCGATATCGAGCGCGGCCGCTCGATGCTGCACCCCACGCTCATGCGCGCGATTCTGCGCATGCGTGCGCTCACGGGTACGCGCCCCATGCGCGGTTGGGGCGCCATGCTGCGTCGCGAGGCACTGCATTCCGACGACCCTATTGCTGGCGCCGGCTCCTTTGCCGTGCTGCCGCGCGGTGCCGAGGAGCTGCTGCCGAGCGATGCTGCCGAGCTGGCAAAGATTGGCGTCGAAGTGCTGCCCGAGGGCACATACCTGTGCATGAGCCGCTGGGGTATGCCGTACGAGCCCGAGGGCATCCGCGCCATCGTTGCCTGCATGGACGAGCACGCGCTCCAGCCCGTTGGCAACGCTTTCGACTTTTGCTACCTCGATACCACGAGCTACGACGAGTCCCACCAAGAGGACTTTTGCTGCATCCAAATCCCCGTTACCCTCCAGATGTGACAAAGGGACAGTCCCTTTGTCACATTCGCGGCGTGGCTGCCGCCCAAACCGTCACAACATTCGATGAAAATCTCGAAAACGAGGAAAAGCGTCGAATGTTGTGATGGTTTTCCTATCTGTGCCGGCGAGCCGCCGTGCCGTCTGGGGGTATAAGGCTAGCAAGTGTTTATTTGCGAGGCCTAAGGGGCGCCCCGTATGGATATCGATAACTTTGAATGGTGGTATAGCGAGGGCGAGGCTCCGGACGAGGGGTGGGACGAGCCCGCGTCGCGTGACGTGTCGAGCGACGAGGACGAGACCGGCAACGACGTCGCCGCCGACTCGGACGCCGCCCTCGACCCTGTCGAGCCCCTGACCTTCGAACAAGCTTGGGCCCAGGCCGAGGCAGACGAGGCCAAGGCCGATGCCACGGCCACACTCGGCGAGCCGGCGGACATGTCCATCTCGCCGGCAAAGATCCCGCAGCCGCGTCACACCATCGACCCCGACAGCACGGCATCCTTCAGCATTCTCGACGTGCCCGCGCAAGGCGCCCAGGCGCCTGCGCCCACACATCGCCCCGACCTGGCTCGTGAGGAAGACGCGGGCCGCCGTTCTCCGCTCGGCCCCATCCTCATCGCCTTCATGGCCGGCGTTATCGCCTGCTCGGCAATCGGTAGCGTTTGGAGCCATGTCGAGCAGCAGCGTCAAGACGCCGCCAAGGTCGAGATGTCTGTCGAGCAATCGCTCAGCCGCACGCGCTCGGTACATGTGTCGGTCGAGGTCAAGGACGGCGCGATGTGGGACACCGCGCGTGGCGACAGCCAAATGCTCATCCACATCGTGGGGCGTACGCTCAAAGGGCAGACGATTGACGAGTATCAATACGTCAATTCCGCTGGTGACGGCATCGAGCTCAAGCCCGGCGACTACGAGCTCACCGTCGACGAACCGCCCGTCGCCACCGACGGCACGCGCTTCCGTGCCTCAAAGCGCATGGTTCCCGTGAGCTTTAACTCGCAGGCGCC
Source organism: uncultured Collinsella sp. (assembly GCA_958348225.1). Taxonomy (GTDB): domain Bacteria; phylum Actinomycetota; class Coriobacteriia; order Coriobacteriales; family Coriobacteriaceae; genus Collinsella. The sequence goes on from CATVYG010000026.1 coordinate 6,949, forward strand.
CGATACGGTCGATAGCACTCCGCAGGGCGGGTTTGACCTTTACGCTATTGCTCAATAACTGCGCCTGTCGCTCAACCCCGCCGCCAAGAGTGGGACAATAGCCCTCGACACTATTGTTTACTTTTGGAGGAAGTAGCATGTCTACCGTCACTACCATCAAGCGCGGCAGCCTCACCGCGGCCATCGATTCCATGGGCGCCCAGCTCACGAGCCTTGCCCTCAACGGCAACGAGTATCTGTGGCAGGGCGATCCGGCCTTTTGGGGCAAGCATGCGCCCATTCTGTTCCCCATCGTGGGTTCACTGCGCAACAACACGGCGACGTCTGCGGCCGGCACCTGCGAGATGCCGCGCCACGGCATCGCACGCATTGTCGAGCACAAGCTGGTCGAGGTTTCGGAGGACGGCTCCTCGGTAACGTACGAGATCACCGACACGCCCGAGTCGCTCAAGGCCTTTCCGTTCCACTTTAAGCTCAACATGACCTATGCCCTGACTGGTGACGCCACACTTACCCAGACCTTTGCCGTCACCAATACCGGCGACGTGGACCTGCCGTTCTCGGTGGGCGGCCACCCCGCGTTTAACGTACCGGCTCCCGGTGCCGAGGACGAGGCATTCGAGGATTACGAGCTGGCATTTACCGAGGCGTGGACCAACGAGGCCCCCATCATCACGCCCGATGGCCTCATGACGTTCGAGGGCAGTTACAAGGCGCCCGATAACTCTGCCGTGCTGCCCATCACGCACCGCAGCTTCGATAACGATGCCATCATGTTCACCGATACCCCGGGCTCCACGCTTACGCTGCGCGGTCGTAAGTCGGGCCATGGCGTCAAGATCGACTTTGAGGGCTTTAAATACATTGGCGTGTGGTCTGCCGCCAACGACGCTCCGTTTGTGGCGCTCGAGCCCTGGACCGGTCACACCACCATGGACACCGAGGACGATGTCTTTGAGCACAAGGTCAACACCATCAACTTGGCTCCCGGCGCTACCGATAAACGCAGCTTTAGCGTCACCTTGCTCTAGAGGTTCCGCCGCTCGGTCGATGCTGCGTGCCGTCCAGAGCGATAATTTGTCATTCAAAAGGCAAGGCATAGACCTTCTGGTCATGCCTTGCCTTTTTCATGCCACTTGTTCGCTCTGGACGTCGCTCGCCGGCATTGCCAAAACATCGACGTCCCCAATGACTACCATGTGTCTATTAATTTTTCGAGCTTGTGCTGCACTGCTGGTCGCTGGCGTATATCCTGTTAAGTCGTCAGCATACGATTCAACAGGGAAGGCAGATTATGCATTCTCCCCATCAGCGCGACGCGCATCCACAGCCGGTGTGCAGCCGTCGCATCTTCTTGGGTAGCGCTCTCGCTGCGAGCGCTTCCGTCGTCGCCGGCGCGCTCGCCGGCTGTCAGCGTCCGTCTACGCTGGAAGTAGTTCAGCCCACGACGGGCGGCGGTCGCGACGACCTGTCCGATTCCGTGATCGGCAAGGACAAGATCCGCATTGGCATGGAGGCGGCCTACGCCCCGTACAACTGGCAGGTTTCCGAAGCCAGCGAGTACACCATCCCCATCGACAACGTGCAGGGCGCCTATGCCGATGGCTACGACGTGCAGATCGCCAAGATCGTCTGCAAGGCCCTCGGTGGCGAGCCCGTTGCCGTCAAACAGAGCTTCTCGGGTCTCATCGATTCGCTCAACAACGGCCAGATCGACCTCATCATCGCCGGTATGAGCGCCACGCCCGAGCGCGAGGAGTCGGTCGGCTTCTCCGACCCGTACTTCATTGGATACTTTGGCCTGTTCGTAAAAGAGGGCTCGCCCTACCAAAACGCGACCAAGCTCAGCGACTTTAGCGGTGCCACGGTACTCGGCCAAAAGGACACCATGCTCGATACCGTCATCGACGAGATCCCGGGCGTTGTGCACAAAAACCCGGTCGATTCGGTTCCCACGGTGTTTTCGAACCTGCTGCAGGGCACGTGCGACGCCGTGACCTACAACACCGAGAACGAGAAGGGCTATATGGCCCAAAATCCCGGTATCGTCCCCATCCATTTTGCCGAGGGCGAGGGCTTTAAGCAGGAGGTCGCGGCAAACGTCGGCTGCCGCAAGGGCTCGGACAAGCTGCTTAAGCTCATCGACAAGACGCTCAAGGGCATTAGCCAAGAGGAGCGCGACCAAATGTGGGACGCGTGCCTCGACCGTCAGCCGGCATAGGGAGGCAGCATGAAAACCATCAATCGTCTGGCCTCCTTTATCAAGGCCGACCACCGTTATGTGTACCTGGGCACGAGCGTTATCGCGGCGCTCGGCCTGGCGTTTAGCCAACGCAACCCCACGCCGCTGAGCTTCTTAGCCCCCACCGGTATCTTTCAGGATTGCCTTTGGGCGATTCTTTGGGCCTGGCTCGTCGTGTCGGCGGCGGCGCTCGTCACCAAGCTCATGCACTGGAACGACTATCGCGAAACGTCGCCGTTCGCATCCGAGCGCTTCCGTCGCGGCGCGCGCCTGGGCAGCTATGTCGTCGTTGCTATTGCGGCGATCTTCTTTGTCGACCGCTGCGTCATGTCATTTATCGACCTGGTGCAGGTGAGCATTGTCTCGGACTCCAACCCCAGCGACTTTTTGTCGAGCCTGGTCTACATGACCTACAAGAGCGGGGACTTCTTTATCCGCGGCATCGAGATCACCATCGCGCTTGCCACCTTCGGCACCGTCATCGCATTCTTCCTGGCGTTGCTCTTTGTGTTCCTGCGTATTCAGACCTTCGATCGCGTGGACAACGACCTGGTGCGCTTCTTTAAGAGCATTGGCCGCGGCTTTGCGACCATCTACTCCACCATCGTGCGCGGCACGCCCATGATGGTCCAGGGCCTGCTCATCTATTACGCGGGTTTCACCGTTTTGCGCGGCATGGGCTTCGAGACCGCCCAGGCCAACCAGATCTGGAGTACCTTCACCGCCGGCCTCGTCACCATCTCGCTCAACTCCACCGCCTACATGATGGAGGTCCTGCGCGGCGGCATCGAGTCCATCGACCCCGGCCAGGCCGAGGCAGCGCGCTCGCTGGGTCTTTCGCAGTGGCAAGCCATGCGCAAAGTCGTGTTCCCCCAGGGCATTAAAAACGCGATTCCGGCGCTCACCAACGAGCTCATCATCAACATCAAGGACTCGTCGGTGCTCTCGGTCATCGGCGTGTTCGACCTCATGTACGCCACCACCACCGTCGCCGGCGTGTACTACCGCCAGATGGAGGTCTACTGCGTGGCGCTCGTGGTCTACCTGATCCTGACGCTCGTGGCGAGCCGCCTGCTCGAAGCCTTTGGCAAAAAACTTGGTGCCGAGGCTCCGGTCACGTTGCCCAGCTCCAACTAGGCTCAAGACGAGGAGAATCATCATGGCAGATACCGCCACTACCGGCGTTGCGGCCGCCGCACAGACCAATGAGCCGCTCATCCGCGTCGAGGGCCTGCGCAAAAGCTTCGGCTCGTTCGAGGTGCTCAAGGGCATCGACCTGTCCGTTAAATCAGGCGAGGTCGTCACCATTATCGGCGCCTCGGGCTCGGGCAAGTCGACCTTCCTGCGCTGCCTCAACCTGCTCGAGACCCCGGACGCGGGCCACATCTGGTTCCACGGCCAGGACCTTACGGCCGAGCGCTGCAACATTAACAAACTGCGTGAGGACATCGGTATGGTGTTCCAGGGCTTTAACCTGTTCAACAACATGGATGTGCTCGACAACTGCACGCTTGCGCCCGTCACGCTCAAAAAGATGAGCAAGGCCGAGGCTGAAAAAATTGCGATGGAGCATCTGACGAGCGTGGGACTCGAAAAGTTCGCGCACGCCGCCGTGGGCCGCCTGTCCGGTGGTCAAAAACAGCGCGTGGCCATCGCTCGTGCCCTGTGCATGAATCCGCAGATCATGCTGTTCGACGAGCCGACCTCCGCGCTCGACCCCGAGATCGTGGGAGAGGTGCTCGAGGTCATGCGCAAGCTCGCTGCCGACGGCATGACCATGGTCGTCGTCACGCACGAGATGGCCTTTGCCCGCACCGTGTCCGATCGCGTGGTCTTTATGGACAAGGGCGTGGTCCTCGAGGACGCTGCGCCGGCCGAGCTCTTCGGCAACCCCAAGCACCAGCGCACCCGCGAGTTTCTCTCGCGTTATCTCGAGGACAAATAACCAACCGCAAATGTTTGCGTGGCAGGGCCGCTCCGGTGGGGCGGCCCTCGTCATCACAATCGAAAGGATGTCATGGCCGAGGTTTGGCGCTTCTTTGCGCATGAGGACGATTTTGCCGATTTGGACGAAACTGGCGCGTGCGAGCGCTTGGGCCGCGTGCTGTCATTTCCGACCATCTCGAGTATGGATGCCGAGGCGGTGGACTGGCAGCCGTTCGACGACCTGCGCGCCTATATGCAGCAGGCGTGGCCGCGCGTGTTCGCGGCGGGCGAGGTCGACCTTATCGACCATTCGCTATTGGTGACGCTTAGCGGTTCCGACCCTGACCTCAAGCCCATTATGCTCATGGGCCACATGGACGTGGTTCCCGTGGTGCCGGGTACCGAGGCCAACTGGACGCACGACCCCTTTAGCGGGCACGTGGATGACACCTACATCTGGGGCCGTGGAGCGATCGACATGAAGGACCAGGTCGCAGGCATTCTCGAGGCTGTCGAGTATGCGCTGGCGCACGGTTGGCAGCACGAGCGGACGCTGCTCCTGGCCTTTGGCCAGGACGAGGAGACGACGCAGTGCGGCGCAGGCGCCATCGGCCGCGCGCTCGAGGAGCGCGGTGTTGAGCTCGAGTTCCTGATCGACGAGGGCGACTACCGCATCGTTTCGGATGCCGAGTACAGCGCGGGCGAGGGTTGGCTCATGCACGCCGACCTGGCTGAGAAGGGCTATGCCGACATTGTGCTCAAGACAAAGAGCGCAGGTGGACATTCTTCCAACCCCTACGGCGGCACGTCGCTCGAGGTGCTCAGCCGTGCCATCACCGCAATCTGCGATATCGAGTGGCCGACGCGCGTGACCGATTTACTTGCCGCACAGCTCGTCGAGCTGGGGCTCTACACGGCGGATGAAATTGCCGCCAACGGGGGCGCCATTGTCCGCGATTGCCTCGCCAGCAAGAAGCTCTATCCGCTGGTGACGACCACCTGCGCACCCACGCAGATCGAGGGTGGCAGCACCGGCGCCAACGTAATGCCGCAGGATATGTGGGCCAACATCAACTTCCGCATGCTCGAGGGCACGAGCGTGGCCGACGTTGTGGCGCGCTGCCGTGAGGCGGTTGCCGGGGCGGACCTTGCCGGTCGTGTCGAAGTGGAGCTGGGCCCCGGTAGCTCCGAACCCTCGCCGTCCCCGCGCATCGGTGGTCCCGGCCTCGAGGCGGTTCGCTCCATTGCCGCCCGCTATTTCCGTGATCCAAAGGGGACGGAGGAAAACGGATCATTCGAGCCGGTAGCAATTGTGCCCTCGACCGTAATCGGTGCGACCGACGCTGCCAACTACCAGCACATTTGCCCTGAGTGCATTCGCTTCTCGGCCTTTGTGGTTGATGACGACGAGTGTGAGTGCGGTGTCCACGGCACCAACGAGCGCATCACCCGCCGCGCCTACCTCCAGGGCATCCGCTTCATCGTCGCTCTACTCCAAACGCTCTAGCCAAAAAGCAAGCCCTTGATGCAATGAGGTCAGGTTTGTTTGTGCCAATCATTCCGTGCGGGTTATATGCAGGTTTGCCTGCGCACGCTATCATGTATGGGTTAGATCGCAACTATGTACCCCATACGCGAAGGGATGCGCATGTATCTGAAGATCGACATGTTCTAGCCGGGCTTACCCCCGCAGTGGCGCCGCGCGCCCCATCAACTCTGCCGATTTTCACCTTCACGCATATAAAGGAGTCCCGCCATGCGCGACAAGCTCGAAAAGATCATCAAGGCCTACGAGGAGCTCGAGAAGAAGCTCTCCGACCCGGCCGTCGCCTCCGATATCAAGGAGTTCACGCGTCTCAACAAGGAGTACGCACACCAGTCCGACCTCATCGCCGCCTCGCGTGAGTACATCGGCGCGCTCGATGACATCGAGGCCGCCAAGGAAATGCTCCACGATACCACCGATGCCGATGAGAAAGAGATGCTCCAGATGGACATCTCCGAAAACGAGGCCAAGCTCCCCCAGCTCGAGGAAGACATCAAGTACATGCTCATCCCGAGCGACCCCAACGACGACAAGAACACCATCGTCGAGATCCGCTCCGCCGCCGGTGGCGACGAGGCGGCCATCTTCGCCGGCGACCTGTACAAGATGTACCAGCGCTTTTGCGAGTCGCGCGGCTGGAAGACCACCGTGCTCGATTCCAGCCCCAGCGAGGCCGGCGGCTTTAAGTCCATCGAGTTCAAGGTCGAGGGCGACCGCGTCTACTCCGTCATGAAGTTCGAATCCGGCGTGCACCGCGTCCAGCGCGTTCCCAAGACCGAGTCCCAGGGCCGCATCCAGACCTCAACGGCAACCGTCGCCGTGCTTCCCGAGGCCGAGGAGATCGACGTCCAGATCAACCAGTCCGACCTGCGCATCGATACCTACTGCGCTTCGGGCCCTGGTGGTCAGTGCGTTAACACCACCTACTCCGCCGTGCGCATCACCCACCTGCCCACCAACACCGTTGTGCAGTCGCAGGAGCAGCGCTCCCAGATTCAGAACCGTGAGGTCTGCATGCAGATGCTGCGCGCCCGTCTGTACGAGATGGAGCTCGAGAAGCAGCAGGCCGAGCTCGGCGCCGAGCGCCAGAGCCAGATTGGCCACGGCAACCGTTCCGAGAAGATCCGTACCTATAACCAGCCCCAGGACCGCGTGACCGATCACCGTATCGGCTTCAACTCCACCTACAACGGCGTCCTTCTGGGCGATCAGCTCGGCACCGTCATCGAGGCGCTCGCCGCCGCCGAGCGTGCCGAGAAGCTGGCACAGGCTGTGTAGCGGGTTACGCGGTTTTGCCAAACCGCGTAACGGCTCGACGCTGCAAACGCCCCTAAGCGGCAATCTGACGTTCAATCGTCGGTCGCGTACCGAAGTACGCTTCCCTCCTCTTTCACGTCACCTTGCTCGCTTAGGGGCGTTTTCGCTGACTTATGCTCAACCTGCGGGCCTTAGAGGTAGTCATTTGGGACGTTCTTAAATGACTAGCCAACTTGTTCGCCCTGGACGGCGCTCGCTGTCCGTCCTCTACCTGCGGCGGGTAGTCATTGGGGACTTATGCTCAACCTGCGGCGCCTTAGAGGTAGTCATTGGGGACGTTCTTAAATGACTAGGTTGGGTAAATTACTTTTCGAGTTTATTTAATCTGCTTTGTTAGAAATTAAGCTGCCTACCTGCTCAAAGTAATTAACAGTCTTCATCTGCTATTGAAAATATTGCTTGAAAAATCGTCCAAGAAGTCGCGGGGTGATTTTTGACGCGTCGCGCGTCAAGCGATGTGACAAGCGTTTGGTTAGATATTGGTCAGTTTTGGGGCAACCTTGCCAAAAGCTTGACGAATGCAAATCTAGACGTCGGCGAATGAACACTTTGAGCAAGTCCGGTGCAAAATTCTGGGCTGATTCTCGATAATCGCCTTCAATCGTCCCTTGCCAAGCGCTGGCCTCGCGTACAATCTGCTCCGACATTCGTGCGCCGCCCGGCGCTTAAGAGGGGAGGACCCCATGGCAAACGAGATCTGGACCATCAAGCGTTGTCTCGAGTGGACCAAGGAGTACCTGGCCGAGCGCGGTGAGGAACACCCCCGTCTTTCTGCCGAATGGCTGCTGTGCGCAGCCACGGGTCTGGCGCGCATCGACTTATATATGCGTATGGACGAGACGCTCGATGCGGCGCAGCTCGAGACCATGCACGCGGCGGTCGTCCGTCGTGCGAAGGGCGAGCCGCTGCAGTACATCACCGGTAGCACGCAGTTTCGCATGATCGACGTCGCGTGCGCCCCCGGCGTGCTCATCCCGCGCCCCGAGACCGAGATGCTCGTCGAAGAAGTCCTCAATTATCTGGATGCCGAGGTGCTGAGCCCCGAGGCCGCCGCCCGCCAGCGCGTGGAGCTGCCTTGGAACGATGAGGTCGAGCAGGCGCGCAAGGCCGAGGCCGCGCTGGCCGACGAACGCGCGACCGCCGAGCGCCGTGCCGCCAACCTCACAGCTGCCGACGAGGCGGCGTTGGGTAGCGACGTGCTCGGTAGCCGCGCCTATGCCGAGGAGCTTGCCGATCGCGAGGCCGAGGAAGCCGCCGCGCAGGCGGCAGAGGTCGAGGCCATGGAAACCCCCGAGCCCGAGCTCGACGAATACGGCATAGCCATTGAGGGTAACGACCAACAGACGACTCCCGCGCAAGATGCCGCCGAGGCCAACGTGCCTGCCCCAGCCGAGCCCCGCACTGCCCGCGTTCTCGAGGTCGGTTGCGGCACGGGCTGCATCTCGCTCTCTCTTGCCTGGGAGCGCCGCAGCCATGTCACCTGCACCGCTACCGATATCGAGCCGCGCGCCATCGAGCTGGCCACCAAAAACCGCGACGCGCTCGGGCTTACGTCCGATGAGGTCGGCTTCAGCCTCACAAACCTGGTGAGCTCTATCCCCCGCGAGGAATGGGGCACCTTCGACGTGCTCGTCTCCAACCCGCCTTACATTCCGACCGACGTTATGCGCTCGTTGCCGCACGAGGTCAAGGACTTCGAGCCCGATTTGGCGCTCGAGGGCGGCGCCGACGGCCTCGATATCTTCCGCCGTCTGCTCAATGCAGCGCCTTACATGCTGCGCGCCGGCGGCTTGTTTGCCTGCGAGCTCTACGAGGGCGCCCTCGACGCCGCGGCCGAGCTCTGCCGCCAGGCGGGCCTCTCGGACGTGCGCATCGTCCGCGACCTCACCGATCGTCCCCGCATCGTCCGAGCCATCGTCACCGAGCCCAAACAGCGCCAGTAACATTTATTAACTGGTTAGCAAAAATTATAAAGTAGTTTATAATTAGGACGGCTGAAAGAGGTCGGCCCATGCAACCTCCTACCTTTCGGGAAATCATTGCCCTACTCAAGCACGATGGATTCGTGAAGGTCGCGCAAGTCGGTAGTCATGCTAAGTATGTTTCTGGTGACCGCGTTGTCACCGTGAACGGTTCTGGTGGTGATCGACCAAAGAAGGGCACGTGGGCAAGTATTCGTCGCCAAGCTGGATGGTAGTTGGAGGCAAAATGAGGCAGCGATTTACCTATGACTGCGTTCTCATAAAAGAAGACGACGGTTACTGCGCTAGCTTCCCGCAGATTCCCGGCGCCTTTGCCGATGGCGATACGCGCGAAGAAGCAATTGCCCATGCCACCGAGGCACTGATGGCGTTTTTGGCCGACGACCTCAACAACGGTTTGACTCCGGCAGGGTACGAACGCTCGGCCGAGGTCGTGACCCTTTCAGTCGAAATCGACCACGAGGACGCTCGGGAAGCGGCGTGCCGAACATTTAAAGACGCAGCTCTGGACCTCAAAGTTTCCGCTCCGCGGATTACCGCGCTGGTCAAAGCCGGAAAGCTCGATGTTGAACTCGTCGACGGCCGTCGGATGATAACGATAGACAGCATCGAGCGCTACGCCGCCCAAGAACGCCACGCCGGCAGGCCAAAGAAGTTCGTCGCAGTCCAATAACCCCCTCACTTTCACCGACTACTAGAGCCGCTCACCAAACCAACATGCGCTCTGGGCAAATAGGTTGAACGTTTCGTGCGAGAATGCCCCACAGTAAACAAACTTTCACCAGAGCGTAAGGGGCTGGCATACACATGCAGACGGTCTATCGGGTATTCGAGGGAGCGCGTGAGCCGCATCGGCTCGCCGTCGAGCGTACGGCCGAGGTACTCCGCTGTGGCGGCTTGGCCCTGATCCCGACCGAGACCGTCTATGGTGTCGCCGTGGCAGTCAACGCCTTCTCGGACGCCCTGCCCCAAGATACAAGCGAATTCCCATCGTGGCCGCGTGATCCGCAGGCTGCCGTCAATGGCGCCGCAGTGCCCGCACTCGGCACCGGTTACCGTCGCATCTTTACCCTCAAGCAGCGCGAGCTTACCCAAACGGTCGCCTGGCTGGTCGGTGATGCCGGGGCCCTCGACCGCTACGGTGTAGATATTCCGGAAGGGGCCCGCGCGCTTGCCCGACGATGCTGGCCGGGCGCCCTGACTATCGTGGTCAAGGCAGCCCCCTGCGTGCCGACCTTTATGCGCGCTGCCGACGACACGGTGGCCCTTCGCGCGTCGGCCTCTCCCGTGGTCCAAGCGCTCATCCGCGCGTGCGGCAGTCCGCTTGCCTGCACCAGCGCCAACACGCACGGCGCGCCCGCGCCGGCAAGCTTTGCCGACGTTGAGGACCGCATTCTGGAGGGGGTCGATGTGGCCGTCGACGCGGGCGAGACCCCGTGCCGCGACGCTTCGACCATCGTGGCGTTTAAGCATGGCGAGCTCCGGATCCTGCGCCAAGGCGCACTTCCCGCATCAGAGATCGAGCGGGTCCTGTCCGACCCGATGCAATAGAAAGGTGTAAGCGATGTCGTTGAATCTAGGTAGCCTGGGTATGGAAGACGCCTCGTTTAGCTTTGGCGGTTCCTACATCATGGCGCTCGACTGCGGCACCACCTCGGTACTCGCGACCATCGTCGACGAGTACGGCTGCATCGTCGCCCAGGCGCGTCGTAGCGTCAAAACCAGCTTCCCGTGCCCCGGCTGGGTGGAGCAGGATCCCACGGAGGTGCTTGCCAGCCAGATCGGCGTGATGATGGAGGTCCAGTTTAAGAGCGGCATCCATTCCGATCGCATCGCCGCCATCGGTATCTCCAACCAGCGCGAGACCACGGTGGTGTGGGACCGCATAAGCGGCCAACCCATCTATAACGCCATCGTGTGGCAATGCCGTCGCACCGCACCTCTGATCGACGAGCTGGTCGAGAAGGGCTGCGAGGAGCTGGTGCGTTCCCGCACCGGCCTTACGCTCGACCCGTATTTCTCGGCCTCCAAGGTGCAGTGGATTCTCGACAACGTTGACGGCGCACGCGAGAGCGCGGCGGCGGGCGACCTCATGTTTGGCACCATCGATACCTGGCTCATCTACAACCTCACCGGCGGCCAAACCTTTGCCACCGACTACACCAATGCCAGCCGCACAGCGCTCTTCAATATTCATACGCTGGACTGGGACGATGACCTGCTGGCGCTCTTCGACATCCCGCGTGCCATGATGCCCGAGGTTCGCTGGAGCTCGGGCGACTACGGCCGCGTCGCGAGCGACATCATGACCAACATGCCGCCCATCATGGGTGTGGCGGGTGACCAACAGGCGTCGCTGTTCGGTCACTGCTGCTTCCATCCCGGCCAGACCAAAAACACCTATGGCACGGGCTGCTTTATGCTCATGAACACCGGCGACGAGATCGTCGAATCCAAGAATGGCCTGGTCTCCACCATCGGTATCGCTGCGAACGGCAAGGTCAGCTATGCGCTCGAGGGCTCTATTTTTGCCGCCGGCTCAACGATGAACTGGCTGCGCGACAACATGGGCGTTATCTCCAACGTATCCGAATCGGCACGGCTCGCCTCCTCGATCAGCGACAACGAGGGCTGCTACTTCGTTCCCGCTTTCGCGGGCTTGGGTGCACCTTGGTGGGACGCGCACGCCCGCGGCATCGTATGCGGTCTGACCGGCGCCTCGAGTCGCGCGACCATCGTGCGTGCCGCTTGCGAGTCCATGGCCTATCAGAGCTATGACGTGCTGCGTGCCATGGAGCAGGACGTGGGTCTTTCGATTGAGCGCCTGTCCGTCGATGGCGGCGCCTCGCGCAACGAGTTCATCATGCAGTTCCAGGCAGACTTGCTGGATATCCCCGTACTGCAATGTGAGTCGGTGGAGACAACGGCGATCGGTGCCGCGTATCTGGCGGGCCTCGCGGTTGGGTATTGGGAGGATCTGGAGGAGCTGGAGCAAAACACCCAGATCGTCAAGACATTCCATCCCCATATGTCCGTTGAACGTCGCGAGCACAACCTGGACGGTTGGCACGATGCGGTCAGGCGTTCGCTCAGCACCGCTCAATAGGGCTGCGACGGGGCACTCGATACAACAAACCGTTAAACTTATGCACGGCGCGAGGCAACAACGTCGCCATGCGCCTTGTCAGCAAGGCCATCTTCCGGCCGAAACGAAAGGGGCATCAACCCATGACCGTCACCTACGATACGTCCCGTGTGACCCTTGTCGATCACCCACTCGTCCAGCACAAACTGTCGATCCTGCGCGACAAAAACACCGGCACCAACCAGTTCCGTCAGCTCGTGCGCGAGCTCGCGCTTTTTGACGGCTACGAGGCCATGCGCGACCTGCCTATGGAAGACGTCGAGGTCGAAACCCCCATCACAACCGCCACGTTCAAACAGCTCGCCGGCAAGAAACTCGCCATCGTGCCCATCCTGCGTGCGGGCCTTGGCATGGTCGACGGCATCCTCGACCTGGTGCCCTCCGCTCGCGTGGGTCACATCGGCATGGAGCGCGACGAGGTCACCCACGAGCCGCACGAGTATTACTGCAAGATGCCCAAGGATATCGACCAGCGCATCTGCCTGGTCGTCGACCCCATGCTCGCCACGGGCGGTTCGGCCGAGATGGCCATCAGCTACCTGCGCGAGCGCGGTGTCAAGGACATCCGCATGCTGTGCATCGTCGCGGCCCCCGAGGGCCTCAAGTCGCTGACTGAGAAGGACCCCGACGTGCATATCTATACCTGCGCCATCGACGACCATCTCAACGAGGCTGCCTACATCGTTCCCGGCCTCGGCGACGCCGGCGACCGCATCTACGGCACGCTCTAGTCGCTGGGCCAAGACGGCCGCGGCTGCAAATACGAAGAAACGGTGCGCGCGGACGAACAAAAGGCGACCGCGCGCACTCCTGTTAACGGACGTTTTGCCCAGAGGGGTTCGAGAAAAACGTATTACCTACCTGCGGCATAAAGAAGGTCTTAAGAAAACGAACAGGTGCGTATTAACCGATGTTTTTACGGTTGTACTTTAGCGATTGGCTCGTACAATAGTCACCAATGTTTGGCGGGAACTGTTCTGTGAGGCGTTAAAAAGGAAAGTGAGGACGCCAGTGTTTCAGATAGCCGATCTGCTCGCTATCGTTGCAGGCGCCATCGCGGGCGCAATTGCCTTCCTTCCCTTTGTCTTTACGCTCAAGCCGGTTCTTGACGATAAGCAGAATGCGGACATGCTCAAGGGTATGGTGAGTCTGGCGGTCTCGGCAATCGCCCTGCTCGTCTTTACCTTGGTTGTGTTTGTGTTGTTCGGAGAGGCATTTCGCATGTTCCTCCTGGGCGAGGCGATCGGCTTCGTGGCCTTTATGGCCGCCTGCACGGTTCGCGTCGCCAAGGCGCTGCGAGATCCTCATGAGGTCGAAAGGTAAGTCGTGGAAATTTTTGAAAAGCTGCCTGATGAGATTAATCATCTGGTCAGCGAGTTCAGCTCCACCCCTGTCGTGGGCGATCTGAGCTGCGGCATCACGCAGTACTCGTTTTGGCTGATCGTCTCCACGATCGTGCTCCTGATCGTCCTGGCCGTGTTCAAGAAGAAGCAGACCCTGGTTCCCAAGGGCTTCTTCGTCAACGGTTTCGAGTACATCATCGAGTACGTCGAGAACGATATCGGCAAGGGCGTCGTGGGCGAGAACTGGAAGAAGCACTTCCCGTTCCTGTGCTCGCTTTTCCTGTTCATCCTGATCAATAACATGATCGGCTTGATCCCGGGAATGAAGCCCGGCACCGGCGCAATCGGCTCCACCGCCGCGCTCGCCATCTTCGCCTTCGTGTATTTCATCTACTACGGATGCAAGGCTCACGGCGTGATCGGATACATCAAGAGCCTCGCCCCGCAGGGCGTGAGCTTCCCGATGAACGTGCTTGTGTGGGTCGTCGAGCTTTTCTCGACCTTCCTGCGCCTCATCACGCTCGCCGTCCGTCTGTTCTGCAACATGTTCGCAGGACACGTGGTCATGGGCTCGTTCGCCATCATGGCGAGCATGTTCATGCAGCCGCTGCTTCAGCAGGTTTCCGCGGCCCACGCCGTCGGCGCCCTGCCTTCGCTGGCCTGGCTTGCCATCCTCATCCTGATTTATACGATCGAGCTTGTGGTCGGCGCCATCCAGGCTTACGTCTTCACGGTCCTTACCGCCGTGTATGTCTCCGAGGCAGAGGAGGTTGCGGAGGAGGAGTAGTCTTCCGTTCGCGCCTTAAAGGTAAGGCAATTCGTTAAACCGCCGGTGCCCGTACCCATGGAGCCCGGCAGTTATAAAAAGGTTATCCTGCGTGAAATAAGACACGCACGACAAAGGAGGAATCGTGGGAGTTATCGGTTACGGTCTCGGTGTTATCGGCGCTGGTCTTGCTATCGGCCTGTCTGCTCTGGGTGCTACGGGTGCTATGGCCCGTCAGCCTGAGGTCCAGGGCCGCGTGTTCACCGTCTTCATCATGGGCTCCGCCTTCGGCGAGGCTCTGGCTCTGATCGGCTTCGTTGTCGCGCTGATCGTTAAATAGCACGGAGCGTCAAGTATGAATCTTTCATCCCAGAAGAGCGCGATCGCACTCTCCGCGTCCGCGGCCGCGCTGCTCATGCCGGTTTCCGCGTTCGCCGAGGACGGCGCCGCCGGTGCGGACATCCTCATCCCTAAGATGGCGGAGTTCATCCCGGCGCTTATCGCCTTCCTGATTATCTGGATCGTGCTGGCCAAGGTCGCCCTGCCGGGCATCATGAAAACCATGGAGGAGCGCGGCAAGAAGATCGAGGAGAGCCTCGACGAGGCCGAGAAGACCAAGCAGGAGGCTATCGCCAAGCGCGCTGAGTCCGACTCGATCGTCACCGACGCCCGTCGTCAGGCTGCCGACATCGTTCTCGAGGCCCGTAAGGACGCCGAGTCCGAGCGCGCCCGTATCATCGAGGCTGCTCACAAGGAGGCCGAGGAGATCATCGCCAAGGCCCATACGACCGTCGAGGACGAGCGCAAGTCCATCTACGCCGGTGCCGCGAGCTCCATCGCCGACCTGTCCGTTGCCGTCGCCACCAAGATCGTGGGCGAGGCACTCGAGGACGAGACCGAGCAGAAGAAGCTCATCGAGCGCTACATCCAGGAAGCAGGTAGCCTGAATGCCGACTAGCCGCTATCAGGACAAGGTGCTCGAGACTTACGCGCGCTCCCTTCTGGAAGCCGCTAAGGCCGAGAACCATGTGTTCGAGGACCTCGAGATGATTGAGCGCCTGGCTTCCGCCAGCCCCGAGATCATCGCCGTGCTCGACACCATGTCCAAGCGCGACCAGCTCGACCTTCTTCCCAAGGTGGCAGCTGCCTTTAAGTATGTTGCCGAGGAAGACGAGGATGTAGTGGGCGTGACCGTCACCACGGCGATCCCGCTCGACGACGAGCTGCGTCAAACCATCACTAAGAAATGCGAGCAGGACTTCGGCCGCAAGGTATTCCTTATCGAGCAGGTCGACCCGTCTATCGTGGGCGGCCTGGTGCTCGAGGCCCGCGGCGAGCGTCGTGACATCTCCGTCAAGACGCAGCTGCGCATCGCACAGGAGACCCTCGCAAACTCTGCTAATTCGTACGGAGGTGAAGCCTAATGTCCGAAACCCTCAATGCCCAGGATATCGCCAAGAAACTGCAGGAGCAGCTCACGAGCCTCTCCGCGACGGTCGATACGCATGAGGTTTCAACGGTCGACGAGGTAGGCGACGGCATCGCGCGCGTCACCGGCCTCAAGAGCGCCATGGCAGGCGAGCTTCTGGAGTTCAAGAGCTCCGATACCGGTGAGACCGTCTTCGGCCTTGCCCAGAACCTTGACCGTGACGAGGTCGGCGCCGTTCTGTTTGGTGCCGTCGACTCCATCAAGGAAGGCGACGAGTGCCGCACCACTGGCCGCATTATGGATATCCCCGTGAGCCGTGCCATGCTCGGCCGCGTCGTCAATCCGCTCGGCCAGCCCATCGACGGTTTGGGTGACATTGTCGCCACGCATCGTCGCCCCATCGAGTTCAAGGCCCCCGGTGTCATCGACCGTACCCCGGTGTGCGAGCCGGTTCAGACTGGCCTGTTGGCTATCGACTCCATGGTGCCTATCGGTCGCGGCCAGCGTGAGCTTATCATCGGCGACCGTAAGACCGGCAAGACCGCTATCGCCATCGACGCCATCCTCAACCAGCGTGGCAAGGGCATGGTCTGCATCTATGTCGCCATCGGCCAGAAGGCCTCCACGGTTGCCAACATCCGCGAGACCCTCGCTCAGCACGGTGCGCTCGAATACACCATCATCGTTTCGGCAACCGCTGCCGATTCCGCCCCTATGCAGTACATCGCGCCTATGGCCGGTGCCGCTATCGGCGAGTTCTTCATGTACAACGGCGAGGACGGCAAGCCCGCCAGCGAGACCAATCCCGGCGGCCACGTGCTCGTCATCTACGACGACCTGTCCAAGCAGGCCGTGGCCTACCGTCAGATGTCGCTGACGCTGCATCGTCCGCCCGGACGCGAGGCCTATCCTGGCGACATCTTCTACCTGCACTCTCGTCTGCTCGAGCGTGCCGTCAAGATGTCCAAGAAGAACGGCTACGGCTCCATGACGGCCCTGCCGATCATCGAGACCCAGGACGGCGACGTCTCGGCCTACATTCCGACCAACGTCATTTCCATTACCGATGGTCAGATCTACCTGCAGTCCGAGCTCTTCTTCCAGGGCCAGCGCCCGGCAGTCGACGTGGGCATCTCCGTGTCCCGCGTCGGTGGTGACGCACAGACCAAGGCTATGAAGCAGGTCGCCGGCAACCTCCGTCTGGACCTCGCTTCCTATCAGGAGCTCGCTGGCTTTACGCAGTTCGGCTCCGACCTCGACGAGGCTACTCAGAAGCAGCTGACCCACGGTGCTCGCATGACCGAGCTCCTGAAGCAGCCGCGTTACAAGCCGTTTGAGGTTGGCGAGCAGATCGTTACGCTGTTCGCTGGCAACGAGGGCTTCCTGGATGACCTGGAGATCGCCGACGTGCTGCCTTTCCGTGCCGAGCTCATCGAGTACATGGACAATGGCTTTGGTTCGCTGCTCGACAAGGTTCGCGCCAAGAAGATCGATGATGACACCAAGGCTGAGCTCTTGCGCGTCATCGGCGACTTCAAGCAGCAGTTCATGGCCAAGCACCATTCGGATGTTTCTGGATCAGAGGAGAACTAAGCCCCATGGCCAACCTTCGCGACATTAAGAAGCGAATCTCCTCGGTTACCACGACCAAGCAGATCACGCGCACGATGGAGATGGTCTCTACGGCCAAGATTCGTCGTGCCCTCGATCGCTCCAAGCAGGCCGAGCCCTATAAGGAGGCGCTGACCGACGTCATGTTGACGGTCGCCGGCGACGCCTCCTGTTCGGGCACCGATCCCATGCTGCAGAAGCATGAGAGCGTCAAGCATGGCCTGATTGTCGTTATTGCCTCGGACCGCGGCCTTGCCGGCGGTTTCAATACGACGGTGGAGCGCACGGCCGAAAAGCTCGCCGCTTCTTGGGCGAACGACGGCATCGAATGCGAGATCATCGCGTGCGGGCGTAAGCCGGCCACGTATTTCCGTGACCGCGCAAACGTTGTCATGCACTTTGAGGGCAACTCCTCTGAGCCCGATTTCAATCAGGCCCGCATGATCTCCTCTCATATCTGCGATGCGTATCGTGCCGGTGAGCTTGACCGTGTCGAGCTTGTCTACCACCACGCCAAGAACCGCGTGGATCAGGAGCTTCGCGTCGAGCATCTGTTGCCGCTCGACCCCGAGATGATCGCTATGGCCCACGGTCCGCGTAAGAACGAGACCGACGCCCCTAAGCGCATCTCGTCCACGTTCGAGTTCGTGCCCTCTCCCGAGCATGTTCTCGGCAAGCTTGTGCCGTCTTATATCCTGACGGTCATCTACCAGGCCCTGATCGATTCGGCGGCTGCCGAGCAGGGTGCACGCCGCAAGGCCATGCACTCCGCGACGGAAAACGCCACCGCGATCATCTCGACCCTTACCCGCACGTATAGTCGCGTGCGCCAGGCTTCGATCACGACCGAGATTAACGAGATCGTCGGCGGAGCCTCAGCATTGGAGGAACAGTAATGGCTAATAACACCGTAAAGCTTGCGGTCGAGGAAGCCACCAAGAAGACGACTGCCGGTGATGGTCGCATCGTGCGAATCATCGGCCCTGTCGTCGACGTCAAGTTTGACGGCGCGGTGCCCCCGATCTACAACGCGCTCACGGTCGAGGCCGAGACCCCGATCGGTCATCTGAGCACGATCCTCGAGGTCGAGAGCCAGCTTCCGGGCGGCGTCGTCCGCACGGTCGCCATGTCCTCGACCGACGGCCTGCAGCGCGGCCTCATCGCCACCGATACCGGTGAGCCCATGAAGATGCCCGTTGGTCCCAAGACGCTCGGCCGCATTTGGAACGTCATGGGCAAGCCCGTCGACGGCAAGCCCATGCCCGAGGTGGAGGAGTTCTACCCCATCCACCATGCAGCGCCCCGTTTCGACGAGCTCACCACCAAGACCGAGATCTTCGAGACCGGCATCAAGGCCGTCGACCTGCTCGAGCCCTACATCCGCGGCGGCAAGACAGGTCTGTTCGGCGGCGCCGGCGTCGGCAAGACCGTTCTGATCCAGGAGCTCATCAACAACCTCGCCCAGGAGCACGGCGGCACCTCGGTGTTCACCGGCGTCGGCGAGCGTACCCGCGAGGGCACCGACCTGTTCCTCGAGATGAGCGAGTCTGGCGTTATCGACAAGACCTGCTTGGTCTATGGTCAGATGAACGAGCCGCCCGGAGCGCGTCTGCGCATCGGTCTGGCCGGCCTTACCACCGCTGAGTACTTCCGCGATCGCGGCCAGGACGTTCTGCTGTTCATCGACAACATCTTCCGCTTCTCCCAGGCAGGTTCCGAGGTTTCTGCACTGCTGGGCCGTATGCCGTCCGCCGTTGGTTACCAGCCCACGCTGGCAACCGAGATGGGCGACCTCCAGGAGCGCATTACCTCGACCAAGACGGGCTCCATTACCTCCGTCCAGGCTGTCTACGTCCCCGCAGACGACCTGACCGACCCGGCGCCTGCCACGACGTTTACGCACCTCGACGCCACCACGGTTCTTTCGCGTAGCATTTCGTCGCTCGGCCTGTTCCCGGCTATCGACCCGCTCGCATCTTCCTCCGACGCTCTCGATCCCTCGATTGTCGGCGAGGAGCACTACCGTGTCGCCGTCAAGGTCCAGGAGCTCCTGCAGGAGTACTCCGACCTTCAGGACATCATCGCCATTCTGGGTATGGACGAGCTGTCCGAGGAGCAGCGCCTTACGGTCAACCGTGCCCGTAAGATTCAGCAGTTCCTCTCGCAGTCCTTCCACGTCGCCGAGAAGTTCACCGGCAACCCCGGTGTCTACGTCCGCGTCGAGGATACCGTCCGCTCTTTCGCCGAGATTGTCGACGGCAAGGCCGATGACCTGCCCGAGCAGGCTTTCCGCTATGCTTCCACGATTGAGGACGTGCGCGAGCGCGCCCGCAAGATGGGGGAGAAGTAGGTTATGCGTATCCGCATCGTGTGCCCCGTGAGCTGCGCCTATGAGGGCGACGCTGCGTTTGTGTCGATTCCGTCCACGGATGGCGAGTTTGGCGTTCTGCCTGCTCACTCCAGCGAGATCTGCACGATCGACCGCGGTTACGTTCGCGTTTCCGATAAGGCCATGGGCACTGTCGACCACACGTTTGCCGTGGCCGGCGGCTATGCCCAGGTTGCGGACGATGTCGTGACCGTTCTCGCCGAGCGCGCTTGCGATTTGGCGACCGTCGATGCCGACAAGCTTAAAGCTGATATTCAAGGTTTTGAAGAGAAGCTGGGTAATTTGTCGGAGGATGATGCACGCCGCGCCTACCTCTATAATGAAATCGCATGGTGTAAGCTCAAGCTTGCCCAATAGTCAAACGATTTAGCGTTCGACCATTTGCGAACACATCATGCCCGGGATGGCCCAGCCACCCCGGGCATGCTTTTTGAAAGGGTAGACCTTGGATATTATCCGCGTTGAGGGTGGCCACGCCATCGGAGGCTCCGTGCCCGTTTCGGGCGCCAAGAACTCCGCGCTCAAACTCATGGCGGCAACGCTTCTGGCGCCGGGCAAGACGACGCTGCAGAACGTGCCCGATATTTCCGATGTCCACGTGATGGGCAAGGTGCTCAAAGGCATGGGCGCTACGATCGATGTTCTCGACGAACACACGCTCGAGATTGATACCTCTCAGGTCGATTCATGGGAGGCCCCCTACGAGCTCGTTGCCAAGATGCGCGCTTCCACCGCCGTCATGGGACCCCTGCTGGGCCGCTTCCATCGCGCCAAAATTGCCATGCCGGGCGGCTGCAACCTGGGTGCTCGCAAGATCGATATGCACATTCTTGGTCTTGAGGCCCTGGGCGTTGAGTTCGATACCGCCCACGGTTACATCAACGCTAATGCGCCCCAAGGTCTGCGCGGTACCACCGTCACGCTCGAGTTCGCCAGCGTCGGTGCGACCGAGAACCTCATCATGGCCTCTGTGCGCGCACAGGGCACCACGGTTATCGATAATGCCGCCCGCGAGCCCGAGATCGTCGATCTCGCTAACATGCTCAACGAGATGGGCGCCAAGATTGTTGGCGCCGGTACGCCCGTCGTGACTATCGAAGGCGTGGAAGAGCTCCATCCCGTTACCCATCGCGTGGTGGGCGACCGCATCGAGGCCGGTACCTTTATCGTTGCCGGTGCGTTGATGGCCGACGATCGCGGTGTCGACGTCACGGGTTTTTGCCCCATTCACTTGGGCATGGTGCTCAAGAAGATGGAGCTCATGGGTATCGACTGCGAGCGCGTCGAAGATGGCGTCCATGTGAACCGTGCCGAGCGTATCAAGCCGGTCGACATCCAGACGCTTCCGTTCCCCGGTTTCCCGACCGACATGCAGGCGCAGATTATGGTGCTCTCCGCCCTTGCCGACGGCAGTTCCGTTATTACCGAAAATATCTTCGAGAATCGCTTTATGTTTGCCTCTGAGCTGGTGCGCATGGGTGCCGACATTCGTATCGAGAGCCATCATGCCATGATTCATGGCGTCAAGGGCTTCTCGGGTGCACAGGTTACCTCGCCCGATCTGCGTGGCGGAGCGGCCCTCGTCGTAGCGGGCTTGATCGCCGACGGGACGACCGAGGTTTCGGCCATCTATCACATCAAGCGCGGCTACGAGCAGTTTGTCGAAAAGCTGCAGGCGCTCGGCGCGCATGTCGAGCATGCTACCGTCCCCGATCCCGTCATCTACTAATACAGGTTGCCTATGTTTAATAAAAAGCCCCTCGCGGATACCACCGCCCGAAGACCCTCAACTGGTGCGCAGGCCAAGATCTACAGTCGCGATAACGTGGCTCGCTATTCCGAGCGCGCTCGTCAACGTCGTCGTAGCCACACGATTCGTCACGTCGCGCTCATTGTCGTGCTTGGCGTGCTGCTGAGTGCCACTACCGCTGCCGGCCTGTGGTTTGCCACCATTATGGGCAAGCTCGGCGATTCCAATGTCATTACCGACAATCTGCGTCGGGTTCTGGTTGACACCGATGAGGCAAAGGATCCGTTCTACGTGCTGCTTCTTGGCACCGACGGCCGTCCGGGCGAGGATACGTATCGTGCCGACTCGATTATCCTGGCACGCATCGACCCCACGCAAAAGCAGGCGACGCTCATTTCCGTTCCGCGCGACACCAAGGTCGAGTACAAGGGCGAGACCATGAAGATCAACGCCTGCCATACCGTTGGCGGCGCCGAGGCCATGGTCGAGGCGGTCAACGAGCTGTGCGGTGTTCAGATTTCCCACTATGCCGAGGTCAGCTTCGACGGTATGCAGGCGCTGATTGATTCGGTTGGCGGTATCGACATTAACGCAACCGATGATGTTGACGACCCCGAGCACCTGGATATTAAGATTACCGCTGGCCAGCAGCATATGGACGGTGCCACCGCCCTTACCTATGCCCGCTGCCGCTACACCTATGCCGACGGCGATTACACGCGCATGCGCCACCAGCGTCAGGTGCTTGGCGCCCTTGCCAACCAGATTCTCAATAACTTCGATGCCACGAAGATCTTTGGCCTGGTTAATTCGCTGTCCGATATGCTCGTAACCGATATGAGCGTTCAGGATATCGTGGCTACGGTCAACGCCATGCGCGGTATGGATGTCGACGGTATCTACTCGGCCAACCTGCCCTCGTACGCCGACGACAGCACCATGATCGACGGTGTGAGCTACGTCTTTGTCTACGAGGACGAGCTCAAGGAAATGATGGAGCGCGTCGATGCCGGCAAGGACCCCAAGGGTCCCAACACCATGGGCCTTTCCGACGGTTCCAGCTCTACGATCAGCGACCTGAACAACAACACGTCTGACGACTACGCAAATGGTACCGCAACCTCATCGGTCAGCTCTGACGATTCCGATGACTCAAGCGATTCGAGCGATTCGGACTACTACGAAGAGCCCACCGGCGACGGCAACGGTTACGAAGCCAACTACTAAGTTACGGCGTTTTACCAAACGCCGTAACGGCTTGACGCTGCGCGCCGCCCAAGGCGACAATTTGTCATTCAAAAGGCAGGGCATGACCAGAAGGTCAATGCCCTGCCTTTTTCATGCCAACTTGTTCGCCTTGGACGTCGCTCGCTGACGTTGGCTCAACCTGCGGTGCTGACTACTCCCCTTGCACCAAAAACCGCCCCGTTCTCGGTTCTGAGGACGGGGCGGTTTTGCTTACCTAGATTGTTCGAGTTCCCTATGCAAAGCGGGCGACGAGCTCCTGCAGGACGTCGGTCATCTTGACGAGCGAACTGACCGGGACGAACTCGTTGACGCCGTGGTAGCAATAGCCGCCGGTGGAAAGGTTGGGGCAGGGCAGACCGCGGAACGACAGCTGGGCGCCGTCGGTGCCGCCACGAATTGGCAGCACTTGGGGCTCAACGCCGCAGGCAAGGTAGGCTTCCTTGGCAACATCAATAAGCTCGGGATAGTCACGAACGATCTCGGCCATATTTCGATACTGCTGCTTAATCTCGACCGTCACGCGCTCCTCACCCAGACGCTGGTTGAGCATCGAGGCAGCGGCATCAATAAGGTCGAGTTTCTGCTGGAACTTGGCGGCGTCATGGTCGCGGACGATATAGCGCGCTGTGGCGTGATCGACGGTCGCAGATACACCCTCAAGGTGATAAAAGCCCTCGTAGCCTTCCGTATACTCCGGGCGCTGTACGTAGGGGAGCAACGCGTTGAAGTCGCAGAACAGATTGCCTGCGTTGACCATACGGCCCTTAGCGTCGCCCGGGTGGATGGACTGGCCCTCAAAGCAGACGGTCGCCTCGGCGGCGTTAAAGCATTCCCACTCCAGTTCGCCGATGGGGCCGCCGTCGACCGTGTAGGCGTACTTGCAGCCAAAGGTATCGATATCCAACAGCTCGGCTCCGTGGCCGATCTCCTCGTCAGGGCAGAAGCAAATGCCGAGTGCGGGATGGGGCAGAGAAGGGTCCTGAGCGATACGCGCGACAAGCGACATGATCTCGGCGACGCCTGCCTTGTCGTCCGCGCCCAGCAGCGTGGTGCCATCGCTGCAGACCAGGTCCTCACCTGCGAGGTCGTTCAGGGCGGGAAGCTTGGCGGTACTCATGGCAACGGGCTTACCGTCAACCGTGCCGCAGACCAGGTCGCCGCCTTCGTAGTGTACGATGTGCGGTTTCACGCCGGCACCCGGTGCAACTTCGGTGGTGTCGAGATGGGCGATCAGGCCCAGGGCGGGCTTGTCCTCAGCGCCCGCACTTGCGGGGATATGCGCGCAGACATAGGCGTGCTCGGTCACGTGGGCATCTTCCGCACCAAGCTCGCGCAGCTCTTCAGCCAGCACGTTGGCAAGGTCAAACTGAACGGCGCTCGAGGGTACCTGGTCGCAGTTTGCATCCTCGGACTGCGTGTTGATCTGGACGTAGCGCAAAAAGCGCTCGAGGACATCGGGGTTCGTGGTGGTGTTTTCCATAAAGACCGCTCCAATCTTGGTCGTCGTGTGCAACAAGAACTCTAGCACGGTATGCCACGGCATACCGCGACGCTTGGATGGGGTAGAATCAGCCATTGAATGCAGAAGGGACGGAAGATCATGGATACGACAAATAGCTCGCGCGAACTACATCTGACGGTGGCGAACGAAGACTACTTGGAGTGCATGGTTCGCATTGAAAGCGAAGAGGGGGAAACCAACGGCGTTCGATCGGTCGACATCGCGCAGCGCCTTGGCGTCTCCAAGGCATCGGTCAATAAAGCGGTTTCGGCTCTCAAGGCATCCGAGCTTGTCGAGCAATCGCACTACGGCAAGGTGATCCTGACCGATCGCGGCCGCGAGGTTGGCACGGCTATCTGGTACCGTCATCGCCTCATCCGCACGTTTTTGGTTCAGGAGCTCGGTGTCGAATTTGAGCGAGCCGATTCCGAGGCCTGCATGATGGAGCATGCGCTATCCGAGGACACGATGAGCCGCTGGCTCGCCTATCTCGAAAAGCAGGGAATCAGCGTCGAGGAATAGCGGGATATATATGGATACGAGTTATTACAACCGCTTTGGTGCCGAGGAACTTACGCGCCGCTTGTCGAGCGAGACCTTGTTGGCGCAGGGCCCCATGGGCAGTGTTTTGTTGAGTGAGTACGATGCCGCCGACATTCCACCGGCGTTTTGGAATCTGGCAGAGCCGCAGACCGTTTCTCGTATCCATCGCTTGTATGTCGCCGCCGGCGCGCAGGTGCTCATTACCAATACCTTTCAGGCATCGAGCTATGCCCTCAAGCACGACCAGATTGCGCCGTCCGTGGCGGAGGTCAATCGCGGGGCCGTCGACGATGCCCGCCAGGCGCACCCTCAGCTACTGCTGGGCTCGATGGGCCCGATCGGTATTGAGTGGTTTGCCGAGGACTCTGTCGAGTATCGTGAAATCCGCGGCATTGCGCGCGAACAGGCGCACGCCTTGCTCAATGCTGGTGTTGACGGTCTGCTGATCGAGACGGTGACGTCTATCCGTAATCTGCAGCCCATGCTTGCCGGCGCCCGAGATGCCGCCGACGGCATGCCTGTTCTGGTGAGTTTTGTCGTTGACGATAAAGGCGACCTGCTGGGCGATGGCCTCAACATCGAGGCAGCCGTTTTGTACGCCGAAAAACACGGCGCAAATTCGGTTGGTGTTAATTGCTGTTCGCTTGCGGCCGCGAACGCGGCGGTGCCCAGGATGGTTGCATCGGCGACTACTCCCGTCACGGTGCGTCCCAACGTAGGCGATCCGGTCCAGACTCAGGATGGCCCCGTATGGCACGAGAACCCCGAAGCTTTCGCGCGCGCATGCATCGAATGGAGACATGCCGGTGCCGCAATGGTGGGCAGTTGCTGTGGAACCACGGCAATCACTACGGCCGCGATGGCCGGGGCGCTCGATATATAAAGGGCAAACCGCTCCATACGGGGCGGTTTTTTTTAGGCTCTGTTAGACCAGGATTGACATTCCGCCCCGTCATCTTCTTGCGATTGC
>CATVYG010000027.1 GCA_958348225.1 uncultured Collinsella sp.
CGGGTGCCCTACCGGGAGTAGCCCCGACGGTTGACAAAACTATAGGAACACCCAATGACTAGGTCGGAAAAATTCTTAAAAAAGTTCTTGCCCTGAGCTGATTCGTCCGTATAATAAACTTCGTTGCTTGAGAGCACGCACCTATTCCTCGGTAGCTCAATGGTAGAGCACGCGGCTGTTAACCGCGCTGTTGTAGGTTCGAGTCCTACCCGGGGAGCCAGAATTTTTCAGCCCTCTCCGTTGGGCTTTTAAATTCCTCGGTAGCTCAATGGTAGAGCACGCGGCTGTTAACCGCGCTGTTGTAGGTTCGAGTCCTACCCGGGGAGCCAGGTTGTAAAACCCGTCGCTTATGCGGCGGGTTTTTTCATGCCGCGATCGCCTGGCGCGAACGTTACCGTATCAACATTTCGTGTCGAGGATGTAATCCCACGACCCACCACCTCAACATGGCGCGGTCGTTGTAGAATATTGCAATGATTGCTCCCACGAGATGGTGCCGCGAGCACCAGATAAGGAGATTCTTGTGTCTGAGACCATTAACGGCAGCCTGAGCGTCTCGAACGACGTTATTGCCGATATTGCCGGTTATGCCGCGATGACGTGCTATGGCGTCGTCGGCATGGCTGAGCAGCTCCAGGGCGCCGAGAGCGTGCGCCTGCTTGCCGGTCAGCGCCTCCGCAAGGGCGTGCTTGTCTCCGCCGACGAGAACGGCCTTACGGTCGATCTTCACGTCGTGCTCGAGAACGGCGTCAACATGAAGTCCGTCTGCCACAATCTTTCGAGCTCCGTTGCCTTCACCCTGCAGGAGATCGCCCAGATCGATCCCGCCAGCCTTAAGATCGGCATCCACATCGACGCGCTCAAGAGCCGTCTGAACTAGCATCCGAAAACGGAGATTCAAATACCCATGATTGCAAAGACCATTCGCACCTGTTTTCCGATCGCTGCGGCTGCCGTTTCCGACAAGGCCGAGGAGATCAACAAGCTCAACGTCTTCCCCGTGCCCGACGGCGACACCGGTACCAACATGTCGCTCACGCTCGCCTCGGTGACCAAGGAGCTTTCCGCCCTTCCCGCCGATGCCGACATGGAGGCCATCGCAGGCGCCATCACGCACGGCTCCCTGATGGGTGCCCGCGGCAACTCCGGCGTCATCACCTCGCAGATCCTGCGCGGTGTTGCCGAGGGTCTCGTTTCTGCCGATGAGCCCATCACGTCCGCCAACATCGCCTTCGCCTTCCGTCGCGCCGTCAAGGTCGCCTTCCAGGCCGTCCGCAAGCCCATCGAAGGCACGATCCTCACGGTCCTGCGAGATGTTTCGACCAAGGCCGACGAGTGCGAAAAGAAGAAGTTCTCGGCCGAGGACGCGCTCGATGCTATCGTCGTCGAGGCCTACCAGTCCGTCGCCCGCACGCCCGACCTGCTGCCCGTTCTGAAGGAGAACGGCGTGGTCGACTCTGGCGCCTTTGGCTTTGCCATCTTCCTGGAGAACTTTGTTGCCGCCGCTCTTGGCCGCAGCACCGTTGTCGAGGATTTCTCCGCCACGTTTGATTCCGCTGGCTCTGCCCGCGACGCGGCCCTTGGTCGCGTTGAGATCGAGGCCAACGACGACTGGGAGGGCTCGGAGTTCCGCTACTGCAACGAGTTCCTCTTTAAGGCCGACGCCCCGTTTGACGAGGACGAGTGCCTTAAGTTCCTGGGCTCCATGGGCGACTGTGAGCTTCTCGTGGGTGCCTACCCCGACTACAAGATCCATGTGCACTCCAACACGCCTAACCTGGTGCTCGAGCA
Organism: uncultured Collinsella sp.; assembly: GCA_958348225.1. Lineage (GTDB taxonomy): Bacteria > Actinomycetota > Coriobacteriia > Coriobacteriales > Coriobacteriaceae > Collinsella. Next base: position 1,792 of record CATVYG010000027.1, read on the forward strand.
CATGCTGCAGCTTGGTCAGATCTACGAGGTCTTTATCCACAACATGGAGATGGAGGCCCACGACCGTACCGCCAAGATTCACGAGGACCAGGAAAAGGCCGCTGAGCCTGCCAAGGCGTTGGGCTTTGTCGCCGTTGCCGCCGGCTCTGGCGAGGCCGACATCCTCAAGTCCCTCGGCGTTGACGTGATCGTCTCGGGTGGCCAGACCATGAACCCCTCGACCGCCGACCTGCTGGGCGCGGTGGACCAGGTCAACGCGACCTCGGTCATCATCCTGCCCAACAACGGCAATATCCGCATGGCTGCCGAGGCCGCTGCCTCTGCCTGCACCGACAAGAAGGTCGCCGTCGTTCCCACTAAGACCGTTCCGCAGGCCTTCTCCGCGCTGTTCGCTGTCCTGCCCGATTCCGAGCTCGAGGACGCCGTCGCCGCTATGGTCGACGCCATCAGCGAGGTCCGCGATGGCGAGGTCACCCGTGCCGTGCGCGATTCCAGCGCCTCTGACGGCTCTCCGATTCACTCCGGTGATGTCATGGGTATCATTGCCGGCTCCATCGACGTGGTCGGCTCCGATGTGAAGCAGGTCACGCTCGATTGCATCAACCGCATGCAGGAGGAAGAGGAGGGCGACGCACTGACGATTCTGGCCGGCGAGGAGCTGTCCGATGAGGCCTTCCAGGAGATCGTCGACGCCATCGAGGAGGCTCAGCCCGACCTGGAGATCGATGCTCATCGTGGCGAGCAGCCGCTCTATCCCGTGATCTTCTCGATCGAGTAGGCATCTACCCATGTCCGAGCTGTGCTCCGTGCCGCGCGCCTCGGAGCGCTTTGCCCAGAGCAATGCGCTCGACGAGGATATCGCGCGACTCAAATATGTTTCGGGTAAACGTGAGGAGGCCCTTCGCCGTCTGGGAATTCGGACGGTGGGGGACCTCCTTCTCCATATCCCGCATCGATATCTGGACTTTACGCGCTCCTGGTCCATCGAGATGGCTCCCATCGGTACCGTGTGCACGATTGTCGCCACGGTCGATCGTATCGTTCAAAAGCAGCCTCGCCCGCGTATGCAGGTGACCGAGGTCTCGCTGGTGGACGAGACGGGCGTGCTGCAGGTCGCCTTTTTCCGTCAGCCCTGGATCGCCCAGCAGTTCAAGCAAGGCGACCGCCTGGTCGTGATGGGTAAGGTCGAGTTTGCCTACGGCTTTAAGCAGATGGCCTCGCCGCATTTCGAAAAGCTCGAGGATGGGCGTGCCGCGGGCACCATACTGCCGGTCCATTATGTGAGCGATGGCGTGAGCCAGGCGTGGATGCGCCGCATCGTAAGCGGCGCGCTCGAGGTTGTCGGCAATCCCTTCGACCCGATTCCCGCACGCTTACGCGTCAAGCGCCAGCTGATGAGCAATGCTCGTGCGCTGCGCTCAATTCACTTTCCATCGAGCATGGCCGAGCGCGATATCGCGCGCGCACGGCTTGCCTACGAGGAGTGCCTCTACCTTCAGCTGGCGCTGCGTCTGCGCAACGACGGTGGCATGGTCGGCGTCGTTCCCTACGCCCACACCGCGGGCGAGCATCTGGCCGCGCTTAAGCAGGCCCTCCCGTTTTCGCTGAGCGACGAGCAAGAGGCCGCGTTCCAAGACATCCTGCACGACATGTGCGATGGCGGGCGCGTGATGAACCGCCTGCTGCTGGGCGACGTCGGAACCGGCAAGACCGCCGTCGCCGCCTGCGCGCTGGCCGTTGCGGCCGATAGCGGCACCCAGTCCTGCGTTATGGCGCCAACGGGTGTGCTGGCGCGCCAATATGCCGATAAGACCGGCCCCTTGCTCTCGCAGGCCGGCATGTCCTGGGCGCTCCTGACGGGTGCCACGCCGGCAGCCGAGCGCGAGCAGATCCATGCGCAGCTGAAATCGGGCGAGCTCGATGTCCTCTTTGGAACCCACGCGGTCCTTTCGGATGACGTGACGTTTAAGCATCTGTCGCTTGTCGTCATCGACGAGCAGCACCGCTTTGGTGTGGGCCAGCGCAATGCCCTGCGTGCCAAGGGCCCGGGTGCCGACCTGCTCGTTATGACGGCGACGCCGATTCCGCGCACGCTGGCGCTCTCGGTCTACGGCGACCTTGACACGAGCATCATTCGCCATCGGCCTGTTCCGGGGGCGGGCGTTACGACGCGTGTGCTCACCGAGTCGAGCCGCGACCTGGCCTACGGCGCCATTCGCGAGGCGCATGAAAAGGGCCAGCAGGCTTACGTGATCTGCCCGCTTGTGGAGCCGAGCGACTCGGCCGATGAGCTTGAGGATGTCCCCGGTATCGCCCGCGACGATGAGGGCCGCGTGACCGTCCCCGTGCCGCTGCACGATACGGCAACCGAGCTCGACCGGCTGCGCCTGGCGTTGCCGGGACTTACTATCGAGCGCCTTCATGGCCGCATGCCGGCGGGGGAGAAGGACCGCGTGATCGATGCCTTCAAGCGCGGTGAGATCGACGTGCTCGTTTCGACCACGGTGGTCGAGGTGGGCGTCGACGTGCCCAACGCCACCGTCATGGTCATCGAGAACGGTGAGCGCTTTGGCTTGGCGGCCCTGCACCAGTTGCGCGGCCGTGTGGGCCGCGGCAGCGTGTCGGGCACCTGCCTGGTCATGACGCACTCCAAGGGCAACGGCGGCGCGTCGGCGGCACAAGACCGCCTCCAGTCGCTCGAAAAGACCTCAGACGGCTTTACGCTCGCCCAGATGGACCTGCGTTTGCGCCATGAGGGCGAAATCCTGGGCTACCGTCAGCATGGCGGCGTGACCCTGCGCTTTGTGGACCTGGACGCCGACGAGGATCTTATCGAATGGGCCCATTTGGACGCGGTCGAGCTCTTGCGGTATGCTTGCAACCTTGACTCCGTGGCGACGCGTCCCTTGCGTGACGCGGTCGCCACGCGCTATCGACATATCTTTAAGGAGGTCAGCGGAGGATGAGAATCATCGGCGGTGAATGGCGCGGCCGTAAGATCGAAGAGCCGCGCGGGCGCGATGTCACCCGTCCCACGACCGATCGCGTGCGCGAGGCATGTGCATCCATGGTCATGTCGGCGTTCGACTTCGATTTGGACGAGGTCCGCGTGCTGGACGCTTTTGGCGGCTCCGGCGCCCTGGGAATTGAGATGCTCTCGCGTGGCGCCCGCACGCTCACCACGTTCGAGATCGATCGCAACGCCGCCCGTCTGATCACCAAGAACGTCGAGTCGCTGTGCCGCGACCGTTCGCGTTGGCGTGTCGTTACCGGCGATGTGCTGGCGAGTGCCTCGCGCGGTCGCGTGCCGGGCGGTCCTTTTGATCTGGTCCTGCTCGATCCGCCGTATGCCTTGCGCGCCGAGCCGGTCGAGGAGCTGCTGCAAAATCTTTCCCAGCAGGAGCTGCTGACGCCCGGGGCCTTTGCCCTGTTTGAGCATGCCGCAACCGATGCGGGCGCTCATCCAGCTGGTTTTGAGACCGTGCGAGAGAAGCGCTACGGCATTACCTCGGTTGACTTGCTGCGCTGGGTGGCCGAGGACGTGAAGGACCATGGTGACGAGAACGAAAATGACGAGGATGCGCCTTCGGAGGACGCCCATGAATGACACCATCAACCGCGTGATCGTCCCGGGCACCTTCGACCCCATCACCTTTGGCCATATCGATGTGATTCGCCGTGCCCGCCGCATCTTTCCCAGCGTGATTGTCGCCGTGGCCGAGTCGCAGGGTAAAAACGGCGTGGGTACCACCTTTATGCTCGACGAGCGCGTGGCGCTGGCCCGCGAGGCCCTCGGCGATTTGGACGGCATCGAGGTACTGCCTTTCACCGGCCTGCTGGTCGACTTTGCACGTGAACAGGGGGCAGGTGCCGTCGTTAAGGGCCTGCGCGCCATGACCGACTTTGAGTACGAGCTGCAGCAGGCCGACCTCAACTACCGCCTGGATAACGAGCTGGAGTCTATCTTTGTCATGAGTGCTCCGCAGTACGGCTATATCTCGAGCTCGGTGGTGCGCCAGATCGCGTCGCTTGGCAGCGACGTGTCGACGTTTGTGCCGCCCAACGTGGTCGAAGCGCTCAAACATCGCTTTTCGTGACATTTTTTATTGCCTGGTGGCATGTGGTAAACTAACTCGATGATATGTTACCTATGAAAGGAGACCGGATGCCGGGCGAGAATTTTCCTGGCGACAGGATCGTGAGTCTTGTCGACGAGCTCGAGGGGCTCATCGAAGAGGCTAAGACGCCGTTCGGCAAGAACGCCCAGATGAAGGTTATCGACGCCGACGTCTTCTTTAACATCCTCGATGAGATCCGCATGAGCTATCCCGAGGAGTGGCAGAAGTCCCGCCGTATCCTCAAAGAGCGTGAGGAGCTTATGGCTTCCGCCGCCGCTCAGGCCGATTCCATCATTGCCGATGCTCAGCAGCAGGCGCTCACCATTGCCGGTGAGCAGGAGATCGTTCGCCTAGCCCAGCAGCAGGCCGACGACATCCGCGACCGTGCACAGCAGTACGAGCGTGAGACGCGTTATGCCGCCGAGGATTACGCCGAGCAGGTCTTTACGCACCTCGAGGAGAACCTCAAGAGCCTGACCGGCACCGTCACCCGTTGCCGTCAGCAGCTCAACGAGGGTGCCGCCCAGCAGAATGGTCAGTGGTAATGGCTGAGTTCCCGAGCGTAACCGTCGATCTTTCCGAGCAGCTCGAGTTTCCCGGAGACTCTTATCCGCTGACCGGCAAGGTCGATGTCGCTACCTACACGGTGGGCGAGAAGGAGTACCAGCTGCGGGACGGCATTGCCTACGACGTGGTCTTTACCAACGCCGGTACCGGTGTTCTGCTCTCGGGCATGGTTCGAGCGCACGCCACCGGCGAGTGCGACCGCTGCCTGGAGCCCGCCTCGTTTGATATCGCGGGCGAGATCGAGGAGTTCTATCTCTTTGAGGAGCCCGAGGACCCCGAGGCCTTCGAAGACGGCTACGAGTTGCTGGGCGAGGACCGCATCGTCGATCTGGGTGAGCCCATCAACGACGCGGTCGTCATGGACACGCCGTTCGTCGTCCTGTGCAAGCCCGATTGCCGCGGCCTTTGCCCCACCTGCGGCATCAATCTCAACGTCGAGCAATGCGATTGCGCCGCCCAGGCAGAGGCCGAATGGGCCGCTGCCACGGAAAATCCATTTGCAGCATTAAAGAATCTCAAGCTTGACGAGTAAAACTGTGGTAGTATCGCTACTTGCGCGTAATCGCCACACTGGATAGTTCATAAGGAAGGTCACTATGCCCGTACCTAAACAAAAGCAGGGTCGTATCCGCACCCATACCCGTCGTTCCGCCAACATGAAGATCTCGGCTGCGGCTCAGTCCACGTGCCCCCGTTGCGGCGCTGTTAAGCTCCCGCACCACGTGTGCCCCAGCTGCGGTTTCTATAAGGACCGCGAGGTTATCGTTACCGAGTAACTGTATACTCTGGATGCGATGCCGTTCCAACTGGAACCACAATGGCCGGCTCAATGAGTCGGCCATTTTTGTATAAGGAGCATATGAAATGAGTAACGTTCGCGTTTGTGTAGACGTTGTGGGCGGAGACGAGAAGCCCCAGATTGTTCTCGATGGTATCGAGGCTGCGCTTGCGGCAGATTCCGAGATCGAGGTCTTGGCCGTCGGTCCCGCCGAAATCGTCAACCCCTTTGCCGCAGCGCATGCCCGCGTGGAGGCTCTGGAGGCCCCTGACGTCATCAGCATGGAGGACGATCCTATCCGCGCTGTGATGACCAAGCGCAAGTCCTCGATCGTGCTTGCGTGCCGTGCCATCAAGAAGGGCAATGCGGACGCGTTTTTCTCGGCCGGCTCGACTGGTGCCATGACCGCTGCCGCCACGGCCTACGTTACGCCGTTTAGGTATTTGGCAGAGGGCAAGAAGCAGCCGGTCCGTCCGTGCCTGACCAACTCTCTGCCCAATCGCGCCGGCGGCCTGACGGTGCTGTGCGATATGGGCGCCAATCCCGATGTCACGGTGGACGACATGGTGCGCTTCGCCCAGATGGGCACTGCCTATGCTCGCGTGGTTTTGGGCATTGAGCATCCGCGTGTCGGCCTGCTTGCCAACGGCACCGAGGACGAGAAGGGCTCTAACTTTACCAAGGCATGCTTCCCGGCCATGAAGGCCGCGGTTCCCGGCTTTGTGGGCAACTGCGAGGGCACCGACCTTACGTCGGGCAATTTTGACGTCGTGGTCGCCGACGGCATGTCGGGCAACATCGCGCTCAAGGCCACCGAGGGCGCTGCCAAGTTTTTGCTGCAGGAGCTCAAGGGCGCCTTTATGTCCTCGCTCGGCACGAAGATTGCCGCGCTGCTCATCAAAAAGCAGATGCGCCAGATTAAGGCCAAGCTTTCGGGCGATGCCAAGGGCGGCGCGATCCTGCTGGGCCTGCGCGGCGTCGTGTTGATCGGCCACGGTGCCACGTCGGTCGAGGCCGTCAAGAACGGTACGCTTGCCGCGGCCCAGGCCGTGCGCGCCGGGCTTGTCCAGGACGTTGCCAATTCCATGGACGGTATCGTTTTATAAGAGCCTCGTTACGTGGCTCAACCTGTACCGTGTGGGGTAGAATCGGAGCCGTATTGCAACGCGGCTCCGATTGCCGTGTTGTGTTGTGTTCCATGACATACGAGAGGAAGCGCTATGGACCGCTCCGAAATCTTCGATAAGATCGCCGAAGTCGCCGCTGACGTGCTCGGCGTCGATGTCGCCGACATTAGCGACGAGACCACTTTTGACGATCTCGATGCCGATTCGCTCGAGCGTCTGCAGCTGGTGACGGCCATCGAGGACGAGTTCGACCTCGAGATCGATGACGAGACCCTGCTGTCGCTCAACTCTGTCGCCGACGCCGTCGACGCGATCGAAAACGCCAAGGAGGCCTAAGTCTTGGCTTTGTCTGAACGACTCACGCGCGCCCAGGAGATCCTGGGCCATGAGTTCAATAACAAGGTACTGCTGCGCGCGGCGCTCACACATCCCTCGGCCGTCGAGGGTCAGCCGGTCTCTGCCAGCTATGAGCGCCTTGAGTTTTTGGGCGATTCCATTTTGGGCGCCGTGGTGGCCCGTTCTCTCTTTGAGTCCTATCCCGAGTTTGACGAGGGCAAGCTCACGCGCCTGAAGGTGTCCCTTGTCTCGGGCGCCACACTGTCCGAGGTATCGCACGAGCTGGGTATCGACGACATCATCATCTTTGGTGCTTCCGAGACCGGTACCGGCGCGCGCGGCCTGCACTCGGCGCTCGAGAACGTATACGAGTCGCTCGTGGGTGCGCTGTACCTGGATGCCGGCTGGGATGCGGCAGCGGAGTTCATCCACCGTACGCTTAAGCCGCACCTGGCCACCGAGCGTGCTGAGCACCCCGCGAACCCCAAGTCGTTCTTGCAGGAGTGCGTGCAGGCAGATGGCCACGAGCCTCCCGCGTATAAGCTGGTCGGCTCCGAGGGCCCCGCGCATGCGCCCACCTTTACCGCTGTGGTTCTCATCGACGGTATTCGCCAGGGCCGCGGCACCGGTTCCTCCAAGAAGGAGGCCGAGGGAGCCGCTGCGCTCGAGGCACTCGACCGCATGGGCTACACCACCAACGGCGTGATTCTCAACAAGAAGCCTGTTTAAGCGAGGAACCGTGTATCTCAAGTCCCTCACGCTCAAAGGGTTCAAGTCGTTTGCCGACCGTGCCCATATGTCATTTGAGCCGGGCCTGACCGTCATCGTCGGTCCCAACGGCTCGGGAAAATCGAACATCTCCGACTCGATTCTGTGGGTCCTGGGCGAGCAGAGTGCCAAGCAGCTGCGCGGCCAGGCCATGGAGGACGTCATCTTCTCGGGCTCGTCGGCGCGCAAGCCGGTGGGTGTCGCCGAGGTCACGCTGGTGCTCGATAACTCGGACCATATGCTGCCCGTCGACTTTGACGAGGTCGCCATCACCCGTCGTATGTATCGCTCGGGCGAAAGCGAGTACCTCATCAACTCGAGCCCGTGCCGCCTGATGGACATTCAGGACATCCTGCACGATTCGGGCCTGGGCAAGGATACGCATTCCATCATCAGCCAGGGCAAGCTCGACGCCATTTTGCAGAGCCGCCCCGAGGAGCGCCGCGCCCTGATCGAGGAGGCTGCCGGCATCTCCAAGCACAAGCGCCGCAAGGAACGTGCGCTCAAAAAGATTAAATCGATGGACGAGCACCTGACCCGTGCCCGCGACATCAATAAGGAGATCGCCCGTCAGCTGCGGCCGCTGGAGCGTCAGGTCGATCGCGCGCGCAAGTACAAAGAGCTGTCCTCGCGCGCGAACGAGCTTACGCAGATGCTGGCCGTCGACGAGCTCCGTTCGCTGCAGTCGCAGTGGAACGACCTGGAGAGCCGCTCCAAGGAGGGCGCTGCCGAGCTTGAGCTTGCGCAGTACCGCCTGGGCGAAAAGGAGCGCGAGCTCGAGAAGCTCCAGGTCATGCTCGAGGAAAAGGGCCTTTTTGTGGGCGATCTGGGCGAGCAGCGCCGCCATATGCAAGACGTGGTCGGCCGCATTAACTCCGATATGCGCCTGCTCGAGGAAAAAGGCCACAACATGGTGTCGCGCCTGTCCGACATGCGCGGCCAGATTTCGAGCTCCGAACATCAGCGTCGTCGCGTGGTCGAGGAGCTCGAGGATGCGCGTGCCCAGCTTGAGGAAGTTACCGGTGCGCACATGCAGGCCCAGGACGACGTTGACGCCGCTGCTCCTGCCGCCGCCCAGCTCCACGAGCGTCGCGTTGCGCTCGACAATCAGATTTCGCAGCTTACGCGCGAGCAGCGCGATGTGCAGCGTGCGGCCGATAACGCCGCGCTCGAGCTTGCCAAGGTGAAGGACTCGCTGAGCAACGCCGAGGTCGAGGACAACATGTACGCCTCGCGCCTGGAGCAGATCGACGAGCAGCTCGAGGAGGTCACGGCCTCGCTCGAGAGCCGTCGCGACCGCGCTGAGGAGCTCGAAGGTGCGCTCGATCAGGCTCGCCAAGCCCAGGTCGATGCGCGTGAGGCCACCGAGGTCGCCCGTGCGGCGTTGAAGGACCTGCGTAATCGCGAGAGCGAGGCGCGCAATAAACTGTCCGAGGTTCGCTCTGAGCTCGCGAGCCAAAAGAAGCTCGATGCCCGCATGGCTGACAGCTCGCCGCTTGTGAGCCGTCTGATGGGCGCGTTGGGCGATGATGTCTCGGGTCGTCTGGGCGATGTGCTCGAGGCCCCTCGTGAGCTCGAGGGTCTGGTCGAGCAGCTGCTTGCCGGCGATATCGATGCCCTGCTGTTTGATGACGCCGCCACGCTTGAGCGTGCCGGCCGTGCGGCTCTGGACCAAAAGAAGGCCTCAGGTGAGGCGCTGCTGATGGCGCGCGGCGTGAGCGGCGGTGCTGCTGCTAAGGGCGCTGCCGGTTCGCGTTTGGTCGATCGTCTGTCCGTGCGTTCCGGTTATGGCCCGGTTGTCGAGGCCCTGCTTGGCGGCTATTACGTGGTCGATGACTTGGCTGCCGCGCTGGCGGCACCAGTCGTTGACGGTGTGACCTATGTGACTCCCGATGGCGCCCGCGTGAGCTGTGGCGGCCTGGTGCGCGTTGGACTCGATGCCGGCGAGGCCTCGGGTGCCCTGGAGCGCAAGCGTCGTATTCGCGAGTTAGAGGGTCTGGAGCCCGATCTGGCTGCCGTGTTTGAGCATGTGTCGGATCAGGTCGTCGAGGTCAATGCGGCCGTCGAGGAGGCGCGTGCCGCTGAGGGCGATGCCGCCGGTGAGATTGCCCGTCTTGAGGGCGAGCGCCGCTCGCTGCTTTCCGAGATCGGCCGCTTGGGGCAAAGCGCCAAAAATGCCGAGGTCGAGCGCGTGCGCATCTCCAAGCGCCGCGAGCAGGCCTCCGAAGCCGTTCGCGCTGCGCGCCCGCGCGTTGACGAGCTCACCCGTTCGCGTGACGAGGCCCGCGCGCAGGCAAGCGATCTGGGCTTGCAGATTGCCGAGGCCAACGACGAACTCGACCGCGTTCGCCGTGACGATTCCGAGGCTGCCGGCAAGCTCGCCGACGCCAAGGTTCGCCTAGCCCAGACGAGCGAACGCCTGCGTTCGCTGAAGGGCCGCGTGCCCGACCTGGAGCATCGTCTTGAGGGCATCGACCGTCGTATCCGCGGAACACGCCAGGCCTCGCGCTCGCTCGAGCTGCTGCGCCTGCGCGTCGACCCCATGCACGAACGCTATTCTGCCCTGTTGGAACGCGCGTCGGATTGGGCAGCGCGCCTGCGTGACCAGGCCTCTCTGGAGGAGGCGGACTCCGCTTCGCTCAAGAAGACCATCGAGGATGCCAAGGCAGAGGTTGCCCGTGCTAAGGAGCGAGTCGATACCGCCTCCGCCACGCAAAACGAGTTCAAGGTCGCGCGTGGCAAGCTCGAGGTGCAGGTCGAGGCTGCCATCAAGGCCATTACCGCCGATGGCACGACGGTGCTCGAGGAAGCGCTCATGCTTCCTGCTCCTACCGACCGCGATGCCGCCGAGCGCGAACTCAACCAGCTTGTGCGCCAGATCAACAACCTTGGTCCCGTTAACCAAGTTGCCATGGAGGAGTACGAGCAGCTCAAGCGCCGCGCCGACTACATCGAGGAGCAGCTGGCCGATCTGGAGAGCGCACGCAAGGCGCTCACCAAGATCACGCTGGCCATTGATCGCAAGATGCGGAAGGCCTTCCTGGTGACGTTTGAGAAGGTCGACGCGAACTTCCGCGAGATCTTCGCTATGCTCTTCCCGGGCGGCCAGGCTCATCTGGAGATGACCGATCCCGAGCATCCTGCCGAGACGGGTATCGAGGTCGTGGCGCAGCCGCGCGGCAAGCGCATCACCAAGATGATGCTCATGTCGGGCGGCGAGAAGAGCCTGACGGCGCTCGCCCTCCTCTTTGCTGTGTACCGCACGCGCACGGTGCCGTTCTATGTGCTGGACGAGGTCGAGGCGGCACTCGATGACGCCAACCTGTCCAAGCTCATCGGCGCGCTCGATGTGTTGCGTTCCGATACGCAGCTCTTGGTCATTTCGCATCAGCGCCGTACTATGGAGGACGCTGACGTCCTCTATGGCGTCTCGATGCAAGCCGACGGCGTCAGTCGCGTCGTCTCGCAAAAACTCGATCGCGAAACCGGAAAGGTCGTGAATGCATAATGGGATTCTTTGACGCTCTCTCGCGCGGACTTGAGCGCAGCCGCGAGGCCCTCAACGAGGTCTTTTACTTTGGCGGCGAGGTCGACGAGGATTTTTGGGAGGACTTGGAGGACACCCTCGTTATGGGTGACATGGGTGCCGAGGTCGCCATTCAGGTCTCCGATGACCTACGCGATGCCGCGGCCAAGAAGAACCTCAAGACCGCTCCGCAGCTTCGCCGTGCCCTGGCCGAGCAGCTCGAGCAGCACTTTGTGCCCATCGAGCGCGATCCGTTTTCCGATACGCCGAGCTGCGTGCTGTTTGTGGGCATTAACGGTGCCGGCAAGACCACGACGGTCGGTAAGATCGCGAGCGCCATGGCCGCCCGCGGCAAGAACGTGGTGATCGGTTCGGCCGACACCTTCCGCGCCGCCGCCATCGAGCAGCTCGATGTGTGGGGGCAGCGTGCCGGCGTACCGGTTATCAAGCGCGACCGCGGCTCCGACCCGGCAAGTGTTTGCTACGACGTGCTCGACGAGGCCGACAAGCGCGGCAGCGACCTGGTGCTTATCGATACCGCCGGCCGTCTGCACACGAGCCCTGAGCTCATGCGCGAGCTTGCCAAGGTGGTCAATGTGACCCGTAAGCGCGCCGCCAATATGGCCGCCGGTCCCATGCCGGTTTCGGTCGTGCTTGTGATCGACGCCGCGACGGGCCAAAACGGTCTGAACCAGGCGCTCGAGTTTAACGAGGCGCTTGGCCTGGACGGTATTATCATGACAAAGCTCGACGGCACGGCAAAGGGCGGTATCGCCATGGCCGTGGCCGAGAAGCTCAAGCTTCCCATCCTGCGCATCGGCGTGGGCGAGCAGGTCGATGACCTGCAGGAGTTCAATGCCAAAGATTTCTGCCGCGCCCTGGTGGGCGAGTCCAATTAAGGAGTGACTAGTGTTTGATTCTCTGAGCGATCGCCTCAACGACACATTTGACCGCCTGCGCGGCAAGGGCAAGCTGACCGAGGCCGATATCACCTCGGCCATGCGCGATATCCGTATGGCGCTGCTCGAGGCCGACGTCAACTTCAAGGTCGTCAAGGAGTTTGTCGCTAAGACCAAGGAGCGCTGCATGACCGCCGAGGTCATGGAGTCGCTGTCGCCGGCGCAAAACGTCGTCAAGATCGTGCTCGACGAGCTTACCGAGATGCTCGGCTCCACCGAGAGCAAGCTTGTCTTTAGCAACCGCATTCCCAATGTCATCATGCTCGTGGGCCTGCAGGGCTCCGGCAAGACTACGGCGGCCGTAAAGCTGGCCTACCTGCTCAAGAAGCAGGGCCGCTCCCCGCTGCTCGCCGCGTGCGACGTCTACCGTCCCGCCGCTGCCGACCAGCTGGCCACGCTCGGCGGCGAGATTGGCGTTCCGGTCTTCCGCGGTGACGGCGAGCACCCGGTCGACATCGCCAAGGGCGCCATTCAGGAGGCCGTCGACCACCTGCGCGATGTGGTCATCGTCGATACCGCCGGCCGCCTGCAGATCGACGAGCAGATGATGCAGGAGGCCGTGGACATCAAGAAGGCCGTCAAGCCCGATCAGGTGCTGATGGTCGTCGATGCCATGACCGGCCAGGATATCGTCAACGTCGTCTCGACCTTCGCTGAGCGCACCGACTTTGACGGTGTGATCATCTCCAAGCTCGACGGCGACGCCCGTGGCGGCGGCGCGCTTTCTGTGCGCCAGGTGACCGGTAAGCCCATCAAGTTCGTGAGCATGGGCGAGAAGCCCGATTCGCTGGAGCCGTTCTATCCCGATCGTATGGCCAAGCGCATCTTGGGCATGGGCGATGTTGTCGGCATCATCGAGAAGGCCCAGGAGGCAGCCGACGCCGAGCAGCTCGAGGCTGCCGAGCGTATGCTGCGCGAGGGCTTCACCATGAACGACATGCTCGACCAGATGAAGGCCGTCAAGAAGATGGGCGGCATGAAGGGCATCCTGGGCATGCTCCCCGGCGGCCAGCGTGCGCTTAACCAGATGGGCGGCAACCTGGACGAGGGCATCTTCGACAAGAACGAGGCCATTATCATGTCGATGACCAAGGAGGAGCGCCTTCGCCCCTCCATCATCAACGGCCAGCGCCGTGCCCGCATTGCCAAGGGCGCCGGTGTGACCCCCACCGAGGTCAATAGCCTTATGAAGCAGTGGGGCGAGATGAATAAGATGATGGGCCGCATGCGCACAATGGCCAATCAGGCGCAGGCCGGCGGCAAGAAGGGCAAGAAGGGTAAGAAGGGTAAAAAGATGCGCATGCCCAATATCCCCGGCCTGGACGCTATGGGCCTGGGCGGCATGGGCGGCCTGGGTACGGGCGGCCCCAAGTCCGATATGGACCTGCTGCGCCAGATGGAAGCGCAGATGCGTAATAAGAAGTAACGGCTGGTTGAGTCGAGTATGGCGAAGGCCGCCTGGATGGTACTCCAGGCGGCCTTCGCCGTTCGTTCGCAGGTTGTCGCACGCGCGGAAGCGTGCTGGCGCCGGGGTATGTGCCGCTAGTGGCAGCCGCAGCCCTCATGTCCGTCGTGGTCGTGATGGCCGTGACAGCCGCAGGACTCGCCATGCTCATGGGTGTGCTCGTGGTCATGTCCATGGCAGTCGCAGGTGGCCTCGCCGTTCTGTGCGAGCGTGCCGGCAATGAGGGCCTCGACGCAGGCATCGCAGCTGCCCTGGGCGCCCGCATAGACCGTGATGCCGGCTTGGGCAAGCGCGTTGATAGCGCCGCCGCCGATACCGCCGCAAATGAGCGTGTCAACGCCACCGTTGGCAAGCAGGCCCGCCAAGGCGCCGTGGCCGGTGCCACCGGTGCCTACGACCTGCTCGTTGAGCACCTTGCCATCCTGGATGTCGTAGATCTTGAACTGCTCGCTGCGGCCAAAGTGCATAAAGATGTTGCCGTTGTCGTACGTTGTTGCCACCCTCATGGTGCCGACCTCCTTTGCTGGCCATGCGGCCGTCGTCGTGGTGATTGGGGAGTACGCGATGTTGCCGCCTTCGATGACGATCGCCCGTCCATTGACCAGCGCGTTTGCCACCTTGCGATGCGCGCGACTGCTGATTGCCGCCACCGTGGCGCGGGCGATACCCATGTGCAGGGCGACGGCCTCCTGATTGAGGCCCTCCAGATCGCACAGGCGCAGTACTTCGAGCTCATCGACCGTCATATCGATAGCGTCTCCGCTGGCAAGGCCATCGGGGGTAAAGCCGCGATATTCGGGGATGATCCCAACGCGGCGCAGTTTTTCGCGTCTTCCAGCCATACACTCTCCAAATCTGACATATGTCAACAATAGAATAGCGAACGTGCGGATTTGCGCAAGGAATTTCTGGCATATGTCAGAAAATGAGGGCTTATGTTTGGGCTGTGGGGCCGGGTGCGCCTGGGCTACAATAAAAATCGCTTATAGGCGACTGACAGGAGGGTCAATGAGCAAGGCTGATCAACAGTTTGTAGCCATGTGCCGCGACATTCTGGACCATGGCACCACCACCGAGGGCCAAAAGGTCCGCCCAGTGTGGGAGGATGGCACCCCTGCCTATACCATTAAAAACTTTGGCGTCACGGCACGCTACGACCTGCGCGAGGAGTTCCCCGCACTTACGCTGCGTCGTACGGCGCTCAAGTCCGCCATGGACGAGATCCTGTGGATCTATCAAAAGAAGTCCAATAACGTGCATGACCTCAATAGTCACATTTGGGATGAGTGGGCTGACGAGACCGGCTCCATCGGCAAGGCCTACGGGTATCAGATTGGGCAGAAGAGCCATTATGCCGAGGGCGACTTTGACCAGATGGACCGCGTGCTGTACGACCTTAAGCACACGCCGTACAGCCGCCGCATTATGACGAACACCTATGTGTTTAGCGATCTGTCCGAGATGCACCTGTATCCGTGCGCCTACAGCGTGACGTATAACGTCACGCAGCGCCCGCAGGATGACAAACCGACGCTCAATATGATTCTCAACCAGCGCAGCCAGGATATTTTGGCCGCGAACAACTGGAACGTGTGCCAGTACGCCATTCTGCTCATGATGGTTGCGCAGTCGGTCGATATGATTCCCGGCGAGCTGCTGCATGTGATCGCCGACGCCCATATCTACGACCGTCATGTCGATATCGTCCGCGAGCTTATCGAGCGTCCGCAGTTTGCGGCTCCCAAGGTAACGCTTAACCCCGATGTGCATGATTTCTACGCGTTTACGACCGACGACCTGATCGTGGAGGGCTACGAGCACGGTCCGCAGGTTAAGAACATTCCCATTGCGGTGTAGGTGACGCGCATGACGTGTAAGCTTTCTGCCATTGTCGCCGTGTGCGATGACTGGGGCATTGGTTGCGAGGGCGACATGGTCGTCTTCAATCGCGCCGATATGCGCCATTTTGTGGCGTGTACCAAGGGGTGCCCGGTCATTATGGGGCGCAAGACCCTGCTGAGTTTTCCCGGCGGGCGTCCGCTTAAGAACCGCCGCAATATCGTGCTTACGCGCGACGATAGCTTTGCGCCCGAGGGCGTTGACGTGGTGCATAGCGTTGACGAGGCGCTCGCCGCGGTAGCCGATGAGCCTGTTGCCTGGGTGATCGGTGGCGGTGAGGTGTATCGGCAGTTTTTGCCGTATTGCGCCGAGGCCGAGGTCACGCACAACCATTGCGCCCATGCCGTGGACACGTATTTTCCCAATTTGGACGCCGATCCTGCATGGGAAGTTTCGCAGGCTGGCGGGGTTGCCACGATTGCCGCGGGCGAGGGTGACGAGGGTCTCGATTATGAGTTCGTGACATATCGTCGCGTTGAGGCGTGAATCGCCTAGCGTGAACGGTATTATCGGGTTGATTGAATGCATGGGGCGGCGCTTCGCGTCGCCTCGTTTGGTATAGATGTGCTGTTAAGAAGGGTGCGGGCTGGCTGCTATGACTGATGCCGTTGAGGTTCTGCGAATCGATTCGCTTACGGATGAGCGGCTCGACGCCTACGTGCGACTGACCGAGCGCGAGCTTCGCTGCGTGCTGGAGCCCCAAAAGGGTATCTTTATCGCTGAGAGTGCCAAGGTTATCGAGCGCGCGGTGCGTGCCGGATACCAGCCGGTGAGCTTTCTTTTGGGCGAACGCTGGCTTGATCAGATGATGCCGCTGTTTGAGCGCCTGGTTGTGCGCGAGGGCGCAGGTCCGGTTCCTGTGTTCGTTGCCTCCATGGAGCTCATGGAGCAATTGACGGGCTTTAACGTGACGCGCGGCGCGCTCGCGGCGTTTCGTCGCCCGCGGCAGATTCCGGTTGATGAGTTTCTCGACGGCGTCGTCGAGGCGGCGGGGGAGCGTCCGGTGCGTGTGTGCGTGCTCGAGGGCATTGTCGACCATACCAATGTGGGCGCGATTTTCCGTTCGGCGGCCGCATTGAACGTTGACGGTATTTTGGTCAGCCCTACGTGCTGCGACCCGCTGTACCGTCGCTCGGCCCGCGTGAGCATGGGCACGGTGTTTCAGGTGCCGTGGACGCGTATTGGCAGCGAGGCTCGTGTGTGGCCGCACGATGGCCTGGCGGCACTGCACGAAGCCGGTTTTTCCTGTGCTGCCATGGCATTGACGGACGATTCCGTATCGCTGGACGATCCCGTGCTGCAGGAGATTGACCGCCTGGCAATCTTTATGGGTACCGAGGGTGCCGGCCTGGGTGCCAAGACTATCGCGGGCTGCGACCGGGCCGTGCGCATTCCGATGGCGCACGGGGTCGATTCGCTTAACGTGGCAGCGGCGAGTGCCGTCGCCTTTTGGCAGCTGTGCCCGCACGTGAGTAATGAGTACCACTACCAGCCGGGGCTGTATCACTAGGCAGATAGTTCGCACCGGGCTCTTATTCGGGGTGTTTCGGTCGACGCCGGTCGGTGCTAAGCTGGTATTGGCGTTGGCCTTAATTTGCTGTTTTGTCGGTTGACGTGCGCTTTTGGGGAGGGCGTGTGGCTAAGAAATCTACGGCTATCGATGTAACGCAGGGTGTTATTTGGCAGCAGCTGCTTTCGCTGTGCGTTCCCATCTTTTTTAGTTCGTTTTTTCAGCAGGCCTACACGCTCATCGGTACGTATATCGTCGGCCAGTTTGGCGGCAAACTCGCACTGGGTGGCATTCAAGCCACGATGGTGCTTACCGAGCTCTGCATTGGCTTTTGCGTTGGCGTTGGCGCCGGCTGCGCGGTCATTACCGGTCAGTATTTTGGCCAGCACGATGATGAGCGGCTGAGTCGTTCGGTCCATACGGCCATGACGCTCGCGTTGGTGGGCGGTATCGTTTTCTCGATTCTTGGCATAGTGTTCGTTGAGCCCATGCTGGTGCTTATGAACACGCCGCATGAACTGTTGGCCGAGGGCGTGGCATATGCTCGTTGCTATTTTGCCGCCATGGTTGCGGCGCTGCTGCTCAATATGGGAACGGCACTGCTGCGCGCCGTGGGCGACACGCGCGGGCCTGCTGTGATTATCGCTTCCGGCTGCCTTGTTAATGCGGTGCTGGATGTCATCTTCGTTGCCGTGCTTCATATGGAGGCTCTGGGCTGCGGTATCGCGGTGGCACTGACCATTTGCTCTAACGCCACGATGATCGTGATTCGTATGATGCACGCACCGGGTGCGTGGCGGCTTTCACTGTCCAAACTCGGCATTGATCCTGGCATTTGCAAGAGCATGATCTCGTGTGGTCTGCCGCTTGGCTTTCAGTCTGCTGCGTATTCGATTTCCAACGTTTTGATTCAGGTGTCGGTCAATTCGTTTGGTGCCGATGTCACCACGGCGTGGGGTCTTTCGGGCCGCTTGGATGGCATCGTCTGGATGGTTACCGAGGCGCTTGGCGTGTCGATCACCACGTTCTCGGCACAGAACTTTGGCGCGCGCAACTACGAGCGCATGCGCAAGGGCTACCATACGTCGCTCGTGCTGTCGTTTATGCTCATTGGCGGCCTGTCTGCCGTGCTGCTGGTGTTCTCGGGTCCGTTGTCGCGTCTGTTTGTCGACGATGCTTCGATTTCGGCGTACACCACGACGATTCTTCATTTCATCGCGCCGTTCTACGCGATCTTCTCGATTATCGAGAACGCGTCGGGCTCCATTCGTGGTGCCGGCGTGAGCTTGCAGCCCATGCTGCTCACGATTTTTGGCACCGTCGTGCTCAGGGTGATCTGGGTGTTTGCGATTATGCCGTTCGATCCGTCGCTTGAGCACCTGCTGCTGGTCTACCCTGTAACCTGGCTCATCACCGCCACGATGTTCACCATCTACCACCATAGCGGCAACTGGCTCGGCCGCGCCACCGCCTAATGATCCGTATGAGACGGAGGAAAACGGATCATTTCTCTCCGTCTTGATGTCGATGATCCGTTTTCCTCCGTCCCCTTTGGATCAATTAGTATTCGATGCCTTGGCGGGCTAGGAGGCCTTCGTCGAAGTAGTGTTTGATGGGACGCATTTCGGTGACTAAGTCCGCGAGGTCGGCCAACGGCAGCAGCCCGCGGCCGGTGAGCACGAGTTCCGTGGTGGCGGGCTTTATCGCGATCAGCGCTTCGACATCCTCGCGTGTCACGAAGCCGCGGCGCATGGCCTCGCCGAGTTCGTCCAAAATCAGAACGTCGACCTGTGATATCTGCTCGCATGCGAGCTCCATGATCTGTGCGGCGCAAGCCTCGGGCGTGTCGCGGTCAGCTTGTACGATGCGCAGCCCCAGGCGCGGCGCGGCATCGTGTTCGGCGCAGTGCAGTTTCTTGGCAAACTGCAGCCTAAGAACGTCGAGCCCGTAGCCCGTCGCGCGCAGCGCGAGCCCCAGCGCAGCCGTCGTCTTGCCCTTGCCGTCGCCTGTATAGATTTGAACCTTGCCGACTTACAGTGATGTCATCTCTGTCCTTTCGTGCCCGGCGTCGGTTTATCGCCGTCCGGGTTTGGTATTCTAGAAAGCATTATCAACCCCAGTAGATGGAGTTCAAGCAGATGGAGATGGATGACAACAAACGTAGACGGAATATGATTCTCTACGTGCTCATCGCCTTCGTCGTCTACCTCGTGCTCTCGACCGTTCTGTTCCCCAACATCGGTCACACGCAGCAGATTACGAAGACCGATTACTCGACGTTTGTCAAAGCGCTCGATAAGAAGAGCGTCGACAAGGTCGAGTACAACACGGACGATTACTCGATTTATTACACCAAGAAGGGCGAGGACGAGAACATCGCCTACAAGACGACCGGTGTGCCGAATGACGCGGGCTTTACCGATCGCGTGCTTGAGTCTGGCGCTTCGCTGGAGTCGGTCGTTCCCGATAAAAACTCGGGTTTGATGACCTACTACCTGCTCACACTCATTCTTCCCATGGCGATTTTCTTCCTCATCGGTTGGTGGCTCAACCGCCGCATGAAGAAGGCTATGGGCGATGACGGCCCGTCGATGAACTTTGGCGGCGGCGGTTTTGGCGGCGGCGGACTGGGTAAGTCCGGCGCGCGCGTGATCGCCTCCAAGGACGTGGGCGTGACCTTTAAGGACGTCGCCGGTCAGGAAGAGGCCAAGGAGTCTCTCAAGGAGGTCGTCGACTTTCTGGAGAAGCCGCAGCGCTACGAGGAGATCGGCGCCAAGCTGCCGCGTGGTGCTCTCCTTGTTGGCCCTCCGGGTACCGGTAAGACCCTGCTTGCCAAGGCTGTTGCCGGCGAGGCCGGTGTTCCGTTCTTTAGCATTTCGGGCTCTGAGTTCGTTGAGATGTTTGTCGGTCGCGGCGCTGCTAAGGTTCGTGACCTGTTTAAGCAGGCCAAGGAAAAGGCACCGTGTATCGTCTTTATCGATGAGATCGATACCATCGGTAAGAAGCGCGATGGCGGCGGCTTTAGCGGCAACGACGAGCGCGAGCAGACGCTCAATCAGTTGCTGACCGAGATGGATGGCTTCGATAACCACAAGGGTATCGTTGTCCTTGCCGCAACCAACCGCCCCGACAGTCTCGATCCCGCTCTACTGCGCCCCGGTCGTTTTGACCGCCGCATCCCCGTCGAGCTGCCCGATCTGACCGGCCGCAAGAACATCCTCGAGCTGCATGCTAAGAGCGTGAAGACCGAGCCGCCGATCGACCTGACCGCGATTGCCCGCGCCACGCCCGGTGCCTCGGGCGCCGACCTGGCCAATATCATCAACGAGGGCGCCCTGCGCGCCGTTCGCGAGGGTCGCAAGCGTGCAACCCAGGACGACTTCGAGGAGTCGGTGGAGGTCGTCATTGCCGGCCAACAGCGTAAGTCCACGGTGCTGTCCGACCACGAGAAGCAGGTCGTTTCTTATCACGAGATCGGCCATGCCATCGTTGCCGCTCGCCAGAAGGGCTCTGCGCCGGTCACGAAGATCACCATCGTGCCGCGCACGAGCGGTGCTCTTGGTTATACCATGCAGGTCGAGGAGGACGAGCGCTTCCTGACGACGCGCCAGGAGGTCTTGGACAAGCTCGCTGTCTATTGCGGTGGCCGCGCAGCCGAGGAGCTCATCTTTGGAGAGATGACGACCGGCGCCGCCAACGACATCGAGCAGGCCACCAAGCTCGCCCGTAATATGGTGACGCGCTTTGGTATGTCCGACGAGTTTGGCATGATGGCGCTCGGTACCGTGCAGAACGCGTATCTCAATCAGGACACGTCGCTCACCTGCGCCCCCGGTACGGCCGAGCGCGTGGACGCGATTGTCGCCAAGCTGATCGAGGATGCGCACGACCGCGCTTTGCAGATTCTGAAGGAGAACAAGTTTAAGCTCCACGAGCTGGCTCGTTATCTGTATAAGAAGGAGACCATCACGGGCGAGGAGTTCATGAACCTCCTCACGCGCGAGAATCCGCTGATGCCCAAGCAGCAGTAAAGCCGCGGCCGAGCCAGTAAACGCCGACGCCCCATTTGAGCAGCTTTCTCAAATGGGGCGTTTTGCTTGAGAGGGATGGAAATGAAGATCGTGGTGAGCGCCTGCTTGATGGGCGAGAGCTGCAAGTATAATGGGCTCGACAACTATCATCGCGAGTTGGTCGAGGCCTGCGAGCGTACAGGGACCGAGGTCCTCTTGGTGTGCCCTGAGGTCTTTGGGGGCCTGCCCACGCCGCGCAAGCCGTCCGAGATTGTGAACGGCGAGGTCTGTACCTGCGAGGGCGTGTCCGT
Source organism: uncultured Collinsella sp. (assembly GCA_958348225.1). Classification (GTDB taxonomy): domain Bacteria; phylum Actinomycetota; class Coriobacteriia; order Coriobacteriales; family Coriobacteriaceae; genus Collinsella. The sequence goes on from CATVYG010000027.1 coordinate 23,166, forward strand.
TGACCTGGAATTTCGCCTAGGCGCCCAACGTGCGCTCGACATGTGCGAGCAGGCGGGTGGGCCGGAAGAGATCGCCGCGTGCATCCTGCAGGACCGTAGTCCCTCGTGCGGCGCGAGCCTCATCTACGACGGAACATTCAGTGGCACCCTCACGGCGGGCAACGGCGTCTTCGTTGATTTACTGCTCCGCCACGGTTATCGCGTGATCCCGGCTAGCGAGTTCGACCCCAGCATGCTGGAGCAATAAAAAACCACCACAAAGGTGCTGCTCCCTTGTGGTGGTTTTGGCCTGGGTCTAGAGCGTGTGGCCGTAGGCGTTGGCGGCCTTGATGGCGGCGGCGAATTTTTCGTCGGTGAAGGGCTCCGGGTTGCCTTGCTTCCACTCGTTGGTGGCGTGCGCGTGCTCGCACAGGGCAGGGATATCGGTCTCGGAAAGCCCGACCTGCTCAAGCGTTACGGGCAGCCCCATCTGCTTGTTGAAGTCAGCATAGCGCTTAAGGTTCTCGGTGTCGCCCGTGTAGGCGAACAACACCAGCACGCCCAGGCTTACGACTTCGCCGTGCAGGTAGGTGCCCTCACGCGGAATGCTGCAGGTGGCGTTGTAGAACGCGTGCGCCACGCTCGAGTTGTAGTAGTAATCGTTCTGGTTGGTCAGGTTCGAGACATAGCCCGTGTTGACCACGATGTCGAGCGCGATCTGCTTGACGGCCTCGCTCGACAGATTCTGACGAACGTCCTCAAGACCCTGAACACCGTAGGTAAACAGCGGCTCGGAACAGGTGTGGGCAAGAGCCAGGCCAAGGCCGGCGGTGTGCTCCAGGTCGCCGGCGCTCGTGGCGTACTCGACTTCGGGCTGCTTGGACAGGGCGTCGCCCACGCCGGCCCAGAAGTACTCCGCCGGAGCCTCGGCGATGATCTTGGGATTGATGAAGATGTGCGCCGGTCGGTTGGGGTACGAATAGCCCTCGAGCGATCCATCGTCGTTGTAGACGACGGCAATGGCGGTCGCGGCGGAACAGTTAGAGCAAATCGTCGGCACCGTAAAGACAATCTTCTTGAGCTCGATTGCCGCTGTCTTGACGGTGTCGAGTGCCTTGCCGCCGCCACAGGCGATAAGCACGTCTGCCTGCTGGCAAGCGGGGGAGTTCACGACCTTGGCGATATTGGCGCGCGTACTGTTGGTGCCGTAGACGCGCGTCTCAAGAATCTCGACGTCGGTACCTTCAAGCGCCGCCTCGATGCCCGGCAGCGCCGCAGCTAGGGCTCGCTTGCCACCAATGATGGCGACTTTCTTCGCGCCGTACTCCGCCAGTGCGGCGGGCAGCTCGGTAAAGCAATCCTCGCCGACGGTGTAGTCGCTCATTCCGATTGTGCGCATGGCAGCCTTCTTTCGTTAGTTAAAGTGCTTTCAGGTATTTTGCTCCTAGAGAAGGCTAACGACCACGAGAAATTTCTTACGTATGAAACCAGTGTTGAGGGTTTTTCGCCGGCGCGGAACGTGCTAGCATACTCCGCATAAGCGTTGATGGGGACGAGTAGTCGGCCGTCCGCATGCCACAGAGAGCGGGGAGCGCTGAGAACCCGTGCATGCGACCGATGAAAATCACCCCGGAGCTGCGGTCCCAACGGACGTGCCGCGCAGGCACGTCTTAGTAGATATCGCCGAGATGGTCGTCGATACAGGCCAGCCGAGTAACGGATGCGAGCGCGCGAATACGCGGGCGAGGGCATCTAAGCTGGGTGGTTAAACGAAGAGCTTTTGCGGGCATACAGCCCGTTTTTGTGGCGCTTCGTCCCAGCTTGTAGGGACGGGCGCTTTTTTGGTGCCCAACGGGCGTGCGCGCCCACGACATGAAAGGGGTACCGTGGCAAACGAGTACAAGCAGACGATGAATCTGCCCAAAACCGGTTTTCCCATGCGTGCCGGTCTTTCCAAGTCCGAGCCCAAGCGACTCAAGGACTGGCAGGACAACAAGGTCTACGAGCAGGTTCTGAAGAAGAACGAGGGTCACAAGAAGTTCGTGCTGCACGACGGCCCTCCGTACGCCAACGGCCCGATCCACATCGGCCACGCCATGAACAAGATCTCCAAGGACATGATCAACCGCTACTGGATGATGCAGGGCTATGAGGTTCCCTATGTTCCCGGTTGGGACTGCCATGGCCAGCCGATCGAGCATAAGGTCGAGGAGAAGCTCGGCACCGAGAAGTTCAACCAGACCTCCACGGCTAAGATCCGTGAGCTTTGCAATAAGTTCGCTGTCGAGAACATCGAGCTGCAGAAGGCCGGCTTCCGTCGCCTGGGCGTGCTCGGCGATTGGGACAACCCCTATCTGACGCTCTATCACCAGCATGACGCCGCCGACATCGAGGTTTTCAAGGCCATGTTCGACAAGGGCATGATCTATCGCGGTCACAAGCCCGTCCACTGGTGCAAGCACTGCCATACCGCACTTGCTGAGGCCGAGATTGAGTACTCCGACGAGACGAGCCCGTCCATCTTCGTGCGCTTTGAGATGACCTCCAAGCCCGCCGGCCTCGAGAACTTCGACGGCCCGGTTGACTTCATCATCTGGACGACCACGCCGTGGACCATCCCCTCCGACCAGGCAGTTTCTCTCAAGCCCGGTGCCGCCTACGTCGCCGTTGAGCACAACGGCCGCGCCGAGGTCATGCTCGAGGACCTGGCTCCCAAGTGCTGTGAAGAGTTTGGCTGGGAGTACACCCCGGTTGTGGTCGACGGCAAGCCCTATGTGGTTCCCGCCGAGACCTTCCACCACATCCACTACAAGCAGCCGATCTTTGACGGTGTTGAGGGCGTGGCGCTGCTGGCCGATTACGTCGGTGTCGATGACGGTACCGGTATCGTCCACAACTCGCCCGGCCACGGCGTCGACGACTACTTTGCCTGCCTCAAGGAGGGCATCACCGACACTTGCATGCCGGTCGATGACGACGGCAATTTCTACACCGGCGAGGAGTTTGGCACCGGCGGCCCCTTCAGCGGCATGGATACCGACGAGGCCAACCCGCACATCATCGAGTTCCTGCGCGAGCGCGGCACCCTGGTCCTCGAGAAGAAGATCACGCACAGCTATCCGCACTGCTGGCGCTGCAAGCACCCGGTGCTCTTCCGTGCTACCGACCAGTGGTTTGTCTCGATGGACAAGACCGGCTTGCGCGAGCAGGCTGGCAAAGAGGTCCGCGAGAACGTTAAGTGGTATCCGGCCCACGCGGCCAACCGCATCGGCGCCATGGTCGAGCAGCGTCCCGACTGGTGCATCAGCCGTCAGCGCAACTGGGGCGTGCCTATCCCCAGCTACACTTGCGCCGACTGCGGTGAGAAGGTCATGAACGACGCCACGCTCGACGCCGTCATCAAGCTCTTCCACGAGAAGGGCTCTGACGCCTGGTTCACCGACGCTCCCGAGAGCTACCTGGGCGAGGCCTGCGTCTGCCCCAAGTGCGGCGGCCATCACCTCAAGGCCGATAAGGACATCCTCGACGTGTGGTGGGATTCCGGCGTCTCTTGGAAGGCCGTCTGCGAGTACCGTCCCGAGCTGGAGTATCCGGCTGATGTGTACCTCGAGGGCTCCGACCAGCACCGCGGTTGGTTCCAAAGCTCGCTGCTCACCTCGGTGGGCGCCAACGGCCACGCTCCGTACAAGGCGGTTGTCTCGCAGGGCTTCACCCTCGACGGCCAGGGCCGTAAGATGTCCAAGTCGCTCGGCAACGTCATCGACCCCAATAAGGTCTGCGACGAGATGGGCGCTGACATCATCCGTCTGTGGGTTGCATCCGTCGATACCAGCTCCGACGTGTCCATCGACCACGAGATCCTTGCTCGTACGTCCGATGCCTACCGTCGTTTCCGCAACACGCTGCGCTTCCTGCTCTCCGAGCTCGAGGGTCAGTTTGAGCCCGAGACCGACGGCGTCGCCTTTGCCGACCTGCTGCCGCTCGACAAGCTCATGGTTGCCCGCCTGACTCAGGTTCAGGCCGAGGTCGACGACGCCTACGCCAGCTACGAGTTCCCGCGCGCCTACCGTGCGCTTTATGACTTCGTGGTTACCGAGCTCTCCAACGTGTACCTCGACGCCCTGAAGGACCGTCTGTACTGCGACAAGCCCGGCTCGCTCGAGCGTCGCAGCGCCCAGACCGTGCTGGCCGAGCTCTTCTCGATGCTCATGCGCGACCTGCAGCCGATCCTGTCCTACACGGTTGACGAGGCCATGGCATATGCGCCCGCTGGCTGCGTCGATCACCAGAAGTACGCCGCGCTGCTCGATTGGTACAAGTCGCCCATCACGGTCGACGAGGCCAATGAGTTCGAGGGCGTGCTCGAGGCTTCTCTTGAGCTCCGTAGCGCCGTGACCAAGGCCCTTGAGGATGCCCGTTCTGCCGGCACCTTCACCAAGAGCCAGCAGGTTCGCGTCAAGGCGGTCGTTCCCGCCGAGATGTACGCGCTGCTGACTGGTGACAAAGCGGTCGACCTGGCCGAGTTCTACATCGTCTCCGATGTTGAGCTGACCCAGGGCGAAGAGCTTTCCGTCTGCATTGATGCTGCCGAGGGCGAGTGCTGCGACCGTTGCTGGAACTACCGCACCACCGTCGGCGAGTACAACGGCCACGCTCATATTTGCAAGCGCTGCGCCGATGCTTTGTAGGTTACGGCGTTCGTAGAACGCCGTAACCTACCGACGCTGCAAACGCCCCTAAGCGGCAATCTGACGTTCAATCGTCGGTCGCGTACCAAAGTACGCTTCCCTCCTCTTTCACGTCACCTTGCTTGCTTAGGGACGTTTTCGCTGTTGGTGACGATAACGCGGCGTTTCCATTGCTGGAGCTAGAGGCTTTCTTTCGACTTGCGTTTCTAGTCGAAAGCTATTAAGCGACATTCCGTTATTCGGAATGTCGCTTTCGTTTTTAGCTGGTTATTTCGCTTGCGTTGGTGGATATGTCGTGCGTTCTGCGTATGGCAATATAAGATAGTTCTTTGTATTAAACGTAATTCGATGATCTTGAGGGTAGGGGATTTCTTTGGGTCGTGCTGGGGATATGACGCCGCCTTTGCGCTGGCGGTTAGGTGTTGCTGGTGGGGTGGTGCTGGTTGTGCTGCTTTTTGATCAGCTGACCAAGCTTGCGGTTCGTGCCGTGGGCGACGCTTTGCATGTGACTGTTATCCCCGGTGTGATCGACTTCCTGTTTGTCCGCAATATCGGTGCTGCCTTTAGCATGGGCGAGGGGCATGGCGTTGCGTTTGCTTTGCTGGCGCTTGTGGTCATTGTCGCCATTGCCGTGCACTTGCTTCGCGCGCCCCAGCTTGCTCGCTTGGAGGTTGTGGGCATGGCTATGGTCGCGGGCGGCGCCATTGGCAACGCGATCGACCGTCTGGCCTTTGGCTTCGTGACCGATTTTATTGCCACCACCTTCATCGACTTTCCCGTCTTCAATGTGGCCGATATCGGCATTACCGTTGGCGTTGTGCTCGCCCTCTTCGGCTACATGTTCTTGAGTCCCGCGGCCCGCGAGGTTGATGCGACTGCCGAGCTCAATGCCCGTGATGAGGCCCGCGCTAAGCGCAAAGCCAAGCAGCGTGGGGAGCGTGCCCGCAAGATTCGCGAAAGGAATGAGCGTTAATGGCCGACATCCATATTCTTGTTGCCGACGATTCCGCTGGTCAGCGTCTTGACGCCTATTTGGGCGCCAACGATGGCTGTCCCACGCGCTCTGCCTGCGCGCATCTGATCGAGGGAGGCGCCGTTGCCGTCAACGGTGAGACTTGTCTCTCTAAAAAGTACGCCGTACGCGCCGGCGATCGCATCTCGGTCGACTTGCCCGAGCCGCACGACCCGACCGACGTGATTCCCGAGGCCATTCCCCTCGATATCCGCTACGAGGACGACTACCTTATCGTGCTCTCCAAGCAGCGGGGCCTGGTGTGCCATCCCGCCCATGGCCACGAGAGCGGCACCCTTGCGAACGCTCTGGTCTACCACTGCGGCATCGATCATCTTGGTACTGTGCAGGGTGAGGACCGCCCCGGCATCGTGCATCGCCTGGATCGCGATACCTCGGGCCTTATGCTCGCGGCAAAAGACGACGACACCCAGCGCGCGCTTCAGAATCTCATCCGCACGCGCACGCTCGACCGTCGCTATATCACGCTCGTTCACGGTCACATCGCCATGGACGAGGGCACTATCAACACCGGTATTGCCCGTTCCACGCGCGACCGCGTGAAGATGGCGGTTTCGGATGACCCCTTTGCCCGTCAGGCCATTACGACCTTTAAGGTCCTCGAGCGCTTTGATTCCACGCGTTTTGACGACGGCTATACGCTCGTTGAGTGCCACCTGTTTACGGGCCGCACACATCAGATTCGCGTGCATATGCGCCATATCAACCACGCCTGCGTGGGCGATCCGCTCTACGGCAAGTGCGATGCGCGTGCCGATCAGGGCCTGACCAGGCAGTTCCTGCATTCTTGGCGCGTTGCGTTCGATCATCCCGTAACGGGGAAGTGCATTGAGTGCCGTGACGAGTTGCCGTGGGATCTCGCTGCGGTTCTCGACGATCTGGCTCCGCGCTCGCTCGGTCGCACGGCCGTTGGAGATGAAATCGTTCCGCAGCTCGGTCTTCTCGAAGCCTAGCCAGTATTAGGTGGTTTCTTGAACTCGGTAAGCCTGCGGTAAGATATACGATTGTTTACGTTACACGTTGCTGGGAGCCTGCATGCTCGCCTTTTTACAAACCAACACACCCATCGTGATCTTCAACCAGATTGTCGTCACGCTGCTCACGGTCTGCTTTCTGTACCAGGTGGTCTTCTTTGTCATTGGCGCTCTTCGTGGCGAGGTCGCGCCTCCCAAGGCCAAAAAACTCCATCGCTATGCCTTTTTTATCGCGGCGCATAACGAGGAAGCCGTAATTGCCAATCTCGTACGCTCCATCAAGGACCAGGACTATCCGTCCGAGCTTATCGAGGTCTTTGTCGTTGCCGACGCCTGCACCGACAACACCGCGCAGCTCGCACGCGAGGCCGGTGCCATTGTTTACGAGCGCAATGACCTGGCCCGAAAGGGCAAGAGCTGGGTCATGGACTTTGGTTTCGATCGCATTCTCAACGAGTATCCCGACACGTTTGAGGGCTACTTTATCTTCGATGCCGACAACGTTATCTCCCGCGATTACGTGTCCAAGATGAACGATGCCTTTGACCAGGGCTTCCATGTGGTCACGAGCTATCGCAATTCCAAGAACTTCGGCAGCTCGTGGATCTCGGCTGCTAATGCCACGTGGTATCTACGCGAGGCGCGCTTCCTCAACAACGCGCGCAATATCTGTAAGACGTCCTGCGCTGTTTCGGGTTCGGGTTACCTTATCTCGTCAAGCGTTATCGAGGGCATGCACGGTTGGCAGTTCCACACGCTGACCGAGGACATTCAGTTCACTACGTTCTGCGCTATTCACGGTATTCGCATTGGCTATGCGCCGGCGGAGTTCTTTGACGAGCAACCCGTGACGTTCAAGGCATCCTGGAAGCAGCGTATGCGCTGGACCAAGGGCTTTTACCAGGTGTTCTTTACCTACGGTAAGCATCTGGTCAAGTCGATGTTCCGCTATCATCGCTTTGCCGCCTACGACATGTTCATGACGATCGCCCCGGGTATGCTGCTATCGCTGATCTCGATGCTCGCTAATGCGACGTTCTTGATTGTGGGTGGCCTTTCGCATGGTTTCTTGGCAACCGAAGTCGAGATGCAGGCGTGCGCCGCTTCGCTCATTATGACCTTCGCCATGATGTATCAGACGTTCTTTATCCTGGCGCTGCTCACGACTATCTTTGAGTACAAGCACATTCACTGCGCGCAAAAGTGGCGTCTGGTGACTAACCTGTTTACCTTCCCGATCTTTATGTTCAGCTATATCCCCATCACGGTGGCCGCGCTGTTCCTGAAGGTCGACTGGGTGCCGACGCAGCACGCCGTCAACGTTACCCTTGACGAGGTCATGCAAGGCGCCAAATAACCACCACCAAAACCACCGCAAAGGGGACAGTGAACTGCGCCCCGAAACTTGGACTGAATAAATAGCGACTACGCCGCAAGGGCCCGGTTCCGGAACTCCTCCGGCGTCAGACCCTTCAATCTTACCTGCCTGCGCCGCGTGTTCCAATGGGCTATGTACTCCTCCAGGTCGCGCTTGAAGTCCCCGAAGCTGCCCCACTCCCTGCCGCGGTAGAACTCGTCCTTCACGTGGCCGAAGAGCTGCTCGGTGGCGGCGTTGTCGATGCAGTTCCCCTTGCGCGACATGCTCTGGGTGATGCCCGCCCCCTCCAGCCTGGAGGCGTAGGACTCGTGCTGGTACTGCCAGCCCATGTCCGAGTGCATGGTCGGTGCCGCCCCGTCGGGCAGGGCCTCGAGGAGCCGGTCGAGCATCCTGTGCTGCTGGGCGAGGTCCGGCGAGGTCGATATGTCGCTCGCCACGATCTCCTTCGTGCAGAAGTCGAGCACCGGGGCCCAGTAGGCCTTGGCGCCGGCCACCTTGAACTCGGTGACGTCGGTGCCGAGCTTCTGCCACGGCCCCTCGGCGCCGAAGTCCCTCGCGATGACGTTCTCGAACGTGCTCCCCACGAGCCCCCTGTAGGAGCTGTACCGGCGGCGCGAGCCCCGGCGGCGTATCCCGCACCGGATGCCCATCTCGCGCATCATCTTGAGCACGGTCTTGTCGGCCACGACCGCGCCCAGCTCGGCGCGCAGGCACATGGTGGATTGGCAACACCTATTTGGACGATTCCGGGAGGGACAGCCCCGCCTCCCT
>CATVYG010000028.1 GCA_958348225.1 uncultured Collinsella sp.
GGCCGCGCGGCAAGGAGATATATTGCCAGACCGGAGGGGCCCCGGGGGCGGGAATTCCACTCTTCACAAGTCCTACACAATACATCGCTTCCTATATAAGTCATAGAAAGGCTGGTGCAGAAATACTGCACGTATCAGATGATGACCCTTCGGTTAAGAGATATATAAAGATCGGTCACCTGTAAGTGTTTATCTACCCGCGCTTTTAGCAATGTAAACCGCGCTTCAGATAAAAAGAGGGAGCGCCGCGCACAACGCGACACTCCCCTAGCGATTCAAGAGAATCTATTAGGCCTCGAGAGCCTTCTTGGCGATGGTAGCCAGCTCGTTGAAGGACTCGATGTCCTCGTAAGCCATCTGAGCCAGGACCTTGCGGTCGAGCTCGATGCCGGCAACCTTCAGGCCGTGCATGAACTGAGAGTAAGAGATGTCGTTCAGACGAGCAGCAGCGTTGATACGAGTGATCCAGAGAGAACGGATCTCGCGCTTCTTATTGCGGCGATCACGATACTGATACTGCAGGGAGTGCTGGACCTGCTCTTTAGCATGCTTGTAAGTACGCGAAGCGGCACCGTAGTAACCCTTCGCACGGTGCATAACGGTACGGCGCTTCTTCTTGGCGGCAACAGCGCGCTTAATACGTGCCATGTTCTATCAACTCCTAGACTGTAAAACGAAAAACGGGAACGAGAACTTAGGCGAGACGCGACTTGATGACCTTGCGGTCGGCAGCGGCGATCTCGGTCTCCTGACGGAAGCCACGCTTACGCTTGGTGGACTTCTTGCTCAGGATGTGGCTCTTGAAAGCCTTGGCGCGCATAAGCTTGCCGGTGCCAGTCTTGCGGAAACGCTTCTTGGTGCCGCTGTGGGACTTCATCTTAGGCATGAAATACTCCTTAATCGGTTACAGAACACTAGTTACTTGGTATCGCCTGCCGCTTTATCCTCATCGAAGGCGCCCTTAATCGGGGCGAGCAGCATAAGCATGTTACGGCCTTCCATCTTAGGCTTAGACTCGACCGTAGCGTAAGGCTTGAGATCCTCGGCGAGACGCTCGAGAACGTTAAGGCCCTGCTCCGGGTGAGCCATCTCACGGCCGCGGAACATGATGGTGATCTTAACGCGTGCGCCCTTCTTGAGGAAACGCAGAACGTGGCCCTTCTTGGTCTCGTAGTCGCCAACGTCGATCTTGGGTCGGAACTTCATTTCCTTGACCTCGACCTTGGACTGGTTCTTACGAGCAGCCTTGGCCTTCATGGCCTGCTGGTACTTGAACTTACCGTAGTCCATGACCTTGCAGACCGGCGGCTCCGCGTTGGGAGCGATCTCGACCAGGTCGAGACCCTGATCGTCGGCGACACGCTGGGCATCGCGGATGGCGAACAGGCCGAGCTGAGAGCCATCGACGCCAATCAAACGGCACGAAGATGCAGTAATCTCGTCGTTGATGCGGGTGTCATCAGACTTAGCTATTTTCCCTACCTCCATTCATAAAAAAATAACCCGGCGCTTCTCAGCAACCAGGTCGTACACATAGAGTTCCTCGATTTGAGGAAGGGAATCTAAGTTGTATGACCAGTCAGCTGCTCATTGGCGCCAAAAGGTGGGAACCCTCGGGTTCCTCTTTAGGGCATTGCGGGAACAACGCCTTGCGAATAATAACACGTACAGCGCGTTATCACATTACGTACACGAAAAAGGGGGCCGCAACCCCCTTGAACGCTCACTTGCATGTATGGTGCCCGAGGCGAGACTCGAAGGGCCTTCGCTTCGCGAAGCCCCGGGCTTCGGGCGCGCGGCGCCCTCGCCACGCTCCGCTACAAACAGGCCACAGGCCTGTTTGCTTAACGCTTCGCGCGCTCACGCGAGTTCGGCACGAAAAAGGGGGCCGCAACCCCCCTCGAACGCTCACTTGCATGTATGGTGCCCGAGGCGAGACTCGAACTCGCACGTTGTTGCCAACGGTGGATTTTGAGTCCACTGCGTCTGCCAATTCCGCCACTCGGGCACGTAATGCGTGAGTTAGTTTATCACAGCTTTCTACCGATTAGTCCGAAAATGGAACTTCGAGCATTTCGATGAGTTCGACTGTGCGGAGCATCTCGCGCTGACGGCATCCGCGACCGTCGACCGAAGCCTCACCCATCTGGTTATCGTAAGGGTCCTCGCGCATGCCGTCGAAAGAGGGCTCAAACTCTGCCTGGAATCGATTGTTGGCCACCATACGCCACGGGTCGAGATTGCCAAAGTAGTGACGGCGGCGCCACTCCTCCCCCATCCTGCGAGCCGAGGAACCAAACGATACGTCGGCGTTAAGCCACCCGGTCTGGGGTGTGAAGAACTCAGCCCAATCGTGCGGCCCCACCGAGTCGGGCGCAACATACAGGCCGCTCTGCCAACGGGCAGGCACGCCCGCGATACGGCACATGGTGATAAACGTGAGCGCCATAACTCCGCAATCGCCGCGGAGCGAATGCGCGCAGTCATCGGCAATAGATCCCAAAAGCAAGTACGGCGGCTGATAGCGATAGTCGATATGCTGCGTCAGATAATCATAGATAGCACGAGCGCGATCGAGCGGATCCTCGAGTCCGTCAACAACACCGGCCGTCAGCTGCTGCAGATACGGCGTGAATGCAATGTGCGGACGGTCCTCGGAGGTGTCCTCGGGCAGTGGCGCGTCCATACAGGGATGCGATGGGAGCGCGCCACCATAGATATCGCAATAGGCGGCATCGACGTGATAGCGATAGGTCACCGAGAATGAATGTTCAGTCAAAGATGTCCAGGAGGCTGTACGAGCCGAAACGTTTTCTGAGGCAACATTCCCCTCCGGCGTCATATCGAGAACCTCGATATGAGACTGTTGACGACAGGCGGCGGCAACGGGTAGCCACGCGCGAACAGTCTCTCCCTCCAGAGCCCCGGGGACAGACACGGATGCCTTAAGCATGATGACGCGAGCCAACCCGTTTTGCGACTCCATCTCCCTGAGCATCTGGTTACGCAGCGCGACGCCGTCCGTAGAATCGGGACGCAGGCCCGGAACCTCCTTGGGGTACACGCGAAGCGAATCGAGGAAGTTATCGAGAACAAACAGCTCGCCATCGATAAAGCGCCAGTCAATACGCTTACGGTCAATCAGATCGTCAAACTGCTCCTCGGTAAACCCAGGCCACTCCTCGCGGATCATCGCAATAGCTCGATCGCGCGACACCGAAAAATGAAGCGGCGTCTCAAGCATGCGATACCGCTCGGCACGAACGCAGGCAGCAAGCGAGGGATCGGGATCTTGGGCAAGTAGGCGGTCGCAAGCCTCAATAGCCTGCGAAAGATACCCCGCGTCCTTTAAACGCAGAATCTCGGGTGGCAAGCCAATATCTAGAAAACGGAAGTCATCATTGCAAACATCAACAGAGCAACCAACAGGACCCTCGTCAATAACCTTCCCATCCGAAGGCAGCACCTTAACAACAGCCATACTAAAACTCCAAGTCACTAGAACGCTTGAAGTCCATTGTAGCGAGATAAAAAAGAAAGCCCCAATAAAGGAACTCTCAACACCGATAAACGGTACCTAGAAAAAATGAATTCAGCCCAGTAACCCTGTAGCGAGTTAACGAAGGAGGCCCCGTTCACCCGAAGCTTTTCCCATTGCGCGACTTCTGGCAAAGCCAGGTGAGCGCAAGGGAAAAGCGTAGGGTGAACGGGGCCTCCGACGGGAAAGTTAAACCGCTACTTACGCCTTGTTGACGGAGCCAAACTCCTCCATGAGCTCCTTGGTGCGGGCAACGATGTTGTCGCGACCAGGCTTGAGGAGCTTGCGGGGGTCAAAGCCCTTGCCCTGCTGATCCTTGCCGGCCTCGATGTACTCGCGAACGCCCTTGGCGAAGACGAGCTGCAGATCGGTGTTGACGTTGATCTTGGAGATGCCCAGGGAGATGGCCTTCTTGATCTGATCCTCGGGGATGCCGGTGCCACCGTGCAGGACGAGGGGCAGGTCGCCGGTCTGAGCCTTGATCTCGCCCAGGCGCTCGAAGGAAAGGCCAGCCCAGTCGGCAGGGTACACGCCGTGGATGTTGCCGATACCGCAAGCGAGGAAGTCAACGCCCAGGTCAGCAATCTGCTTGCACTCAGCAGGATCAGCGAGCTCGCCGCTGGAGGTCACGCCGTCCTCGGTGCCGCCGATGCCGCCGACCTCGGCCTCGATGGACATGCCCTTGGAGTGGGCAAGCTCAACGAGCTCCTTGGTGCGGTCGAGGTTAAGCTGGAAGGTCTCCTCGTGAGAGCCGTCATACATGATGGACGTGAAGCCGGCCTCGATGCACTTGAAGCAGTCCTCGTAAGAACCGTGATCGAGGTGAAGGGCGACGGGAACGGTAACGCCCGTGGCCTCGACGGCAGCCTTGACCATGTCGGCGCAGACCTTGAAACCGCCCATCCACTTAGCGGCACCAGCGGTGCACTGAAGGATCAGCGGAGACTTGGCCTCCTCGGCGGCCTGGAGAATAGCCAGGGTCCACTCGAGGTTGTTGGTGTTGAAGGCACCGAGACCGTACTTGCCGGCTTCGGCCTTCTTGAGCATGTCTGCTGCGTTGACGAGCATAAAAGAAACCTCCTGTAAGGTTGCTCCGATAACGCCTGAGATTTTACCACGACATACCCGAGCATAAACGTTCGTTTGTTCACGAATACCATCCGATTGGACAAATTTTGACCGTTTGTCCCACAGAATCGACCCACTGGGGAAAATAGCTTGACGATTGAGCGGTCTTCGTGGTTCGAAAGACGGCTTCGAGCCTACATCTGCATAAACGGGTTCTGCATAAGTTCGCGCGCCATCGTGGTCGAATCGCCATGGCCCGTCAAGCAAACGGTATCGGGCGGAAGCGTCTTGGCAAGTTTGGAGAGCGAGCGCATAATCGCCGCCTCGTCACCGCCGGAAAGATCGGTACGACCGTGGCTGCCCGGGAAAAGCGTGTCGCCCACAAAGGCGATGTTCCCCTGCTCGGTCGCGGCGAACAGGACGATGCCGCCCGGCGTATGCCCCGGCGTCTCGATCACCTGCAGGCAGACGTCGCCCACCTCGATTGTATCGCCCTCGGCAAGCAAACGCGTCGGCTCACCCGGATCGGGCGTCTCGATACCCCACATGACACGCTGCTCCTCGATATTTGCGCGAGGTACCGTCACGTCCTTAGCGCACAACTCATATAGTGCACTGTCGCCAACGACAGCTCGAACCCCGGCAACCCCGCCAACATGGTCGGCATGACCGTGCGTGCAGACAGAGCCGAGTACGCGCACCTCGGGATGCGCGGTGCGGATATGCTCCACAAGACGCTCGCCCTCCCACGCCGGATCGACGATTAAGCACTCGTCATTCGAAATCACGGCGTAACTGTTGGTCTGAATCGGGCCGTTGACGAGCGCCTCAATCGAAGCCGCACCTCGGGGTGTCAGGTCCAAAGTCATATCGTCCATGCGCATGCCCTCCTTCTAAAATACGTTCGAGGCACCAAACGATGCCTCGAACGTAACCAATATCTATGATGCTGAGAGGCTCTCGCACCTACACACGGCGCTTGAGCTGAGCTCCGCCTTCGCCGGGCATAAGACGGCGAGCGTCGTAGACCGAATCGACACTGCTGATGGAAGCCAGCAGCGGATCCAGGCCGCTCGCATCCGAAATCTCGACCATAAAGCGCAGAGTCGCAATACCCTCGCGGTTGGTCGAGGTGGCGGCGGAAAGGATATTGCCGCCCGCATCGCCAATGGCAATGGTGACGTCCTTGAGCAGGCCCATGCGGTCCAGGCACTCGACCACGATCTCGACCTGGAAGAGAGTGTCGGCAGCACCATCCCACTCTACGTCAATCATGCGCTCTGGGTGCTCCATGAGGCCCTTGACGTTGGGGCAGTTGGCGCGATGCACTGAGACACCTCGGCCACGCGTGATGAAGCCGACGATATCGTCGCCCGTCACGGGGTTGCAGCAATGAGCCAGACGGACCAGCAGGCCACTGTTGTTCTCGCCCTTAACGATAATGCCGTTACTTGCGCTCTTGCCACGCTTTTGCGGCTTGCGGTTGGAGCCGCGGGCCGGCTGTTTCACGACCTCGGCGATAGCCTCGGCCTTGGTGAGCTGTTCCTCGGGCTTGGGGTCCAAGATTTGCTCGACCTTATTACCCACAGCGCGCGGGGCAACCTTGCCGGCGCCGACGGCAGCAAACAGGTCCTCGAGCTGCTTGAAGTTAAACTGCTCCGCCACGGCGTTGAGCGCACGCGTGGAGCGCGGCGTGGAGATGCCATACCCGCGCTTGCGCAGGTCCTTGGCCAGCATATCGCGGCCGGCGGCAGCGTCGTCGTCCTTAGTCGCGGCGGCAAAGTAGCGACGGATCTTGGACTTGGCCGAAGGCGTCTTGACGATCTTGAGCCAATCACGCGACGGTTTGGAACTCTTGTTAGTCAGGATTTCAACGCGGTCGCCCGTCTTGATCTCGTGCGTGAGCGGGGCCACAGCACCGTTGATCTTAGCGCCGACGCAGTGGTTTCCCACCTCGGTGTGAACGGCATAGGCAAAGTCGAGCGGCGTGGAGCCGGCACGAAGCGCCATGACCTCGCCCTTGGGCGTAAAGACGAAGATCTCCTGATCGAAGAGGTCGACCTTCAGCGAATGCAGGTATTCCTTGGCGTCGGTGATCTCATCAGACGCAGCCCAATCGAGCGAATGCTTGAGCCAGTTGATCTGGTCGTCCAAACGTTGAGCGTCATTGGTCTTGGAAGCAGACGATCCGCCCGACTTCTTATATAGCCAGTGGGCGGCAATGCCGTACTCGGCCTGCTCATGCATCTCATAGGTTCGAATCTGAATCTCGAGCGGGCGGGCCGTGGGGCCGATAACCGTCGTATGGAGCGACTGGTAGTTATTGACCTTGGGCATGGCGATATAGTCTTTAAAGCGACCGGGCATGGGGTGCCACAGCGTATGCACTGCGCCGAGCGTGGAGTAGCAATCGCGCACCGAATGGGTAATAACGCGCAGCGCCACCAAATCGTAGATCTCGGAGAATTCCTTGCCCTTGCGCTTCATCTTTTGGTAGATGGACCAATAGTGCTTGGAGCGGCCGTTGATCTGGAAGCCCTCCAGGCCAATGCGGTTGAGCTCGTCGGTGAGCGTCTTGATGGTCTCGGCCAGATAGCGCTCGCGAACCTCGCGCGACTCAGCCACCATGCGCGCGATGCGCTGGTAGGCGTCGGGCTCAAGGTAGAAGAAGGACAGGTCCTCGAGCTCCCATTTAATGGAGCTCATGCCCAGACGGTCGGCCAGAGGCGCATACACGTCCATGGTCTCGCGAGCCTTAAACAGGCGACGGTCCTCACGCAGGGCTGCAAGGGTGCGCATGTTGTGCAGACGGTCGGCAAGCTTAACGATGATGACGCGGATGTCCTTGGACATGGCGAGGAACATCTTGCGCAGCGTGAGGGCCTGTTTCTCGTCCATGCTGTCGACTTCGATGTTGGTGAGCTTGGTCACGCCATCGACGAGCTCGGCCACCGTATCGCCAAACAGGCCGGAAACATCGGCAAGCGAAGTCTCGGTATCCTCGACGGTATCGTGCAGCAGCGCGGCGCACACCACGTCACAGTCCATCTTAAGATCGGCCAGAATGATGGCCACCTCGACGGGATGGTTGATGTACATCTCACCCGAGCGCCGCTTTTGGTTGCAATGCTTCTCGGCAGCAAAGCAGTAGGCCTGCTCAACCTTAGAAAAGTCGTCCTCATTCATATATTTGAGGCACAGACGCTCCAGCTTGTCGTAGCTGTCCGCCATAATCTCGGGCGGCAGCTCATCGGCATGCTTATAGTGCTCCATCTCCGAAAACGGCTGGAGGGTGGAATCATGGGCGGTACGGGCTGCGGCATCCATCGAGGTCCCCTTCCCCTAGGCCCGCGGTACGATCGGGCGGTTAACTTTGGCTAGCATATCAGAAGCGCACGAATCGAGCGCCCAGCTCCGGAAAGCCGAAAACTCCATGCGCGAGCGCAAGCCCTCCAAATAGCGAATTGACCTGCTCAATTGCACGCGGCCGGGGTTTTCGGCCATCGCGATGCGACGGGTGTCGTCAAACCCCGAAACGCGACAGAAACCAAGCTCTTCGAAGATTCCTAGGCCGCTTTCCACCGAGCGCTCGTCGACCGGCGTGCGGGCATCGATGGCAAGGCACATCTGCGCGATGTCGATATCGCTTGCGCAGAATGAATCATCCCCGGTCTTGCCGCGGTTGGAGCGCCACATGGTCTGCAGCGCGCGATAGAGTGTGACGAGCTCGTCGCGCTCGGGTGCGTAGCAGTCGAGCAGGCGCTCGTTAATGCGGGCATCGCGCGACGAATAGAGCAGGTGGATCACGGCGGGCTGGCCATCGCGACCGGCACGGCCGCTCATCTGGTTAAACTCAATGCCGCCAAACGGCATGTGATAGAGCACGACATGGCGGATATCGGGCAGGTTGACGCCCTCGCCAAAGGCAGATGTCGAGACGATGCAGCTGAGGCTGCCGTCTCGGAATGCTTCCTCCACGCGACGGCGATCGGAACGCACAAGCCCCGCGTTATAGAACGCGATATGGGTTGCGCAATCGGGCACACGCTTGCGCAACGTCTTGGCGAGCGCCACGGACTGGTCGCGCGAATTGACGTAGATGACGGTCTTTTCCCCCGTCGCCACAATCGACACCAAACGGTTCTCGCGACTTGCAAGATCGCGGTCGTCCTCGAGCCGCAGGTTCTCGCGCACCGTCTCGTCGACCACCGTGCGAGTGATCGGCAACATGCGGGCAAGCTCGGCCACAACCGGAGCCGTCGCGGTGGCCGTCGCAGCCATAACGACCGGGTCGCCCAGGGCTTTGAGGATATCGGGCATGTCGAGATAGGCGCTGCGGTCGCCGCCCTTGGCAAGACCGGCATGATGCGCCTCATCGATAACGACAAAGCCGATGCGGCCCGAACGCGCGAAGCGGTCACGGTGGATAGATAGGAACTCGGGCGTCGTGAGCACGATACCGGTGCGGCCCGAAGCTAGGCCGGCGAACACGTCATCGCGCGCGGCCTCCACGGTCTCGCCGGTAAGCACGCCAACGCCAATGCCAAGCGATGCCATCGTCGACGAGAGGTGATAGGCCTGGTCGGCAACAAGCGCACGCAGCGGATAGACAAAGATGCTCGCACGTCCGCGAAGCACCGCCTCACGCGCGGCATGCACATGGAAGATGAGCGACTTGCCGCGGCCCGTTCCCATAACCGCCAAGACACTCTGGTGATCGGCCAAGGCGTCGAGCGCCTCAACCTGCGCGCGGTGCGGCTGGTTCGATCCGATAAAGCTATGGATAAGCGAGCGCGTGAGCTCGGTATAGGAAAGCTGGGCGAGCGTCTCGCGCTTGCGCGACTCCAAGCGCAGGCCGGAATCCGCCGGCTGCACGCCACGACGAAGCTCGCATGCCGGATCGTCGACGCTGGGCAGCGTGCTATCGCGGACCAGAACATCCTTGACCATGAGCTTGGGCTTCACACGACCCTGCCAATGCTCGGCAACGGCCTCGAACACCAAGTCGACGGCGCTGTCGCAATTGATAAGCCTGTCGATCTGCGGTACACGAAACATGATGGCCGGCACACTCGCGGCGCCATCCGTCGCCACGAAGCGCATATGCTCGCCGGTCTTACCCACCACGGCGCGATCACACATCGTCACGCCCTCGGCGGCCAGCAGCGGCACCTTATTACCCTGGCCAAACGGCTCAAGGCGGGAAATCTGCTCTATAGTCTCGATATTCAGCTCGGAAAGGTCGACCGTGGCGGCAACCTCGTCGGTGTCCTCAAAGTCCTCGGCGGGAAGCTCGGACAACACGGCGGAAAGGCGACGGCGGAACTCATCGAGCTTGGACGCCTCGATGGTCACACCCACCGCGCCGGCATGTCCGCCGCGACGAATCATCAGGTCGGAACAGCGCTCGATAGCGTCAAACAGGTTAACTTTGCCCACCGAGCGACCAGAGCCGCGCGCGATACCATCCTCGATCGAGAACAGCAGCGCCGGCACGTGGTAGCGGTTGGTCAGACGGCTTGCCACGATGCCCTTGACGCCCTCGTGCCAGCCTTCGCCGCCCACGACGATCGCGCGTCCGCCGTCATAGGTCTCCTCGACCTTTGCCATGGCATCGCGCGTGAGCTCCGCCTCGATCTCACGGCGCTGGCGGTTGATTTCCTCGAGCTCAGCCGCCAGCGCGCTTGCTTCGATGGGATTGCGGGCAAGCAGCAGGTCGAGCGCCAGCTTGGGATCGGCCATGCGACCGGCAGCGTTTAAGCGGGGAATGAGCGAGAATGACAGGCCATCCGCCGTAATGCTCGAAAGGTCCGCCTTGGCGAGCGCGGCAAGCGCGATATAGCCGGGGCGAGCGGTTACGCGCATCTGCTGGATGCCCTCGGCAACCAGCGCGCGGTTCTCGGGCGTGAGCGGCATCATGTCGGACACGGTGCCCAGCGCCGCGACCTCGATTAGCGAACGCCAATACGACGGCTTGCCCAGGCGCTCACCCAGGACTTGCACCAGCTTGAGCGCCACACCAGCACCGGCAAGCTCGCGCGAGGGGCCCTCGTCCTCGAGCTTGGGGTCGGTCAGGGGCACACCCTGCGGCACCTGGTCGGAGGGCTCGTGATGGTCCGTGACCACCAAATCGATCCCCAGGCTCTCCAGATAGGAAACCTCTTCCTTGGCGGCAATGCCGTTATCGACGGTCACGATCAGCTGGGGGCGAGCGACCTCGTTAACGCGGTCGAGTGCCGCGCGCGAAAGACCGTAGCCCTCATCAAAGCGATGCGGAATAAACGGCGTGACATCGGCGCCAAACGTGCGCAGCGCCTCGGTCAACAGGCAGGTCGACGTAATGCCGTCAACGTCAAAATCGCCAAAGACTGCAATGTGCTCGTGGTTGCGAATAGCGCGCTCAACGCGGTCGGCAACGACCGACATGCCCGGGATAATGAGTGGGTCGGCCCAGTCGCGATCGAGCGAAGGCGTCAAAAACAATTGGCCCTCTTTGATGGAGCCAATGCCGTGCGCGACCATAATGCGCGCCACCAGCCCAGGAATGCCCAGACCAGCCGAAAGTTCCTTTTCGAGCTCGGGATTTTGCTGAGCGACCGCCCAGCGATGCGTCGTCTTAAGCGATGACATAGGCACCCACCCCCAATAGGGGCAGGTCGCCGCGATACCTCTCACGGTTCATAGCGATGAGTCCTCTGTGTATGCCCGCTTCGGCAGGCAGATCTGTTGAACGGATTTATTATACCGTGCAGCGCGGACGCAAAACGCCGCGGTGCGCCGCGGTTTCGGCAAACGATGGCGGTAATGCCCTCGAAACAATCGAGCGTTTCAGCCGCACGGACACATACGAGCGTCTAGCATATCCATACAAACAAGTTCGCGGATAAAGGGAGTCGCGGGGCATATGAAGCAATGGGCTGGACTGGGGAAGTTCCTCGCGGGGCACATGCAGATCATCGTTCCGATTTTGTGGCGCTCGGCGTGCTCTTTCCTCAACAGATCGGCGTTCTCAAGCCCATTGTTCCCGCCCTCTTCGCCTTTATGACGTTTCAGGGTGCGCTCAGCAACACCTTTCACCAGGTAGCCGAGGTGTTCCACCGTCCGCTGCACCTGATTCTGGCGTTGTTGGTCTCGGCGGCGCTTATTCCCATCGCGGCCTATGCCATGGGATCGTTGTTCTTTGGTTCCAACCCCAACCTTGTCTGCGGCATCGTGCTCGAATACAGTGTGCCCGTGGCAGTCACCGCTTTTATGTGGATCAGCATGTTCGGCGGCAACGGCCCGCTCGCGCTCACCATCATCCTGACGTCCTCGGTCATCTCACCTGTGACGATTCCGCTTACGCTCAAGCTCCTGCTGGGCGCCACCGTCTCGATCGACGTGCCAAGTATGATGCAGAACATGGCCTTTATGATCGCCATCCCCGCCGTGCTCGGCATCGTGATCAACGAGCTCACGCGCGGATGGGGGCACGAAAAACTCTCCCCCGCGCTCTCGCCCGCCTGCAAGTTCATGATGATGGGCGTTATCGCCTCCAACTCCACCGCCATGAGCGAGTACGTGCTGCACATGAACGCGGTGCGCTTGGAAGTCGCCCTCTTTATTTTGGTCTTCGCCATCAGCGGCTTTGTCGTCGGCATTCTGGTCGCCCGCGCGCTGCATCTGCCATATAGCGAAACGACCACCATGTGCTTTACCTGCGGCATGCGCAATATCTCTTCGGGCGCCGTCATCGCCACGCAATACTTTCCGGGCGAAGTTGTGTTTCCCGTCATGTGTGGAACGTTGTTTCAGCAGGTGCTCGCCTCGCTTATCGGGCACTTCTTTGAGCGTCTGACCGGCGAGGAGCGCGCCGCCCAGCGCAAGCGCGTCGAGGCCGGCCGCGATGCAATGGCGCGCTAAACCGTCCGTAGTGTGCGGGCGCTCACTTTACGATGTGAGCGCCTCCAGATGTGCGCGGAGTCGCTCCGCATCGACATCGAGCGTGGTCTCAGCATTGACCTGGGCCAAACGATAGCCGACAAAGTAGGGCGAAACCACCCAACGCGGCAGCGCCTTGGCAATGGTCCGACCGCCTAGGTGATAGAAGAACAGGTTGTACGACTCTGCGCGACCACCGTGGTGCTCGTTCAGGATATAGCGCAGAGCCACCTGGATCGCATCGGCGAAGAGATCCGCCTCGGCTTGGTCTCGCATGCCATCGCTGGCAGCGATTCCCTGCGGGGCTGAAACGTTGATCTCAAAGAACCCCATGATCGGTTCGGTTGAGATATTGACCGAGATTCTCCCCTGTTGCCAGACATTGATACCTTCGAAATTGGCGGAAGCCAGCGAAGCATAGCCGTCTTCCTGCTCCAAACCCACAATCTGCATGTGCGGATGGACCAGACTGCCGCCCGAAAGTGGCCCCTTGTTCTTGTACATGAGCACGCTTCGATACTGCTGTGAATCGATCATCTGCTGCCAGCAACCCAGGGCAAACCGCATCACATGGTGGAGTTCATCCGGCTTATAGGTCACCAGGTCGGCATCGTGATCGGCCGACTCGATCAGCACGGTTTGATGGGTGGCGCGCAGGGTTTTGAACTTATTCTCGAGCCAGATGCAGTCACCGTCGCGCTGGATGATGTTGGTGAGCCCTTCTGTATCGCAAAAGGGGCACGCGGTGCCGGGACGACGGTTGTCGTCGGGCTTGCCACTCGCCTGCTGAACATCGAATACAAGCGCCACGGGCTACACCTCCAGCGGTACGATCCTTGTGCCATGGAGCTCGGAGACGCCCAGTGCCGCCGCCACGGTATCGCGGTTGGCCGTGGAAATGCCGCCGCCGGGAAGGATGGTCAAACGATCACCCGCATACTCGATTAAACGAGCCAGGTGATCGAAATTATCCTCGATCGACGTACCGGCAGCGCCGCCATGCGTGAGGATGCGCGTAACGCCGCAGTCGGCAAGTGTATCAATCGCATCGAGCTGAGCCTCGGGCGAGAGCTGGTCAAATGCCATGTGGAAGATGATGTCGATGGGCTCACGCTTACATTCCTCGGTCGCGCAGCCCGCAGCCATCACGAGGGCGCCAAGCGTAAGCTCGTCGAGCGCCCATCCGCCAGCGCAGGGTTTGCAGCAGCCAAAGACCAAGCCGTCAACGCCCGCACTCACGGCAAGGCCCAAGTCCATCTCCATCATGCGCAGCTCATCCTGGTTGTAGTGAAAGTCGCCGCCACGCGGACGGATCATGCACATCACCCGTGCATCGTGTTCGTGGGCATAGTTGGTCGTAGCGCTGATAACGCCGGCCGAGGGCGTGGTACCACCGACGGCAAGGTTATCGCACAGCTCGATGCGCCCCGCACCGGCCTCGATGGCCGCCGGCACCCGCTCAAAGTTCTCGGCACAAAACTCGTACAGCATAGATAGACCCCCAAAGACAGCAGATGTTTTCCGACGGGCATTGTCACACATCTCCATGAAGTTGCAGTGGAATAGAGACTGTTTATGGTGCAAAGTAACCTGACCCCCTTGCACCAAAAAAGGGGCGCTGACCGGGATAGTCAGTGCCCCTTCGTTGAATGAATTAACCACCAAGATATGCTTTACGCACGTTGTCGTCGTGCAGCAGCTCTTGACCGGTGCCGGTCATAGTGATCTTGCCGGTCTCGAGCACGTAGCCGCGTGTGGCGATGGAAAGAGCCATCTGTGCGTTTTGCTCGACCAGGAGCACCGTGGTGCCGGCCTTATGCAGATCCTCGACAATTTGGAAGATCTGCTCAATCAGAATCGGTGCCAAGCCCATAGAGGGCTCATCGAGCATGAGCAGCTTAGGGTTACTCATAAGGGCGCGGCCCATAACGAGCATCTGCTGCTCGCCGCCCGAAAGGGTACCGGCGACCTGGCGACGACGCTCCTTCAGGCGCGGGAACTGCTCGTAGACGCGCTCGAGGCCCGGAGCCACCGTTGACTTGGGCTGCGTATAGGCACCCATTTCCAGGTTCTCCTCGACCGTCATCTGCAAAAAGGCACGACGACCCTCGGGCACCTGAGCCAGGCCCTTACCAACCAGCTTGTCGGCGGGCGTATGGGTAATGTCCTCGCCCATAAACTTGATGGAGCCGGTCTTAGAGCGCAGCAGGCCCGAGACGGTCTTGAGCGTCGTGGACTTGCCGGCACCGTTGGCGCCAATCAGGGCCACGATCTCACCCTCGTTGACGTTAAAGGAGATGTCCTTAATGGCGTGGATGGCGCCGTACCAGACGTTGATGTTGTAGACGGAAAGCATCGGCTCTGCCATTTAGTTCTCCCCCTTATCCTGCTTGCCCAGATATGCCTCGATAACAGCGTCGTTGTTCTGGATCTCCTCGGCCGTGCCCTTGGCGATGACCTTACCAAAGTTGAGCACGCAGATGCCCTCGCAGATGTTCATAACGAGCGACATATCATGCTCGATAAGCATGATGGCGATGCCAAAGGTGTCGCGAATCTTAACGATATTCTCCATGAGCTCCGCGGTCTCGGACGGGTTCATGCCGGCGGCAGGCTCGTCGAGCAGCAGCAGTTTGGGGTTGGTGGCAAGCGCGCGGACGATCTCCAGACGACGCTGGGCACCATAAGGCAGCGAGCCGGCCTGCTCGTTTGCCAGGTGTTCCATATCAAAGATGGACAGCAGCTCCATGGCGCGCTCGTGAGCAGCCTTCTCGTGCTTCCAGTACGTCGGCAGGCGCAGAACGCCCTCAAAGCCGGAGTAGCGCTCCTGATTGTGCAGACCGACCTTGACGTTGTCCTCCACCGTCATGGTGTTGAACAGGCGAATGTTCTGGAACGTACGGGCAATACCCATGCGGTTGACCTGGTAGACCGACTTGCCCGAGGTGTCCTCACCGTCGAGCAGGATGGTGCCGTGCGTGGGCTGGTACACCTTGGTGAGCAGGTTGAAGACCGTGGTCTTACCGGCACCGTTGGGACCAATCAGACCGGCGATCTCGGTCTTGCCGATAGTCAGGCTAAAGTCGTCAACTGCCTTAAGGCCACCGAACTCAATGCCCAGGTGAATGCACTCGAGTGCAGGGCGCTCGCCCAGGTCGCGGTCGGGAACGATGGCGCCAGAAGGATACGGGACCATCTTGCCCTTCTTGAACTCAAATTTACTGGGCATCGGCTGCCACCTCCTTCTTGGAAGCAAAGCGGTCCTTGACGCGACCGAAGAACGCCTTGAGCTGCGGGTTGTTGGTAAAAATCATGACCAGGATCAGCACGATGGCGTAGATGAGCATGCGGTAATCCGAGAACTGACGGAGCAGCTCGGGAAGCACCGTGAGCAACGCCGCCGCGATGACGGAGCCGCGCATATTGCCCAGACCGCCCAGGACCACGAACACCAGAATGAGGATGGACGTGTTGAAGTCGAACTTGGTGGCGGAGAGCTGCGAGAAGTTACCGCCGAAGAGGGCTCCGGCAGCACCGGCGAGGGCAGCGGAAACCACGAAGGCGATCATGCGGTACTCGGTGACGGAGATGCCTACGGACTCGGCTGCAATCTTGTTATCGCGCACGGCCATAATGGCACGGCCGGTACGGCTGCGAACCAGGTTGAGCACGATCACGAGTGCGACCATGACCAGGATGGCACCGGCGAGGAAGGTCGAGTACGTCGACACGCCCGAGGCGCCCTGGGCTCCCTTGATGATGGCGGTGCCGTCCTCGAGCAGGTGCAGGTCGTCGATCGTAGAGTTGCCCGTGATGTTAAAGATCACGTGCAGGCCGCGCGAGTCGACGCCCACAATGAGGCAGGTGACGATCTCCTTGATGATCTCGCCAAAAGCCAGGGTCACGATGGCCAGATAGTCGCCGCTCAGGCGCAGGACCGGGATACCAATCAAGAAGCCCAAGATGGCAGCGGCGATTGCGCCGACCACAATGCTGATAATCAGACGCATCGGGTCGGACGGAACGGCGCTCTCGAGGGCGACCGCGGTGACGATTCCCGTATAGGCGCCGACGCTCATAAAGCCCGCGTGGCCCAGCGACAAGTCGCCCGCGATGCCGACGACAAGGTTAAGGGAGATGGCCATGACGATATAGGCCGTGATGGGAACCAGCTGACCGGCGATCATGCGCGGGATCATGTGGTTCGACTGCATAAAGAACACGATGGCGAAGGCCACGATGCACATGGCGTACGTAACAAAGTCGTGACGCGTCTGCTTATCTTTAAGAAACTTCATACCGCTCACCTACACCTTCTCGGGGACGTACTTGCCCAAGAGGCCGGCAGGCTTGACGAGCAGGACGATGATCAAAACACCAAAGACGATGGAGTTGGCAAGGCTCGTGGAAATGTAGGCCTGCGCCATCGCCTCGATGATGCCGATGAGAATGCCGCCGACAAAGGCGCCGGGGATGGAGCCGATGCCACCGAAGACGGCGGCGTCGAAGGCCTTGATGCCAGGCATGGCGCCTGTCGTAGGCTGCAGCACCGGCGAGTAGGAGCACAGCAGCACGCCGGCGATGGCGGCAAGGGCAGAGCCGATGGCAAACGTCATCGAGATGGTGCGGTTGACGTTGATGCCCATGAGCTGAGCGGCAGCCTTGTCCTCGGACACGGCGCGCATGGCTTTGCCCATCTTGGTCTTACCTGTAAAGAACATCAGGCCGGCCATGATAACCAGGCAGGCGACGATGGTGACGAGCGAGACGGCGCTTACGTTGAACTTGGCCAAGAACTCCGGCACCTGGAAGGTGACGAGCGAAGTGAAGTTCTTGGGCGTGGCGCCCCACAGAAGCTGCGCGGCGTTCTGCAGGAAGTAAGACACGCCGATAGCCGTGATCAGAACGGCCAGCGGGCCTGCTTGGCGCAGCGGCTTATAGGCCAGGCCCTCAATGAGAACACCGAGGACCGTGCAGGCCACGCAAGAGAGAACTACAGATGCCCAGCCCGGGAGGCCGAGATACGACGTGGCACAGAACGAGACATAGGCACCGACCATGATGACATCGCCGTGAGCGAAGTTCAGCATCTTGGCGATACCGTAGACCATGGTGTAGCCCAACGCGATGATGGCGTAGACGCTGCCCATGGACAGGCCGTTGACCAGGTATTGGATAAAGACCGTCATGTTCCACATCCCCCTTTCGAATAGGTTTCCAGTTAATGTATGAAACAGGGACGTTACATCGTCCCTAGATACCAAGCAAGCAGGGAAGGCCAAAACCTCCCCTGCTTGGGATCAAAACCGCTCTATGTAAGGCGGCCAATTAGGCCTGTACGTACTTGCCGTCGGTAATGACGTACGCCGTCGGGTCCTTCTGGACCTGGCCCTTGTCGTTCCAGGAGAGCTTGCCAGTCAGACCGTCAACGGTAATGTTGCGCATAGCCTCGGGAAGCTTCTCGGCAACCTCGGTCGGGTCGGCGTCGGCACCCAGGCCGGCTTCCTTGAGGGCCTCGACCACCGCATGCACGCCGTCGTAGGCGTCGGCGGCAAACTGGTCCGGAGTCTCGCCATACTTATCTTTGTAAGCGTTGACGAAGTCGGCGTTCTTCTCGTCGTCGGCGGAGAACGGGGTCATGAGCAGCAGACCCTCGGCAAGAGAGGTATCGAAGCCCTCAACGCCCAGGATACCGTCCATGCCGTCGCAGCCCATCATCTTGACGTCGTAGCCCATGTCCTTGGCGTTCTTGAGCAGGACGGACGCCGGTGTGTAGTAGATCGGCGCAAAGATCATGGTGGCGCCAGCCTGCTTGGCCTTGGTCAGCTGGTTGGTAAAGCTCGTGGCGGAGTCGTCCTTAAAGGTCTCCTCGTCAACAATCTCGAGCTTGGACTCAGCGGCCTGGGCCTTAAAGGAATCTGCGATGCCCGAAGAATAGGCGTCGCCGGAGTTATAGAACAGCACGAACTTCTCGTCCGCATACTTCTGCGCCAGGAACTTGGCAGCGTTGACACCCTGGTTGGGGTCAGTGAAGCAAACCTGGAAGACGCAATCCTTGCCCTTGGTAACGTCCTCGGAGGACGCGGACGGGGTAATCATGAACGTCTCGGGGTCGTTACCGCACTCAGCAGCAACGGCGACCGACGCACCCGTGGTGGTCGGACCGACAAGGGCCTGCATGCCCCAGTCGAGCAGGGTGTTGAAGGCGTTGACGGCCTTCTCACCGTCAGCCTGGTCGTCCTCGGCCTTGCTGACAAGCGGCAGCTCCTTAGTCGAGAAATCCTTGCAGCCAAGCTCGACAGCCTGTGTAACGGACTTGCCGTAGGACGCGTTGGCGCCGGTCAGCGGGCCGATGGTGCCGATCTTAAACGAAGCGTCGCCCGACGCGGAACCGCTGTCGCCGCCGTTGGAGGAGCAGCCAGCTAGAATGGACATCGCCCCCAGACCTGCTGCGCTCGCGATAACGCTCCTGCGATTCATAACAGGGTTCAATGACTTACCGGTGAGGCTCGACATGCGGCTCTCCTCTCAAATCTCGTCGGGTTTCGGTTACCCGACAGGCCATCCTTCGCCGTGTTCGGCGTTCGCAAAATAGTAGACGCTTTAGTTAAGGAAAGTGGCGATTATTTCAACTTTTCTTTGGATTTGTTCATTTATCCATAATTCTGCGTATTTCTATTACTTTATGCAGTTTAGCCACTTTATTGTGTGAAAGTAATGTTTCCGTTCTGTTACAGGCGTCCCCGCCCTGAATAAAACGACCCCACCGGTCCCGATATATGCACTTAGGCGGCGATGTACTTGCCGTCCTGAATCACATAGGCCGTAGCGGGCTTTTCGACCTGGCCCTCGTCATTCCACGTCAGCTCACCCGTCAGGCCCTCGATCTTGATTTTGCGCATGGTCTTGGTCGGCTGGTTGATAAAGCTCGTGGAGGAGTCGTCCTTAAAGGTCTCGGTATCGACGATGTCGAGCTTGGATGCCTTGGCCTGCTCGGCAAAGGCATCGGCGATCTCGCCCGAGACGGCGACGGCGGCACCGGTGGTGACGGGGCCGACGAGCGCCTGCATGCCCCAGTCGCACAGGGCAAACCTTATGGCGCAAACGTTGACAGTTTGTTACGGAGTTCCGTTTGTAGCGAGCATGTTTCCAATGTTTCCGCAGCGTTTCGGGGGTGCCGTTTTGTGCGACTCCTGTTGCCTGGCGAGCACGCGTCCTCGGTTCACGCTAGAATGCACTCAACCTTTAAGCGATTTATCCATCCATGAGATGCACGAAGGAGCTATCTATGAGCGAACCCCTGCGCACCGTGAACGTCGGTCTGATCGGTCTGGGAACCGTCGGCGGCGGCGTGGCGCGTCTGATCAAGAGCCACCACGATGAGTACCTGGCAGCCTACGGCATCGACCTTAAGCTGACCCGCGCCTGCGCGCTTGCCTGGGAGCAGGCCGAGGCGGCAGGCATTGAGCGCGAGGCCTTTACGAGCGACTGGCACGATGTCGTCACCGACCCCGCCGTCGACATCGTCGTCGAGCTGATCGGCGGCGAGCATCCCGCAACCGAGATCTTCACCACTGCCTTTGAGCACGGCAAGCACGTCGTCTCTGCCAACAAGGCCCTGCTGGGCCGTCACGTCGAGACGCTTGCCGAGAAGGCACGCGCGTGCGGCGTGCAGATTAAGTGCGAGGCCAGCTGCGGCGGCGGCATCCCCATCGTGAGCACACTTGAGCACGATCTGGTGGGCAACAAGATCCTGACCATCGCCGGCATCCTCAACGGCACCACCAACTACATCCTGTCGCGCATGGACGCCGAGGGCGCCGATTACGCCGACGTGCTCGCCGATGCACAAGCCAAGGGCTATGCCGAAGCCGACCCGTCCGCCGACGTCGACGGCTTCGATGCCGCCAGCAAGACGGCGATCCTCGCTTCTATCGGCTTTGGCACCCGCGTTACCACCGACGATGTGTACCAGCAGGGTATCCGTACCATCGGCGCCGAGGACATCGCCCAGGCTCGCGAGCTCGGCTACACCATTAAGCTGCTCGGCATCGCCCGCAACACCGACGCCGGCGTCGACGTCCGCGTGCATCCCACGCTCATCCCGGCAGACCATATGCTCGCCAAGGTCAACGGCGCCATGAACGCCGTCTACGTGGTGGGTGACGCCGTGGGCGAGACCATGTTCTACGGCGCGGGCGCAGGCTCCTTCCCCACCGCGAGCGCCGTCGTGGGCGATATCTTGTCGCTCTCCGAGCAGATCAGCCGCGGCGTGGCTCCGCTGCCCGAGATTGAGCCCTATGGTCACAACCTCGCCTTTAAGCCCATGGACGAGCTCCAGACCAAGTACTATGTGCGCCTGAAGGTCGCCGACCGCGTGGGCGCCCTGTCCGAGACGGTCGACATCTTTGCCAAGCACAACATCTCGATTTCGCTCATCAACCAGGTCGAGGACGGCAAGTCGGGCGTCAGCGATGCCTGCTCGGTCATCTTCCTGACGCACCGCGCGCTCGAGAAGGACGTCCAGGCTGCCGCCGCCGAGCTTGCCAGCGTCGACTGCGTGGCCGAGGTCGCCAACGTCCTGCGCATCGAGGACGTCGAGGCTTGGACCGAAGGTGTCATGGCCAACTAGCCCGATTCTCGGCAAATCAAATAACGCATGAGGGGCTCCCGTCCGATTGGATGGGAGCCCCTTTTAGTTACATCTTTTGCACGAAGTGGTCGACTAACGTTTGAACAACTTGACCGTTCGTCAACAACCGTGGATACCGTTTGCCGATATGCGACGGCAGCTGTATTTTGCCGCCGCTATGCTGTGCCGTGTATGTCCGCCCGCGATGAGAGGAAGCACCATGTTGCTCGAGGGCAAGAAAGCAATCATCACCGGAGGCACGCGCGGTATCGGCTATGCCATCGCCTGCCGTTTTATCGAGGAAGGCGCTGCCGTCACCGTCTTTGGCTCGCGTCAGGAGACTGCCGACGCGGCCGTTGAGAAGCTGGCGGCCGCCTATCCCGACGCCAAGGTCTGGGGCCGCTCCTGCGACCTCACCTCACTCGAGGCCGTGACCGAGGCTTTTACCCAGGCTGCAACCGACATGGGCGGCCTGGACACGGTCGTCAACAATGCCGGAATCTCCCAGCGCTCGCCCCTTTTGGACTACACGGCCGAGGAATTCGCCAAAGTCATGGACCTCAACGTCGTCGCCGTCTTTAATGGTCACCAGGCTGCCGCCAAGATCATGACCGAGGCCGGCCACGGCGGCACCATCACTACCACGAGCTCGATGGTCGCCAAGTACGGCCAGCCCTCCGGCGTCGGTTACCCCACGTCCAAGTTTGCCGTCAACGGCATGGTCCAGTCGCTCTCGCGCGAGCTCGCCCCCATGGGCATCCGCGTCAACGCCGTTGCCCCTGGCGTGACTAAGACCGACATGGTCGCCAACCTGCCCGAAGAGGTTATTAAGCCCATCATCGCCACTATTCCGCTCGGCCGCATGGGCGAGCCCGAGGACGTCGCCAACGCCTTTGTTTTCCTAGCGAGCGACATGTCATCCTATGTCACGGGCGCCGTGCTCCCCGTCGACGGAGCCGCCCGCTCCTAAAGGTCGCAAGCCACGACTTCGAACCTCAACGAGGCCCAACGCAAAAGGCGTGCTGCCTGCATCAACCGCAGGCAGCGCGCCTTCTATTATTTGGACGGAACCCGTATCCCGGCATTCCTTACTACTTACCGTCGTCGTCCTGGGCTTCATCGCGCGCATAGAGCTCCAGCATGCGGCGGCGGTATTCGCGCACGGCGAGCTTGGCGCGCTCCAGGCGGCGACGCTCATGCGGAGTCAGCTCGGACGTGTCGATCTCGTCTCCATAGGTCTTATCGGCAAGCAGGTGCGCCGCGTCCACGATGCGGGCATCGATGTGGCCGCTCGCCGCCTCGGCGGAAAGACGCTCGGCAATCGTATCGAGCGTAGGCAGACCCTCGAATACGCGACCGTGACCATGCGAGGTCAGCAGCTCGTGCTCGCGTGCGAGCAGGCTCGCCAAATCGTGATGGGCACGCAGGATGTCGAGCGCATCGGATGGATGCTCGGCAACCTCTGCCACGGCGGCGACCGGTGCGGCATCGACCACGCGGTAGAAGAGCTGCGCGAGCAATGGCATCAAGAACACCGTAATGGCACCGGCGGCAACCATGACCGACGCAATATCTTGCGACAGCGCGCCCGCGTTGACGGCAACGCTTGTCACGGCAACGATGATCGGCAGCGCCGTGGTGCAGTAGAGCGCCACGGTGATGCGGCCATACGCCGACACATCGCGCGTCGCAGAACAAATGCTCATGGAAATAAGAATGGGCACCGCACGAATAATCAGCAGCGCCACGATAAAGCCCACGAGCAGCCCGGGGCGCGACACCACGGCCGTCAGATCGATCTTCGCGCCCGATACGGTAAAGAACACCGGAATCAAAAAGCCGTAGGCCAGGCCGTCGAGCTTGGTCTCGAGCGTATGGTTGCCCTCGGGGATGATGTAGCGCAGGACAAAGCCGGCGGCAAAAGCGCCCAACACGATATCGAGGCTAAAAATGGCGGAAAACGCCACGAGCGTGACCAAAATAAGCACCGTCAGGCGCACGAACGTCTGCGATGTGGTATCGGCGCGCTCCTGAATAAAGGCGAAAAAACGGCTGCCGATGCGTTTGGAGCGGCTGGGGACCACGGCCAGCAACACGCAGACCACAGCAAACAGGCCAAGGATCACAAGCGTCTCGATGCCCGTACGGGCAGACAGCAGCACCGACATGGCGAGCACGGGACCGAGCTCGCCCCAAGTACCATACGCGAGAATCGAGTCGCCCACACGCGTGCCGGTGAGCGAGCGCTCGCGCAAGATGGGCATGAGCGCTCCAAGCGCCGTCGAGGTCAAGGCGAGCGTCACGGCAATACCGTCGAAATGGCTGACCGAGAACCACGGCGTAAAGCGCACGGCAAGCCAGGCGATACCAAACGTGACGGCCCACGTGGCCATACCGTAGCGCCCCTCCACACCCGTAATGTTCTTAGGGTCGATCTCAAAGCCGGCGAGCAGGAACAAAAAGGCCAGGCCGAGCTCGGAAACAAGCGAGACCTCGGCATCTACATGGATGACGCCGAGCATATGGGGTCCCAGCACCGCGCCGAACACGAGCAAAAAGACCGTCTCGGGAACGGGTTTTCCGGGGATCGCCGAGGCGATGAAGGGGCTTGCAAAGGCCACGAGCGCGATGATGGCGAGCGAAACAAATGCCATGTGATGCCTTTCTCTTGTTTGCGCTTCACTGTAGCACCCTCGCCGTCCTCAACGCGCCACGAGCTGTCGTATCATAGTGAGGTTTACAAACATGTGGCTCAAGGCGACCGCAGGGCAGTCCCCGCAAACCGACCGCTGCCGCATACCGTACCGTACGCCCAACCGATCAGGAAGGCAGGAACCAATGGTCTCTCGTATCTACGTGGAGAAGAAACCCGGGTTCGACGTCGAGGCTCAGCAGCTCAAGGGCGAGCTGACCGAGATTCTCGGCATCAAGGGCATCGAGGCCCTGAGGATCATCAACCGCTACGACGTCGAGGGCATCGACGAGGAGCTTTTCCGCTCCTGCGTGCCGACCGTCTTTAGCGAGCCCCAGGTCGATGTGACCTACGACGAGCTCCCCGCAAGCGATGGCGCCGTCTTTGCCGTCGAATTCCTGCCTGGCCAGTTTGACCAGCGCGCCGACTCCGCCAGCGAGTGCGTGCAGCTCATCAGCCAGGGCGAGCGCCCCGCCGTGCGCTCCGCCAAGGTCTATATGATCTCGGGCGCTCTGGACGAAGCCGCCCTCGAGTCCATCAAGCACTACGTGGTGAACCCCGTCGAGGCCCGCATCGCCTCGCTCGACCTGCCCGAGACGCTGTACATGGAGACGCCCGAGCCCCAACCCGTCGAGGTGCTCGATGGCTTCCGCGAGCTCGACGAGGCCGGCCTTGCCGCCTTTATCGCCGATCGCGGCCTTGCCATGGACGAGGCGGACATTGCCTTCTGTCAGCAGTACTTCCGC
Organism: uncultured Collinsella sp.; assembly: GCA_958348225.1. Lineage (GTDB taxonomy): Bacteria > Actinomycetota > Coriobacteriia > Coriobacteriales > Coriobacteriaceae > Collinsella. The sequence goes on from CATVYG010000028.1 coordinate 24,597, forward strand.
GATGAGGACCGCGACCCCACCATCACCGAGATCCGCGTGATCGACACCTACTGGTCCGATCACTGCCGCCACACCACCTTCGGCACCGTCCTGGATGACGTGACGATCGACGACGCCGTGGTGCAGCAGGCCTTCGACCGCTACATGGAGATGCGCCACGAACTCGGCCGCGACGCCAAGCCCGTCTGCCTCATGGACATGGGCACCATCGGCGCCAAGTACCTCAAGAAGACCGGCGTCATGACCGATGTCGATGAGTCCGAGGAGATCAACGCCTGCACCGTCAAGGTAAAGGTCGATGTCGACGGCGAGGACCAGGACTGGCTGTTCCTCTTTAAGAACGAGACCCATAACCACCCGACCGAAATCGAGCCCTTCGGCGGTGCCGCCACCTGCGTGGGCGGCGCCATCCGCGACCCGCTCTCGGGCCGCAGCTATGTGTACCAGGCCATGCGCGTCACCGGCGCCGGCGACCCCACCGTCCCGGTTTCCGAGACGCTCGAGGGCAAGTTGCCGCAGCGCAAGCTCGTAACCACCGCTGCCGCCGGCTACTCCAGCTACGGCAACCAGATCGGCCTTGCCACCGGCCAGGTCAACGAACTCTATCACCCCGGTTACGTGGCCAAGCGCATGGAGGTTGGCGCCGTCGTGGGCGCTACCCCGGCAAACCACGTTCGTCGCGAGTGCCCCGCCCCAACCGACAAGATCATCCTGCTGGGCGGCCGCACCGGCCGTGACGGCATCGGTGGTGCCACCGGCTCCTCCAAGACCCAGAACACCGAGTCCATCGAAACCTCGGGCGCCGAGGTCCAGAAGGGCAACGCCCCGGTCGAGCGCAAGCTGCAGCGCCTCTTCCGCCGCGGCGACGCCTGCCGTCTAATCAAACGCTGCAACGACTTTGGCGCCGGCGGCGTCTCGGTCGCCGTGGGCGAGCTTGCCGACGGCCTGTATGTCGACCTTGATACCGTAACCAAGAAGTACGACGGCCTGGACGGCACCGAGCTCGCCATCTCCGAGTCCCAGGAGCGTATGGCCTGCGCCGTTGCCGACGGTGACGTCGAGGAGTTCATGGGCTACGCCGCCGAGGAGAACCTGGAGGCAACCGTCATCGCCGAGGTTACCGCCGAGCCGCGCATGCGCATGGCATGGAACGGCGTCGCCATCGTCGATCTGTCCCGCGAGTTCCTCAACTCCAACGGCGCACCCAAGCACCAGGTCGCCCATGTGTGCGCCCGCAGCGTGTGGCAGCCTAGCTGGGCCGGCACCACGCTTGCCGAGCGCATGGCCTCGCTTGTCACCGACCTCAACGTTGCCTCCAATAAGGGCCTTTCCGAGCGCTTCGACTCCACCATCGGTGCCGCGACCGTGCTCATGCCTTTTGGCGGCAAGACGCAGCTCACCCCCAGCTCGGCCATGGTCGCTAAGTTCCCCGTGGACGGCGAGACCACCACGGCGAGTGCCATGGCATGGGGCTTCAACCCCTATCTGATGGAGGCCGACCAGTTTGCGGGCGCCTATCTGTCCGTGGTCGAATCCATCGCCAAGCTCGTGGCCGCTGGCTTTGAGCACAAGCGCGCCTACCTCTCCTTCCAGGAGTACTTCGAGCGCCTGCGCACCGAGGCCGAGCGCTGGGGCAAGCCCATGGCTGCCGTCCTGGGCGCCCTTATGGCTCAGGTCGACCTGGGTGCCGGCGCCATCGGCGGCAAGGACTCCATGAGTGGCTCGTTTGAGGACGAGGCCGGCGAGCTCAACGTTCCGCCGACCTTGATCAGCTTCGCAGTCGCCGTGGGCAAGGCGGCCCGCGCCGTCTCCCCCGAGTTCAAGGGCCTCACGCATCGCGTCGTCCGTATCGCCCCCGCCACCTATGGCGAGGACTACCGCCCCGACGCCCATCAGCTGCTCGCCGCGTTTGACGCCGTCGAGGCGCTCACCGCCACCGGCGCAGCCCTGGCCGTCTCCACGCCCGGCTACGGCTGCGGCGCCGAGAGCCTCTTTAAGATGTGCGTCGGCAACCAGATCGGTATCGAGCTTGCCGAGGATGTAGACGTGGAGAGCCTCTTCACCCCGCTCTACGGCAGCTTTATCGTCGAGCTCGCCGAGGATGCCGAACTGCCCGAGGTCGCCGACGGCGTTGTCGTCGAGCCCCTTGGTACCACCGTCGAGGGCTATGTCATCGACACCGGCTCCGAGGTCATCGAGCTCGCCGAGCTCCAGAAGGCCTGGGAGGGCGGCATCGAGGGTGTCTTCGCCTACCGCAGCGCCGGCGAGACCCCCGAGGTCGAGACCATCGACTTCCGCGCCAAGGACATTCACGTGTACGGCGGCGCCAAGATCGCCCGCCCGCGCGTGATCATCCCCGTGTTCCCCGGCAACAACTGCGAGTACGACAGCGCCCGCGCCTTCCGTGCCGCCGGTGCCGAGGCCGACACCTTCGTGATCAACAACCTCACGCCCGAGGCGGTCGCCGAGAGCACCCACGAGCTTGCCCGCCGCATCCGTGCAAGCCAGATCGTCATGATCCCCGGCGGCTTCTCGGGCGGCGACGAGCCCGACGGCTCCGCCAAGTTCATCACGGCGTTCTTCCGCGCTCCCGAGGTCACCGAGGCAGTCCGCGACCTGCTCAAGGCCCGCGATGGCCTGATGCTGGGCATCTGCAACGGCTTCCAGGCCCTGGTCAAGCTCGGCCTGGTGCCCTACGGCGACATCGTCGACGCCACGCCCGATGCGCCCACGCTGACGTTCAACACCATCGGTCGCCATCAGAGCCGCCTGGTGCGCACCCGCATCTCGTCCAACCTGTCCCCGTGGCTGTCGCAGTGTAGCCTGGACGACCCCTACACCGTCGCCATCAGCCACGGCGAGGGCCGCTTTGTCGCCAATGACGAAGTGCTCGCCCAACTAATCGCCAACGGCCAGGTCGCCACGCAGTACGTGGGCGAGGACGGCAATCCCAGCATGGATCTTTCCGTCAACCCCAACGGCTCCGCACTCGCCATCGAGGGCATCACGAGCCCCGACGGCCGCGTCCTGGGCAAGATGGGCCATGCCGAGCGTCGCGGCGACAACTTGTACCGTAACGTGCCCGAGCATGTCCCCGGCGACAAGTTCATGCCGATCTTTGAGAGCGGCGTAGCCTACTTCGCTTAATGCGTCCCATCGGGTACAATCCCTTCGGGTAACATCACCCGCCACCGACACATCCGGTGGCGGGTTCTTTTTTGCTTCGCGCATGTAGAAAGGACATCATGGAAAGCCGCAAGCCGTATCTCGCCACCCTGCCCGGACTCATCCTGGGCTGTCTCGTTTGCTGCGCGCTCTGGGGCTCCGCCTTCCCCTGCATCAAGATCGGCTACGGCCTCTTTGGCATTCCCGCGCACGACAGCGCCTCGCAGCTGCTCTTCGCGGGTCTGCGCTTCACCCTTGCCGGCATGCTGGTCATTGTTGGCATGAGCGTGGCCCAGCGCCGACCGCTCGTTCCGCAAGCCCGTGATATCAAGCCCATCTGCATCTTGTCGCTCTTCCAGACCATTGGCCAGTACTTCTTTTTCTACCTTGGTCTCTCCCGTGCAAGCGCTATGTCAAGCTCCATCATCGAGGCCAGCGCCAACTTCTTGGCTATCCTCTTTGCCGCTCTGGCGTTTCGCACCGAAAAGCTCAATACGGCCAAGGTGCTCGGCTGCGTACTGGGCTTTGCCGGCGTCGCACTCGTCAACCTTTCGGGCGTGGACGGCACCTTTGGCTTTACGCTCGACGGCGAGGGCTTCATCCTGGCCTCCACCGTCGCGGGTGCCCTTTCGACCTGCCTGATCGGCATCTTCTCGCGCGAGCACGACGGCGTTTTGCTTGCCGGGTGGCAGTTCTTGGTCGGCGGCCTGGTCCTCACCGCCATCGGCTCTTTGATGGGTGGCGCGCTCTCCCCCACGGCGATTGCCCCCGCCGTCGCGCTCATCATCTACATGGCGCTTATCTCCGCGGTCGCTTACTCGCTGTGGACGCGCTACTTGCCGTCAACCCCGTCAGCCGCGTCTCGGTCTTTGGTTTTATGAACCCCGTCTTTGGTGTGCTGCTGAGCGCGCTGCTGCTCGGCGAGGGCGCTGACACGAGCCCCGTTACCGTCATCGTTGCCCTGCTGTTGGTCTGCGGCGGCATCATCATCGTCAACAAACCCAAAAAAGCCTAACGAACTCACCTTTTTAGAGAGGGCGTTCGCACACTTTAGCTTAATGGAGTGCACTGGTTCTCGTTGATTTCGTACCGAGTCGCGGCAGCAGATGCCCGTCTTGCCGCATCGCGCCTGGGCATCATGGCCGGTGGCCCCCACAAACGCAAAAGGGGCGCATGACCATCGCAACGGTCGTGCGCCCCTTTTTTCTAGCGTATCTGGACGCCGGCTTTCTTTTTCTCGGCCTTGACGCGGTAGAGCTCCGCATCGGAAGCGCGAAGTAAGTCTTGCCAGGTATCAACACTATCGCCGACCCGCGCGTAACCGATGGACATCCGCAATGCATACGGCACCTCGGCACGAGCGAGCTCGTCGTTAATCGCCGAACACAGGTCTATGATGTCCTGTTCCGCCGCAGCCTTCTGGAGCACCACGAACTCATCGCCGCCATAACGCGCGATAAAGCCACCTGACGCCGAGCAGACCTCTTTGAGCGCAGCAGATATGACCTGAAGAGCATGGTCGCCCTCCACATGCCCATAGCGATCGTTAATCTGCTTAAAGCCGTCGGCGTCCATCATAAGCAGATATACATCTTCGGCCTGATCCACATTTGAAAAGAGCGACAGCATATAGGTCTCAAAACGGTTGCGATTGTTAAGGCCAGTCAACGGGTCGGTCGAGATCAGCTGCTCCTGGTAGATGATGTAGAGCAGCAGGATGCTCAGCGTTATACCGACACAAAGGCCCGGTACCGAAAACAAAACCTGGAAGGTACCGCCCACCAGAGCGGGAACCGCAAAAAAGGCGAGGGTGCGATAAATGGCCTTCTTTTGCAGACTTTCGACTTTTCGAGCCTGAATAAAGGCATGCAAGGACGTATATATAACGTAGCAGTAGCTAACGATAGGTTGAATCATATAAAGCGCTCCGCGACGATACACGCCCTGCGAATCGATATAGAACAGGGCGTGCGTCCAGTAACTGGCAAACGCCAGCACGACCACCAGAGCCGTAGGCAACGCTACAAGCACCACCCTATAGCGCGCGGACAAAAGGCGAGAGCCCTGCACTGTCTCGGAATACAAAAACCAAATGAGGCACGCGATGGCGAACAGCGAAAACGAGACCGCGTTGGAAATCCAGTTGGCCGTGATGCCTACAGGAGTGCTCACGCCGTCCGAGAGCGTCCAGATCATATCGAAGAAAATGTAGGCAGCGGAGGTGTAGCCGAGCATGCTAAACAAGAGCTGCTGGGTGCTCGAGAACAAGGAGCGGCGGCTTCGTGCGGCAAGCCCGATAAGAACAATCATGCATAGCACGAATATCTCTATCTTGAGTGCCTTAACCACTAGCGCCATCCCTTCAATATCTAAGTGGCCAGAATCGCCCAATTCGAATCTGGGCAACAAACACCCCCTACTCCGCAGGGATAAGGGGAATAATAGCAGAGCGCCCGAACGTCACTGCAAGACAGCTTTCGTTCGGGCGCTCAAACGGCGCGAGTTGCACGCCGGCATCATTGATGGGTACCGATTGCTACTCGCCATCGATGTCGGTCGCGACGGCTTCCTCGATGGCCTCGACACCGGCAGGCGACAGATCCTCCTTGCCTTGACAGAACTTCTTGTCGACCCAGCCGGTCAGAATCGGAGCCATGATTGCCGTGATGATGACGGCGGTGGCGATCTGGGCGTACGCGGTGGGCGCAAGTTCGGCATAGCGCGGAGCGACCTCGGCGAGGGCGACCGGCGTGGTCATGGCAGTGCCGGCGATAGTGGAGCAGGCAACGGCCGCCTTGCCGTTACCACCGCACAGGCGCTCGAAGGCAAAGGTAATGGGACCGACGACAAACAGCGTGACAAGGCCCAGCAAGATACCGGAAATACCGCCGGTGATAAAGCTCGAAAGACTCATGGACGCACCGAGCTGAAAACCGATAACGGCGATCGCGGGATTGGCGCCGGGGACCAGCAGGTTCTTGATAAACGGGAACAAGTTGCCCAGGACCATGCCGATAACAAGCGGCAGTATGGAGCCGATGATGGTACCGACGGGGATGTTGGCGAGACCCGAGACGCCCAGGATGATCATGGTAACGGCAGGGCCGGCCGTAAAGAACAGGATACCCACGGCGCCTTGCTCGGACTCATCGCCGAACTCGCCCATGATGCCCGTGTAGAGCGCCATGTTGCAAAACGTAATGCCGCCGATGATGGAAACCGAGCTCAGATCCAAAAAGTTA
>CATVYG010000029.1 GCA_958348225.1 uncultured Collinsella sp.
CCTACGTTCCTCAAAGAATTGTTAGATTAAAAGTAACAGACCGGATGAAGATACGCGCGACGGGGGCGAGGCGAATGGCTGAACGGTATCGATACGCGGGTTCAACGGTATTATATTGACCACATAGCTCCTGAATCCGCAGTTGATTAGAAACAGAAGGGCCCACCTGCGGGAACCCAGAGAGACGACGATTCGGGGCTCCCACCCCCGTTGATTAAGTCATTGGCTGCACCGCGCTCCTCGAAGCCGAAAATATGCTATCTGGACAAACCGCGCTGAGCTGGTAAAATTAACATACGCGGAAATACGCTACTTGCGCTATTTGCGCGTGTTTTAACAAAATTAGCACAGGTCAGGGTCATTCTGACCCCGCTGGGGGTCAAGGGGTCGCTGGTTCGAATCCAGTCGTCCCGACCAGAAGTTTGCAGGTCAGGCACCTAGTGCCTGGCTTTTTTATTTAATTGCTTAAAGCAACAAAGAATCAACGACTGCACCGCTCGATACGTATGCGAATCAAAACGTGTACGTCAGCCTCCAAAATCGAAAATTTTCGAAATGTTTGGAGGCTGATGTACACAAATGCATGGTCTCGCCCCGCCCACAACACCCTCCACATGTCTGGACTCTCTATGGCTTGGCTGGATAGACATCGCCGGAACGGGTATAGTATCGAAAGTTTTGTCGTTAACCAGCGGGGGAGTCCTGTGGGCATCAAAAAGAAGATCAAAAAGGAGCTTATCGGCACTTCCGATTACCCGTCGAATAAGATCTTTACGATCTCCAATTTCATCACCTTTACGCGCCTGATCCTCACCCTGGTATTTCTGTACCTATTTGTGACGGATAACAACCGCGTCATCGCCATCGTTATCTACGCCGTTGCCGCCTCCACCGACTGGATGGACGGCCAGATCGCCCGCATGACTAAGACGGTCTCATGGCTCGGCAAGGTCATGGATCCCATCTGCGACCGTGCGCTGCTGTTCACCGGCGTGCTGGGACTGGTGGTTCGCGGAGAGCTGCCAATCTGGGTCTGCGTGCTCATTATTGGCCGCGACATCTATCTGGGCATCGGCACGCTTATCGTTCGTCATTATCACCGTCGCCCCATCGATGTCGTCTTCCCCGGAAAGATTGCCACAGCGCTGCTCATGACCGGATTCTCGCTCATGCTGCTCGGTTTCCCCGTTGTTGACGGCCTGCAACTTTTACCTTCAACCCTCACGGCCTTCCCGGGCCTCAACGGAAGCTCGGTGCCCCTCGGCATCTTCTTTGTGTACGGCGGCGTGATCTTCTCCATGCTCACGGCTGTCATCTACTCCATTAAGGGCGGAGCGGCCATTAAACAGGCTCTCACGCATCCCGAGGACGAGGACATCGACTTTCTGAACCCTGAAATCGAAGACTGATTCGTTGGGGTATGATTACGTACGGTTCATTATTTGCGGCACGTCCGCGATAAGTTAGGGGTTGTCATGGACAACATGGTTAACAATATGCCTCAGAATGATAAGACTGCTGACGCTACCTGCGTATTCCGCGTGCCTTCAAGCGACGTCACCGTTCCCGACCTCATGGCCAACGTGCGCATCACCGCCCCCGTTCTGTCCATCGTCAAGGGTCCGCAGACTGGTGCCGCCTTTGAGCTCGAGGACGACGTGACCACCATCGGCCGCGATCCCGCGAACGGCATCTTCCTCAACGACATGACTGTTTCGCGCAGCCACGCGCGCATTATTCGCGAGGGCCTCGGCGCTCGCATCGAGGACCTGGGCTCGCTCAATGGTACCTGGGTCGACGGTGCCATTGTCAATGCAGCCCCGCTGCACGACGGTTCTTCCGTTCAGATCGGTACGTTTACGCTCATCTACCACGAGAGCACGCCGGAGCGCATCGAAACCGGTGAGTAGGGCATGGCCGAACGCAACTATCTGAGTATCGGCCAAGTCGTCAACCTACTTCGAGGCGCATACCCCGATCTTTCGAACTCAAAAATTAGATTTCTAGAGGATGAGGGGCTCATTACCCCTCATCGTACGCCTAAGGGATACCGTCAGTACTCTAAGGAGGACGTTGATCGCCTGGAGGTCATCCTGCACTTGCAGAAGACCCGCTACATGCCGCTCAACGTGATTAAGCAGCGCTTGGAAAACGCCACGGACTTGTCAACGCTCGCCTACGAGGTGGGCTTGCTGTCCGATGTTCCGCTCAAGACGGAGCCCAAGGAGACTAAGCAAAAGCTGCATCCCATCGAGACCATTCCCGATATGCTGGGCGTCGAGATTTCGTTTATCCGTTCGCTCGCCGAGAACGACCTCATTCGCATCATCAAGAGCCCGCAAAATCGTGAGCTCGTCGATGGTCGCGATTTTCCGATCATCCGCTACTGCTCCGAGCTGTCGCGCTTCCATATCGAGCCGCGCAACCTGCGTCAGTACGTGTCTTCCGCCAACCGCGAGTCCTCGATGTTTGAGCAGGTGCTCGTGAGCATGCTCGGCATGGATACCTCCGATGACGAGCGCGACGCCAAGCTCGAGCGTGCGTTTAAGAAGCTTCACGACCTGACGGAAGGTGTGCACACCGCGCTGCTCAAGAACCGCGTTTTTGAGTCGCTCAACGCCGTGGTCGAGGACGCCGACATCGATGCACTCGATGAGGAAATCACTCGCTCCGAGTCCACCAAGGCCAAAAACGAAGAGACAGCCATGCCGGCTTCGCACGAGGATTCTCTCGTAAAGCCGCTCAAGGTCGTCGCCCCTTCGCAATCCGGCACCGCCACCGCAGGCAAATAACCTCAGCTGAAATTTCGGCAACCCATTGAAAGGTCATGCAATGTACGACTTCGAATCTCAAATCGTCGACATCCCCGACTATCCCGAGCCCGGAGTCATCTTTAAAGACATCACGCCGCTCTTTGGCAATCCCGAGGCGCTCAAAGCCATGACCGATGCCCTCGCCGAACACTTTGCCGGCATGGGAATCACCAAGGTCGTGGGTCCCGAGGCTCGCGGCTTTATGGTTGGCGTACCGGTGGCTGTAGCCCTTGGCGCCGGCTTTGTTCCCGCACGTAAACCGGGCAAGCTGCCGCGCGAGACCGTGAGCCAGAGCTATGAGCTCGAGTACGGCACCGATTCAATTGAGATCCATGCCGACGCTATCAGCTCTAAAGATACCGTGTTGATTCTGGACGACTTGGTCGCGACGGGCGGAACCGTCGAGGCAACAGGTAAACTGGTGCGAGATATGGGCGCAAAGCTTGTCGGTTACGGTTGTATCCTTGAGCTTGCGTTTCTCAACCCGCGCGAGAAGCTCACGCCGTCTAATGACGATGTGGAGCTCTTTAGTCTGGTGACGGTGGACTAGCCGTTACCCTTAGTTACTGGAAAGGAAGCTACATGCGCACAGCAAACACGCACAAAAACATGGCACGCTGCGCTGCTACGGCAACCCTCGCTTGTGTTTTGGGCTTGGGCCTCGCGGCTCCTGCCTACGCCGATACCGCATCCGACCTTGCCGCCGCTCGTACGAAGCTCGAGCAGATTGGCACCCAAACCCAGCAAATTCATGAAGAACTCTCCGCACAGACGCAGGAGCTTGATCAGACTGCAGGCGAGATCACGCAAAAGCAGCAAGAGATTGCGGAGGGTCAGGCAAAGCTTTCGAGCTACGTTGCCGGTGAGTACAAGACTGGCGGTCTGAGTCTCCTTCAGGTTCTGACGGGCGTCGACGATCTGGGCGACATGCTCAACCGTCTGTTCTACTACGGCAAGGTTTCCGACAAGCAGGCCCAGACCATTCAGGAGGTCAAGGACCTTAAGCAGCAGCTCACCGATAAGCAGACCGAGCAGGAGAAGAACGTCGCCGCGACGCAGAAGAAGGTCGACGAGCTCAATGCCCAGCAGGCTGAGGCCCAGAGTGTCGTGAACTCCCTGGATTCACAGCTGCAGGCCGAGCTTGCTGCCGAGGCCGAGGCCAACGCCGCGCTTCAGGCTGGCATCAATGCCAGCACCGCCGAAAAGGCCACGGTGAGCAACGACACTGCCGGTACGACCGAGAACACCAACAATGGTGGCGGTACGACCAACAACGGCGGCGGCAACACGCCCGCGCCCGCGCCCGCTCCTGCCCCCACGCCGCAGCCCGTGACGCCCGCTCCGACTCCGACGCCTTCCGCACCGAGCCAGTCCGTTGACGGCGGTACCGTTGTTTCGCGCGCCTACAGCAAGCTCGGATACGCTTATTCCTGGGGCGGCATTGGACCGAACAGCTTTGACTGCTCCGGTTTTGTAAGCTATTGCCTCACGGGCCGCTATTGCCGCCTGGGCACCACCGGCACCTTCATGGGTTGGACCCGCGTGTCCGATCCGCAACCCGGCGATGTTGTGGTTAACTCCTACCATACAGGCATCTATATCGGTAATGGTCAGATGATCCATGCTTCCGACTACAAAACGGGCGTCATCATCAGCTCCGTCGCTGCTGGCATGAACAACAATTACATTTTCGTGCGCTACTAATTTATTACTGCAGCGAACGAACGTGGGCCTCGCGATCTTGAGTCACGAGGCCCATTCTTTTTTCCCTTACCGTTTGGCATATGATCAGTACGGCTATCTAGTATTCAAAACTAGATAGCCGTACTGATCAATCAAAAAGATGGCTATAATTGTTGGGGAACAATTAGAAAGGACCCTCAATGAGCTGGGCACTTATCTCCGATTCGAGCTGCAATCTTCGCGATTGGCAACCAACCGCACCTCATACCACCTTTGCATTTGCACCCCTTAAGATCCGAGTGGGGGAGCGTGAATTCGTTGACGACCTCTCGCTCGATGTTCACGAGCTCAATTGCGCCGTGCAGGCGGAGTCGAGCGCTTCTTCGAGCGCCTGTCCAAGCGTAGGGGAGTGGGCCGAACTCTTCAGACTTGCCGACAAGACGATCTGCATGCCCATCTCTGAGGGCGTCTCGGGAAGCTACAATGCTGCTGCTACGGCACGCGATATGGTACTTGCCGAGGAGCCCAACCGCCAGATTCACCTGGTCAATTCGCGGGCAGCGGGCGGCAAGATGGACCTGATCTTCTTACTGTTTGATCGATATCTTGCGTGTAACCCGGATGTTTCCTTTGAGGACGCCTGCGCTTACTTTGATAGCTTGGAGCAGAACAGCAAGATCCTCTTTAGCCTGTGTAATTACGAAAACCTTGCGAAGGCCGGACGCATTCCTAAGGCAGCCGGCGTCATTGCCAACAAGCTCAATATCCGCATTTTGGGCACGGCGAGCGAAGCGGGCAAAATTGAACTCGTTGGGCACACGCGCGGCGAAAAGAAGATGCTCACCAAGATTGTCGACACCATGGAGGCCGAGGGTTTCACGGGCGGCGAGGTCATCATCGATCACGTTGAGAACGAATCTGGAGCCCAGGCGCTTACCAGCCGCATTGTGGAGCGCTGGCCAGGCTCCAAGACTATCATCATGCCCTGTAACGGGTTAGATTCATACTATGCCGAGATGCACGGCCTCATCATCGGCTACGGCATGGACGTGGCTTCGGGCCGATAATGTCCAACTAGACAAACGCACGGGCGGGATAAGGGGCCACTGGCCTCTTATCCCGCCCGTTTTATACCTCGGTTAGCTATTAAACCCATTGAACTTTAGATAGCTCATCAGGTAGGCCTTCGAAACGAAGGACGATACTGCACTGCGTACAAGCAGCGACTCGCGCGTAACCTGATGTGCGGTATCGGGCACGGGAGTCTGCTCGACGGAAAACGCCGCACGAATCGATGCCTCAAGTTGATCGACTACATAATCGAAAGCCGTCGGAGCGTCATAGCTCAAGCGCTGAATATTAAAAAGCGCCTGAACCGCAGCGATAGGCAGCACCTGCTTAAAGATACAAATGGCGATGAGACGCGCAATCTGCTCACGGCCATACTGCTTTTTAACCGGAGCAGGAACGAGGCCGACCTTCACGTAGTTATTGATCATCGATGGCGTGATAACGGGTTGCTCTACGCAAATCGAAAGCGGCTCCATCCACTGCGCAACATATTCAATAACCTGATCGCGATAGAGCGATACGTTGGGCAGCTGGTCATAGCGTGGCAGGCTCAAAGTGTTAAGTTTACCCACCATATCGGACTGAATAAATGCGTCCGGCAGTACCGTCGGTTGAATATCCTCCGGCTTAATGCCGACCGACGTATCGGACATCGGGATAACATGTTTGACGTGGTTCATCAGAGGCCTCCGTTCGTTTGCTATATTGTATTCTAGGTTATCTAGTTTTGCATACCACATAGCCGCTAAGTAAAAGTGGTTGGACTGCACATTGATGCATCGTCCAACCACTTTGTTTAAAGATAGCAACCTTACATAAGATATATTATCGTACTTATCCGTGGAGAAATGCGTATGCTCTGGTTGCCGCTATGGCTCCATCAGAAACGGCGGTCACAACCTGACGTAAAAGCTTGGAACGGATGTCGCCAGCGGCAAATAGACCTGGCGTGCGGGTCGCCATGGATTCATCAGTCAGAATGCCGCCATCAGGCGCCAGATCGACTAGATGCTCAACAAGCTCGGTATGGGGTTGCGTCCCGGTAAAGACAAAGATACCAAACGAGCCGGGCTCAAATGAATCGGTATGAGTCTCACCGGATGCATTGTCCTTAAAGGTAATCGTCGTTGGCATGGCTTCGCCCGAGAGCTCCACAATACTAGTTTGGTACCTAACTGAAATATTATCTTTTGCAAGAACTTTTTGAACCACACCATCGGGGGCACGGAACTGATCGCGGCGCAAAACGATGGTCACGCTGCTGGCGATTTCTGACAAGAACAGAGCTTCCTCGCATGCCGAATTGCCACCACCGATTACAAAGACCTGTTTGCCACGGAAGAACATGCCGTCACACGTCGCGCAATACGAAACGCCACGACCGCGATACGTATCCTCGCCAGCGAAACCTGCCGGACGCGGCGTGGCACCCATGCAAGCGATAACACTCCTAGCCGTCGTATCACCAACATCGTGATGAACGGTAAACAATTTGGAGCCGGCATCGTAATCGACACCCGTCACCATGCTCCATTCAACCTGAGCCCCTAGGCCTTCTGCATGTTGTTGGAATCGCTCACCGAGTTCAGCGCCGCTCAGTAGCGGAATGCCCGGATAGTTCTCGACCTCATTGGTTGTGGCGATCTGTCCTCCCGACATGCCCTGCTCAATCACGGTCGTCGTTAGGTTGGCGCGCGCCGCGTAAATGGCTGCAGCATAGCCCGCAGGGCCGCCGCCGATAATAGCAACATCGATCGGCTGATGGGTAGTCATGAAGAGACCTCCTGTCGAAAGATTGGCGTTCTTTGCGCTCATACCCAAATTTACGTGAACATGACACTCATGCACTACAATGATAAATCGCGTAACAAAGCTGAAGGGGAGTTATCGATGGATCAAATGCAGACGAGCAATAGCGCTCCCCTGCCCATGCAAGCTACTCCCCAACCGGAGCAAATGACCGTTTCACCTGCACAAAAACCCCTAGTAACCATCGTGCACGCATCGGTTGGATCGGGCCACAAAGCCGCCGCCAACGCGATTGCACAAGCATTTGACCTTATCAGCGGCACCAAGGGAATCCCTGAGGATGTTGAGATCGAAGTCCTGGATATCCTCGATTTTGGACGTATTAGGTTCGATGGTAATAAAACAGCAGCTTCGTTTACCGGCGCCACGCGTCCCATATATGACCTAACCTGGCGATACACGTTTACGGGACATCTGCTCTGGGGCGGAGGCACGGCATGGTCACGTATTATGTTCCCTGCCTTCAACGAATATGTCCGCACCCGCAGGCCCATAGCCGTGGTCGCAACACACATCACGGCGGCCAACGTCGCTGTGGGTGCCCGCGTCATCACGGGTATCGATTATCCCGTCATCTGCGTACCAACAGACTATGAAGTCGAAGGCTTTTGGCCCCACAAGGACACCGATCTGTTCTGCGTAGCCAACGAATTTATGGCCGAGACACTTCGCCCCCGTAAAGTTCCCGAGACCAAAATCCGCATTACAGGCATCCCCATTCGCGCCGGGTTTGATACGGACTACAATCGCGAGGAAGAACTCGAGAAGTTCAATCTCCCCGCTGACAAGACCGTTGTGTTGGTGATGGCCGGTGCCAGTTTGCCTCAACCGTACGTTCGCTTTCGCGCGGAGATGGACCGCACACTCCCCTTCCTGCGCAGCTTCGAGGACATGCACTTTGTCTTTTTGCCGGGCAAGGATGAGGAATACGCCACCCGCCTCAAGACGCTCTTCGACGCCATGAAGCTCGAAAACGTCACGGTTCTGGACTACGTGGACGATATGGCAGCCCTCATGCACGGCTGCGACCTGGCAATCCTCAAATCGGGCGGACTCACCGTCACCGAATGCCTATGCGCGCATCTGCCGATGATCCTGCTGGGCAAATCATATGGTCAAGAAAAGGCCAACACCACCATGCTCACCGGAATGGGCGCCAGCATGCATGTCACCACCGCACGAGAACTCATCGTAACCCTGCGCCATCTGCACGATCATCCCGAATCACTCAAAGCCCTACTCATCAACGGCGAAGTACTACGCCGCCCCCACGCAGCCGAAGATATAGCCATCGCAACCATGGAGCTCGTAGGCAAACCCCAAAAGCGCAAACGAGCCTTCTGCCGCTTCTACTGGGGCGGAAAACCCGCGCATATCCGCTAGCATTGGACTGTCCGCTTACCTGTGGGAGGCCCCTATATATCATCCCATGCTCAAACATTCTCGCTGCGCTGCGAAACTGCGCGTGGGACGATATATAGGGGCCTCCCACAGGTAAGCTGCGTTAACGTACTAGCGGCTATACCAGATTCCCCACCAGTAGAATCTGAAAAGGGGAACCAGAAAATATAAATACAGTAAGTCGATGCGACAAAGGAGGCGTCCCTTTATCGCATCGACTTACTAGAAAAGTAAATATTGTTTCAAGCGAGTAGCCGCCCGCCCGGGGCTTACCTATATCGTTCCACGCGCAGTTTCGCAGCGAGCGAAGCGACGCGAGAATGTTTGAGCATGGAATGATATAGGTAAGCCCCGGGCGGGAGGGATACGAGTACCCCTAGGCGACGCCGCTGGAGCCGAAGCCTCCGTTGCCTCGGTCGGTTTTGTCTAGTTCGTCTACCTCTATGAGGTTGACCGTGGGGACTTCTTGGATGACGAGTTGGGCTATGCGGTCGCCTTTGTTGATTTGGATGTTGTTGGAGGGGTCCAGGTTGATGAGGATAACCTTGAGTTCTCCTCGGTAGTGGGCGTCGATGAGGCCCGGCGTGTTAACTATAGACAGGCCCTGCTTGATGGCCAAGCCGCTGCGGGGCTGGACGAAGCCGGCGTAGCCATCGGGCAAGGCGATGGCCAGCCCAGTAGAGACCAGACGACGTTCGAAGGGCTTCAGGACGCAGTCCTCGTTGGAGCGCAAATCCAAGCCGGCATCGGTGGGATGGGCGTATTTGGGAAGCTCGACGGTGGGGTCGAGACGCTTTATGTTGACGGTAATGTTGGACATGGAATCACCTTAGCTTGTCGAGCTCTTGCAGAAACTCATCGACGTCTTTGAAATCGCGGTAGACCGAGGCAAAGCGGATGTAGGCCACCTTGTCGATCTTGGCCAAGCGCTTGAGCACCATGTCACCCAACTCATGGGACGTGACGGCCGTCAGCGTGCGAGAGCGCAGCTCGACCTCGATGTCGTCGATAATCTCATTGAGCTTCTTAGTATCGATATCACGCTTGATGGTGGCGCGCATCAAGCCGACGAGCAGCTTATTGCGATCGAACCGCTGCTTGGTTCCGTCTGACTTAATGACCTCGATTGGGTCTTCGCATCGCTCAAACGTTGTAAAGCGATAGTTACACGAACAACATTCGCGACGGCGCTTAATGGTGTTATTTGACTCCTGCATACGGGAATCAACGACGCGGGTATGTGCCTTGCCACATTTGGGACAGCGCATGGTACCTCCTCTTAAACGATAACAAGGGTACCATGCGCAGCGCGATAATGATTACGAACGAGCAGGAACCTTAAGATGCGCACCGGCGGCGAGCGAACCATGCTCCAGATGATTGACGTTACGGATCATGTCGGAAGTCTCTTGCGTGGAAAGGCCTTCGATAGGATATTCCTCGGCAAGCGACCAAAGAGAATCACCAGGCTGAACGCGAATAGTCTCGTAGGTAACGTTGGAAACGGACTCGGCATACGCGGCGTGACGAGCGCTAAAGACCGACGTAGCGAGGACAACGAAGAGCGTAAGCGCAACGGCAACGGCGACAATCGTCGGAACCTTCAGGGCAACGCGGGCCGGCGCAACTACAGCCTGCTGATTGCGAGCAGACTTTACGGTCAAAGGCTGAAAGCCGGAGCGGCCACCCTGAACAACCGTAAAAGTGGGTTCTGCAGGCGTCTCGAGTTTAAGGGCAAGGTTTCCCTGGACCATATTCGTTGCGTTCATCATGTTCTCCTCTCGCGTGTTTTGCTGAGAACAGTTTTATCAAGCCGCGCGGACAAAAATGTCTAGCGCGAGAACGAATGTTCGGTTATTATTATCTTCGAACAGTTGTTCCTGTCAAGCAAAATTCGAACATTTGTTTGACATGGGTAGAGAGGATGCCCTGATGGCTCGCAAAATTACCAAGCGTCAGCAGCAAATTTACGACTTCATCAAGGAATATCAGCAGGAGAAGGGTTATCCGCCCAGTGTGCGCGAGATGGCATCTGCCGTGGGCCTTTCCTCCCCCAGCACCGTGCACGCCCACTTATCTGCCTTGGAGGCGCGCGGGCTGCTCAAGCGCGATGCCACCAAACCGCGCGCCCTGGAACTCTTTAACGAGGACGGCTCCTCTGTCTCAATTTCTAAATCTGACGAGCCCACCGCACCTCGCGGAACGGTCTCGCTACCGCTCGTTGGTCGCGTCGCGGCTGGGATTCCCATTCTGGCCGAGCAGAATATCGAAGACACTTTTACTATCCCGACCGAAATCGCCACTGATCAGGGTTCCTTTATCCTTGAGGTGCATGGGAGCTCAATGATCAATGTCGGCATTTTCAATGGCGATTACATCATCGTCCGTGAACAAAAGAGTGCCATGAACGGCGAAATCGTCGTGGCCATGATTGATGGTTCAGCGACCGTCAAGACGTTCTACAAGGAGCAGGGACGCGTACGCCTACAGCCTGAGAATGACACCATGGAGCCTATCTATGCAACAAATCCCGTTATTTTGGGCAAAGTCGTCGGCTTGATGCGCCGGTTCTCGTAATGCAAAAACGCATCACCGTCTTTGATACCGTCCGCGGGTTTACGATGATTTCAATGGCAGGTTTTCACGCTTGCTACGATCTCGCCTACCTGTACGGTTGGGATATGCCCTGGTTTACCCAGACTGTCTTTCAAGACATCTGGCGCGCCAGCATCAGCTGGGTATTCTTGTTTATCGCGGGTTGGATGTGCACTCTTTCGCGCAACAATATCAAACGTGCCGCCAAATACGCCTTAGCAGCACTCGTCGTCTGGCTGGCAACAACACTTGTCTCAGTCGATGATTCGGTTAATTTTGGCATCATCTACTGCATGGCCGCATGTACCGGCATCGTGGCGATGACCGATCCCGTCCTTAAAAAGATATCAGCGAGATGGGGCATGTCCCTATGCCTTGTGATGTTCGCCCTCACCTGGAGCATCCCCAAAACAATCTACCCTGTCCCCTACCTGGCGTGGCTGGGATTTCCGAGCCCTGGGTTTGTCTCAGGTGATTACTACCCCATCATCCCGTTTATCTTTATGTATCTTGCAGGATACTTCGCCGCACATATAGCGCAGGGAATCGATAAGACCGTCCCTAGCTGGGCCTACGCCAACTCCCTGCCGGCGCTCGCCAGCCTTGGACGTTATGCACTACCCTTTTATCTGCTGCATCAGCCCATTATACTGGGCATTTTGGAGCTCGCCTACTCGGTGCGATAACGCTCGAGCCGCGGTGCGACACGAGCCGGCAGTTTCGCCACAATACGAACGCCATCCTCAAGATATTCCTCATGCAAAAGGGTCCCCTGCTCATGCACGAGTGTAATGAGCGCACCTTCACGATATGGAATGTCGGCTGAAAGCAGTACATCGGTGGCAGCTGCCTCGCGAGCAATGCGATCGACGAGATCGTCGAGCCCCTCGCCCGTTTGGGCCGAGAACAGAACGGCCTCGGGATAGCGACGACGGAAGCTCAATCGATCAACACTATCCAAAAGATCGATCTTATTGAATACGGTCAGCGTTAAACGCTCTCCAGCGCCGATCTCATCAAGCACGCGGTCGACAGCCTCCAGCTGTCGCTCATAGTCCTCGTCAGACGCATCTACAACTTTGAGAATTAAATCGGCACCCAACACCTCGGACAGCGTCGATTTAAAGGCATCGACCAAACCATGCGGTAGCTTTTGAATAAAGCCGACGGTATCGGTAATCGTCATGCCGCGACCGCCGGGCAGGCGATACGAACGCGTCGTCGGGTCGAGCGTAGCAAACAGCTTGTCCTGCGAAAGTACCGTAGAGCCGGTCAGGCGATTGAGCAACGTCGATTTACCGGCATTGGTATAACCGGCTAACGCGACGCGAAACGCCGGAGACTCAATACGGCTCTTGGACTGGACATCGCGACGCTGTTCAACCTGCTTAAGCTCACGACGAAGCGCGGCAATCTTATTGCGAATCAAGCGACGGTCGACCTCGAGCTGGCTTTCACCCTGACCAAAGCGTGAGCCGATGCCGCCGCGCGTCTGTTCCTTGGCAAGATGGCTCCACATGCCACGCAGACGAGGCAACAGATATTGAAGCTGCGCCAGCTGTACCTGTAGGCGTCCCTCACGCGTCTGAGCATGCAGGCCAAAGATATCCAAGATCAGTGCCGTACGATCGATAATCTTTACCGGCTCGCCCACGGCTTTCTCCAAATAGGATTGCTGCGAGGGCGTCAGGTCGTCGTCAAAAATAACGACATCGGCATCCATGCGATGCACCAGGCCGCACAGCTCTTCAACCTTACCGGAACCGATAAACGATTTAGGATACGGCTTTACCAAACACTGAGACAAGCGAGCCACGCACTGGGCACCAGCCGTATGGGCAAGGCGCTCAAGCTCGTCAAGCGAACGATCGAGCGGCCACGCATTGTCGCGCCACTCAACACCAACTAATATGGCACGCTCGGGCTCGGGTGCCGTGGGAACAAGGGGGAAGCGGGCCATTAGGCAGCCTCAATGCAATGCAGGATGTCCTCAACGACCTCATCGATCGTAAACTTGTCCATATCGAACCACACGATGCGATCATCGCGTTTAAACCACGAAAGCTGACGTTTGGCATAGCGACGCGAACGCATCTTGATGAGTTCACGAGCCTCATCCATAGAAATCACGCCATTGAAAGCATCGATAATCTCTTTATAGCCAATTGCCTGCATCGACGTCAGGGCATCTCCCAACCCCTGGTCCATAAGACCGCGAACCTCATCAACAAGACCCTGTTCAAACATCAGATCGACGCGCAGGTTAATGCGCTCGTAGAGCACCTCGCGATTACGCGTCAGACCAAACCATAGAGCATGATAATGCTCGCGCGGAACACTAAACTGACTTTTTTGCTGTGCATAGGAGATACCATCATCATGCATCTCGAGCGCACGAATCACACGGCGCACATTATGGGGATGAATAACAGCAGCCGATTCTGGGTCGCGCTCGGCAAGCAGGGCATGCAGTTCTTCCTCGCCAATGCGCTCGGCAAGCTCCTGATAGCCCGCACGGCGATCGTCCTCAAGTTCGCCCGAGGGAAAGTCCATCTCATCGAGGGCGGCCTTGAGATACAGCCCCGTACCTCCGCAAAAAACCGGCAGGCAACCCAAACCAAGGAGACGTTCAACATGCGCGCGAGCGTCAGCCTGATAAAGCGCAGCAGAATATGCCACACCCGGCTCTACAATGTCGACGAGACGCAGCGGCGCCGTACACTCATCGGGCGCCATCTTTGCGGTACCGATGTCCATGCCGCGATAGATTTGCATCGCATCGCACGACAGCACTTCGGACGAAAGACGAGCGGCCAAACGGTCGGCAACATCACTCTTACCAACCGCCGTCGGACCGACGATCGCAACGGCGGAAAGACCTGCCCCGGGAGAAACCATTAGCGCGGCTCGCCCACAACGGAGCCGGACAAATACCAGGTCTTGGCAACGTCAACGTCAACATCAACGATCTTGCCAATAAGCTGATCGATGCTGCAACCCTCGGGGATAGGCGCATGCACGGTCTGATTCTTGGGGCTCTTGCCCAGCAGGACCGCATCGTTCTTTTTACTCGTTCCCTCAATGAGCGCCGGCACCACAGTATGAAGCTCACCCTGGTTATACTCGTGTGCCGTGGTCTCGATAACCTTAACCAGGCGGTTGAAACGCTCGAGAATAACCTCATGCGGCGTAGGATCGTCAATCTCGGCGGCCGGGGTACCGGCGCGCTTGGAATAGATGAAGGTATAGGCCTGGGCATAGCGGACCGTCTCGGCAAGCGAGAGCGTCTGCTCAAAGTCTTCTTCAGTCTCGCCCGGGAAGCCAACGATAATGTCGGTCGAGAGCGCGATATCGGGCATACGGTTGCGAACGCGATCGACCAGGCCCAAATAGTCCTCGCGTGTATAACGGCGATTCATCTCTTTGAGGATCCGAGTCGAACCTGACTGGACGGCCAAGTGCAGCTGCGGCATAACGGCAGGCGTCTCGGCCATAGCGTCGATGGTCTCGGGCAGTAGATCCTTGGGATGCGAAGACGTAAAGAAGATGCGCTCCACGCCCGTATCGCCCACGGCACGCAGCAGATCGGCAAAACGCGGCTTGCCAAACAGATCGCGACCATATGAGTTAACGTTTTGGCCCAGCAGCGTAATCTCACGCACGCCCTGGCGCACCAAACCGGTCACCTCGTCGACAATTTCCTCGAAGGGGCGACTCTTTTCGCGACCGCGCACGTACGGCACGATGCAATAGGTGCAGAAATTATTGCAGCCCGTCATGATGGGCACCCAGGCGTGATACTGGGTCTCGCGATGCCACGGCATGCTCATGGCATCCGTATCCTCATGCTCATTGGTGCGAATATGACGCTTGCCGTCAAGGAACGCCTCGGCAATGAGCTCGGCCACATGTGCGATAGAATGCGTACCAAAGATGACATTGACGTTATCGACGTTGGTGAGCAGGCCCTCGCCATCGCGCTGCGCGATGCAACCACCAACGGCAACCACGCGCTTACCCGAAGGCGAAGGCGGCAGGCTTTTGCAGGAATTGCACTGACCGTAAAGGCGAGTATCGGCGGCCTCGCGCACGCAGCATGTCATGAAGACAACGATATCGGCATGCTCGGGATCGAGCGCCATGAGGCAGCCATACGAATCGAGCAGACCGCTCACACGCTCGGAGTCGTGCTGATTCATCTGGCAGCCAAAGGTGCGGATAAAGTAGGTTTTACCGGCAAGAATATCGCGTACGGAACGCTGGTCCATGTGCATAAGTCCTAACGATGGGGAGCGAAACGAGGCAAGCAGAAGCTATGCCACAGGCTTAACATCATCCATGACGACGTTATCCATAGCAGCTCGATTGATCTGGTGAACGTAGATAGAAAGGCGGATGGCCGTGCGCGATTCCCCGTTAATGAGGATGTCGGAGAACACGGGCGCGCAGGAAATATCAAAACCGGTTGGAATCAAAAAACCGCGCGCGATAGCCACGGCCTTAATGGCCTGGTTGACAGCACCAGCGCCGACACACTGGATGTTGACGGGTACACCATCCTTGACCATGCCGGCGATGGCGCCGGCAACGGACGCGGGCGATGATTTGCTTGATACCTTCAGGCAATCCATGAAGAAACTCCTGCGTTTAAAAGTACGTTTTAACTGCAATAACTGTATCGTACCGAGTGGACTCGGTAAAGGCACTATTCCTCTTTGGCAAGATCGAAGGTCACAGTGATTCGATCACGCGAAACACGAATCTTTGGGTCGCCGCAAAGGTTGAGATAGTACCGGGCGGCAAGGTCATTAAAGTCACGCTCCACAGCACGCGAAAACTGTGCCATGTCATCCTTGGCAATACGTAGCCCGCGACGATCCTTCGCAAGATCGAAAGGAGCCGGCGTATGCGAGGACGAATCACGCTCGCGCAGCAGACGCGCGGTCACACCGCGAACGGGCTTAATCTGCCCTGCCAAAATGCGATGAGCCGTGCGCTCGGACATCTCAAGACCCAAACCCGAACAGATACGGATAAAGTCCTCGGCATCAGAGGCAAGGCCTAAACGATCGACAACCGGAAGCTCGCTCTCGTCATCAATGAACAGGAGACGCGACGTATCGAGCCGACTGGACGCCTGAGCATAAAGGGTCGCGGCAATCTCAGACGGAGAACCAAGATAGACATCGCAACCACGCAACTCCTCGAGCGCAAACTCACAAGCAGCGCGAATAATATTATGCGGACCGCGAGCACAGACATAACGCCCGTCCTCATCCTTGACGGCCTGGGGCCAGCTGGACTGATCGGCACGCTCACTGAGGCGGTCGGCCGCAACGCTCACCTTAAAGGCTGAGCCAAGATCGACACCGGACGTAACCACGCGGGCCTCGTCGGTGTTCTGCTTGATCGAAAACAATGCCATGCCACGACCGTGAACGCCCCAACGGTCCATCTTCATGCTCTCGAGCTTGGAGGTAACACGGGCATCGAAGATTCGCTCTTGCATATCCTGCGGAACGCCCGAACCGTTATCCAGAAAGACAAGCGTGCGGACGCCATCTTCCTTAGTCGTGGCGAGATAGACCTTGTCGGCGCCAGCATCGCGAGCATTACGGAGCATTTCGATGACGATGTCCTCGACATGCTGAATGTCGTGCTTTGCTTGGCGCCGCTCGGCCTCCGAAACGCGGAGGCGGACATACCCCTCGCCAAGGTTCTCCTCGACGCGAAGGTTGCCCTCCCCCGACATCGACGCGATAAATGAGATGAGCTCGTTCGCGTCGCTCATGTTATTTAGCGATATCGACAGCGCGGCTCTCGCGAATCACGACGACGCGCACCTGACCGGGATACTCCATCTCTTCCTCGATCTGATGGGCGATATCGTGAGCCAGGACCGTGGACTGGGCATCGGAGATCTTGTCCGGCTGAACCATGACGTGGACCTCGCGACCAGCCTGCATGGCATAGGTACGCTCGACGCCGTCATGGGAGTTGGCGATCTCCTCGAGCTTCTCAAGACGCTTGATGTAGTTCTCGGCAGACTCGCGACGGGCGCCGGGGCGAGAGGCAGAGACGGCATCGGCGGCCTGTACCAGGACATCGAGCACCGTGTTGGGGTCGACGTCGGCATGATGAGCCTCGATAGCGTGGACGATAACGGGCTTCTCGCCATAACGGCGGGCAAGCTCGGCGCCGATGACGGCATGCGGACCCTCGACGTCGTGGTCGATGGCCTTGCCCAGGTCGTGCAGCAGGCCGGCGCGTTTGGCGGTCACAACGTCCAGGCCAAGCTCGGAAGCCATCACGCCGCACAGGTCGGAGACCTCGAGGGAGTGCTGAAGCACGTTCTGACCAAACGAGGTACGGTAGCGCAGGGCACCAAGGGTCTTGACGATCTCGGGGTGCAGGTCGTGGATGCCGGTATCGAAGGCAGCCTGCTCGCCAGCCTCGCGCACGCGCTGCTGAACCAGATCGGCAGCCTTGTGATACATCTCCTCGATGCGGGCGGGGTGAATGCGGCCGTCGGCGATGAGGTTCTCGAGGGCGACACGGGCGGTCTCACGACGGACCGGGTCAAAGCTCGAAAGAACGACGGTCTCGGGCGTGTCATCGATCACGAGGTTGACGCCGGAAACCTGCTCGAAGGTGCGGATGTTGCGACCCTCGCGACCAATGATACGGCCCTTCAGGTCATCAGAGGGAATGTGCACGGAGGTAACGGTGACCTCGGCAGTGTGGTCGGCAGCGCAGCGCTGAATCGCCAGGGACAGAATCTCCTGGGCGGTCTTGTGGCACTCGGCGCGAACCTGCTGCTCGGACTCGCGAATGATCGTGGCGGCCTCGTGGGTGACCTCGCCGCGAACCTTATCGAGGAGCTCCTTGTGGGCATCCTCGCGGGTAAGGTCGGCGATTCGCTCGAGCTCGGAGGTCTGCTTTGCGCAAAGCTCCTCGAGCTCACGGGAGCGCTTCTCGACCTGACCGGCCTGGCTGGACAGCTGATGCTCACGCTTGTCGAGAGCGTCGTTGCGGCGATCGAGGGATTCCTCGCGCTGCATCACGCGGTTCTCGAGCGTACGAATCTCGCTCTTACGCTGCTTGTCCTCGGCCTCGGCGGCCTGTTTGTTCTTGATGATCTCCTCTTTAGCCTCGAGCAGAGCCTCTTTTTTGAGGGTCTCGGCCTGACGCTTAGCATCGCCGATCAGGGACTCAGCCTGTGCGTGTGCCGACTGGATCTTTTCGTCGGCCTCGTGAAGACTACCCTGCTTGGCGGTGCGCATGTAGGCAATGGCGGCGATGGCACCCAAAACAATGCCAACGAGCGCTGCGATGATAGGCATGCTCACTCCTTTTTATGGATTCGTTACACAACAAAGCGAACCGCCCTTACGAACGGCTCGCGACATTTGAGTAATATGGGCGCAGCTTATGCGGGTCGGATACAGATAAACATATAAACAAACTCATCAAAGATGAGCACATATCACAAAGCAAATGACAGTGTTTATCGTACGTTGAACCACAACAACTGTCAAATAAATGGCCCCAGCACGGCGGCTAAAACGCGGTGAACGGCAGGGCCACAAAACGCACACGCCTAAACCGCACATTCCTCGCGTTCGGCATCGAGACGTGCCTTAACGGCATCGGCGGCGATGTGATACGAGAAGCCCTTGCCCATCAAAAACCGAACCAGTTTTTCGAATCCGCGTGTCTCTGGAACACGCCGCCTGGCGAGCAGGGCTGACGCACGCGCCAAATCGTCTTCGACGGCAAAATAATCCTCGGGATAACCGGGAATGTCATCGAGCACGACATGACGGCGCTTGAGCTCGGTCTCGATTTTACGCTGTCCCCAACCGCGCCGCTTGCGCTCCTCGATAAAGTACGAGCAAAAGCGGTTCTCGTCTAAAAAGCGATACTCGGTGGCGCGCTCGACGGCGAAATCGATCGCAGGCTGGTGAAAGCCGTAGCGGGCCAGCTTGTCACGGACCTCACCCGTCGCATGGTCGCGGCGCGATAACATCTCGGTCACCATGGTAAGTGCACATTTACGCTCGATGAGCTGCACCGCCTCACGAAAGTTGTCCCAATCACAGGGAAGATCGGGGCGGTTTTTGACATACAGGCGCGCGACCCGCACGGGAATCCAAATGGACCGCTCAAAACCGCCCTCAAGCTCACAATCGATATGTGCGCAAGGCTTTTTAGACGCATACCCGCTCGAGAACGAGGAAGCCGCCTTCTTATCGGGAAAGACGACCGTGGCCTCGGTCACCGTATACGACATGAGCGTAACCGCTACTCGTCGTCATCATCGAGCATGGCGGAACCATCGATGGCGTAAAGCTCGTCAAACTCCTCAGGCGCAGGCTGATCGGTCAGCTCGACCTCGGACGGAGCATCGTCATCAAACTCAAGTCCGCAGGCAAGGCGGACCTTATGCTCAATCTCGTCAGCGCAATCGGGGTGTTCGCGCAGGAACGCCTTGGCGGCCTCGCGACCGTTGCCGAGCTTGTCCTCGCCATAGGCAAACCAGGAGCCCATCTTCTTGCAGATGCCGCACTCGACAGCCATGTCCAGAATCGAGCCCTCCTTAGAGATACCCGTACCGTACATGATGTCGAACTCAGCAGAACGGAACGGAGCTGCCACCTTGTTCTTAACGACCTTGGCGCGCACGCGGTTACCGATAACCTCGTCCTTAAGCTTAATGCTGTCGATACGGCGAATGTCGATACGCACCGAAGAGAAAAACTTAAGGGCGCGGCCGCCCGTCGTAGTCTCGGGGTTGCCGAACATGACGCCGATCTTCTCACGCAGCTGATTAATGAAGACGCACGTCGTGTTGGACTTAGAAAGCGAGCCGGCGAGCTTACGGAGCGCCTGGCTCATCAGGCGAGCCTGAAGACCGACCGTAGTGTCGCCGATTTCTCCCTCGATCTCGGCACGCGGGGTCAGCGCGGCGACGGAGTCGACAACGATGGCATCGATGGCACCAGAACGCACAAGCATGTCAACAATCTCGAGCGCCTGCTCACCCGTATCGGGCTGGGAAATGAGTACCTCGTCGATATCCACGCCGATGCGCGCGGCATACGTGGGATCGAGCGCGTGCTCGGCATCGATAAATGCCACAACGCCGCCCATTGCCTGGGCCTCGGCCAAGATCTCGAGCGAAAGCGTCGTCTTACCGGAGGACTCGGGACCGTAGATCTCGACGATTCGGCCGCGCGGCACACCGCCGATACCCAGAGCGGCATCGAGTGCCAGAGCGCCCGTAGGGATGGCCTCGACCTCGAGCTCGGGGCCACCGTCGCCGTACCTCATGATGGAACCCTGGCCGAATTTCTTCTCGATCTCGGCCTTGGTGGTGGCGATCATCTCATCGCGCTCTTTACCCGTCGTGCGAGCATGAACGGTACGTACGGGACCTGAATTCTTGGCCATGAATAGCCCTCCTCTTAACAACCTGCATCGATATTAAACGAACGGCTGTTCGTGGTCAACCGTTCAGATAAATCATATGCAGCCGACCTTTCCAAAACCCAACCAAACGCCGACCAAACACTGACCAAAAACTTGACCGCAGGCGAACCAAGAAAATCATGACGAGGAAAAATACGACAACTACCTGCACAAAGATAAAATTCGCCGGAGGTCCCTATCTCCACAATTAAGGGGCCCGGAGGCCCCTTAAAACACGTCTATTCCATAGAATCGAGCACGCAGACGATGCGACCCAGTGCCTCCGCGACCGCATGGGCACGAACACACGAACGATCGCCCTCATAGCGACAACGAATGGAGTCCACGACCGGCACGCCCCCATCGGCAGAACGATGCGCCCAGCCAATATAGAAAGTGCCAGCAGGATCGTCCTCAGTACCACCGCCGGGGCCGGCATAACCCGTTGCGCTCACTGCAATATCGCTCTGGTACAGTTCCAGCGAACCCGACGCCATCTCGCGCGCAGTTTGATGCGACACCGCGGTGTAGCGGTCGAGCGTCTCCTGCTCAACACCCAGCACGCGATGCTTAATCTCATCGCAGTAGGTCACCGCACCGCCACGCAGCACCGCCGAGGCGCCCGGGATATCCGCAATCGTCGAGGCGATCATACCCGCCGTCAGCGACTCAGCCGTCGAAACCGTCACACCCCGAGCGCTCGCGCGCTCGACGATATCGCGCGCCAGCTCCTCGTTATGTGCGGAAATCTGCTCAAAAGAGTCCGTCATACCCACCAGGACCTAGACCGAAAAGACGATCTTGCGGCAGTTCCAGAAGTACTGGGCGCCCGAGATAACGGTCAAGACAACGGCAACGGCATACAGGAAGCGCGACACCGAGTAGATGCCGAGCGTCAGCGCCACCGGGCCAAGGTGCAAGCCGGCCATAGCAAAAACGCACAGGTAACCGCAGATGGAGACCATCGTGGTCGCCGTCTTGTACTTGCCGAGCTTATCGGCCGCAACGACCACACCGGCCGCACTCGCGACCATGCGAAGGGCGCTCACCAGAAGCTCACGGAACAGGATAATGAACACGGACCACACGGTCACCGCGCCAAAATCCAAGAACAGCAGCAGGGCCGAGAACACGAGCAGCTTATCGGCGATGGGGTCCAAGAATTTACCGAAGTCGGTGATCTCGTTGCGCGAACGCGCCAGATAACCGTCGACCTTATCGGTGCACGACAGGATCACATACAGAATGAAGGCAGCGGCGGCGAGCGGGCCGTCGAAGGTGCTCCAATCCGTACCGGCAACACTCGTGTGAGAAAGCGCCGACACGATCATGAACACCGGGATAAAGACGATGCGAACGCACGTCACGATGTTGGCGGGCGTCCAAACACTCGTCAGTTCCTTATTGCTCTCGTTTGCCACGATGCTCTCCTACTCCACAACATGGCCGATAAGCTCATAGCAGAAGCTATCGGTAAACTCGACAGTCAGAATATCGCCCACGGACGCCTCACTGGCGTCCAAGTGGACCGCGCCATCGGAATCGGGCGCCTGGAACCAGGCATGGCCGATCAGCTCGGCGCCGTCCTCGGTTTCTTCGATACCGTCGACGATCACCTGGGCGCGCTCGCCCACATGTGCGGCGGTGGCGGCAAAACCGAGCGACTCGGCCAGGTCCATGGCCTCCTGGGCGCGCTCGAGCTTGACCTCTTCGTCGACCTGACCCTCCATTTTAGCGGCCAGGCTGCCCTCCTCCTGCGAGTAGGCAAAGACGCTCGTGTAGTCAAAGCCGACGGTGTCCATAAAGTCAATAAGGTCGCGGAACTCGTCGTCGGTCTCGGTCGGGAAGCCGACCATAGCCGTGGAACGGATCACGATGCCGGGGATACGCTCACGCAGATCGCGGAACAGGTCCTCGAGCTCCTGGCGCGAACCGGAACGGCGCATAGCCTTGAGGATGCGCGCGTCGCAGTGCTGCACGGGGATATCGATATAGGGCAGCACCTCGGGCGTATCGCGAATCGTATCGATAAGCTCATCGGTCATGCCCTCGGGCTGCAGATAGAGCACGCGGACCCAGACGTTGTGCGGGCGCACGGCCTCGGCGACGGCACGCAGCAGCTGCGCCAGATTGCGCGGCGAGCCCTCGGCGACATCCTCGTCAGTAAAGTCGGTGCCCCAAATACCCGTGTCCTGGCCGATCAGCACGATCTCGCGCACACCGCCGGCAACCAGGTCGCGTACCTCGGAGATAATGCTCTCGGCATTGCGCGAATGATAGCGACCGCGAATATAGGGAATCATGCAGAAGCTGCAGAAGCGGTTGCAGCCATCGGAAATCTTGACGTAAGCAACGGCGCCCTCGACGGTACGCTTGACCTGAGGGATATAGGCCGCGATTTCACGCTCGACACCCAGCACGCCATCGATGACCGCCACGATGCCGTCCTCCTCGTCGGCCTTCACAAAGGCAGCGACCTCGGGCAGCTCGTCAGGCAGGTCGTCGCCATAGCGCGACGGCACACAGCCGCACATAACGATGGGGCAAGAACGAACGCCGTCCTGAACCTCGTTGGCGAGCTCGAGCGTGGTCTCGATGCTCTCGGACGTTGCGGAGGCGAGGAACGAGCATGTATTGACGATGGCGATATCGGCATCCTGCGGGTCGAATGCCTCCTCGTAGCCCGCAGCGGTCAAAAGAGAACGCATGCGGTCGGTGTCGACCTCGTTCTTAGCGCACCCGAGGGTGATGTAGAGCACGGAGCCCAACGGTGTATCCATGTTGGAGAGCGGTCCTTTCGAATGATATTAGCGGTAGTTGGTGAACTGTAGCGGCTGGCCGTAGTCCTGGTCGCGCAGGAACTGGATTACGGTCTGCAACGCATCCTTCGAAGCAGAGGAAACACGCAGCTTGTCGGCCTCGATGGTCACCTTGACCTTGAGCTTTTGGTCCTTGATGTCCTTGTTGATCTTCTTGGCGGTCGCCTGGTCGATACCCTCGACGATATGGCCGAGCACGCGCACGGTGCCGCCCGATGCCGCCTGAGGAGCATCCCACGAGACAGCCTTGAGGTCAATGCCACGCTTGATGAGCTTGGAACTCAGCACGTCGATAATCTGCTTGGAGACAAAGTCGGCCGGGGCGTTAATCGTAAAGAGCTTGTCGCCCTTCGAAAGCTCGATCGTAGCACCGGAATCCTTAAGGTCATAGCGCTGGGAAATCTCGCGCGTGGTCTGCTGAAAGGCGTTGTCGACCTCTTGCATGTTGACCTCGGACACGACGTCGAAGCTGGAATCTTTAGCCATGATGTTTCCTTTCGCGTACGAGCGGCTTAGTAGCTATCGTACGAATAGTCGGTAGAATCGGTGGGCGTCTGACCGTCAGTTGCGATATCGGCGCCATCCGTGGACTGGGCATCGGTACCGTCGGTGGTGTCGGTACCATCGGTGGTGTCGGTACCATCAGTACGTTCACCATTCTCGGAGTCGGTGGTCTCCTTCTTGGGAACGGTGATCGTCACACGCGCCACGCCCGAGGTCTTGGTGTCGTAGCGGACCTTTTCGCCGTTCTTGGTAACGGTGACATCGGAAGGCTTGGACGTGGTGATCTCGATCGAGGACTCGGGCGTGTACTCCTGCTCAAAGGGGCCAGTCGCCTGGGCGCCATAGACCGACTTGCCGTCGACCTTGACCTCAATCCACGCGGTCTTTCCCTTGGCAACGGAGACCTTGACCTTCGTGACCTCGTTCTCTTCCTTCTTGGCCGTCGTCTTGGTAGCGTCCGAATCAGTCGACTCATCCGTCGCCTCATCGGTGTCTTCGTCCTCGTCGACCGTTTCGGACTTCTTAGAAGACTTCTTGGTCGTCGTCTTGGTAGCAGCGGGTGTCTCGGGCGTGGTCTCGGGCGTCGAAGATGCGCAGCCGCGCAGAAGCACCACGATGAGCACAATCAGCAGCAACACCACGGCACCGATGCCGGCGTAGACGATACGCGGATCGAGCCCGTTGTTTTGAGGAGTACGGGATCCGCCGCGTCCATGACCGGAACTGCTGCGGCCGCCTCCCTGAGGCATACGGCCGCGATTGCTATCGGAACGGCCACGATAGCCGCCCTGGCCCTGAAGGCTGCGCTGACCCGAGCGGAGCGCAAGCTCACCGCGGCCTTGATAGCCACGCTGGCCCGAACGCGAAGCCGAAGAGCGCTGGCCATACGGCTGTGATTGAGAGCGAAGACGCGGCGTTACCTGCGTGGTATCGGCATCCGCATAGCCACCGCGAGAGCGTCCCGTAGAGGCACCACGGTAACCGCGATCGGAATAGCCGCCGTCGCCGTAGCCGGCACGAGGGTCACGCGCCACGCCGCGGGCAGCGGGAAGCGCACGGTCCTCAGGCATCGGCGTACTGCGGAACCGGTCACGCTGTGAGCGAATCTCCTCGCCCGAACCCGTCTCGGTAATATAACCGGCCTGCTGAGGACGCTGTCCATAGCGGGTCGAACGACCGCCCTGAACCATCAGGAAGCGCCCGTTATCGACCGAGGAACGCGAATTGACGTAGCCGGCGGCGTCCTGAAAACGACCGCCCTGCTGAGACGTCTCGCGTTCGTATGCCATCAGGTCGTCAAAGTAGGCATTGACGACCTCGCGCGGATTGAGGCCCAAAAAGCGAGCATAGCTTGAAATCATGCCCTGCGCATAGCCGCGCGGCGGCATCGAAGCAAAGTTACCGGTCTCGAAAAACTCGATGATCTGCGGCCTGATTTTGATGGTGTTGGCGACCTGCTGAATGGAAAGGCCCATTCGGCGACGCTGCTCGAGCAGCATGTCACCAAAGCGTGCAGCCATCAGAATCCTCCAAACTCACGATCTTCACGTGCCATCTCGGCGTCGACAGACTCCAGCGCGGCAAGCCCCTCCTCGTCCAACAGGACCTCGCGCGGCTTGGAACCGTCGGGCGGGCCGACGACACCCTTTTCTTCCAGCATGTCCATAATACGCCCGGCACGCGCATAGCCAACCTTCAGACGACGTTGCAGGCCAGATGTGGAGCCAAGCTGCGATTCCACCACAATATGGGCGGCTTCCCAAATGAGCGGATCATCGTCTTGCGGCTCGGCGACTCCAGTGCGAACAATGCCGCCGCCACCCGCCATGGACATGGAAGCGGGCGCCACGGCAGACAGGATCTCCTCGTGGTAGTCTGGCTCACTCTGCGACTTGACGAACTCGACAATCTCGTTGATCTCATCATCCGAGACAAAGCAGCCCTGGATACGGCGGGGCTTGCCCCAGTCGACCTTGGAGAACAGCATGTCGCCCAAACCGGTGAGCTTTTCGGCACCCATCTGGTCGATGATGACGCGCGAGTCGATGCCCGTGGCGACGTTAAAGGCGATGCGGTTGGTGATGTTGGCCTTGATGAGGCCCGTCACCACGTTGGAGCTCGGGCGCTGCGTGGCCACGATAAGGTGGATACCGGCGGCACGGCCCAGCTGAGCAATACGCACGATCGAGGCCTCGACATCCTTACCGGCGACCATCATCAGGTCCGAGAGCTCGTCAATGATGATGACCAAGTAGGGCATCTTTAGCGGCGGGTTGTCGTAATGCTCAAACTCGCCGGCGGCCTGCTTTTCGTTATAGGTCGAAATCTTACGAACGTTAAGGCGCTCGAAGACCTTCAGGCGACGCTCCATCTCGGACACGGCCCATTGCAGAGCGCTCGCGGCCTGCTTGGGCTCGGTCACCACTGGGACATAGAGATGCGGGAGACCGTTATAGCCCGCAAGCTCGACGCGCTTGGGGTCGACCATGATCAGGCGAACGTCCTCGGGAAGGGCGCGCATGAGCAGGGTCGTGATGATGGAATTGATCATCACCGACTTACCAGAACCGGTCGTACCGGCAATAAGCAGGTGGGGCATCTTTGCAAGGTCGGCGACGACCGGCGTACCCTCGGCATCGCGACCGATGGCCAGCTCGAGCGGACCGCCCTTCACATAGGGAAGCACGTCGCCCAGGTTGACATTCTGGCGCTTGCGGTTGGGAATCTCGATGCCCACGAGCGAGGTGCCGGGGATCGGGGCAAAGATACGCACCGACTGGGCAGCGAGCGAAAGCGCGATATCGTCCTCGAGGCTCGAAATCTTGCTCACGCGCTCGCCCTCGCCAGGTTGCAGCTTAAAGGTCGTCACCGTGGGGCCGGCGATCCAGCCGACCACGCGGGCACTGCGGCCAAACTCAAGCAAGGTGGACTGCAGTGACTCAGCGGTCTGCTCCAGCTCCTTGTCCGGAGACGCGGAGGACGCCGACTGAGGATTGGCATGCAGGATCTCGAGCGGCGGAAGCTTGAGGCCGTCCTCTTCTTCGCCCTCGTTATCTGCGCCGCCGTCCGCTCCCCCATCGCTAGCCGCAGCCGATTCGACAGCACTCGAGGCAGGCGCATCGGCAACCTTGGGATGCTTCAAGAAGTCGGGAATCTGAGGTGCTGCCGAGACAGGATTCACGGCAAACGGCGGCTCGGACTCGTCAATCTTATCGGGATCGTCTTCCATCGAAAGCTGGCCGGTTACCTGGTCGCGCTTGGCATGGCGACGCGGCAGCAAAGTTGTCTTTGCGGTCTCAATCGGAGCCTCGTCGTCCTCGTCATCGCCCTCGGTGAGCTCAATCTCGCTATCGGACCAAGTCGGGTCAGGCTGACTCGTATTGAGCTTAGGCGCAGCCTTGCTCTTCTTGGCATGACGGCGCGGCAGCAGCGTTGTCTTAGCGCGCTCAGCTTCCACGGCATCGGACACGTCGACAAACGGATCCTCGTCCTCGTCGTCATCGTCCAAAACCGGGTCCACATCGTTACCCATGACCGTGGTCACGGCAGCATCGGAGCCCTTTTGACGAAGAATGCTCAGGTGCGGACGGGCAACGCCGGGCACCGACAGGGCTTCGTCGTCACCCCACGGGCTGGCGTTGACATCGGCACGACGGCGCTCGGCAAAATCGGCCGCACGGTCGCGAGCAGAGCGCAAAACGCCACCCACCGAAAAGCCGATGATGACCAGGCCCACGACGACAAGGCCCAACAGGACTACCATCGCGATAGGCTTACCCAGGGCATTCTGCAGCGCACTCGCAATAAACGCACCGATGTAGCCACCCGAGGCGGACAGATTTTGCGGCGTGAACATAAGGTCGCACGAGACGCTCGTACCCGGCACCATCAGCGACAGAATGGAGACGACGGCGATAAAGACCACGGCGCCGCCCGCAACAGATCGCGCGTTGAGCGGCGAGTCCTCGCCTAAAAAGAGCGTGGCGGCAAACAGCAAAATGACGATCGGCAGCACGTAGGCGCCCAGACCAAAGCCCAGGTGGTAGAAACCGGCAACCGCAGCCGTAACGGGCGCAGTCGCCGGCGAAATCACGGCAATGAAGGACGCAATAGCCAAAACGGCGATGACCACGCCGGCAATATCGCGGTTGGCCGAGGGCTCGACCAGGGGCTCAAAATCGTCGAAGTCGGCCTCGTGGCCCTTATTGGCACGCAGATGGGAACCGGCACCCTTAGCAGATGCCGGTTGGTTGTTGGCTTTATTGCCTTTGGCGTTTTGTGCAGATCCGCGCGCCAAACTAAACCTCCATGACGACCGGGATGATCATCGGACGGGTGCGCGTACGGCTCCAGATAAAGTTGGAGAGCGAGTCGCGCACGGCCTTGCGAATGGCATCGGAACCGCTGCTCGTAAAGCTAAACTTGCCCTTCTCGATCGTCTTCATGATGGACGCGGAGGCATCCTCAGAGAACTGGTCGTCGATGGCAAACGAGACACCGCGGCCCGAGAACTCGATAGCCTCAATCTTCTTGTGCTTGAGCGAGACGATGGCAACAGCGGTAACCATACCGTCGTTGGCGAGCTTCTGGCGATCGCGCAAGACGATGGGGTCGGTATCGCCGATACGCAGGCCGTCGACGTAGACGACGCCGGACTCGACGGGCGTACCGCGCTTGACGATACCGCCGCGCATCTCGAGCGTGTCGCCGTTATCGAGGATAAAGATATGATCGTCCTTGATGCCCATCTTGCGGGCCAGCTGGGCATGGGCGCGCAGATGCACGGCTTCACCGTGAACCGGCATAAAGTACGTGGGCTTGGCCATGGCCATCAGGAGCTTGAGCTCCTCCTGGCTACCGTGGCCCGAGACGTGGACAAGAGCGCGGTTCTTATCCCACACGTCGCAACCGAGCTTGGCCAGGCTGTTGACGACCTGCTGGACGGCCTTCTCGTTGCCGGGAACAGGAGTTGCCGAGAGGATGACGGTATCGCCCTCGTGGATAGAGAGCGTCTTGTGCTCTCCGTTGGCCATGCGGGACAGGGCCGACAGCGGCTCGCCCTGCGAACCGGTGCACATGACGACGATCTTGTCGTCGGGCAGGTTATCAATGTCGAAGGCATCGATGATATCGGCATCGTCGATGTTGAGGTAGCCCAGCTCACGCGCCACGCGGGTGTTCGTGAGCATGGAGCGACCGGTCACAACGACCTTACGGCCGCACTTGCGGGCGGCATCGCAAATCTGCTGCAGGCGATGGATGTGGCTCGAGAACGACGCGACGAACACGCGACCCGGGGCGTTCTTGATGGCGTGCAGCAAGTTGGGACCAACCTCGGCCTCGGACTTGGTAAAGCCGGGAACCGTGGCATTGGTGGAGTCGGACAGCAGCAGGTCGATACCCTGCTTGGCAAAGCGGCTGATAGCGGCATAGTCAGGCGTGACACCATCGATGGGCGTCTGGTCGAGCTTAAAGTCGCCGGTGTGCATAACGGTGCCCTGATTGGTGCGGATAAACACGCCCAGAGCGCCGGGGATGGAGTGCGTCATCGAGAAGAAGTCGAGCGAGATGCCGC
Organism: uncultured Collinsella sp.; assembly: GCA_958348225.1. Classification (GTDB taxonomy): domain Bacteria; phylum Actinomycetota; class Coriobacteriia; order Coriobacteriales; family Coriobacteriaceae; genus Collinsella. The sequence goes on from CATVYG010000029.1 coordinate 29,742, forward strand.
CGAGGTTGACATGGCTGCCGCCCTTGACCTCGCGGAACTTGGGCGCGCGGATGCGGAACTCAGAAAGCTTGCCCTCGATAAAGCCAAGCGTCAGCTTGCTCGAAAAGATGGGCACCTTGTTGTTGAGGTCCTGCAGCAGGTACGGAAGCGAACCGGTGTGGTCCTCGTGGCCGTGGGTGACGACGATACCGCGGAGCTTCTCCTCGTTTTCAAGAACGTAGGTGTAGTCAGGAAGCACCAGGTCGATACCGGGCTGGGAGTCGTCGGGGAACATGAGGCCAGCGTCGACGAGCACCATGTCGTCGCCGCACTCGAAGACCGTCATGTTCTTGCCGATGCCGTCAAGGCCGCCGAGCGGAATGATCTTCAAGGGAGATGATTTTTTAGCTGCCATAGGTTAGTGTGGTTTCCTTTCTTCGAAACGGGTCTGGAACAACCGACGGGGCGCTTCTGGCAAACCGACCGCCGGGAACGTACAACAATGCATCGCAGAGTCGATGCAATAACCACAGTATGATACCCATTTGCACAACAACAGACCACCCATGCATCAAAGCCCCATCTGAACTGGTCCATCCCGCCGGTCTGGGGCCATCGGGGGCCGGGCCGGGTTAAGTTTGCTGCTCTACAGTCCTGCGCAAGACGGAAAGCACATTAAGTGCT
>CATVYG010000030.1 GCA_958348225.1 uncultured Collinsella sp.
CGCGCCCCGCAGTGCCCGCTTCCCCCGAGAACAATTATCAGTGCAGGTAGAAGGCCTGTCGATTTTCGAAAAGGCGGTCATGGTTGGCCCCTTCGGGCTAAACGTAGTAAATAGGCCCTTTTCTTGGCGTGCGGTCAGCTCAATGCTTATCTCCGTGCCGGAACTGACCCAATTGCTTGTTAGTTGCGATGATATACGGACTGTTTGGTGCTTTGGAGCCTCAAAACAGTCCCTATTCCACCACAGCTTGGAAGGGGCGGCCGGTACCGGATGAGTGGTGCTGGTGGGTTAGGGCGGTTTAGGCCTGTTTGCGGTGCTTCCATTGCTTGCGGCACCAGCGCATGAGCGCCTTGATGACGGGAATCGTGATGAGGATGGCCCATGCGGGATGGGGCTGCCCCAGGCAAAGCCACATATAGAGAAACCATGCAATGGCGGCTGCTGGATAGACGCATTCAATGAGCTTTGACAAATGGCGTTGGTCGATAAAGTCGCCAAGCGCGTAGTAGATGGGAATCAAAAAGACGAGGAAGAGCCCCATGGACCACGCGCCGTAGATAATGCCGAGCACTAGATAGGCGAGGGCGACAAGCGCGGGGAAGGGGAATTTGTTCCATGTACGTCCGACCTTGGTGTGGAAATGCTTGCCATGATGGTCGAGCTTGTCGTGTGCTTCCTTCCAGCTGGAAAACGTCTCGCCGTCGATGGTGACGGTGCCGTCGTCATTGGTATGCACACTATGTCCATCGTCCTCAAGCGTATCGATATGCAATCCGCCCGGCCCCACATGGACCTCTTCACCCTTGCGCTCGTTGATCACATGGATGCCGCTCCAGCCAACATGGACTTCTTCGCCCTTATTGGGATCAATGACGTGGATACCGCGCGCGAGGGAAACATCGACAAGTGGCTTATCGCTGCGATCGGCGTTCTCGGCAGAATCCTCGGCCTCGCCAGCCACATCCGCCGTCTCGGTGCTGGCGCTACCGTCCTCCAGATCGTCGGCATTGTTGGCCGCCTCTCCATACAACAGCTCATCCAGCGACACGCCATACAGCGCGGCGAGCGCAATAAGGTTATCGGTATCGGGCGAGGATTCGCTGCGCTCCCATTTACTGACAGCCTGACGACTCACACCCAGCTGGGCGGCAAGCGCCTCCTGAGAAAGCCCGGCAGCCTTGCGGCGATCAACGAGCCGCTGCGCCATCGCAAGATCCATGACAGTTCCTTTCATATGGTGACCGTAATCGAATGAGCCGAGTATGCCGAGAACAACCGGTAGCGACCACCATTTCTAGTTAGAATCTGCCCCAACCCTACCGCAACTACCGGTAGCAACCCCTAACGACCAGCCATTTCAGGACAAATGTCAGTGCAAGTAGCAGCCAAGAGCCCCCACTCAGTAAGTTGCGGTGGAATAGTTCTTAAATTCAGCCATTTGCGGGCTAAGCAGGAACTATTTCACCGCAACTTAATTTCAGACCAGGCACCCGCAGCAAGAAGACGAATAACCTCGGCGAGTATGTAAACGCAGGGCCCTCCGACCCCGCCCGACGATTTCGATTGGCGACCTTTGACGGAGTCAAGGGAGGAGCCAAATCGAAATACGTCGGGCGGGGTCGGAGGGCCCGATGGGATGAATTTCGGCCGAGGCTATTCGTCGCCGAAGCTGATGCCCAACGCCTTGGCCTCGCGCAGCAGGTCGCTCTGGGGATCGACATACTTGAGCTTGCCGGCGACCTCCTCGAGCGGCATGTGGCACATCTTGCCGTCGCGCAGGGCAATCATGTAGCCAAACTCGCCGCGCAGACAGCCGAGCGCTGCCTCGACGCCGCACTGGGTCGCAAAGATGCGGTCCTGGGCGTCGGGCTGACCGCCGCGCTGCGTGTGGCCGGGGATAGCGACGCGGGTCTCGCGACCGGTCTTGGCCTCGATCTCCTTGGCGATGTCGTAGACGATCGACGGGCTCGTGCGCTCGGCGAGCTTCTTCTTGTACTCCTTCTTGGACAGCGCCGCATCCTCCTTGGAGATGGCGCCCTCGGCGACGGCCACGATGGTAAAGCGGCTGCCGGTTTCCATGCGATGCTCGATGGTCTTGATGACGTTATCCATGTCGTAGGGGATCTCGGGAATCAGGATGACATCCGCGCCGCCCGCGACGCCGGCGTACAGCGGGATCCAGCCAACCTTGTGGCCCATGATCTCGATGACGAACACGCGCCCATGGCTCGAAGCGGTGGTGTGGATGTCGTCGATGCACTTGGTGGCGACGTCGATGGCGCTCGTAAAGCCAAACGTCATCTCGGTGCCCCAGGTGTCGTTATCGATGGTCTTGGGCAGGGCGATAACGTTGAGGCCCTCTTCGCGCAGGCGGTTGGCGGTCTTGGTGGAGCCGTTGCCGCCCAGCATAAACAGGCAGTCGAGCTGCAACTTGTGATAGGTGTGGACCATCGCGGGCACCTTCTCGACGCCGTCGGCCTCGGGAATGTTCAGGCGCTTGAACGGCGTGCGGCTCGTGCCCAGGATAGTGCCGCCGCGGGTGAGGATGCCGCTAAAATCGGCGGGCGTCATGACACGGAATCTGCTGTAGATAAGGCCCTGGTAGCCGTCCTCAAAACCATAGATCTCGATAGGCTCTTCGCTATTGGTCATGAGCGTTTTGACAATGCCGCGCATGGTGGCGTTGAGCGCCTGGCAGTCGCCGCCACTAGTAAGAAGACCGATCCTAAGCATGGTGAATCCTTCCGGGCAAGTTATAACATGCGCATAAGTTTACCCCCGCACACTGTTGATGCGGGGGTAAAACGTGTTAGCTCAAATGTATAGAAATGTAAGCAACGTCAGGCCAGCGTAAGGACGACGGTGCCAGCTCCTTACAGCGCGAAGGCATCGATGTCGCCCCAGTGGCGGCGCAGCGTGATGGCGGCAGCGGGTTCGGTATTGTCAAAGACGACCGACCATTGCGTGTTGCTGGTGATGTCTTCCGGATTGGGCTCTTGCGCCGCAGCGCGTAGGGCCTTCCAAGCGACTGCCTCGTCCTGGGCACCGACATGGGCGTCAAGGACATCGGCGATTGCGACGGCGCGCTCTTTACCATGGCCCAGCTCGCCATTCTTTTGGTTGGGCAGCACTTCGTCGCCATAGCAGGCATAGAAGTTCGTAACCTGGCGTACAGGAGTCACTTTGCATGCACGGTCGGGGTCGCGCGGATCCCACTCCACCACCCGCGCGTCACCGGAGGCGTCGTTGATAAAGAAGTGGTAATCGCGTCCTGCCATGGCGTGCATGTCGTAGGCAGAAAGCAAGTCTACGGCCTCCTGCGTGGTAGCCGCGCGGTCGAGCACAAGGCGGATGGCGAGCGAAGTGTTGATGACGGGGCGTTGCGTGTCCTGGTCACAGGGCTTGGAATCCAGAGTGAGTACGGCAATGGACACGCCGCATTCGTTAACACCGTCGAGCTGGGCAAACGGGCCCATGAGTGCGGCGGCACGTCCGGCGACGGAGTCAAGCGGTGTGTTGTCGCCCAGGTTGTTAAGGGCGGCAAGCCCGATGGAGGCATAGCCGCCTCGTGGGTGATTGCGCACCAGCAGCGCCGAGGTGTCGTCCTTAAAGTCGTAATTGCGACCGGTGCGCACGCGGCCTTCGGCATCTACGGCGACAAAAGCGCTGCAGGCAAACTGGGGTGCCTGGACATGTGCCGGCACACCGGGCAGCACCTGCGCCACCACGGCATCGATGTAGGCCTGGTCGTCGCGCACGCCAGCGGCGATGATGCGATCAAGATCGTAGTCGTAGGCGATGTCGATTGCGTACAGGTCATAGCCATCTACGTAGCCGGTCAAGCGTTTGAGCGACGCGGCGGACTTGATTTGCTTGTGATAAACGATACCGGTGGCAGCGGCAAGGCCGACGGCGACTCCCGCGACACCGCAGACGATGGCAATGTTACGTGGTTTCATGACGGCTCCTCTCGTCCTGTTAGCGCAATTGTCGCAAAGGGAGCGCGGGCATGATGGCTCAACTTGGTGAGCGGCGCGGAATTAAGCATGGAATGAAGAGTGCGGCACTGGCGTGGCGGGGTATGCTGGAGGGGACCATCAACCCAGCGAAAGGGGAGAGCATGACGGATCAGGAAACGCCCGAGCGCGCGCACGTGACGGCCGACGATATCGAGGCCGCCAACGACCTTATCGACTTTATCGAGGCATGCCCCAGCATGTTCCATACGGCGGCGACCATTATGGCCGAGCTCGACGAGGCGGGCTTTACCTACCTGCCCGAGAACGCGGCGTGGGACATCGAGCCGGGCGGGCGTTATTACACGCAGCGCAACACCTCGAGCGTTGTTGCCTTTAAGGTGGGCGAGGACCTGGCCGCGACGTGGGGCGAGGACGGCGTTGCCGGTGACTATCATTTTCAGCTCACGGCGTCGCACAGCGATTCGCCGACGTTTAAGGTCAAGGCTGTGCCCGAGCTTGACGGCGCGGGCGAAACGCTGCGCCTGAACACCGAGGCCTACGGCGGTATGATCGACTACACCTGGTTCGATCGTCCGCTGGCGCTCGCGGGCCGCGTGCTGGTGCGCGAGGGCGACCGTATCGAGAGTCGTCTGCTTGCCACCGAGCGCGAGGTCGCTATCATTCCGAGCCTTGCCATCCATATGAATCGTGGCGTTAACGAGGGCTTTGCGCCCAATCGCGCCGTCGACCTGTGCCCGCTCATCAGCGCCGGCGAGCTGAAGCAGGGCGACTTTGACGCTCTGATCGCCGAAGAGCTGGATGTTGAGCCCGAGCAGATCCTGGGCCGTGATCTGTTCCTGGTCAATCGTCAGGATGCGCGCATTTGGGGCTGGGCCGACGAGTTCATCTCGACGCCCAAGCTCGATGACCTGGCCTGCGCCTACACCTCGCTGCAGGCATTTTTGGGTGCCGAGAACGCGCACGACGTTTCGGTCTTCTGCTGCTTTGATAACGAGGAGGTTGGCTCCGAGACCAAACAGGGTGCCATGTCGACGTTCTTGGCCGATGCACTGCGACGCATTAACGGCTCGCTGGGCTTTGACGACGAGTCATATCATCGCGCCCTTGCCGCATCGATGCTCGTGAGCTGCGACAACGCGCATGCCGTGCACCCCAACCACGCCGAGAAGTGCGATGCCCGCAACCAGGTGGTGCTCAACGGCGGCATCGTCGTCAAGGAAGCTGCTAACCAGCACTACTGCACCGATGCCTTTAGCCGCGCGGTGTTCCAGGCCATCTGCGATGACGCCGACGTGCCAACGCAGGCTTTCGCCAACAAGAGCGACATGGCCGGCGGTTCCACCCTGGGCAACCTGTCGAATATGCAGGCGAGCATGCATGCCGTGGACGTGGGCCTGCCGCAGCTGGCCATGCACTCGAGCTACGAGACCGGCGGCGTACGCGACGTGATGTACGCCATCCGCGCCCTCACCGCCTTCTACGAGCGAAACCTAACCATCAACGGCGCCGAAAGCGTGGAGCTCTAAAATCTGCCAAAAAGGGACAGGTTCATTTTGGCAGGTTTTATCTGGGCAAATGCCGCAATGCCAACAGCTGGACAGAATTGTTAAGACACCGCAGGTTGGGCAAACGTCAGCGAGCGATGTCCAGAGCGAACAAGTTGGCATGAAAAAGGCAAGGCATAGACCTTCTGGTCATGCCTTGCCTTTTGAATGGCAAATTGTCGCTCTGGGCGGCGCACAGCGTCGACCGGTCCGCCGTTCGTTAGAACGGCGGAACCCTAGTGCTCGATCCAGCAGCGCAGGGTCTCGCCTGCCTGCAGGTGACGCAGATTCTCTGCGGCAATGTCGACCACATTGTTGAGCGTGGCTGCCAGGTGGAACCAACCGGAGACGTGCGGCGTGATGAGCATGTTGGGCGCATCCCACAGGGGGCTTGTATCAGGCAGGGGGGGGGGGTGGGTGCCGCCGCCGGGGGCGCGGGGGAGTGGCCCCGACCCCGGGGCGCCAACCACGCCGTGGGCCCCCACACGGCCCCCGCGGCCGCCGTTGGCAAAGAAGGCGCCCGGTTTCATCGCGGCGAAGAACTCGGCGTTCGCCAGGCCGCGGGTCTCGGGTGTGCTCGGCATAAAGGATGCGACGATGTCAGCCTCGGCCAGGCGCTCGGGCAGGGCGTCCATGCCGTCCATGTCCTCAAACACAATGGGGTAGACGAGCGGATGGCGCTTGATGCCGCGGACGTACGCGCCCATGCTGCGGCAGAGCGTGGCGAAGTGGCCACCGATATCGCCCGCGCCCAGCACCAGCACGTTGGCGTTTTTGAGCGAGGTGACCGGCCCCAAATCCTCCCAGCGATGCTCGCGCTGCAAGTCGTGATAGCCGGGCAGACGCTTCATCATGGAAAGGACCATGGCAATCATGTGCTCGCTCACGGCTTGGCCGTAGGCGCCCACCGAGCAGGAAAGCTTGGCGTCGGCCGGCACGGTGCCGGCGGCAAGGTAGTCGTCATAGCCGGCGGTCTGCAGTTGCAGCAGCTGGAGATGCTCGCATGCCGTGAGCATGTCAGGGTCGATGTTGCCCAAGATCACGTCGGCATCGGCGACCTGCTCGCGCGTGATGGCGTCGGCGCTCGTGTAGATAAAGTCCTCGCCCGGAGCGCTCGACTCGAGGATCGCGCGATGGCGGTCGTTGACGGGCAGCAAAACCAGGATGTTCACAAGCAGTCCTTTCCGCTCGACCTACCAAAAAGGGACAGGTTTATTTTGGCAGGTTGTATCAGGCAAACCGTTCAAATAAAACGCCGGATGCAAGACGAGCGTGCCCGTCAGCATCCGGCGCATCTACAGCTACCAGCTCAGCAGCTCGTAGCCATCCTCGGTCACCACGAGTTGTACCTCGCACTGGGCCGAATCGCTGCCGTCCTTGGTGCGCACGCACCAACCGTCGCCCTTGCTGATCTTGATGTCGGGCGCTCCGGCGTTGACCATGGGCTCGATGGTAAAGACCATGCCCGGAGCCATGATGGTGTCCACATCGGGCGCCTCGGTGGTAAAGCCCACAAACGGGTCCTCGTGGAACTCCTTACCGATGCCGTGTCCGCCGTACTCGCGCACCACGCTAAAGCCGGCGTCCTCGACCGTCTTTTGCACGGCCTCGGCCATCACGGACAACGGCAGCCATGGCTTGACGGCTGCCAGGCCCGCCTCCACGCTGGCGCGGGTGACGTCGACCAGGCGCTGGCGCTCGGCCGAGACCTCGCCGATACAGAACATGCGGCTCGAGTCGCTAAAGTAGCCGTCCAAGATCGTGGAGCAGTCCACGTTGATGATGTCGCCCTCGTGCAACACGTCCGTATCGCAGGGGATGCCGTGGCAGACCACATCGTTGATCGAGGTGCACACGCTCTTGGGGTAGCCCTCGTAGTTGAGGTCGGCCGGCGTGCCGCCGTGCTCGACGGTGTAGTCGTAGATCATCTGGTCGATCTGGTTGGTGGTCATGCCCGCGGCGATGTGTTCGCCTACGTAATCGAGCACGCCCACGTTGATAGCGGCCGAGCGCTTGATGCCCTCGATATCGGCGGGCGTCTTGTAGAGCGTACGGGGCAGAACCTCCCAGCCCTCCTCCCACAGGCGCTCGAGGCGCTCGTCGAAGGCGCTGTGACATTTCTTATATTTTTTGCCGCTGCCGCACCAGCAGGCGTCGTTGCGACCGGGTACGGGTCCTTTGTCATACATGGCTAACTTCCTTTCATCCGCAGCTAGTATAGCCCACTCACGCGTCCATAAAAGTTGCGGTGATATAGTTCCGATTTAAGCGGTTTAACAGCATAAACAGGAACTATATCACCGCAACTGATGGAGTGGGATGGCGGACACTAGCTGCTGCGTGGTTTTGCTAGTAGCTCACCTGGCAGGGAATGCCGAGGGCGCGCACGCGTGCAGCGATCGTGTCGAGCGCCTCGGGCGCTGCTTTGGCAAGGCCGGCGACCGGTGTCTCGCGCGCTACCGTGTAGATGGTTGCTTCTTGTGGGCGAATGCGCTCAAGCGCCGCGAGCCAGGGGCCGACGTACTCCTCGCCGGTGTTGTCGATGAGCTTGCCCTGATACTCGCCGGTCAAAAAGATCGTCTGGATAATAACGTGACCTTCAAAGCCTGCGAACGTCTCAATCTGGTGCTCGACGTCGTAGGGGCCAACGGGCTGGTCGAGCAGCTGGATAAATGCCGGGTCGACCGTATCGAGCTTGAGGATGTTGTCGTCGACCATCATGAGCGCGTCGTGCACCTCGGGACGGTCGGCGCGCGTGCCGTTGGAAAGCACGGCGATCTTGGAGTTTGGGGCAAGCTCGTCGCGCAGCGCGACGGCGCCGGCGATGGCCTGCGGAAACTCCGGCGCGGCGGTGGGCTCGCCGTTGCCTGCGAAGGTGATCACATCGGGGAGCTCGCCCTCGGCTGCCATCTCGCGCAGCTTTGCCTCGAGCGCGTCGAGTACCACGGCAGCTGTGTTGTACGGCTCATGGCAGGGACGCTCGGCGTTGAGGCCGTTTTCGCAGTAAATGCAGTCGAACGTGCAGATTTTGCCGCTGGCCGGCATCATGTTGACGCCGAGCGAGAGACCAAGGCGACGGCTGCGAACGGGCCCAAAGATGGGGCTGGCATTCAAAAACGTAGACATAGGCATATGCTCCTCAAGACAATTGTGCCTAAGCATAGCATCGGCTCCAAAGCAAGGTGCGGGCTCTTGCTTTACAAGTTTCTTTTTTTCACGTCGCTCATTATGCCGTGCCATGAAAAGCCTCGGGTCGGGTAAAGTTAATCTGTTAACAAGGCGTAAGGCAATGCGGGCCCATCCAACCGCACTGACGTGCAACTGGATGAGCATTGATGATGGGGGCACAACATGGATTTTACGGTCGAGAATGCGGGCACCACGATTGCCTGTCGCGAATATGCCGGCCCGGATGTGTCGCCTGATGCTCCTGCTTTGGTGTGCGTGCACGGCGCTTGTGTCGACGGCACATTTTTCGACGGTATCGCTTGTGAGCTCAGCCGCAACTACCGCGTAATTGCCTACGACCGCCGCGGCTGCGGTGGCAGCAGCGATGCGGCAGACGGCAGCTATGATCTTGCCGCTCAGGCCGCCGACCTGCAAGCCGTGATCGAACACGTTGGCGCTCCGGCAAATGTGCTTGCGCATAGTGCCGGTACGTTGGTTGCGCTGGAGCTTCTTCGCACCGAACCCCATCTCGTCGCCCGTGCGATTCTGCATGAGCCGGCTGTGTCGGCCAAAGGCGTCGGTATGGGCGCAGCTCCGGTTTTGCTCGATATGATTGCGGCTGGAAAGGTTTCAAGGGCGCTCCGGCTTTTCTTGGGAGCCCTCGGCGACTTGGACCCCGAGGCTCCCGGGACGACCGAAGCGGAAGCCAAACATGCCCTGCGCAATGGTCGTTGCTTTATGGCGAACGAATATGGAACAAATATGACTTACGTTCCCAATTGGGATAGTGTTCGCGCATCGAAGTCCGTTGCTGCTGTGCTTCTCGGCGAGCTTTCGGTCGATACGCCCCGCGAGGCTGGCACGCGAGCGGCTGCCGAATATCTCGATTGCCCCCTTGTGACGATTCCGGGCGCGCATAACGGTCTGCGCGATCGCCCCGTTACGGCGGCAAACGCCGTTCGCGATGTCTTGGAGCGTTAGCACGCTCGATGACCTGCGGGGAGAGGGGTTGTTAGCGTTTCGTCATTGTTAACGAATGCGCCCATAACCGCGCGCCCGCGGCTCCATTACCGCCGCTTGCCAGGTCATAAAAATGTAACGATAATCGCGCGTTTGCCTTCAGCTGTTAGATGTTACCCTTGTACCAATTGATATGCACCGTTGCCGTGCGTAACGATAGAAAGGGCCCCATATGCTCAATAATCACGAGGTCAATCTAACCGACGAGGAGGCTGCCGCTGAGGTCGCCCGCGTCGCAAAGACCTACCCCGTGGTGCGTTTGCTGTCGGCCGATCAGATTAAGAGCGAGCCTAACTGCCTGCTCGCCGGCAATCGGTGCCCTTGTCTGCGTCAATCGAGTCTTGAGGCCTTGGCAGATTCCGATGAGGTGTCGGAGCAACTGCTCAACGATGGTGTTGAGTACCGCGCCCGCCTACGCCCTCTGAAGGTCGAGGGCGAGCCTCACGTCCTGCTGATGGTGCGTCCGATCGATGAGCAAGAGGCTGCAGAAGAGGACCTTGTCTACACCGACGTGCTGACGAGCGTGCGCAATCGCCGATATTACGAGGAAAAGCTCCGTAGCGCCCGCATGAATGCCGGCGTTGCGGTGATCGACCTTGATGATTTTAGGGTCTTCAACGATACGTGTGGCCGTCATGCCGGCGACCTTGCGCTCGGTGCTGTGGCGACAGCCATACGCAGCGGAATTCGTTCGACTGACGAGCTTGTGCGCTATGGCTGCGACAAGTTTGTGGTCGTCATGCCCAATATTCCCTCCGATGACTTCACCCGTCGCCTGCATCAGGTGTCCGATGCCGTTCATTCCACGATTGTTCCGGGCCATGAGTACGTGAGCTTGACGGCATGTGTTGGTGGCGTTCGCATTCATGGCGAGACGGTCGATGAGGGAGTTGGCCGCGCTGTCCAGTTATTGAGCCGCGCTAAGGCAAAAGCCGGTACGGTCGTGACCGATGCCGATTCCATCGAAGCCTTCCAAAGCGACAAGCCTTTGGTGCTTATTGTCGATGACTCCGAGATGAACCGAGCCATTCTCAGCGAGATGCTCAAGGACGAGTATTGCATCCTCGAGGCCGACCACGGTCGTGCGGCGCTCGACATGGTCGACCGCTATGGCGATGAGTTGTCGCTCGTGCTGCTGGATATTGTCATGCCGGGCGTAAGCGGCTTTGAGGTGCTGGCCGATCTGTCGCGCCGATCGGTTAGTGACAATCTGCCCGTCATCATGATTTCGAGCGAAGATTCCGATGATATGGTTCTGCGCGCGTACGAGCTGGGTGCCTCGGACTATATCAACCGCCCGTTTGACTCCCGTGTCGTGCGCCGCCGTGTAAGCAACACCATCCGCCTATACGCCAAACAGCGCCGCCTGACGAACCTGCTGTCCCAGCAGTACAACGAGCGCGTCAAGAACAGTCGCATGCTCATCGACATCATGGCCGGCGTCATGGAGCTTCGCAACGGCGAGAGCGGCAGGCACGTTACGAACATCGAGAAGCTGACCGAGCTGCTGCTTGGCTGTCTGGTCCGGCGTAGCGACACGATCTCCCTCGACAATGAGGAACGCTCCACGATCGCCCTGGCTTCGGCGCTGCACGATATCGGCAAGATGTCGATTGACGATGCGATTCTCAACAAGCCCGGACGCCTTACGCCCGAGGAGTTCGAGATTATGAAGACGCATACCACGATCGGCGCCGACATGCTGCTTGAGCTGGGCCGCCATCACGTCAGTAATGCGCTTATGGAATATGCGTACCAGATCGCGCGTTGGCACCACGAGCGCTGGGACGGCAAGGGTTATCCCGATGGCCTTAAGGGCGACGAAATTCCCATTGCCGCACAGGTGGTTTCGGTGGCCGACGTGTACGATGCCCTGACGAGCGTGCGCGTGTACAAGGACGCTATCCCGCACGAGGAAGCGATCAAGATGGTTCTGGACGGTAAGTGCGGCACCTTTAACCCGTTGCTGCTCGACTGTTTGCTCGAGGTGCAAGACCAAATTGCCGAGACATTGGCACGCCCCGCCGATGTCGTCGCGTTTCCTACGATTTAGTTTGACCAAAGGAGTTTTTAATCCATGATTTCCATGCGTGAGGCGTATGAGAAGATCGGCGCTAATTATGAAGACGCGTGCGCTCGGCTGATGGGCGGGGAAATGCTTGCCCGCTTTGCCCTCAAGTTTTTGGATGACGAGAGCATGGACAAGCTGGAGGCCGCCATGGCGGCAGGAGACGCCGAAGGTGCGTTTATGGCAGCGCACACGCTCAAGGGCGTGAGCCAGAACCTGGGATTCGATAATCTGTACGAGCCGGCGGTCGTGGTGACCGAGGCGCTGCGCGGCGCCGATACCGTTGATGGCGCTCGCGAGGGAATGCATGCGTTGCAGCAGCAATATGCGGCCACGTTGTCGGCCCTGCGCGAGGCGGCTGAATAAGAGCTTGCGAGCCTTGGGCTGCTTGCCGGCTACATATAGGTAAAAGGGCGCCCCGCCGGACCATGTGGCCGGCGGGGCGCCCTTATCTGTTTTGTGGTTTGCGAGCTAGCGTGCCTGCTTGACCTTTGCCGCTGCCTCGACAAACGACTTCCAGAGGTTAAAGTCGGTCTCGAGCGTCTTCCACGTGTACTCAGGATGCCATTGTACGCCCAGGCAGAATGGCTGGCCTTCGACTTCGATGCACTCGGGAACGCCGTCGGTTGCTTTGGCGACCAAGCGCGTGCTTTTACCCAGACGGTCGACGCAGCAGTGGTGTGCGGAGTTGGTCTGGATCAGCCTGTGCCCGCCAACCGCGCGTTCCAGCAGCGAGCCCGGTACGACCTCGACGGGATGCACGGGGTCGTTGAGCACGTGGGTATGGCGCCACTGCGTGCGGCCCTCGCGAGCACCCAGGCTCGGCACGTCCATGCACAGCGTGCCGCCGGTGGCGACGTTGAGCAGCTGCGTGCCGCGGCAGGTGGTAAAGAGCGGCTTTTTGGCGCGGAGCACCTCGCCGACCAGCTTAAACTCAAAGCTATCGCGGATCTCGCAGCAGAGGGTGGGGTCGTAGGGTCGATCATCGCCCCAACGTTTGGGATTGACATCGGGGCCGCCGGGAATGGCGATGCCGTCGGCGATATCGACGTAATGACGGATGACCTCAATGTCCTCGGTGATGGACATCTGCAGCGGCAGGCCGCCAGCGGCAAGGATGGCATCGACAAAGACACTTGCGATTTCCTCGTTGGGGGAGAGCATCTCGGTTAAAAACGGCTCTGCCTCTTCCCAGCGCGGTGCGACGAGGATGAGTGGGCGGTCGGCGGGGGCGACGTCGACGTGCGGGGTGTAGGACGATGAGGTGCGGGTTCCGATCATGGGTGCGGCTTTCGAATCCGGGTGGACATGGTGCTGGGGTGGCGCGGGGCAAATGTTACTGATGAATTTGCCCCGCGTGGCAATTGGGTTAGTGGCCCTTGATGGAGTTGAGGAAGTCCTGGGCGCGCTTGGTCTGGGGATGGTCGAAGAACTCGTCGGGTGTGCCGGTTTCCACGATCTGGCCGTCGGCCATAAACACGACGCGATCGGCAACGCGGCGGGCGAAGTTCATCTCGTGCGTGATGACGATCATCGTCATGCCCTGCTGGGCCAGACGGACCATGACCTCGAGCACCTCGTTGATCATTTCGGGATCGAGGGCGCTCGTGGGCTCGTCAAAGAGCATGGCCTTGGGTTGCATGGCAAGCGAGCGGGCGATGGCCACGCGCTGCTGCTGGCCGCCCGAAAGCTGTGCGGGCACCTTGTCGGCCTGCTCGGCCACGCCCACGCGGCTCAGCAGGTCCATGGCGCGCTCACGAGCTTCCTCCTTGGACACGCCCAGCACGTCGACCGGTCCCAGCATGACGTTCTGCAGTACCGTCATATGTGCAAACAGGTTGAACTGCTGAAACACCATGCCCAGTTCGGCGCGCATGCGGGCAAGGTCCTTGCCTTCCTGCGGCAGGGGTTCGCCCTCGATGAGGATCTCGCCCGAGTCGATAGTTTCCAGGCGGTTGATGGTGCGGCACATGGTCGACTTGCCCGAGCCCGAGGGACCGATCACAACGACGACCTCGCCGCGGTCGACCGAGAGATTGATGTCGTTGAGGACGTGCAGATCGCCATAGTGCTTATCGACGTGTCTGAGCTCGATCAGCGGCTGATTGCCGGTGGAAGAGGTGCTCTGTGCCATGGTGCTCGGCTCCTTATGACTCGAAATGGTAAAGCGTTAGCGGATGATGGTCGCGCCGGTCTTGTGCGAAATGTAGACAGCGGCCTTGTTGATCGCGACGTTGATGAGGATGTAGATGACCGCGATAACCAGGTAGACCGACACGAGGGCGTCGTAGTTGGTAATGAGCACACGGGCATTTTGCATGAGGTCGGGGTAGCTCACCACATAGGCGACGGTGGTGTCTTTGACTACGACCACAAGCTGTGAAATCAAGGACGGAATGATAAACCGAATAGCCTGCGGCAACACGATTTTAAAGGTGATTTTAGCCTTGGAGAGACCGAGTGCCTGGGCGGCCTCGACCTGACCGCGCGGCACGGCGTTGACGCCGGCACGGAAGATCTCGGCAAGTACGCCAGCTGCGGCGAGCGCGACGGGAAGCGTGAGCATCCAAAACGACGGTAGCGCGATCTTGTACTGGGGCAGCACCAAAAAGAAGAAGTAGATGAACAGCAGACTCGGCACACCGCGGAAGAAATCGGTGAGCACGCGGCAGACCAGCTGTAGCGGCTTGATGCCGCTGGTGCGGCCGAGCATAAGGGCTAAGCCCAGTACCAGCGCAATGACACCGGCAGTGAGTGCGACTTTAACGGTGCCCTCAAAGCCGGCAAGCAGGAACTTCCAGGTGGTGAGGTGCGTAAAGAAATACCAATAGTGGACCGAAAGCTGGCCGGTCACATAAAAGCGCTGCAGTACCAGGACGACGAGTGTGGCGACGGCAACAAGCGAGATGGCGGTGCCGATGCGAATCTTGGCGCGCATCTTGGGGCCGGGAGCCTCGTAGAGCGCATCGCGCATGGTGAGCGCAGGGGAGGAGTGCTTGCTCATCGGAGGATCCTCACCTTCTTGTCGATGTAGTTGCCAATGTGGCTCACCACAAAGGCCGTGCCCAGGTAGCCGAGCGCCGAGATAAAGAACGCGGCGACGCCGCCGAGCGAGCGCGTGTTGATGTAACTCACCACGCCGGTGAGCTCTTGCGGCTTAAGCGGCACCTGGCTGCCCAAGGCGGTAGTGAGCATGACGGCGATAAAGAGGTTCGTCATGGGCAGCACGCTCGAGCGCAGCGCCTGCGGAATCACGATTTTGGCGAGGATACGGTTAAAGCTCATGCCCAGCGAGCGGGCGGCTTCCACCTGGCCGACGCCGACGGTGTTGATGCCGCTCATAAAGTTCTCGGAACCAAAGGCAGAACCCAAGAGCACCGTAGCGACGATAACGCAGGTGCGGTAGGGCAGAACGACCTTGAGCGGCGGCAGCGCATAGACGACGATGATGAGCAGCGCGATGCCGGGGATGTTACGGAAGACCTGGACATACAGGTCGCCAAAGACGCGCAGCGGCTTGAGCGGCGACACACGCATCACGGTGACGGCGACGGCCAGCACCATGGCGATGGCAAACGACTCAAGCGTCATGCCCCAGGTTGCTAGCAGCGCGTCGATATAGTTCTGGCCATAGAGCGACCAGAGTTCGGAGAGACTCATGCGGACCTCCCGCCGATAAGGAAAGGGGCTCCCGTGTGTACGGAAGCCCCGACAACTCAGATTGGAAACAGTTTATCGCAATAAAGCGCATCGTGCGTTTCCATATGGTTTCGTTGCGGCCGTTACCAGGCTCGCTGCCTAGGCGCCGATCTCGGGCAGCTCGGGAACATTGGTGTCGCCCGTACGGTCGCCAATGCAGATCTGCCACAGCTCGGTCCAGGTGCCGTCGTCCTCGATCTTCTTAAGGAAGTCGTTGACAAAGGCGACGCCGTCGGAATCGAGCGGTAGACCGATGCCGTAGGGCTCCTTGCTGCCGAAGGGCTTGCCGGCGATCTTGTACTTGCCGGGCTCGCGGACCAGGGCGCTCTGCTGCATGTTGTTATCGATGACGTAGGCGTCAACGCGGCCCTGCTGGAGTGCCTGGCGGGCCTCCTCGTCGGTCTTGAACTCCTGCTGGCTGGCCTTGGGAGCGAACTCCTCCAGGATGGCGGGGCCGTTGGAGCCGGACTGGACGGCGACGTTCTTGTCGGCCAGGTCGTCGACGCTCTTGATGTCGTCGTTATCGGCGAGCACCAGGATAGCCTGCTGCGTGTAGTAATAGGGACCGGCAAAGGAGACGAGCTTCTTGCGCTCGTCAGTGATGGTGTAGGTGGCAAAGACAGCGTCGACCTGGCCGTTCTGCAGGACGGACTCGCGCGTGTCCGAGGTCACCTGGGTGATCTCGACCTTGTTCTCGCCCAGAATGTAGTTGGACAGGAGCTGTGCGATGCCGGCGTCAAAGCCACGGGTCTGACCGTCTTTCTCGTTGAGGAGGGAGAAGAGCGTGGAGGTCTGAACGCCACCGATCTTAAAGACGCCGGCGTCCTTGACGGCCGTGGCCCAGGTGCTGGCGGCGATGGCGTCGTCATCGGCCTTGGGGCCGTTGTCGACGAGCTTGTCGAATGCCTTAGCGTCGAGCGTGGCGGAAACTTCGGTATCCTCGGAGCCCTTGGAAGAGCCGGCGGCGGAACCCTTGTCGGCCTCGGCGCTGGTGTCAGAGCAGCCGGCAAGACCAAGGCCGGCGACGGTTGCGAAGGTGGCGGCAACGAAGCCGCGGCGGTCGAGAACGACCTGCTGGGAGAGGTTCTTGCTCATGGTAGAACACCTTTCTCAATAAAATCCCTAGCGGTTGAGTAGAGTTATACCCTATCGCGCTCAAATGGGTCAACATGAAATAACTCAGAAACATACTTGTCTTATGGGTTATTATACCTACCAAAAAGGGACAGGTTTATTTTGGCAGGTTTTATCTGGGCAAACGTCGCTTATTGCAGCTGAGATAGCGCTTTGCAGACGGCATGGTCGGTGCGGCGGCATGCCTTGCTGCTTTGTCTCAATCTGTAACAGTTAGACGGGAATTCGGGCCCTGGATGTTACAGATTGAGATAATCGCGTCGCGAAAACAAAAACCTCCGCAGGGATGCTTCCCTTGCGGAGGTTTTCTTACTCGTTGAGTAGTCTTGCGGCTTCGGCGGCCATGTTCTCGACCGTCATGCCGTTTTGAGCGAGCAGTTCGTTGGGGTCGTAGCGGTCGGGGAAGCCCTTGGCGATGCCGAAGGTGCGCGTGCGCAACGGCGTGCATGCCAGATAACATGCCACACGCTCACCCCAGCCGCCGTCCAAGACGCCGTCCTCGAGGGTGACGACAACGCGATGCTCGGCGGCAAGGCTGTTGAGGAACTCGCGGTCGAGCTCGGTTGCAAAGCGCGGGTTGACGAGCGTGGCCTCGATGCCGTACTCGGCGGCCAAGCGGTTTGCCACGCGCTCGCCCAACTCAAAGAAGTCACCGAGCGCAAGCACGGCCACATCGCGGCCCTGACGCACCACGTTGTAGCGAACGGCGCTATAGTCGGTGTCCTCGGCAGGCGCCAGATCGGGACGGCTCACCAGGCCAATACCAGGTACACGAATCGCCACGGGATGCTCGCGGTGGTCGAGCGACCAGCTCAGCATGGACAGGTATTCCTCCATGCAGACCGGCGCCAAGTAGCGCATGTTGGGAAGAGCGCCCAGCATGGAAATATCAAAGAACGAAAGGTGCGTCTCGGACGTGGTGCCAAAGATCGACGCACCAAACACCAGGATGGTTGCGGGGGCGTCGTTGAGGCACAGGTCGTGCCACAGCTCGTCGTAGGCGCGCTGCAAAAACGTGCCGTACACACCAAAGACTGGCTTGGCGCCCGAGCGCGCAAGCGCGGTGGCAAAGGTCACGGCGTGCTCCTCGGCAATGCCCACATCGACGAACTGTTTGCCGGCGGCGGCGCGAAGCTCGGGTGTAAAGCCCATGATGTAGGGTGTGGCGGCCGTGATGCCCACGACCTGCGGATCGCGCTCGATGGCGGCGCTGAGCGCCTCGCCCGTAATGTCGGCGTAGGTGCGCGGCGCAGGCTCGCTCGGATGGCCCGGGCAGAGCTTGCGCCCGGTCGCCATGTCAAACGGACCCACGTGGTGCCAGCGCTCGGGGTCGTTTTGGGCTGGCTCAAAGCCCTTGCCCTTGGCGGTGGAGACGTGCAGCACGATGGGATGATCGATATTGCGCAGTTCCTGCAGCGCGTCGACTAGGGCCAACACGTCGTTGCCGGCGTCCAAATAACGGTAGTCGAGTCCCATCGCGCGGAAAACGTTGCGCTCACAGGTGCCGTTGCTGGCGCGCAGCTCGGCCAGATTGCGATAGAGGCCACCGTGGTTCTCGGCGATGGACTGGTCGTTATCGTTGACGATGATGATCAGGTTGCTGTCGAGTTCGGCGGCATTGTTGAAGCCCTCAAACGCCAGGCCGCCCGAAAGCGAGCCGTCGCCAATGATGGTGATGACGTTGTACGCATCGCCCGCCAGGTCACGAGCGTGCGCCAGGCCGCAGCCCAGGCTCACCGACGTGGAGGTATGGCCCATGGCGAACAGGTCGTGCTCGGACTCGTCGGGATTGGCAAAGCCAGAGGCCTCGCCAAAGCGCTTCGGATCGATATAAGTGTACGCGCGCCCAGTCAGCGCCTTGTGGGCGTAGGTCTGGTGCGAAACGTCAAAGAGAATCTTGTCGATAGGGGAGTTAAACACGCGATGGAGCGCGACCGTAAGCTCAACGACGCCCAGGTTGGGGGCAACGTGCCCGCCGACGGCGGCGGAGCTTTCGAGGATGGCGTGGCGAATCTCGTCGCAGAGCTGCGGGAGCTCGGCACGATTAAGAGCCTTGACGTCCTCGGGCGTTGTCGTTTGCGTAAGCAGCATCGTTGTGGGTTACTCCATGCGAATCGAGTGCCGGCGCTCCCTCGGCCGACACAATTGCACAAGACAGTCTCGCACATTTTGGCGTTTGATATGTGACGGCGGCGCGGTAATTCGCCAACTGGTGGGGCAAAACGTTTTGTCCGATGCCATACTGATAGATTCGATGATGATTTTTTCAATACGTGCAGGCCGTGGCTTGCCGCCGTGAGCCGCTGGAAGGAGGCAGCATGTCCGATGCCGTTCGTGCCGAGAAAATCGCGCACGAGGTCGACGATGCCGCCCGCCAGCTCGCCCAGGCGGGCCGCTTGGACCTGACGCGCGTTTATCCAGCATGGCGACGTGACGGTGTATGCGCATGTGACCTCGGTGGCGCGGGCAAGTCTGTCCTTTGCCGAGCGCCTGGGCCGCGTCGGTGTCTCGGTCGACCGCGCCTCGTTGTTGCGCGGGGCCCTACTGCACGATTACTTTCTCTATGACTGGCACGATCCCGACCCAAGCCATCGACTGCACGGATTTCGGCATCCATTTTTTGCCCTGGCGCGTGCGGAGGAAGATTTTGATCTGACGCCGCGCGAGCGGAATATTATCGTGCGCCATATGTTTCCGCTGGTGCCGGTGCCGCCGACGTGTCGTGAGGCATGGATTGTGTGCCTGGCGGATAAATGGTGCGCTCTGCGCGAGACGATCGCCGGCCGTCTGCCGCGCAAGGACGAGGCAGACGATGGCGTGAGTGGCGAATCGAGCGAAAAGAGGAGAGGGTAGACGGTGGGGACCGCGATTGATATGGCGTTTGGCGGCGCGACGCTTGCCGTCTGCCCGCTTTCGGCACTGGTGCTCTCGTTTGCCTTTTACGGGTTTTGCGGCTGGGCGTGGGAGTCGACGGGCTGCGCCATGCTCAATCACGGACGATTTGCCAACAGCGGCTTTTTGCTGGGGCCGTGTTGTCCTATCTATGGTGTGGGCGGCATTGCCTGCTGGCTGCTGTTGCGCGGGATTCCGGATGCCTCAAGCCAGTTTGTCGCTGCAGCGCTCGTATGCAGCGTGATTGAGTACAGCGTAGGCGTACTGTTGGAAAAAACAACGGGCGCTCGCTTTTGGGATTACTCGCACCTGCCGTTTAACTTGCACGGACGCATTTGCCTGTACTGGGCCTGCGCGTTTGGCTTGGGTGCGTTGTGTATTTGCCGTTTAGTGGAGCCGGCATTGCTGGGGCTGCTTGGCCATCTGCCGGTGCTGATTGTGCGGCTGTCCGCCTTTATCGTCGCGGTCGCGATGATGGTCGACGCGTTGTGCTCGTTGGCGAGCTGGCGGCGTCTGTCCGATCAGCTGGAGCGCGTCCGGGCCGACCTTGCCGACCGCATCAATGAGTCGCTTGCCGATGCGTCAGACTCCATGCTCGAACGTATTCCCGATTCGGCGATCGACTCGGTGACACAGACGCATATCCGCAGCCGTGCCGTTAACGCGTGGCTGGCGGAGCTGGGCGATGCGACGCTCGATGCCCTTCGTGAGAAGGCTTCGATGCCGACGTTTATCTCGGATGGTGCTCGCGGCCTGGCGCTCGCTGCCCGCCGCGTGGCCGATGCCGCGCCGAGCATGCCGCGTCCGTCGCTCAGTCGTCGCCTTGCCGGCAAGCGTATGAGCCGTCCGGTGCCGAGCGTGTCACTCAGCCGCCGCGACCTACGCTTTTTCAATGCCTTCCCGCGTCTGCGCATCAATCGCTACGAAGGTGTCATTCGAGCAACTAATCTCCGCGACCGCGCCCACGAGCTGTTTCGGCACTAGCCGGGATGGGTACGCTCACGGCTCCCTTGCTCGCGTATTTCCCGTTCGTTTCGCGTCCGTTGCCGCGCCGTTTCCAAGATTGCGGCACCGTTTCCATTCGACAACGCCGCGTTTAACAACGCCGTATCTGATCTACACCAGTTGCCCCTCGGCCGCATTATGGGCGCCGACAACGTTCATGCGATCAAGGGGGAGCGAGTGTTCGATACGGGATCGACAACGTTTATGCTCATCTGCACCATGCTCGTGTTTTTAATGACACCGGGCCTGGCGTTTTTCTATGGCGGCCTGTCCAGGCGCAAAAATGTCATCAACACCATGCTTATGTGCTTTGGCGCCATTGGCCTGGTTGGTGTGCTGTGGATTGTTGCCGGCTGGTCACTGGCCTACGGCGGCGACGGTTCCAGCCCGTTTATTGGAGGCCTTGACCAGCTGCTGTGCCTGCCGGTGCTCGGCCAGGTGCTGCAGGCGGCCGAGGGCAATGCCGCGGACGGTGCCGTCTACCCTCAAATCATCAACATCGCCTTCCAAATGGCGTTTGCCATGATCACGGCAGCTATCGTCACGGGCAGCCTGGCCGGCCGCGTTAAGTTTGGTGCCATGACGGCCTTCCTGGGCATTTGGCTGCTCGTGGTCTATGCGCCGCTCGCCCACATGGTCTGGGGCGGCGATGGCTCCTTTATCGGCGACATCATCGGCGCACTCGACTTTGCCGGCGGCGACGTGGTGCACATTTCGTCCGGTCTCACGGGCCTGATTCTCTGCTTAATGCTCGGCCGTCGTCGCGGTTTTGGCATGGTGAGCTATCGCCCGCATAACGTGCCGTTTGTGGCGCTGGGCGCCGGCCTGCTTTGGTTTGGCTGGTTTGGCTTTAACGGCGGCAGCGAGTTCAAGGCCGACGCCGTGGCGGCGCTCGCCATCCTCAACACCGTGACGGCCAGCGCGGCGGGCATGGTCTCGTGGCTTGCCGTCGAGCGCGTGCGCACCGGCCGCCCCACGCTGGTGGGTGCCAGCACCGGTCTGGTTGCGGGCCTTGTGGTGGTCACGCCCGGTGCAGGCTTTGTCGAGCCGTGGGCGGCGCTGGTCACGGGCCTGATCGTATCGCCCGTCTGCTACCTGGCCATCAGCCATCTTAAGACCAAGTTTGGCTACGACGATGCGCTCGACGCGTTTGGTTGCCACGGCATCGGCGGCATCTTGGGCGGCGTGCTCACAGGCCTGTTCTGTGTGCCGGAGCTCTCGTGGACTGGTAAGGGCGGCCTGTTCTACACGGGCGACGTGTCGCTGCTCATCTCGCAGATTTTGGGCATTGTGGTGACGGTCGCTATTGTGTTGGTGCTCGACTTGGTGATCGCCGCGGTGGTCAAGGTGCTGTTCCACGGCAGTCTGCGCGTGGACGAGGCCGACGAGGCGCTGGGCCTGGATGCGAGTCAGCACGGCGAGAGCGCGTATCCCTCGTTCTCCGGACTCGATTAGCGACACGGCTTTCCCAGGCACCCGATCTTGCCCCTCAAACCGTCGCTTGCGTACCGAAGTACGCGGCGCTCCTCTTTCGGGGCAATCTCGGGCACCTCGAAAACCCGCGTCATTGAATGGCAATTCATTTCTTTTATTGAAGAGAGGAATTCACTATGAAGAAAATTACGGCTATTGTGCGCCAGGAGAAGCTTGAGGTTCTTAAAGATGCGCTGTTTGCTGCTGATGTTCGCGGTATGACTATCAACCAGGTGCAGGGCTGCGGTGCGCAACATGGCTGGAAGGAATACGTGCGCGGCAACGAGCTGCTTGTCAACACGATCCCTAAGGTGCAGTCCACCCTTATCTGCGCCGATGAGCACGTCGATGGCATTGTCGACATCATCTGCAACGCCGCCCGCACCGGAGCCGTCGGCGATGGCAAGATCTGGGTCGAGCCGGTCGAGGAAGTCATCCGCATCCGTACCGGCGAACACGGCCCCGCCGCGGTGTAGGACAATCTTTCGCCTGACGGGCGTGCCTCTCTTGGGGTGCGCCCGTTCTCGTCTACAATATCGTGCAGACGAAGGAGAGGCACGCCCATGATCAAGATGTTTGCGAGTGACTTAGACGGAACGCTGCTGAACGCCTTGCACGAGGCGGATGGGACCATCCGCCGTGCCATCCGCGAGCTGACCAAGGCTGGCCTGCATGTGGTTCCCGCGACCGGACGCTCGACGCTGCCGATTGGCGAGCATGGCTTTACGGGCCTGGCGCTTGACGCCTGCTGCTCCAACGGATCCATCGTGCGCGACAGCCATGGCGAGGTGCTCAAGACCTGGACCATCGACCCACAGATCACCGAGGAGCTGCTCAAGGAGTTTCCGGATATCTGTTTTGACTGCTCCACGCCCGACGGCATGTTTTCGAGCGGATCGTTCGAGATGCACCAGGCGGGCTTTAAAAAGGACAGCCCTATCAAGCGCATCGTGATGCGCGGCATGCGTGCGCGTGGCGGGTACCACGAGGAACAGTACTTCGACCAGTCGATCGGCGACATCCTGCGTCATGACGTGTGCAAGATCAACTGCCGCGTGACCTCGCCCGAGCTGGAGCGCGACCTTAAGGCGTATTTGGCCGAGCGTTCGGACCGTGTGGTCAACGCGCCGTTCGATCCGGTGATGTTTGAGATCACGGACGTAGCGTGCAACAAGGGCGAGAGTGTGGCCTGGCTGGCGGGCTACTACGGTATTGCCGAGGATGAGGTCGCGGTCTACGGCGACGGCGGCAACGATATCGCCATGCTCAAGCGTTTCCGTCACAGCTACGCGACCAAAAACGCTAGCGATGCAGCTAAAGCTGCCGCGAGCGCGACCATCGGCAGCTGCATGGTCCACGCCGTCCCCAAACACATGCTCGCCACCATGCGCAAGCAAAACTCCCGCACCGTCATCGAATAATGTGGCAAAGGGACTGTCCCTTTGTCACATGGGAGATGCCGGCTTTTGGCGTATAGGACTGTCACGCTTTCGCCACCAACAAATTTCGAGTTATTCGGTCTGTCGGAGGTCGTTAAGTGGCTAAAGATGCCCTCTCGGGAACATTCATGCCTCTAATGGTGTTTGATTCGGTGACGTAAGTGCGCAAATGGGCATGTATGCGCTCAAATAAGAACAAAAACCTCAGATAATCCCGGCGGTGCATTTATACAGAACCAGCAGCGTGGCCGAATAACTCGAAAAATGTAGGTGGCAGTTCGGCGACAAGCTCGGGCATGGCAAAGGAACTGTTCCTTCGCCATGCCCGAGTCCCGATCTTCTGATATGCGAACAAACATTCGCATATCTAACTGCGCTTTGATAGAATTGATACTGTTGGCGGCAGTTCCATGTGCCGGGCAACGCCCTCCATCTGATGGGAGGTGATGCCCATGACCGATCTGATTGATTTCGTGAGACTTCTGACCGCTTTGGTCTCGTTCTTCACGGCGCTCGTCGGGCTTTCCGAGGCACTCAAGCAACGTTCGAAGCAACGTAAAAGGGGTCGCCGCCGCTAAGGCGTTGACCCCTTAATCCAAGCAACGGCGCTGCCCAGCCAGCTACAACTTGGGCTGCCGTCGACACCATTCTACCCACGAATGACTTTTTGGACAATCGGTAATGCCGCCGTGGAATGTGACAAAGGGACTGCCCTTTGTCGCGCCCAAAATATTGCCTTTACGTGTTGATGCACACGGTGTGCAATAATACTCGCACTGTGCAATAGCGCACAGGCTGAGTAACAAGGAGGACGCTTGTCCCAGCTCGAGAAATGCGATCGCCGGTCCCTTCGCTCGCAGCGTGCCCTTCGCCAGGCACTTGCCAGTGAGCTTGCCGAAAGCGGCGACCTTTCGCGCATTAATGTCGCGTCGCTCACCGAGCGCGCTGGCCTTACGCGCCGCACGTTCTATTCGCACTACCGCGATATCCCCGACTTTATCAATCAAATCGAGGACGGCTTGCTGGCCGAGATCCGTGAGCGCATTGAGCTCATCACCGCAGCTCAGCTGCCTGATCTCTATCACAATATCGATGAGCTCGAGCCGGCGCCCGGTTCGGTTGAGCTGCTGCGTTATCTTGCGGCCAACCGCGACTTAATCGGTGTGCTGCTGGGTCCGGGCGGCGACCAGGCCTTCATTAAAAGGATCATCGACACCGCGCGTGAGGCTGTGGTGCCGCGTGCGCAGACGGGCATTTTGGGCCTGGCGCTGGGCACGTTCTTTGACTACTACGTCACCTACGTCGTGAGTGCCGAGGTCGGCATGATTCAGCGCTGGTTTGAGCGTGGGCTCACCGAATCGCCCGAGGCCATGGCGCGCATTATGACGGTGCTCGCTTTTGTGCGCCCTGGTGACCTGTATGGCCAACCCATCGATATCAACGTGCCGGAATACGGCATGAAGCTATTGAACTTGCAGCTCGAGGACGCGGCCGACACCGCCGCAACCGTCGAGTCCAACAACTAAGAGGAGAGACAATGAGCAAACTCGTCGAGGGCATTAAGGACCGTATGGTCGCTGCCGCACGCGAGGCCGCGCCCGCCGTGGTGGACGCCGCGCAGAAGGCCGCGACCGCGGCTGCCGAGAAAGTTGCCGAGGCAGTTGCCGATGCCAAGAACGCGGCAGGGGAGACGTCCATCGCTAGCGAGCTCGCCACCGCCGCTGAGCCCGTAGCCGCCGTCCACGCCCCCGAAGGCGCGATCTTCAACCCCGAGGCCGCCCGCGGCAACCTGCACCTGGGCATCGACGTGGGCTCCACCACCGTTAAGCTCGCCGTGCTCAACGACGACAACCAGATCGTCTACGCCAAGTACCAGCGCCACCATACCGACGTTCGTGCCTGCGCCCGCGACCTGTTCGAGGGTGCCGCGACCGTGCTGCCGACGGCCCAGATGACCTGCGCCATTACCGGCTCGGGCGGTCTGCTGCTGTCCCAGTGGCTCGACCTGGAGTTTGTCCAGGAGGTCATCGCCAGTAAACGCGCTGTCGAGACCCTTATCCCGGCCACCGACGTCGCCATCGAGTTGGGCGGCGAGGACGCCAAGATCATCTACTTCGACAACGGCATCGAGCAGCGCATGAACGGCACCTGCGCCGGCGGCACGGGCGCCTTCATCGATCAGATGGCAACCCTGCTGCACACCGACGCGAGCGGCCTCAACGAACTCGCGGCCAACGCCACCACCATCTATCCCATCGCCAGCCGTTGCGGCGTCTTTGCCAAGACCGACGTGCAGCCGCTGCTCAACGAGGGTGCCCGCCCCGAGGACGTCGCCGCCTCCATCTTCCAGGCCGTCGTGACCCAGACCATCTCGGGCCTGGCGTGCGGCCGTCCCATTCGTGGTAACGTCGCCTTCCTGGGCGGCCCGCTGCAGTATCTCTCCGAGCTGCGCCACCGTTTCTACCTCACGCTCAACCTGGACGAGGAGCACCGCATCGTGCCCCAAAACGCCCACCTGTTTGTGGCGAGCGGCGCCGCCATGGCGCACGAGTCCAACAAGCTCAGCACGTTCCCGCAGCTCATCGAGGCCATCGACAGCTTGGGCGACACGCAGGGTGCTGAGGTCGAGCGCCTGGATCCGCTCTTTGCTACCGACGAGGACTTTGCCGAGTTCAAGGGTCGCCACGACACCGAAGTCGTCCCCAAGGGCAAGCTCGAAGGCTACACCGGCCGCGTGTTCATCGGCATCGACGCCGGCTCCACCACCATGAAGGCCGCGCTCGTGGGCGAGGACGGTCAGCTGCTGCACACCTGGTACGGCAACAACAACGGCGACATCTTGGGCACGGCCAAGGTCATCATGGCCGATTTCTACAATCACATTCCCGCGGGCTGCACCATTGGCCACGTGACCACCACGGGCTACGGCGAGGCGCTGCTCATCGAGGCCCTCAAGGCCGACTCCGGCGAGATCGAGACCGTTGCGCACCTGCGTGGCGCCAAGGCATTCCTGCCCGGCGTCGAGTTCATTCTGGACATCGGCGGCCAGGACATGAAGTGCCTGCGCGTCAAGGACGGCGTCATCGAACACATCATGCTCAACGAGGCCTGCTCGTCGGGCTGCGGCAGCTTTATCGAGAGTTTCGCCGTGTCTATGAACATGGACGTGCGCGCGTTTGCCGATGCCGCCATCCATGCCAAGGCCCCCGTCGACCTGGGCAGCCGCTGCACGGTCTTTATGAACTCGCGCGTCAAACAGGCGCAAAAGGAAGGCGCCACGGTGGGCGACATCGCGGCCGGCCTGTCTTATTCCGTCATCAAGAACGCCCTGTTCAAGGTCATTAAGCTGCGCGACCCCAAGGAGATCGGCAGCCAGGTGATCGTTCAGGGCGGCACCTTTATGTCCGATGCCACGCTGCGCGCGTTTGAGCAGCTCACCGGCGTTCATGCTGTGCGTCCCGACATCGCCGGCTGCATGGGCGCTTACGGTGCGGCTCTGCTCGCCCGCGATCGCGCCGGCGCCGACGGCACCTCGACCATTCTTTCTGCCGAGGACATCGCGCACCTCACCGTGACGCAAAAGCACGTCCGCTGCGGTCGTTGCTCCAACAACTGCCAGCTCACCGTCAACGACTTTGGCGGCGGCAGGCGCTTTATCACCGGCAACCGCTGCGAGAAGGGCGCCGGCCACAAAAAGCAGAAGACCGAGGCCCCCAACCTCTTCAAAAAGAAAAACGAGCTGCTCTTTAACCGCGAGGTGCTGAGCCCCGACGAGGCCCCGCGCGGCACCGTCGGCATCCCGCGCGCACTCAACATGTACGAGAACTACCCCTTCTGGCACGCGTTCTTTACACACCTGGGCTTTAGCGTGCAGCTGTCCGACCAGTCGAGCAAAAAGACCTACCAGGCGGGCATCGAGTCCATGCCGTCCGAGAGCGTGTGCTATCCGGCCAAGATGAGCCACGGCCACGTGATGAACCTTATCGACCGCGATGTCGACTTCATTTGGATGCCGTGCGTGCGCTGGGAGCGCAAGGAGGATCCGACGGCTGGCAACTGCTATAACTGCCCTATCGTCATGAGCTACCCCACGGCGCTGGCACTCAACATCGACGAGATCCGCGAGCGGAACATCGAGTTCCTGTACCCGTTTGTGCCCTATCACGATAAGACCGAGCTCAAGCGCCGTCTGTACCAGGTGCTCGCCGTCGACCGTGTGGCCGATGCGCAAGCCGGTCGCGGTCGCGTGCGCGGTCCCAAGATCACGCGCTCCGAGGTCGATGCCGCCGTCAACGCTGCCTTTGAGGCCGATGCGCGTTTCCACGAGGACATCCAGACCATGGGCGAGGAGGCTCTTAAGTGGGTTGAGGATCACGGCGGTCACGGCATTGTGCTCGCCGGCCGTCCTTACCACAATGACCCCGAGATCAACCACGCCCTGCCTGAGCTTATCTCGAGCTTTGGCTTTGCGGTCTTTACCGAGGATTCGCTTGCGCATCTCGTGAAGCCCGAGCGTCCGATTCGCGTCGTCGACCAGTGGATGTACCACAGCCGCCTGTACGCGGTCGCCCGTTTTGTGACGATGCGCAACGACCTGGACCTGATTCAGCTCAACTCTTTCGGCTGCGGTCTCGATGCCCTGACTACCGACCAGGTGCAGGAGATCCTGGAGGCCAGCGGCAAGATCTACACCGTGCTCAAGATCGACGAGGTGTCCAACCTGGGCGCCGCGCGCATCCGCATCCGCTCACTCATGGCGGCGCTCAAGGACCAGGAGGCCGAGCGCTTGGCCGAGGCCGGGGCCGCAGGCGAGACTTACGAGCAAGGCGACGCCGCGCCGGTGGCGCCCTCTACGGATGCCCCCGCGTTTGCGAGCCGCAAGTACACGTTCGAGGCGCAGCGCGAGAGTGCTTCGACCGCGTGGCCCAAGGTGCCCTTTACCGAGCAGATGCGCGAGGAGGGCTATACCATCCTGTGCCCGCAGATGGCGCCGATCCACTTTGACCTGGTCAAAGAGGTATTCCGCGGTGCCGGCTACAACCTGGAGCTGCTGCCCTCGACTGACCACGATGCCGTCGAGGCCGGCCTGCGCTACGTGAACAACGACATCTGCTATCCGTCGATCCTGGTGACGGGCCAGATCATGGAGGCCATCGAGAGCGGTCGGTACGACCTGTCCAAGACGGCCGTGGTCATCAGCCAGACCGGCGGCGGCTGCCGTGCCACTAACTACATCGCGCTCATCCGCAAGGCGCTGCGCGAGAGCGGCCACCCCGAGATTCCGGTAATCTCGCTTTCGGCCGTGGCGCTCGGCGAGGACAACCCCGGCTTTAAGATTACGCCGGCGCTGCTTAAGCAGGCAGTCTACGCGGTGCTCTTTGGCGACGTGATGATGCAGATGCTCTACCGCTGCCGCCCGTACGAGGCCACGCCCGGCGCCGCCAACGCGCTCTACGAGGAGTACATGGCACGAGCCCGCAAGCTGGCGCCTAAGTTCAACAGGCACAACTACACCAAGCTGTGCCGCGAGGCCATCTGCGCGTTCGACACCATGCCGCTCGTGGGCGAGGGTACCAAGCCGCGCGTGGGTGTGGTCGGTGAGATCTTGGTCAAGTTCCATCCCACAGCCAACAACCATGTGGTCGACGTGATCGAGCGCGAGGGCTGCGAGGCCGTGGTGCCGGGTTTGCTCGACTTCTTCCTGTACTCCATGAGCAACGCCGAGCTGCAGAAGGACGAGCTGGGAAGCTCTGCCACTACGCGCGCGGGCATGCAGGCGCTCATTAAGCTGGTGGACTGGATGCGTACGCCGGTGGAGGAGATGCTCGAGAAGTCCCGCCGCTTTGAGGCGCCCGAGCGCATCGGCACCATGGCCGACAAGGCCCGCACGGTGCTTTCGGTGTGCAACAACATGGGCGAGGGCTGGCTGCTCACGGCCGAGATGCTCGACCTGATCGACCACGGCGCGCCCAACATCATCTGCACGCAGCCCTTCGCGTGCCTGCCTAACCACGTGGTGGGCAAGGCCGTGATCAAGGAGCTGCGCCGCCAGCATCCCGAGAGCAACATCGTCGCGGTGGACTACGACCCCGGTGCGTCCGAGGTCAACCAGCTCAACCGCATCAAGCTCATGATCAGCGTGGCCAAGGAGAACATGCGCGCCGGCAAGGGCTTTAAGCTCGAGAAGGTGGCACCGCTCGCGATGGACGAGGTCACCGGCCAGATGCGTGCACATGACGGCTGCGTGAGCTGCGGGCCGGCCAGCGAAGAGGCCGTTGCATCGGTCGCCGAGCGTCTGGGGCGCGGCATTAAGAAGTAGCTGGCCTGCTATGGGCTGGATATGAGACAAACGGGTGGTGGCCGTACCGGCTACCACCCGTTTTTGCTTGGACATATGTTGCGTAAACGCCCCGACTATCACCCTTTGCGAACTCAGATTTCGGAAGTATGCGGCAAAATCTGAATAGACCGAGCACACCGAATATGTCCAAGCCCTGTACCTGCACTGATAATTGTTCTCGGGGGAAGCGGGCACTGCGGGGCGCGGCAACG
>CATVYG010000031.1 GCA_958348225.1 uncultured Collinsella sp.
TATGACGTTCTGATTCGTAGTCAGACCCTCTATCCAGCTGAGGTAACGCCGCAACTTGTTGATTATTATGCACATGGACTGAATAAAGGTCAAGCGTTTTTCAAAAAAAGTTATTGAATTTGATTTTTACTCATTTTGACCACTTGATGCGATCTTCGACGCATCGCGATATAAGAAAAGCCTCCGTTACCGGAGGCTTTAAAATTCAATTGGTGCGGCGTATAGGATTCGAACCTATGACGTTCTGATTCGTAGTCAGACCCTCTATCCAGCTGAGGTAACGCCGCAACGCACGGATTATTATGCACGTGACCCCTCGATGGGTCAAGCGACAATTTGGAAAATTTTTACGAAGTGATGATTAAGACGCCCACGCCTCGACCGAGGTTCGAATCCATGCGGTGACGGCATAAAAGAAAAGCCCCCGTTGCCGGAGGCTTTCAATTTCAATTGGTGCGGCGTATAGGATTCGAACCTATGACGTTCTGATTCGTAGTCAGACCCTCTATCCAGCTGAGGTAACGCCGCAGCGCAAGACATATAAAACCACTTTAGCTTATTGGAGTCAAGCATAATCTCAAACTTTTTTGTGGAACGCAGTTTTGTCATGCTGCTCCGCATATACCGCCGTTCCCCGTACGATCGATTGGCTTTTCGATCACATCGAACCCGGCGTCAAGCTCCCCCAGAAGCGACCGCACCCGTTGCGCACAGTCGTAGTCGGCAAACGAGATGCTCAGCATTCGGGCCACCTGATTAGAAGTTCCAACGCCATAGAAGTGCTCCAGCGCCACAAGCCCCTCGTGCGCCACAAACGTCTCGACCACATGCGGCGACTCCTCAAAGCACCATTGGGTCAACGGACCCTCACTCGTCTGCCGAACCACCAGGCCGCCCATGCCAGACGGCTCACACGTTACAAGCAGGTACTCCCCGCCCTCGTCGCTCTCAAACAAAACCACCCGATCATCAAACAGCTCCATCGCGTCCCCTTTCTCTCGCTCTTATTTAGCAAAAGCATAGCAGGTAGATGGCTGTATACAGAACACTTGTTCGTGTGTTTTCTATTGAGCTGTCCGCACGGCATGGTATGAACCTGCGCACGAAATAGGGCGCCCCCGAAGGAGCGCCCTTGCATATCCCCTATGCAGCCAAGTTACGCGACCGGCTCGATCTTCTCGAGGCCGCCCATGTAAGGACGCAGAACCTCGGGAATCGTGATGGTGCCGTCGGCGTTCTGGTAGTTCTCCAGAATGGCGGCCATGGTGCGGCCGGCCGGTAGGCCGGAACCGTTGAGAGTGTGCAGGTAACGCGAACCCTTGAAGTTCTCGGGGTCGCGATACTTGATGTTGGCGCGGCGAGCCTGGAAGTCACCGCAGTTGGAGCAGGAGCTGATCTCCTTGTAGGCGTTGTAGCTCGGCAGCCAGACCTCGACGTCGTAGGTCTGACGGGCAGAGAAGCCCAAGTCGCCGGTGCACAGGCTAATCACGCGATACGGAAGGCCCAGCTGCTGCAGCAGGTACTCGGCCTCGGCGGTCATGCTCTCGAGCTCCTCGTCGGACTCCTCCGGTTTAGCGAACTTGACCATCTCGACCTTGTCGAACTCGTGCTGACGGATGATGCCGCGGGTGTCGCGGCCAGCGGAGCCGGCCTCCTCACGGAAACAGGGAGTGAAGGCAGTGTAGCGGCGCGGCAGGGTGTCGGCGTCGAGGACCTCGCCGGCGTGCAGGTTGGTAAGCACGACCTCGGCGGTGGGAATCAGGAAGTTATCGCCCGAGACGTGATAGGCGTCGTCCTCAAACTTGGGCAGCTGGCCCGTGCCAAACATGGTCTGACGCTT
This sequence comes from uncultured Collinsella sp., assembly GCA_958348225.1. Lineage (GTDB taxonomy): Bacteria > Actinomycetota > Coriobacteriia > Coriobacteriales > Coriobacteriaceae > Collinsella. The sequence continues at coordinate 1,841 of CATVYG010000031.1, forward strand.
GACGACGATGGGCGGCCACCACTCCTTAAAGCCACGGCTGGTGTGCGTATCGAGGAAGAAGTTGATGAGGGCGCGCTCAAGACGGGCGCCGGCGCCACCGAGAACGGTGAAGCGGCTGCCGGAGAGCTTGTTGCCACGCTCGAAGTCGAGGATGTCGAGGTCGGTGCCCAGATCCCAGTGCGGCTTAAAGTCGAAGTCGAACTCGCGCGGAGTGCCCCAACGACGGCGCTCGATGTTCTCGTCCTCGTCCTTACCGTACGGGGTGGCATCGCACGGAATGTTGGGCAGGTGAGCCATGAAGTCGTACTGCTCCTGCTCGAGAGCGGTGCGGCGCTCGGCCAGACCGTCAATCTTCTCGTTGACGGCGCGCACGGCCTCCTTGGCGGCCTCGGCCTCGTCCTTCTTGCCCTCCTTCATCAGGGCGCCGATCTTCTTGGACTCGGCATTGCGCGTAGCCTGGAGCTCCTCGACCTCGGTGATGACGGCACGGCGCTCGTCGTCGAGCTCAAAGAACTTCTCGCGATCCCAAGACGTCTGGCGGTTAGCCATGGCGACATCGATGGCATCGGGGTTCTCGCGAACAAACTTGATATCAAGCATTAGATCCTCCGGCGATATACATTCCATTTAGGTTGCAACCTTGTTCATGTATGGGCAAGTATATACTTATGAGCGTTTACGACCCAACTCAACTACGCAAGAAGGCACCCAATGGACGCAGTTTTTTCCTTTTTGTTTGGCACCCGCACCGGTTTTGCCATCCTTTTCGCCGGCGGCATCCTGTTATTTGCGATTCTTGCCTTTGTAATGGAGAAGCGTACCCATAAGATGTACGTCGACCGCGGACCCAAGTCCGAGGATGAGGAAGACAGCTTCTGGGACTAACCTGCCAAAAAGGGACAGGTTTATTTTGGTCGGTTTTATCTGGGCAAACGCAAGCGCCCCGCAACTGGAATTGAGCCAGTTGCGGGGCGCTTTTCGCACATACGACAAAACCGCAGGAAAAACCTGCCAAAATAAACCTGTCCCTAAATGGCAGGTTTTACTGGAGAGTTGCGTCGATTGCCTTGACCAGGGCACTGCGCATGCCGGCGTCCTCGAGCGCAACGACGCCCTTGATGGTGGCACCACCGGGCGAGCATACGGCATCCTTCATCGCCGCAGGATGCTGGCCAGTTGCAAGCTGCAGCTTTGCCGTACCCAGCACCATCTGGCTCACAATGCGATAGGCATCGGCACGCGGGATACCGTGCTTGACCGCTGCATCGCCCAGGGCCTCGATTGCCATGGCGACAAATGCCGGAGCGCAACCACCCACCGTGCCGCCCACAAACAGCAGGCTCGTATCGAGCTCGACCACCGCACCGAGCTTGCCAAGCAGATCAAGCACCACTGCGCTCTGCTCATCACTAAGCGTGGAAGCCTTCTCGCAGGCGATGACGCCCTCGCCCACCGAAACCGGTGTGTTGGGCACCGTCGAGATGTGCGCGACGCCCGGCAGGACCTGCTCCCACTTGGCACTGTCCCAAGTCCAGGCAACCGACAGAACGACCTTGTCGGCAAGAATGTCCTTGAGCGGGGCGAATACCTTCTCGATCATGTACGGTTTGACCGCAGCGACCACGATATCGGATGCGGCGACAACCTCGGCGGCATCGTGACAGGCGACCATGCCGCGCGCCTCGCAGCGCTCAACCAGTGCGTCGTAGCGACCCGCGCAGGCGCACATGTCGCTCACAGCTACACCGGCAGCGATCCAGCCATCGGCCATAGCGCTCGCCATATTGCCAAAACCGACAAATCCAATCTTCATATCTCATAGTCCTTTCAGACACATTCCTCAAAACGAAAGGTATTGTCCCACGCCATTGTTTCGTATTGCCGACCTATTTGTGATACGGCTCGCCACGACTGATCTTGCAGGCGCGGTAGATTTGCTCCAGCAGCACCACGCGCGCCAGGTTATGCGGCAAGGTAATGCGTCCAAAGCTGAGCATCTCGTCGGCGCGGGCGCGCACGTCATCGCTCACGCCGTCCGATCCGCCAATCACAAAGGCGATGTCGCTGTTACCACGCAGCATAAGATCATCGAGCCGCGCCGAAAACTCCTCGCTCGAGCGCTCTTTGCCCTCAATGGCCAGCAGGATCACATGCGCTCGAGACGGCAAGGCAGCAAGAATCGCCGCCCCCTCCTTGTCGCGCGCGGCATCCACGCCGCCCGCCTTAGCCGGGTCGATATCGGCCACCTCGCGGATATCAACCTTGGCATAGGCACCTAGGCGCTTGGCGTACTCAGCGCACGCGTCCTTCCAAAAGCGCTCCTTGAGCTTACCGACGCAAACGACGGTGTATTTCACGCGCGTTTACTCCTTCGAATCGTTTTGAACTTTGCCGGCGGTCAGCATCTGCTCGAACATAGAGGCCGACTGCGAGAAGTCGCTCGGCAGCACGACCGTCGAGGTTTTACCCGTGCGAGCGAACTCCGTCATCATCTCGGACCACTGCGTAAACATGAACAGTTGGTTGGCCTCGTCATTGCCGACACCCGTCTCCTGGATGATCTCGAGCGAATCTTTGATACCCAGCGCGATGGCCTTGCGCTGGTTGGCGATGCCCTCGCCCGCCTTTTCCATAGCCTCGGCCTCGGCGGTCGCCTCGGTGACGCGCTTGATGCGGTCGGCCTCGGCGAGCTCCTGTGCCGCAGCGCGCTTGCGCTGGGCGGCGTTGATGTCGTTCATGGAGTTCTCGACCTCGGTCGGCAGTGCGATTTTGGTGATGAGCGTCGACACGAGGGTGAAGCCGTAGGCGGCCATCTGCTCGGAAACGGTAGCGTTGACATCCTTGGCGATGTCATCCTTCTTGGCAAAGACCTCATCGAGTGTGTAGACGGGAATCGAAGAGCGCAGGGCGTCGGTGATGAAGTCACGCATCTGGTCGACGGGCTCCTGCAGCATGTAGTAGCTCTTGTAGATACCCGAATCTGCCGGGCCGGCGCCCATGTCATAGCTCACGTGGTACTGAGCAGAGACCTCGAGGCCGATGGTCACATTATCCTGAGTCTTAACGTCGATACCAAAACCGTTTTTCATGGTGCGCAGACTCACCGTGGCGGCTTTGCGGTCGATCACGGGCACCTTCATGTGGAAGCCCGCGTTGACGATGCGGTTAAACTTGCCCAGACGCTCGATGATCACGGCATGCTGTTGTTCAACGACATAGCAGGCGTTGGGAAGCAGCAGCAACAAAATGATGATGGGAATCAAAAGGCTCGTAAGGGCGGCAATGATACCGGACAACAGCATGGTCTCTCCTCTGATAGGCACACGTTGGCATTAGGATACCCGTCCAAGGAGATCGTGCATAACAAAAAAGCCCCCATTGCTGGGAACTCTTTCATTTAATGGTGCGGGCGAAAGGACGTCCGCGTATCCGCTTCGCGGATCCGCACCGGCTTCGGCCGCCTGCCGGCGGACTCGCCAGCTCGCTAAAAACGCTCCGCGTTTTCTTTACGCTCGCTCCTTCGCAGGTTCAAGTCCCCGCGATGGGCCCATAACAAAAAAGCCCCCATCGCTGGGAGCTCTTTCATTTAATGGTGCGGGCGAAAGGACTTGAACCTTCATGGGGTTGCCCCCATACGGACCTGAACCGTACGCGTCTGCCAATTCCGCCACGCCCGCGTGCAGGAATTAGAATAACGGAGCGCCATCGCGAACGCAAGAACTATTTTTGAAAAAGTTTGCAGGCATTTTCCCAAGCTGCTCGCGCGATTGCCTCAGCATCCTCGCCGGTACGATCGACACGGTCGTTGACCAGCGTGTTTGCCGTAATGGAGATCATTGCGGGCTCGCATTCAAGACCGCGGATGGGCTCCGGAGCCATATACGGGCAATCCGTCTCGAACAAAATTCGATCGAGTGGGGTTGCCGCGAATGCCTCGCGCACGTCGTCGTTGCGCTTAAAGGTAGCCGCACCACCATAGGCGATATAGCAGCCCAGCTCCACAAAGCGCTCCATCGTGGCGCGGTCCTCGCCAAAGCAGTGCAGCACACAACCGGCCTGGGGCACGCCCACCTCACGAAGCACGTTGTAGGCGTCCACGTGCGAGGTACGCTCATGGTCCGTGTCCTCGTGGCGCAGATGCAGCTCCACCGGCACGTTACGGCACACGGCAAGCTCGAGCTGACGCGCCATGCAGTCAATCTGCACGTTATGGGATGCCGGCGCGATATCGTCGTCATAGTCCATGTGGTAGTCCAGGCCGATTTCGCCAATACCGGCGCATAAGGGGTCATCGAGCGCGGCAACGACCTGTGCGTGAACGTCGTCGGTATAGTCCGGCGCGCCATACGGATGCACGCCGGCAAGATACTTGATCTGAGGGATATCCTGCATCGGCAGAATTTCGCGCACGAGCCAGTCGCTATAGTCCGTCACGCTGCGTTTGTCAGCGATGGGGTCGAACATCGTCACCAACAGGTCGACGCCCGCGGCTTTGGCGCGCACGAGCGTCTCGGGCACTTCTTTGCCCCAAAACGAAAGCAGATGCGCATGCGTGTCGGCAAGCGGCGCCAAGGGCACGGGACAAGCAACCGTCTTCTTTTTCTTGGTAAACGTCACGCGTTCGGCATTAAGCGTCATGGATTAGTTCCTGGGCCAGGCGGACAAAGTCGGCAACATCAAGCGTTTCGGCGCGCGTGGTGGATGCGATACCGCAAGCCTCAAAGGCGGCATCGAGCACGTCCTTGGCAAAGCCGTTGGCGCTCATGGAGTTGCGAATGGTCTTGCGACGCTGAGCAAATGCAGCATCAATCACGCGGGCCACAAACTCGCGGTCGAGTCCTTCGGGCACCACGCCGTCAACACGGTCGATACGCACGACGGCCGAGTCCACGTGCGGCGCCGGCATAAAGCAACGCGGCGGCACCTCAAAGCGACCCGTAACCTGCGCATACAGGCCGAGCTTTGTCGTGTAGCCGCCATAGGTCTTGTTGCCCGGCGTTGCGGCAATACGATCGGCAACCTCCTTTTGCACCATGACGACGGCGCGCTTGAGCGCGGGCATCGTCTGGAAGAACTGCAGGATGATTGTCGCCGCCACGTTATAGGGCAAGTTCGCGACAAACACCGTGGGTTCACCACCGGCGGCCTGCTCAATCTGCTCCGGCGTCACTTTGAGCGCGTCGCCCATGATAAAGCGGAAGTTGGCATAGTCAGCGGCGTGAGCATCGAGCACCGGCTCGAGCTCGGGATCTGCCTCAATCGACGTAACGCACGCCGCCTCCTGCAGCAGGGCCAACGTCAGCGTGCCGCAACCCGGGCCGACCTCGAGCACGCGCTCATCGCCCGCAAGCTCAGCGAGCTCACAGATACGTTCGATCACATGGTTGTCGATCAGGAAGTTCTGGCCCAGGCGATGCTTGGTCGCAAGGCCAAACTCCTCTAGCAGCTCCCTAGTTGCCGTGGGGTTTGCCAAAGGCGAAGTTGTCATGGTTGCCTCCTTAACATGGTGGCTGCATCGTAAAGCAAAAGGGCATGGACCGTTGCGGCCATGCCCTTACAGCTAAACAGCAAATTGCCGATATGGCGCGCAGCGGCTTAGCCCAGACGCGGGAACAGCGGCTCGCCCTTCTCGACGGGCTGACCACCGGCAAGCAGGCCCCAAGCGCAAATGCCCTTGAGGTCGTCGCTCGCGGCCTCGTCCTCGCAGGACAGGCGGCGCAGGGCCTCGGCAGAAGTCTGGGGCATGAGCGGCATCAGCAGGTGAGCGGCAATGCGGATGGCCTCGAGCAGGTTGTAGATCACAAACGCCAGCTCGTCAGCCTTGGCCTCGTCCTTGGCAAGCGCCCAGGGCTCGGAGTCCTCGATGTAGTGGTTGGCGGCATGGATGAGCTCCATGACCTCGTCCTTAGCTCCACCATAATCGAGCACGTCCATCTTGGCCATGTAGCGATCGACCAGGCCATCGGCAATCTTTGCCAACGGGTTGTCGAACGCATCGAACGATGCGGGCTTGGCGGGCGCGCAACCGTCAAAGTACTTGCCGCTCATGTTGAGCGAACGCGAGATAAGGTTGCCCCAGCTGTTGGCCAGGTCGGCGTTGTAGACCTGCTCCATGCGGTCGAAGCTGATGGCGCCGTCGGTACCGGGGACGACGTCGGTCATGAAGTAGTAGCGATAGCCCTCGACGCCCAGCATGTCGATAACGTCCTGCGGAGCGATGGCGTTGCCGCGGCTCTTGGACATCTTCTCGGCCTTGCCAGTCTCGGCATTGCGCACGGTCAGGAAGCCGTGGGCAAAGACGTGCTCGGGCAGGGCCTCGCCAATGGCCATGAGCATGGCGGGCCAAATGACGCAGTGGAAGCGGATGATGTCCTTACCCACGATGTGGAACTGCGCGGGCCAGCGATAGGCCAGCTCGGCACGCGCCTCATCGGTGTCGACACCGTAGCCGACGGCCGTCATATAGTTGAGCAGCGCATCGAACCACACGTAGGTCACGTGACCCTCGTCAAACGGGACCTGAATGCCCCAGTCAAAGCTCGTACGGCTCACGGAAAGGTCATTAAGGCCGCCCTCGACAAAGCTGCGTACCTCATTCATACGGAACGCAGGCTCGACAAAGTCGGGGTGCTCGTCATAGAGCTTGAGCAGCTTGTCCTGGAAGGCGGAAAGCTTAAAGAAGTAGGACTCCTCCTGCACGCGCTCAAGCGGACGGTGGCAGTCGGGGCACAGGTGCTGGCCGACGCTGCCGTACTCCTCGTCGCCCTTCTGGACCTGCGTATCAGTGAAGTAGGTCTCGTCAGGCACGCAATACCAACCGTCGTAGCTGCCCTTATACAGGTAGCCGGACTCCTTCATGCGCTCCCACAGGTACTGCACAGCATGATGCTGGCGCGGCTCGGTGGTGCGGATGAAGTCGTCGTTGGAAATCTCGAGCTTGCTCCAAAGCTCCTTGAAGTGCGGGGCCTGGCTGTCGGTCCACTCCTGCGGCGTCATGTTGTGCTTGGCTGCGGCCTCGGCGACCTTCTCGCCGTGCTCGTCCATGCCGGTCAGGAACTTGACGTTATAGCCGGCGGAGCGGCGATAGCGAGCCTGAACGTCGGCGATGATGGTGGAATAAGCCGTGCCCAGGTGCGGATCGGCGTTGACGTAGTAGATGGGCGTCGTGATAAAGAACGAAGGCTTGCTTTGATCCATGGGGTTTGTCCTCCAGAAAAACGTTGCATACAGGGGATGATTCTAGCGCAAGGGCTGGATATCCTCCATCTATTGCATATCGAGCACCATGGCATAGACATCGCGCTTGCGGCGCGAATACTTCTGAGACAGGCGCTTGGCCACCGCAGAGGCGGGCTCTCCCTCCTCGAGCGCGGCGCGGATATCCTCGCGCAGGGCCTCGTCGGGATCCGCTGCCGCTGCGCCAACTGGCACGATACCGGCCTCCTCGTCCTCGCTCGGCGGCGCGATGACCAGCGCAATCTCGCCCTTTACCTCGCCGCGAGCACGCAGCTCCTCGGCGAGCTGGGCGGCGGGCCCGCGCAAGACTTCCTCGTGCAGCTTGGTGAGCTCGCGGCAGACGGCAACCTCACGCTGGGGAAAGACCTCCACCACGGCCTCGAGCGTCGCCACGATGCGATGTGGAGACTCGTAGAAGATGAGCGCGCCGGGCACCACGGCAAGGCGCTGCAAACGGCGCACACGGTCGCCGTGCTTTCGACCCAAAAAGCCCTCGAAGAAAAAATGCTCGCAGGAAATGCCGGACGAAACGAGCGCCGTGACGCAAGCAGAGGGCCCGGGAATAACTTCGACGGGCACATCGGCCTCACGCGCCGCCTCGACCAGCGCCTGGCCGGGATCGGACACGCTCGGCATGCCGGCGTCCGAGGCAAAGGCGAGGGTCTCCCCCGTCAGCAGACGGTCGACCAGGCCGGCGGCGCGGCTGGCGATCACATTCTCGTCGCAACGGACAAGCGGCTTGGAAATGCCCAGGTGCATCAGCAGCTTTGACGTCACGCGCGTGTCTTCGCAGCAGATGACATCGGCAGCGGCAAAGGTCTCGCCAACGCGCGGGGACAGGTCGCCCAGGTTGCCGATGGGCGTGCCGACCACATAGAGTTTGCCCGTATGGGCGCTGTTTTGCGTCATATCAACCTATTCAATCATGCCGCGCTCGAGCGTACCGAGCGCCGCGCGGGCGTCCCATGCTGCAATGCGCTTCTCGGTCTTCCACGTTTGGAAGAACCAACCGGCAGCCGGCGCAAACGAAGCCAGCTGATTGGCGATAAACACGCGCTCGTAGGCATTGCGGCCCTCGGGCGTAACCGACGAGTTGGCAAAGATCGCCGCGCCCGACCATTCGCCCACCAGCACGGGGAACCCAGTCGAAATCGCTTCTTTAAGCTCGCGCTTGTTACGCGAAATCGCCGTCGTCAGCCCGCGGGGGCTCGTGATGTCGAGCGCATGCTCGTCGCGGTAATGGTACAGGTGAAGGTCCATGTAGACGTTCTTGTACTTGGCGCCGCGCATAAAATGCTTCCACTCGCTGGGATGCCCCGACGACGAGAAGACGACGATCTTATCCTCGGGCATATACGAACGGACGAGCTCATAGGCGTCGCGATAGAAGTTGCGCAGGTAGTGCGCCGGAATGCCATCCGTCATGGTGAAGAGGCTCTTGCGGACACTCATCTGCGGCGTGTCCAGCAGCTCAATGCCCAGCAGGCTCTCGGCCTCGCCGTAACGCTCGGCCAAGCGCTCGAGCACGTCGAGTGCGACATGACGGCCGTTGGTGGACGAATGCCACTCGGCGACAGCCTCCGGCGTGGCGGGCGAATCGTTGGAATCGCCCTGGCCACCGGGCACAGTTGCCAGATCAAGCAGCACGCGGATGTCGTACTTGGCAGCCCACTCAATTGCACGGTCGATGTAGTCGACAACCGAGATGTAGGACGCATCGGACTCCTGCGAGCCAAAGGCATACCAAGGCACCGGCAGGCGCACGGCGTTGAGGCCGATCTGCGCCATACGGCGAAAATCATCCTCGCTCATAAACGTCTCGTAATGACGGCGCATGCGCTCGTTATAGGCGGCGGTGCCCATGGCCTCCTGCAGCTCGGCCGCGTTGGATGCACCGGTCGCCGCGTATAGCGACGGGGTCACCCAAGGCTCGGGAATAAACCAGCCAGAGAGATTAACGCCGAGTATCCTCTCCATCACTGCCCCCTTCGGATCGTGCAGGCCGAGCCTGCATCGTATTGCATAGGAAAAGTATCGTTTTGAGTATACCCGCGCGTGCGGACAGACGACCGAGCGGTCTGTAAAGTGGCGCAAAAGCGGGAGGAATGTCTGGGCGGGCGGGCCCGAGATGGCGTGCCGAGATGTACATATGTGCCGGAAGTAGGCGGCCGGAAAGCGCATCCCGTTTTTCGCAAAAGACTGGGATGCATTTTCCGTTCGAGGCCTCAACCGGAAAATGCATCCCGTTCTGAGCGCGGGATCTGGGACGCAGTTTCCGCCAAAGGCCGAAAAAGGAAAGCACGTCCCATTCTGACGCCGGATTCCGGGTCGCGCTTTCCCAAGCGGCCTCAAAGCGGAAAACGCATCCCACTCTGAAGCCAAATTCCGGGACGCAATTTCCGCAGAGCCCTCAATAAAAGAAAAGGACCCCTTTGCAGAGGTCCTAGTCAATTCAAGGTGGCGGGGAAGGGAATCGCGTCCGCGCGCCGCGCGGACGGACCGCTGCGGCGCTTACGCGCCTTGCGAGCTGCGCTGGTAAACGCTTACGCGTTTACTCAGCTCCGCGCCCTCACGGGGTTCGATTCCATGTGGGGGCTGCATAAAAGAAAAGGACCCCTTTGCAGAGGTCCTAAACAATTCAAGGTGGCGGGGAAGGGAATCGAACCCCTGACACGAGGATTTTCAGTCCTCTGCTCTACCAACTGAGCTACCCAGCCATTTGAGGTGTGCCTTGTTTCAAGGCTTGATTAGTATAACCAAGGACGCGTTCCGGTCAACCGAGAATTTTAAAAAAGTTTTTGAGCACAGCCTCGGTTCTATAAATCGGCACGTCAGAGACATCAGCCGGCAGCAAGAAGTTTTTCGCTCAGAGCCGCACGGGCAAACTCACTTGGCGTCATCCCCTCGGCAGCCGCCCGTCGACGAATGGCCTCCTTCATTCCCAGAGGAATCTTGACCGACAGCGTTGCCGTCCCCTCACCTGAGAGCGGGGGCCGTCCATGCACGATCCCACCAACGGTGTGTTCGCCATCCGGAAACTCTCCGCGCTCGTACGACTCGCACCACGCGTCAATCATTTCATCCGTTACAACCTGACCATTAGCGGCCGTATACGTCTTGCCCATCATCGACCCCTCTGCCGAGCTCGCTCGATCTCTTGCCAGAATTTCTTCTGGACTGGAGACAAGGCATGAATGATAAGCCACCCACGGACAAGCTCCATCGCGACAAGCTCCACGCTTCGTCCGTCTGAGAGCCATCCAATTGCAAGCCATCTCGGCGGCTCGTCCTCCGACTCGCGGCGAATGCACTCAGTAACCGCGGACCAGGCACCTAGTACCTGCTTTTCCGTCAAGTGTTTTTTGGCGTTCGGATGGATCTCAACATCCATGCACCTTCTCCTCCATCTTACCCAATTTCGTATGACGAAAGTCCGCTGTCGCCAATTCTTAAGCCGGCACGCGTTGGAGAGCAGGGGTCGAAACAATGATTGAAGGACGCTCTAGTACGGCCCAGGTGCCGGGGCAGGAACACATGCACCAAGGACGAACGTTTTCGTAGCGCGCGAGGATATTGCCGTCGCGATCGATGAAGGCGATGTCGATGGGATAGGCCATAAAACACGTATGGACCGAAGAGCAGCGTGGAAACGCCATGACGAGCGGCAGGCCGTTGGCGGCAACCGGACGCCGTCCCAGCATGCCGCGCAGGCGCACGACAAACGACTCCGCCACCACAAACTCGGCCGGCGTCCAACCCAGCCTATTGAGTGCCCGCGCGTAGACGATGTAGGACGAGACCGCGGTCACATGACCACCCCCGGACGCCATGGATCGACCGTCACCGCACGCTCGTGCGACAACGTTGTCGGCGCCCCCAGCGGGACGCCAGCGATGCTGAGAGAAGTCGGCCACGGCTCATAGTGCATGGTGCAGGTGTAGGTCCTAAACGTACCGGATAGGGAGAGCAGGCCACCATCCGATGCCTTCGCGCCTTGCTCGCTCGACACTTCGATCTGCAAGTCATAGCCTTCCATGGCATTCAGAATTTGAGCCTGAACCGTCGCCGAGGCATCGGCAGAGCTTTCGTCGCCCTCCCCCTCCGACGCCACGGCATGCGCTAGCACGATGTCGGGCACCACGCGGTCGAAGCGCGCGACAGCGCTGGCAAAGATCATGACGTTGTACACGATGAGTGCCAGCACCAGCAAAACGGGCGTAACCACTGCCATCTCCACCGTCGCTTGGGCGCGCTCCTCGCGCAGACGCATGCGGATACTCATTACGACCCACCGCCCAGAGCGCCAACCAGCGTGGCGACATCGACGGTGAGCGGGATGGAGCCGCCGCCGGGCAGAGGAATCTCCGCAAGTGTGAACACCGTACCGCTAATGGTGCGTTCGACTTGATATTCCAACGCCTCGCAAAGCGCCTTGGGATCGGTCACGCCCAACGGAATACTTCGCAGCTTGTCTTGCGCTTGAGAGAGACCCGCAATGTCAGACCCCGGACTCTTAATGATATTGGCGGAATCGGTCAGCACCGGCTTTCGCAGGCGCAAGTCGCACGGTTCCAAACCCAGCGCCGCCACGGACGCCGAAACGGTATCGCCGAGCCACGATGCGATGGAGCCCAACGCGCCGCTGCCCCCTCCTAGGCCTTTAATCATCTCGTCCATAAGTTCGTCGGCTGAGCCTTGGATATCACCGTATCCCACGAGTAGCCGTCCCCAAACATCCATGACGCCGTCGAGCACGCCGGCAACGCCGCCCGAGCGTTCCTTCAATGTCGAGAAAAATCGCGAAAGCACGTTGTTTTGCGCCGTCGCCTCATCGGGCGCCAGCACCGCGGCAGAGATAGCACCGCGATCGCCAAGCCTGACTGCCGCGTTAAACGAGGAGTTAAGTTGATCGGGGCTGGTAATGTCACCCGAAACTGCAAAGGCGACCACGCCGTTGCGGCCAGGTGGGGCGATACGCGGGCGCTCGCCGGAAAGCGCTTTAATGGCCTGGTCAAACGCATTGCCCGCACGGTCGGCCTCGTCCTCGGTCTGACGCATGAGCTCAAGCTCTTTGTTGCGGCATTCGACGTAGTCTTCCAGGGCGTCTTTAAACTTGTCAAAGTGATACTCGAAGCCGTTTTCGATAGAGGTCGAAGGCGCCGCAACAGCACCAAGCGACGAAACGCCAAAATGGCAGTTGCTGCATTTATCTTGTCCATCGTGATCGGCAACCGAAGCAAATCCGCTCGGCGTTCCTTTCTTGTAGTTAGGGCAGGTCGTCCCGTAATGCAGATACGCCTTGCCATCGTTCACGCTCGTCGGCCACACCGCATCGGTATAGAGTTCCGTCGCCCGAACCTCATCAGAGTTGCGCGGCAGCAGCGGAATATAGGAGGAAACCCTGTCTCCGTTCTCGGTTATATATGCCCGATCGACCTCCGCACTCGCATAGGTATAGAACGCCTTACGCGCCGCAGACTCTGCCTTCATCTCGACACTCGAGCCCTGGGGCTTCTCATTTGTCAGACGCCAATGGTAGTAGTCCTTCGCGCGATCAAGGGCAACTTGAGGCTCCCACGTAACGCTCGATGAGTAATGCGGATTTTGAACACCGGAGAGATCCGTTAGGCTTTTTGCGCGCTCCCACATACAAGAACAGCTGCCGACCGAGCCCTTGTCAGACCCACCACAATCCGCCAGCCAAGCGCGCTCCTTTGCCTTCGCCGTCTCCTCCGAGGCCTTCCGCAGCTCCTCGGCCGCACGCTCTAAATCATCTGATGTGTCTTTAATGGTATCGGTCGAGATCTCTGACCCTTTGAGCGCAGCAAAGTCCGACTCGGATGTCCTGGGCACGGCAAGCGCCGTACCGGTATAGGTCACACTATCGGTATCCTGCGCCGACACCGCCTGCGTGGCACGCGCGGCGATCAGATACGGCAGAGCCGTCTCGATTTTCTGTAAGCCTTCCGATGCGCTTTTGGCAAACTTGTTGCGCGTTTTAATGATCTCGATCCCGGTGTCGACCATATTGCCGGCAACCGGCTCGGCACCCGGGATGAGGATGGCGACCAGGCCCGTCCCGATCGTGGCAAACCCCGCCAGCCCCAGACTCAAGATACTCGCATCAACCACCGTGGCAGCCGTGTGATAGGACGACACTACGTTGGCACCCGCCAGCGCGCCGCTATCGGCCGCCACCTGGGTGTCCCCGGCACGCGACATGCTCCATATCGCCGCGGTCGACGAAAACAACAATGTGAGCACCACTAGGATGACCACGGCAGAAGAAAGCGTGGTATAGGCGCCGTCTTCGATAAACAGATCGACACCGGCTCGACCCATAAAGCCGCCTCGCTTGCAATGGCAGCTCGGACGGCGCGTCAAAACGCGTCTAGACCAGAAACGCTTAATCCCATGTAGCAATCCACGAATCATAATCTCCCTCCAGCCATTCGGGACGCGATTGATACGAGACATCGACCTTGAGCTCAACGTAGCCGCCCTCGGCGGCACCACCCATAGCCTGCGCAAACGCACCGATCACGGGCAACGGCTTGACCTCGCCGGAAACGGACACGGACGAGACGCCACCCGCACCGGCCCGGCCAAGCTCGATATCCCACGACAGCGGCCCGCCGGCATGAAAGATCGAAACGTTGGGCACTGCGGCAAGCCGGCGGCGGGTGAACTCCTTAAGATCGTCGTCCTCCGCCGTCGTCGTGGTCATGAGCCGCGCGGTCTCGGCGGCGGCAGACTCCATGACCGCGCGCGTATAGAGCAGGCACACCGGTTGCAGTGCGAGAAGGATGAGCGTCAGAAACGTCGGCAGCAAAAAAGCGGCCTCGACCGTAGACTGCGCCCGGTCCTCGCACGCGATATCAATACAACGCGATGTCCTTAGCGCCCGCAGCGGCGTCGATAACCGACATCGAGGCAACGCCATGGGATGCCGCCCGCTCGACCAGCGCCGCCAAGCGCCCATCGGTGCCAGCACGCCAAAGTCCCGCAATCGCCAGCACGATCGATAACAGCGCCACCGTGACGATGGCGTATTCGACCGTTGCCTGGGCAGACTCCTCGCGCAGGACGTCATGCATTTCACGATCCCTCCTTTGAGTTTATTGTTTGCGGGACCAGGCGCACGGCGCGCAGACGACACGAAGCATCGCCAGTATCCGCGGCAACCGTCACCATATCGACCCAGCCGCGTCCGTCGCGCACGATAGCGCCCCACACGTTGCCCTTGATATCGAGATAGCCGCTCAGAGCAAGTTGTGCCGTGGGTACCTCGCGATAGGCACGCAGCATATCCGCTGCCGCTTCGGTCATCGGTCGGTCCTCGGACCATGCAAGCCGGACCGCAATCGCGTTGCCCTCAGGCGAATCCGTCGCAGTGCCAGACCGCTTGTCGAGCGCCCGCAGAAAGGTTTGCGCCGTGACAGCGACATCCGAATCGTCCGCATCTCGCATCTCATCTTTTTGAGACGCCACCGCCGAATCTGAGCCCAAATCGGAGGCGGTCCCAGGACGCTGCTGCCGCGCGGCGTTAAGCCCCCAAAGCACCGCCGCTATCGCCACGGTCAGGCAAGCAAACACCAGCAGCACCCCGATGGGGCGCTCGCCCTCTACAGGCTGTTGATGCCCTCGCTGATAGCGTTCCATAGATCTTGGACCTTGCCTTTAAATGCAACGATGGCAATAATCGCGATCACCACAAGTACGCCCACTAAAATGGCGTACTCGGTGGTACCCTGCGCGCTCTCCTCCTGCAACAGCTCCTTGGCATGCTGGCGAGTGTGAATCGCCCGGCAAAAAGCCCAGCTCCAAGCCTTGTCAGCAACTTCGACCATCGTGTTCATGTATTCCTCCCTACATCATCCCGCCTGCTCCCAGCAGCGGGCCCAATATGGACAGAAGCAACGCCGGCAAGATGAGCGTGCCGGTGGGAATCAACAGCTTGACGGGCGCACGCTCGATCTCGCGCTCGACCGCGGCGCGATGAGCCGCACGGATCTCGCGACTTTGAGCGGCCAGCGTCTCGGCAAGTGGGGCACCCAGGGCGAGCGCCTGCCCCACCGTGATGGCAAAGGTCTCGAGCGCTCGCACGTCCAGGTCGCGCGCGGCGGCCAACAACTCGTCCTCACGCGTGCCCACGCCCACCTGCCACGCCATGCAGGCGCGCTCAAGGCGAAGAGCCAGCACTGACCGGCGGTTGGCGCAGAAAATCTCAAGCGCCGCATCAAACGAAAGACCGGCCGAAAGACCCAAGCGCACAACATCGATCATCTCGGACACTTCGCCGAGCGACACTCGCGCCGGGCCGCCCGCTCCAACCGCGCCCTTCACTCGCGCGGTCAGAGCATCGACCACCGAGCGACCCGCGGCAGCGACCAGCACCGCCTCGCGCTTGCAGGCCCCTGCGATCTTGCGTGCATCCGCCCGATCAAAACCCGTCGCGACAAATACACTCAGGGCGCACAGGCAAGCCGCAACTGCAACCGAGGCGCTCATAGCTCCACCCGCATAATGCGCCGGATAACCACCAGGGCAACGGCGTTGAGGGCAAGACCCAGCACCACAGCGCCCGCGCCGGCAGGCGTCGCAAGACCGCGACGAAAATCTGCCGAAAGCAGCGCCAACACTGCGCACATGCCCGCCGGCATCGCCGCGACCATATGCGCAGACATGCGAGCCTGCGACGTCTTAACATCCAGGCGGCGCTTGAGCTCAATGCGCTCCCCCACCATGCTCGACGCCTCGGACAGTAAGTCGGCAAGCGGAGCGCCGGTGCGCTGAGACACCTTAAGCGCCAAGGTCACAAGCGAAAGACCGGGGGCGTCGATGCGCACGAGCAAGTCATCGAGCGCGTCGGTCGCCGAGATGCCGCAATCGATCGCCGCCGCCACCCGCAAAAACTCGTTATGCACTGGCTCTTGCGCATGAGCGCCCACAAAGCGCATGCCCTGGGCCAGCGAATGTCCCGAGGCAAGCGACATGGAAAGTGCGGTAAACGCCTCGGGCATGGCCTCTTCTGCATCGTGTTGCTCGCGCCGGCTCTCAAAGCCATCCCGAGCGGCACCAACGGCAATCGGAGCAACGAGTCCCAAGGCAAATCCGAGGGGCGATAACGACACCATCGTTAGTAAAACGCAGCAGACACCGCTCGATAGCAGCAGAAACGCCAAGCGCCCCGAAGCATCCTCGATCACGAGGCCGAGGCGATGCGCCGGAGCCAGCGATGCCCACGAACGGGCGATCTTTTTCAGCAGATCGTTTTCCACCAGCTCACGCGGCAGCTTCTCTGCCACCGTCTCGAGCGCCCGACGTGCCAGCTCCGCCGGCGGTACCCGCGGCACACGAGGTTCCGCCCCGCACGCCGTCGCGACAGAAAGCCCCGCCAAGCCCCCTACGACGAGGGGCACAGCGATCTCCATTCGTCCACCTCCTCTTGTGTGAGCGTCCCCGACCGCAGGCCTTCTGCGATAAACGGCGGCTCGCGGTCAAGCTTCCAGGTGCGCTCGGCGGCATCGAAAGTCACATAGCGCTCGAGCTCTACGCCGCCCGACGCGGCGCGACGCACCCCCGAATACGAGGAGACGAAGCGCCTGCCATCGGCGTGGCGCTCGGACATCACGATGCCGTCGAGCGCCATGGCAATCTGCTCCTCGATGAGCTCGCTCGGCAGATCGATGCCATAACGTGCAAGCAACGTCAGACGCACCACGGTCTCCTGTTCTGAACCCGCATGAAGTGTGGTGAGCGACCCGTCGTGGCCCGTGTTCATGGCCTGCAACATGTCGCAGCACTCGGCACCGCGCACCTCGCCCACCACGATGCGGTCGGGGCGCATGCGCAGGGCATTAGTTACCAGGTCGCGGATCGTCACCGCGCCCTCACCCTCAATTGAGGCCTCGCGCGCCTCTAGGCGCACCACGTGCGGATGATGCGCAAACTTGAGCTCGGCAGAGTCCTCGATCGTCACGATGCGCTCGCCGGTGGAAATCTCACATGACAACGCGTTGAGCAGGGTGGTCTTACCAGATCCCGTGCCTCCCGCAACCGCCAGGTCCTGTCGCAGCGACACCGCACACGACAGCAGCTGCGCATACCAAAGCGGCAGCGATCCCAACCCCACGAGCTCGTCCAGCGAGCAGATACGGTCCGAGAACTTTCGGATGGTGAGAATCGGTCCGTCAATCGCCACAGGCGGAATCACCGCGTTGACGCGATAGCCCGTTTTGAGGCGGGCGTTGACGATGGGGCTGCGCTCGTCGATACGGCGGCCAAGTGGCGAGATAATGCGGTCGATAAGCACACGGATCTGCTCATCATCCTCAAACGCATGCTCGATGGGGTACAAGACGCCGCCGCGTTCAAAGAAAGCCGAGCGGCAGCCGTTGATCATGATCTCGGTAACGGTGTCGTCCTCGATGAGCGGCTGCAACGGCCCCAAGCCCACCACGTCATCCAAAATCTCGTCGATGATGGTCTCGCGCTCGGGCGTCGCGAGATCGGTCGGCTCCTCAACATTGAGCGCCGCCTCCACCGCGGGACGCAATTCCGAGCGGGCAAGTGCCGGGTCGATATAGGCGCTGATACGCGCCACTTCGTCGTAACCCATGCGGTCCATCACGGCGCGCTTGGTGCGTCGTTTCACGGCGCGGCGACGCCCCACATCTACAGGCGCTGCCGCCGCCGCAGCGCCGGCAGCCTTAATCCTCGTTTGCAGGCTCATCGCTGATCACCCTCGCGCGACCAGGGAAGGCGGATACGCGGGCGTTCGGCACGCGTTGCACGGTCGGCGACCATATCGCTCCAAGGGCCGACGGCGCACCCCAGTTCCACGAGCATCTCGCGCGTGGCCTCGCGCACGCTAGTCGCAAAAGCGCTGGTCTGCCCCACTGCCTCGTCAGCGCGCCCAAACGCCATGAGCGCGGCGAGATCCTGCCCGCCATCGGCGATACGAATCTTGGAGCTCAACGCACAGGCAATCTCAAAGCGCATGGCGACGTCCTCGTCTGCCCCGCGCGCACCGAACCGGTTGAACACGGCGCTCATGCGCGTGCGCGGCACACCTACTCGACTTGCCAGTTCGATGACGCGCGACGCCGATGTCGCGGACGACACCGCCGCATCGCCAACGACCAGGCAACGGTCGCTCGCCGCCACCGCAGCCGCCACGGCGTCGCCCCAAAAGACCGAGGTATCGATAAAGACCACGTCGGATTCGCGACGCAGAACATCAAGCAGTAGCTCCACCGGACGCGCCATGAGCTCGGCTTGCTCGGGCGCCGCGACGGGACCCCAGAGCGTAACGCCCGGCGCCACGCGCATCGATGTGGCTACGATATCCGGCTCGGTGAGCGTGCCCGCCGCCGACGGCTCGATAAGTGCCGCCATATCGCGCGGAGCATCGACGCCTAACAAGTCGTAAAGGTTTCCAAACATCAGGTCCAGGTCGAGCACGGCGGCACGCAAGCCCAACAGCGACGATGTGTGTGCCATGGTGGCAACGATCGTCGACTTGCCGCAACCGCCCGAACCCGAAATAGCGCAGATGACCGGAGCTCGATGCGGCGGAGCGGCAGCGTCTGCCGGCGGCATCGGAGGCGGCGGGGCGGGCGTCGGTGGCAGCGCCCCCGTCTCCCCCGCCGCAACCACACGCTGCGTCCAAGCCGGCATGGCAGCTTGTTCGGTCTGCGAGGCAGGCTCGTTCTGCGCAATCTGCTCATGCTGCATTAGCGACAACTCGCCGCACCCGGCAAAGCCCTCAACTTCGTCGAGTTCATCCGCCAGATTCACGCCGTGCACGTATCCCATATCTACAGCCGGGGAGTCGCCAGCATGCTGCGCCGGCCCTCCAGCGTCATCGTCTACAAGGGGGTTCCGGGGGCGCCGACCATGCTCGGCTTCCGCTTTTCCATAATCATCAACACGCGGGCCTCTTGTAGCGCGAGGCGCCCCGGGTTCCCTATCAACAAAAGCATCGGGCTCAATCGTCATGTGCCGATCGGAATCAACCGCTCCCTCGCCCGCGCGCCCGTTGCCGCATACACTGTGCGCAGCGATGACCTCGGTCGCCCCCGCGCGAAACAGCCCCTCGATATCCGACGGATCGAGCGCTTCTATCAACACGACCACGCGACTCACGCGGCCTTCGGCCGTCAGGCGCGCAACAGTCTTGCGCACATCTTCGGTATCAAACAGAGACGCCGCGATGATGGCAGCCCCGCGGCGCGACGGAAACGCCCGCGCCATGGAAACCAGCCCGTCCAGGTCACCCACGCGAAGCACCTGTGCACCCACATCACGGCCCTCGACTTCCCGCTGCAACAGCCCGTAATCGCCGCACGCGCAGCACGCAAGCCAGATCGCCTTCATCACTCGTCGCCTCCGCTCTTTTTGCCGCGCGCCGTGGCGGGAATCGTCAAGCTGACCGTTCCCTTGCCCGAGGCTCCCAGCAGTTCCTTGACGTCTTCGGGGTCAGCCGCCAGCGTCACCCATTCGATCTTGCCCTCGCGCGTGGAACCGGAATCCTCACTGGTATCGATCACGTACGCGCCGCACAGCCGATCGGTTACGCCGTCTTTTTGCACGTACACGTCCACGTAGCTGCCCACGCCCGCAGCACCGCCGACCGAGTGCTCGGCATCGACCGCCACCGAAACGGCGACCTTGCCCTTAGGCACCTCGAGCATGTGGCTCTCGGCCTTGGTGTAGACATTGCAGATCACGGCGTTTTTGGGAATACGCGAAGTCGTCACGTCGCCGCGCACCTGGCGTAGCTCGGTCGCCGCGTCACGCGGCAGCAGACTCGTCAGCCACTCCTGGGTTATGACATTGGTCTCATCGAGGGTCTCACCCACATCGATATCGCGCGCCGCGACGCATACCTCGACGCGATCGCCACCGTACTTGGCCAAGGTCTCAGCCTGGACCTGTTCGGCTTGCGAGCGGATCGACGAGCCGTAAACCATGCAGAGCAGAGCAGCGAGCACGCCCGCGACCAGACTGATGGCGATGCGCTTGCTCTTGTTCACGGCCGCTCCTCTCATGGCAGTGCCGGGCGAATGCCCGTACCACCATTGTCTGGGCGGCCAGAGTGCAAAGCGGCGCAATCGCAATCTTGGTTTTCGATGTCAAACCAATCGCTGACCAAAAGCTGACCAGCCCGTCAAGCTCGTGGCAAGGTTTTGGTCAGCACGTCAGCAAACTGCATGTTTCGAGGCTTTTCCGCAGCAAAAAAGCCGTCTCCCGAACAGTTGGGAGACGGCTGTCATAGGAAAAATCAATTACAGATGAACATCGGGATCGAGCATTTGAGCGCTCACGCGCATGGATGACGCCAAGTTTTGGAACGTTTCCAGCCGTAGGCTGTCGATCTGCCCGGCGTCCTCGGCCTCGCGAACGGCGCAGCCCGGCTCATGGGTATGTGTGCAATCGCCAAACCGGCACGCGCGCGATGCCTCGACAATCTCGGGGAAAGCGCGCGCCAGACCTCGCTCGTGACCCACGAGCGGTAGGCTGCGCAGGCCCGGAGCATCGGCGATCACGCCGGCGTCGCCCGGCAGCGCCACCATCACGCGCGCGACGGTAGTGTGACGGCCCTGGTCGTCGCGTTCACGCACACCGCCGGTCGCCAACGTATCGTGGCCCAGCAGTGCATTGAGCAGCGTCGACTTGCCGGCACCCGACTCGCCCAGAATCATGGCACAGCTCCCGGCAGGCACGCAGGCACGGACCTCGTCCAGGCCGCGGCCCTCGGCAGAGGACGTCACGATTACGCGCACGTCCGGACCCACCAGGCGGCGCACGCGGTCCAAATCGCGCTCGAGTTCCTCGGCATCGCAGCGGTCAGCTTTGGTGAGCACCACCACTGGCTCGGCATCGCAGTCGAGCGCCAACACCAGCGAGCGCGCCACGCGGTCGAGCAGCACCTCACCGGCACCGAGCGCCTGCACGATTAGCACGCTATCCACGTTGGAGCAGAGCACCTGGCGCTCTCCACGGGCGCGGCCGCGCCAACGCTCAAAGCTCGTACGGCGCGGCAGCACGTACTCAATCACGCCCATATCGTGCCCGGGAGCGCGGCGTACCGCCACACGGTCGCCCACGGCAGGCAGCAGGACCTCGTCCTCGCCGCGCGACTTGGCAAACCCCACGGCATGCTCGGCGCGAAAGGTGTCGTCGGCAGTGGCCACCAGCGGAAACCCGCGATCCAGGCGTACCACGGCACCGAGCTGCATCTGCTCGGGCTCCTCGGCATGTGCGCAGAAATCATCAAAGGCAGTCTGCTGGGTTTCATCGACCGGCAGATCATCAAACGCCGGGACATCCTGCAGCGCATCGAGCCCCGGTACGCTCGCCAACAACTCCTCGGCAGACACGGGCGCTTCGGTCGCGAGTTTCCGACGACGACCGCGCTTAGCCCGCGCCCCCGTCGTCTTTTTCTTCGCTTTAGCCTTAGCCTTAGCCACAAACGCCTCCCAGCAGCCAAAATCACAACTGAGCAGGTATTTTAAATCAAAAAGAGCTGGCCGGGCAAAGCCCGACCAGCTCACATACTTTCCCTCAGCTCATGGTCCCGAGAGGTTGTCCGAAGGCCCGACCGCCGAGAGGGGTTTCTTCTGAGCGATCCCGCAGCGCGAAGCGCGAGGACCAGCGAAGAAGAAAACACGCAGGGGCGGGCCCGGACAGGTTAACTTACTCCTTCTCGACCGCGCGCATGATCGCCTTGTAGATCTCCATCAGCGGGATGATCAGGAAGGCCAGGCCCAGCGCGGCAAGAACGCCCTTGAGCTCAAGCGTCACAGGGCCAAAGAACATCTCGGCAAGCGTCGGCTGTACGGTCACGATCACCGTCAGCACCAGCGCCAGCGCAGCGGAAGCCCACAGCCACTTGTTCTGCTTCTTCATGGTGAACAGCGACGCACGACGGCTGCGCATATTGAAGCAGTGGAAAATCTCGACCATGTTGAGCGTGATGAACGCCATCATCACGCCTTCCTCGTCGGCATTGCCGGCGATCATATCAGCGATGTGAATGTAGCCCATGTCAAAGTACACGCCCACAAAGAAGCTCGCCAGCACCAGCACGGTGATGATCAGACCCTGGACCACGCAGTCCAGACCCATATGTCCGGCGAAGACACCGTCCTTAGCGTTGCGCGGCTTGCGCTTCATAATGTCGCCCTCGGCGTCCTCCATGCCCAGCGCGAGCGCGGGGAAACAGTCGGTAACCAGGTTCACCCACAGCAGCTGCACCGGCTGGAAGATGGTAAAGCCGATGAGCGTGGCGATAAACACCGAGAAGACCTCGGCAAGGTTTGCCGAAAGCAGGAACTGGATGACCTTGCGGATGTTGTCGTAGATGCGACGGCCCTCTTCGCAGGCACCGATGATGGTGGCGAAGTTGTCATCGGCAAGCACCATGTCGGCGACGTTCTTGGTGACGTCGGTACCGGTGATGCCCATGCCAACGCCGATGTCGGCGCGCTTGATGGACGGGGCGTCGTTGACGCCGTCGCCCGTCATGGCCACGATCTGGTCGCGCGACTTCCAAGCCTCGACGATGCGGGTCTTGTGCTCGGGCTGAACGCGGGCGTACACGCCGTAGTCCTCGATGTGCGCGTCGAGTTCCTCGTCGCTCATGCGGTCGAGGTCGGCGCCCGTGATGGCCTGGCTGCGATCGGTGACGATACCCAGCTGCTTGGCGATGGCCACGGCGGTGTCGATGTGGTCGCCCGTAATCATGACGGTGCGGATACCGGCATCGTGGGCCTCGCGGATGGCGTCGGCGACCTCGGGGCGGACCGGGTCAATCATGCCGGACAGGCCGCAGAAGACCAGGTCGTGCTCGAGCGCAGCGGGGCTGCAGTCGGCCGGGACCTCGGTGTAGGTGCGGCTTGCCAGCGCCAGCACGCGCAGGGCCTCGTCGGCCATGGCCTTGTTGGCGGCCACGAGCTCGGCGCGACGCTCCTCGGTCAGCGGAACGACCTTGTCGCCCTCGTAGATATGGGTGCACAGGCCGATCACCACGTCGGGCGCGCCCTTGGTGTACTGCTCATACTCGCCGTCCAGGGTCTCGACGACCACGGACATCATCTTGCGGCCCGAGTCAAACGGGGCCTCGCCCACGCGCGGATGCTCGGCAGTCAGGCCAGTGAGCCCCGCCTTGCCGGCATCGTTGACGAGCGCACACTCGGTCGGCTCACCCACGGCCTCGCCCAGCTCCTCGTCCCACTGGGCGTCGGAGCACAGAGCCATGCCGGCCAGGAACTTCTCCTTAGGCGCAGCGAGCTCGTGCTTGACGACGGTCATCTTGTTCTGGGTGAGGGTACCGGTCTTGTCGGAGCAGATGGTCTGCGTGCAGCCAAGGGTCTCGACGGCAGAGAGCTTGCGGATAATCGCCTGACGCTTGGCCATCTTGGTCACGCCGAGCGACAGCACGATGGTCACGACGGCAACCAGGCCCTCGGGGATGGCGGCGACGGCAAGCGAGACAGCGACCATAAAGGTGTCGAGCAGCGCGGTCGGATCGGTGAGAACGTTGCCCACGCCGTGGCGGATGATGTCGACGCCAAAGATGACGACGCAGATGACGATAACCATGATGGTAAGGATGCGGCTGAGCTCGGCGAGCTTCACCTGCAGCGGCGTGAGCTCTTCCTTGGCCTCGGCCAGGGCGCCGGCGATCTTGCCCATCTCGGTGTTCATACCGGTGCCGACCACGACGGCGCGACCGCGGCCGTATACCACGGTGGAACCCATGTAGCACATGTTCTTGCGGTCGCCGAGCGGCACGTCGTCGGTGCCGGCGGCGAGCTCAATGACGTTGGCATGCTTCTCGACGGGCACGGACTCGCCAGTGAGTGCAGCCTCTTCGATCTTCATCGTGGCACTCTCGAGCACACGGCAGTCGGCCGGGACGGAGTCGCCCGCCTCGAGCATGATCACATCGCCGGGCACGAGCTCGGCGCTCGGCAGGTGCACGAGCTTGCCGTCGCGCAGCACCTTGGACTGCGCCGCGCTCATCTCCTGCAGGGCCTCGAGGGCCTCTTCGCTCTTGGCTTCCTGGACCACGCCCAGTACCGAGTTGACGATAACGACGAACATGATGATGGCGACGTCGGCAAAGTCGGGCTCGCCCTTGACCATACCCGTGAGCGCGCTGATGACGGCGGCAACGATCAACATGATGACCATGGGGTCGGCCATCTGCTCAAAGAAACGCTTCCACAGCGGCGTTTTCTCGGCTTCCTCGAGCTTGTTAGGGCCTGTCTTGGCGAGGCGCGACGACGCCTCGTCGTTGCTCAGGCCGAGGTTCTCATCGACGCCCTGGTCGCTGAGCACCTCCGCCGCGGCGGACAGGTATTCCTTTTGCATATAGAGTCCCCTCCTGGGATTCGGGCCACTCAGCAGATTGATGCCCGATCATAATTCCCAGGAGAAGGGCAAGGGCTCATCAAGGCTGCCGTGCTGAGCGGCAGTTGATAGTGGAGCTATGGTACCCCAAAGCAGCGCGTCTAGCCAAAACATTCCAATTGGAAACACGGCTCGAGTGCAACGATGCAGACCGTGTGATGCTCAATATTGATAAAACGTTTTTTCTTCGGCACATCGTCAAACTGAAATATCGCCCAGATAGCAGCGGTCAGAACGGTTGGTAAAGTTTTTGCATATACCGTTTTTCCGCAAAAAATGAACTTCTAATTCGGCATACGGTCGATTTTTTGGGGTATTCGGTCGCCATTTCGTTATAATCATCTCAGTTTTATTTCTTATGGTTTATCTATCAGCGCAAGACGATGTCAGATGGAGGTCTGAATGTACAAGCGCACCAAGATTGTATGCACCATGGGTCCCGCCTGCGATAGCGACGAGACCATCCGCGAGATGATCAAGGCGGGCATGAACGTCGCCCGTTTTAACTTCTCGCACGGATCCTACGACGAGCACCACGGTCGCATCGAGCGCGTCCGTCGTATTTCCAAGGAGCTCGGTCTGCCCGTCGGCATCCTGCTCGACACCAAGGGCCCCGAGGTCCGCACCGGCCTTCTGGTCGATGGCAAGAAGGTTGCCGTCAAGACCGGCGATAAGATCGTCGTCACCGCTCAGCCCACGTCCGAGGATTTCCACGGCACCTCTGAGCACATCTCCCTCGACTACCTGGCTCTGCCCTCCGAGGTCGAGAAGGGCTCCCTTATCCTGATCGACGACGGCCTGGTTGCCCTCGAGGTCGAGTCCGTCGACGGTCAGGACATGACCTGCGTCGTCAAGAACGACGGCCTGATCGGCGAGCGCAAGGGCGTCAACATGCCCAACGTCAACATCTCGTTGCCCGCCATCACCGAGCGCGATCGTCAGGACATCCTCTTTGGCCTGACCGAGAACATCGACTACATCGCCGCTTCCTTCATCCGTGACGGCGAGTCCGTCCGCGGCATCCGCGAGCTTTGCCGCGAGAACGGTGGCGAGCACGTGACGATCTTCCCGAAGATCGAGTGCGCCCTGGGCGTCGAGAACTTCGACGAGATCCTCGAGGCTTCCGACGGCATCATGGTCGCCCGTGGCGACCTGGGCATCGAGATCAAGCCCGAGCTCGTTCCGCACATCCAGAAGGAGATCATCGCCAAGTGCAACGCGGCCTACAAGCCCGTTATCACCGCTACGCAGATGCTCGACTCCATGCAGCAGAACCCGCGCCCGACGCGCGCCGAGGTTGCCGACGTTGCTAACGCCATTTACGACGGCACCGACGCCGTTATGCTCTCTGGCGAGTCCGCTGCCGGTAAGTACCCGGTCGAGGCCGTCAAGATGCAGGCCAGCATTGCTCTCGAGACCGAGAAGTACCTCCCGGCCCACGCTCCGCTCGAGGTTCCGGCCGACGCTCATGGCACCCGCGTCGTCAACAACGTTGTGGGTATGTCCGCTGTGAACATGGCCACCACCGTTGGCGCCAAGTGCATCACCGTGCCGACGACCACCGGTCGTACCGCTCGCCTGATTTCGCACTTCCGTCCCAACATGCCGATCTGCGCGTTCTCCCGCCACGAGTGGGCCGTCCAGCAGATGATCATGTACTGGGGCGTTATCCCGCATCAGGCCGAGATTACCCAGGGCACCGTCAACGGCACGATCGTCAAGGCGATCGAGACCGCTAAGGAGCTCGGCTACGTCGAGGCCGGCGACCTGACCGTCGCTACCGCCGGCGATTCCCGCATGAGCGTCCAGCTCGAGGACAAGGTCTCCTCGACCAACGTCGCTTACGTCGCTCAGGTGCGCTAAAACGCACTTGCAAGCATACTTGCATTGCAAAGGGCCCGGAAGGCTTCGCCTTCCGGGCCCTTTTTCTGTGCCAATGCCGCCGCACGGCAAAACACGCACTCATTTCTTTACCAAAAGCGCGAAATCCACCCTTCGAGGCCCAAAAAATAA
>CATVYG010000032.1 GCA_958348225.1 uncultured Collinsella sp.
GCAGGTAGATGGCTCGCAAATGTAACAAAAACCGGTGTATGGTCGAGCATCCCGGGCTAAACGTAGTAAATGGGCATAGTTTTGATATGTCACTCATACAGTCACAGCGAAAATGAGCCCAAAAGATGAAAAAGCGCCCGCCGGCGGTGGTGCCGGCGGGCGCTGCTGTGCGATATGTCGCATTGTGGGCTTAGTGCCTCATAAAGTGGTACTCGATCACATTGCTGTAGGGGTGACCCGGGCCCACAATGCCCTGCGGGAACAGCGGCTGGTGCGGCGTGTCGGGGTACATCTCGGCTTCGAGGGCAAAGCCGGCGCCCCAACCATAGTTGGCGTCGTCCTTGGCGTGCTCGTCGCCCAGCCAGTTGCCGGTGTAGAGCTGCACGCCCGGGGCGGTGGTGAAGTAGTCCAGCTCACGGCCGGTCCACATCTCCTCAACATGCAGGGCGCGACGCAGGTTGCGCCCGTACTGATAGCCATCGATGCACAGGCAGTGATCGTAGCCACGGGCTTGCTTAATCTGCGGGTCGTCGGCCTCCATGCCGGGTGCGACGGGGCGCAGCTCGCGGAAGTCAAACGGTGTTCCCTCGACCGGAGCAATCTCGCCGGTGGGGATGTTCTGCTCGTTAATGGGCAGGTAGTGAGCAGCGTTAGCAACAAAGAAGTGCTCACAGTCCATGCCGGCGTTATGACCGGCAAGGTTAAAGTACGTGTGGTTGGTCATGGACACGTAGGTGGCGCGGTCGCTCTCGCAGCCATACTCGATGCGAAAGACGCCGGTGCGTGTAACGGTAAACACGGCCGTAAAGGTGCGGTTGCCGGGAAGGCCCAGTTCGCCATCCTCAAGCGAGGTGGTCATGCGCACGGCGTTATGGGCCTCGTCGAGCTCAACGTCCCACACGCGTTTATGCAGACCGTGCTCAAGATCGCTGTGCAGGTTGTTGGCGCCCTCGTTGGCGGGCATATGCCAGTCCGTGCCGTCGATGGTAATCGTGGCGCCCGCGGTGCGGTTGGCCACGGGGCCGATGGTCGCGCCAAAGCAGGCGGGGTTGTCAAAGTAATCCTCGAGCTTATCGAAGCCCAGCACCACATCGCGCACGTTGCCGGGAATGTCGGGCACATCGATACCCAGCACGGTGGCGCCATAGTCCATAATGCGAACGCAGATCTCGGGCCCGTTGAGGGTGTAACGATGAACGGGGGTGCCGCACGGCGCGGTGCCGAAAAGCTCGGAAGTGATCATTTGGTTCCTAACATCGAGGTATTTCCGACAAACTGTAGCGCGAACAGGCGAGATTATCACTACACCCCACTAAAGCAGAGGGTATTTTTCTCAAAAAAGTGATGATTGGAGCTGTGCGGGCATTCATTTTTGACGCGCACGAGTCTGATACAATTTGTTCGTTACTGTTTGAATGATATGCGCGCAAAGAACGGCGAGGATTCATCGTGATTAAGGCAGAGCGACAGGATAAGGTTCGTCAGCTGCTCGAGGAGCAGGGCACGGTCTCGGTCAAGGAGATTTCGGATGCACTGGGCGTCTCGGATATGACGATCCGCCGCGATCTTGAGGAGCTTGCGAGCCTGGGCGAGATCGAGCGCGTGCACGGCGGCGCCCGCAGTGCACAGGGCCGTCCACATGCTATGTTGCGCCACGAGTATTCGCACAGCGAAAAGCGTACCAAGCATGCCGAGGAAAAGCTGCAGATCGCGCGCCGTGCCGTTGAGCTCATCGAGGAGGGCTCGACCATCTTTTTGGGTACGGGCACCACGGTTGAGCAGATGGCCTCGATGCTGCCGGCGTTCCGCCTGCGCATCGTGACCAATTCGCTTTCGGTGTTTAACTTGCTCGAGGCGCGCGAAGACTGCGACCTGTGCCTCGTGGGCGGTATGTACCGTCGCCGCACCGCCGCTTTTGTGGGGCCAACGGCCGAGGATACCCTGCGTGCGTTGGGTATCGATGCGGCGTTTATCGGCGCCAACGGCATTCTGGATGGCGACGTATCTACGTCCAACATGGACGAGGGCCGTATCCAACAGCTCGCTTTTAGCAAGGCAGACTCGCGCTATCTGATCGCCGACTCCAGCAAGATTGGCAAGCGCGACTTCTACACCTTCTGCCGCCTGGACAATTTGGACGCCGTGGTGTGCGAGCCGGGTATTGCCGCCGAGGACCGCGCCGCCATCGAGGAGCACACGCAGGTCATTTGTTAGCAAGCGCTGCGGGAGATCGGACCAAGTATTCAGTTTGTGGGCTAGACCAGGCGGCCGTAGTCCTGTGACTGATGAAAGACATGGGCGATATAGATCGTATCGCGCTCAAACTTGTAAAGACACACGTATTTGTTGACGGTAAACGATCGATAATTGCGTGCCGCCAGCTCTCGTATGTGGGAGAGGGGCCGTAGGAGCGGCTGCTCGCGAAGCAGGTCAAGCTGATATTCAAACTCAGCAACAAAATTGCCTGCTGCACGTGGGTTCATAAGGATTTGAGCAAGGTATCTGACAATAGCCTCGTATTCATATTGTGCGCTTTCGAGTATTACGACGTTATAGGCCATATTTGTCTCGTATCGCGGTCGCGAAGGAGTCGTAGTCGCTGTAGTCGCCTTGCGATATCTCGTCTTCTGCCAACATCATACGAGACAGCAGCTTGGCTTTGGCGATTTCGTCTTGCATGAGACGATACTGGTCGCTGCTGATGCAGTGCATGGCCTCATAGCCGTTCTTAGTTACGGTGACGTCGCGCTCGGACTCAACAAGCGCGGTAAATGCAGCGGTGTCCTTCATGTCTCGGACGGGCACACAGGTGGGCATAGGTACCTCCTTTGCGTTGGGACACAATTGTACCACGCCTTGACAAGAATTCGGTACCGTCAAATTGTCTCAATCTGTAACGGGTGGGTGTGATCGGAGAGTCTGAGGGTCTTTATGGGTGGAGCAAACGGCGTGACATGCGCTGTTGAATCCGTACGCCCGCTTGCGTTTTCGAGTGAAGAGGCAGCAAAGTTGATTGGCGTAAGCGCGAAGACCCTTGCAAATTGGCGCTGTCCTAGTAAGGGGCCGGAGTACATTCGCCTCGGCAAATCCTCGCGATCCCATGTTCTTTATTGTTACGATGATCATGAGGCTTGGCTGCACTCTCTGCGCCAGCAGGCCAAGGTAAATTGATTGATAGCTGTTGGGCGCGGACAATATCGTTTGGACGGGTAAAGCATGGTTCCATGCTCCGCGTTGCTAATTGCGCCGCTGCGTCATTTGTGAAATGGAATGATTGATGATGGAGAGGCGTGAGGTTCTTGGCTTGCCGCTTTTCACTTGGACTAATGACTGCGGCGGCAGAAAAATGTCCTGGCGAACGACTATCGTATAGAACGCAGCGGTGGTTAGATGGGTCTTCGCGGTTTGAGTGGTACATGGATTGTCGGATGTGGGAGACGTGAGAAACCCATGGTTTGGGGCAAGGTTGCTATTCTGACGAGTTTATCTCTTCATCCCTGTGGCAAAATGAGGACATATTGTCCTGTTATCTATCCAGAAGGTGCGTCATGCAATTATCAGCAGATGAGGTAAAGGCCAAGAGACAGGAGCTCGGCTTGACTCAGAAGGAATTCGCCGCTGCCCTAGGCATGGGCCCCAACGGCGAGCGAACGGTGCGCCGCTGGGAGGCAGGCGAAACAAGGCCCACCGCAGCCGAGTCGAAGTACATCTCCACCCTCGGCCATCGCGCCCCCTTTGCACCCGCAGGGGAGGGGAAGCCTGCCTTCACCTTCATCGACCTGTTCGCGGGCATCGGCGGGATCCGCATGCCGTTCCAGGAGCTGGGCGGCAGGTGCGTCTTCTCCTGCGAGTGGGATAAGTTTGCGCAGAAGACCTACCGCATGAACTACGGCGAAACCCCGGCGGGGGACATCCGTGAGGTCGCCGCTTCAGACATCCCCGACTTCGACGTGCTGCTCGCTGGCTTTCCATGCCAGCCGTTCTCGCTTGCGGGTGTGTCCAAGAAGCGCTCCCTTGGTCGCGCTACGGGCTTCGAAGACAAGACGCAGGGCACGCTCTTCTTCGAGGTTGCACGCATCCTGAACGAGAAGCGCCCGAAGGCGTTCCTGCTCGAGAACGTGAAGAATCTGATCAGTCACGACAGGGGCAGAACGTTCGACGTCATCATGCAGGTCCTCCAGGACGAGCTCGGTTACCACGTTCACTACAAGGTTCTGGACTCCAAGGGTTGGACATGCCAGCACCGCGAGCGCATCTACATTGTTGGCTTTCGCGACGATGTGGAGTTCTCTTGGGACGACCTCGACTGCCCGAACAGTGGTCAGAAAGCCGCGGAGATTCTGGAGGAGGATGCGGACGCGAGGTACGTGCTCTCCGACAAGCTGTGGTCATATTTGAAAGCATACAAGGCCAAGCACGAGGCCGCCGGCAACGGGTTCGGCTACGGTCTTATCACTCCATCGGACACCACGAGGACGCTCTCCGCACGCTATCATAAGGACGGTAGTGAGATCTTGGTCTCGCGCGGCGAGGGCGAGAACCCCCGTAAGCTGACCCCTAGAGAGTGCGCGCGCTTGCAGGGATTTCCCGACCGGTTCATAATCCCGGTCTCCGACACACAGGCCTACCGCCAGTTCGGCAATTCGGTGACGGTCCCTGTAATACGGTCGGTGGCCAAGCTCATGATGGGAGCGTGTCAGGATGGATTACGGGGCGCTTAGCAGCTACTTCGACGGCGCGGTCTCGAAGACCCTCGCGGACGTCGATATCGACGCAGGTAGGAGTAATCAGCACGAGTTCAACGGCACGCTGCCGCTGAGGTCGCTGTTCGGTGACGACGACATCCGCGACATCCGCACCACGTTCGCCTACATGTGCGACGAGGCGGAGCCGGAGATGTGCGACGGGACCGTGACTTGGTACGATGCGCGCCGCAAACATCCCACGAGAACCGAGTACCGTCTCTACTACAAGGACAACCCCGCCATCAGACAGGCATCCGCTGGCGACCTCATGGTGGTCGCCAACTCCGATGACCTCGGGCTGCTCATCATCTTCGCTAAAAAAGGCTCGACCATCGAGTCGCAGCTGAGGTGGCTGTTCGGCTTCGAGGAGCCCGACCGCTCGGGCTATGCCGTATCAAAGGGCGAGCGCAACCGTATCGGTGCGGTGGCCTCGCGCATCCTCGGCATGATTGGTATCGAGACGCGCGCTCCCTTGAGCGCGGATATCTACTTGGACGATATGGTCAAGAGGTTTGGACATACGTTTCCGAAGGGCATCGACTTTACGGAGTACTCCATCTCAACCCTTGAAGGTCTCGACTGGGCGGATGACCCCGATCGAAGCCTGCTCGCGTGCTACGAGCGCGAGGAATTGCTGTTCAAGGTGTTTGAGCGCCATCTGCTTGAGAGAGACCTTGCGCCCTATTTGAACGGCCAGCTCGACGTCGACGGCATTCTGAAGACCACCATGTCGACCTTCCAGCGCAGGAAGTCCCGCGCGGGCACAGCGTTCGAGCACCAGCTTGAGTTCCTGTTCAAGGGTAGGGGAATCCGATACTCCGCACAGCCCTACACCGAGGGAAAGTCGAAGCCGGACTTCATTTTTCCGTCAATCGAGTGCTACCGGGATGAGGGGTTCCCCTCCTCGAGCCTTACGATGCTCGGTGCGAAGACGACCATCAAGGAGCGCTGGAGGCAGGTGCTCGAGGAGGCGAACCGCATCGAGCGTAAGCACCTTATCACGCTGGAGCCCGCCGTGAGCGTGGACTACACGAACGCCATGCGTGACAGCAAGCTCCAGCTCGTCATCCCCTCCCAGCTTTTCCCCACCTACACGCCTTCACAGCAAGAATGGCTCATGGATGTGGGAGGCTTCTGCGAGATGGTCGAGGAGAGGCAACGGGTACTTGACTAGGCCGGGACAATAAGAGCGTTGAGGCGGCGCGCAAGCGCATGACCATCCTGAAGGGCTCCGAAAAGATTGTGGCATCGCTCAATCAGTTCGGCGTTGTCCGGCGCGTGAGGCGGGGGCACTACGTGATTGCAGAGCCCATCGAACTGAATGACGAGCTTACGCGGTTTTTGGTCTTTGCCGACATGCTGGTAAACCGGTCGAGTTACCGGACGTTCCTGGAACTGCAGGACGTGGCCGAGTTGTTTCCGTTCGCGTGCCGTGTGAGCAAGGAGGAACTTGTGGCTGACGAGCGGTTCGAGGTGAACAACTTCGGCGGGGAGTTCTCGGTGGGGGTACGGGAGTAGGAGAGTACAGGTCACTCCTACGACGCAACACCTTTGCCACGCGTGAAAAGCATATCGTCAATCGAAAGCTGCAGGATTTGCAGTTTACCCTGCTCCTCGGCTGGTATCAGCGACGAATCGAGCTTCTCCTTAAGGACTGCGACTATGTACTGGCAGTTGATTGTGCTGGCGCGTGCGATTATGTCACGCAACACCTTACCCTCGATGTTTTCAAGGACGTCATGCACTATGAAGCGCGGAGTCTTGATGCCCTTTGATTCTGCAAACTGCTGATACGCTAAATCAAATGCGGCGATGAGTGACTTGCGTGTGCCCGTGCTGGAGCCAGCGGTATCACGTATTGCAACGGGGAACTTGTTCGACTCTTCATAGTAAACGAGCAGCGGCGATTCGTTGTTGAACTCCCTGGCAAGCGGAGTGAAGAATGCGTTAAACGCAAGCATCATTGCAGCAAAATCGTTGGATTGCGGCTCGTCGCCATCATCAGACGAGCCAAGCGATGCGATTTTTCCCTCAATGCTGGTCTGTTCTACCTCAAAGCTGTTGAGCGTATCTATTACTTCTCGGCATTTGCCGATACTGCTCGAAAGCTCAACTAGGCGTGCCTGAAGCGACTCGTACTCATCGATGAGGTCTTGCTCCACCAATGACATGAATTGGCTGTTCTGCGATGACAGTTGGCTGATTTCACGTTGCACAGATGCACGCTCGGCCTTCAGTTTTTCTGCCACACTCGCGAAATAGGCAATCTTGTTGTCGCAGAGCTGGTTGTTGAATGCGACCATCTCTTCGAAAGTTGCATTCACCATCGGGATCATCGAACAGACTTCCTCGAAAAACCGTCTGCTCAAATTAACGTCGGCTTGTCTACCGCGCTCTTGCATAGCAGTCTGCAGGGCCTCTTCATTTCGTTGCAGCCTGTAGTCTATGTCTGAGAGTTGCAGTGTCAGAGATGCGTATCGGGTGCGTGTAGCCGCGATTTCATCGCGGTTGGCCCTGTAGACATCGGCGTCGATGATGCTGTTGAGCTTGCACTGGACTTCTTCATGCTCGGCTTCGAGCCCTGCAAGTATCTGCTGCTGCTCGCTGACCGTATCGACGTTCTGGACTTTCTTATAGCGTTTGATGGACTCACGCGTCTTGTTCAAGTCCTTGTTGAGGTCGTCACGCTTTTTGTCGAGCGCCGGATCTGAGATGCCGAACAGAGCGTTGTAGACACTCCGGTAGATGGATGTGCTGCCGCTGGGAACGGTTTTGAGGAAGGAATTATCATCCCCGCCTACGGACACGCGGACAAATGAATTGATCAATTGGCGAAACGTGGGCACATTCGCTTCGTTCCCGAAAAGCAAGACATTGAGTCGTTGCTGGTAAGCTTTCTGCCCCATCTTTTCGCCGTCAATGTAGTACCTTCCATTCGGGAAGAGGTCGATTGTGAGAATCACGTCATCGCCATCGGGAAAATCCGATGTCAGTGTCATGTCGACGGCGATCTTGTTTGTGACGATGAAATCGCGTAGCTCCTCGGTCACCGTGCCCGTGTCGGCGTCTGTGTAAATGAGCTTCCTGTCCTTGGCGCCCATTGCGATATCAATGAGCTTGAGGAAGGTTGTTTTTCCAACGCGATTGTGCGATTCGGAGTCCTCGGTATCGACGATGAGGTTGGCACCCTTGTGGAATAAGACCTCGCGAACTATTTCGTCAGTTGTTGTCTTGCGAATTCTAAGCGACTTGATGAACATGTAGCCCTCCCTTCTCGTCTATTGACACGCGTCCGAGGAGGAAGAGAAAGTCCAAAGCCATGACAAAGAAGTCGTAGCTCACTTCTTTCTTGACCAGAGTGTTCGCCGTTACCTCATAGAGTTGACCGGCGTCCAAGCCTGGGTTCTGGTCGATGTAGCCATCCAAGGCGGCAGCGATGTAATAGACCGTGCTCGTCGGCTCATTATTGCGATCAAGCAGCAGCATCGTCATCACCTGGCCTCAGAAGGACTCTGCATTTTGCCACGGCAACGGCAATCAACGCAACGCAGAACTGGTTGATGATTTCTTCGGGGACCTCGTCAGCCTGAAAGCCTGCGTCATTCACAATCATGTTATAGATCTCGTTCTCGATGAGCTTGAGCTGTGCATCGCCGTTTCCTACGCACAGCTTGCCGTCATCGCGAACGTCTGCCACATTGACAAACATCTTGTTCAGCCTTTGGATGATGGCTTCGCTGTCGGGGAATTCCTTGATCACGCTGTCGAGACGAGCGTAGTTCTCAGAATACTCGTTGATGATGTTTAGGTAACGCGGTGCGTGGTTGTAAATCAGCTTCTTCTCTATAGGAGGCGGAGGCGTAAGGGGGAAATCTTCGCCCGTTGGCTCAGTCGACGAAATCATGATTTGCAGGAGTTTATACATGAGCGTCTTTGTAAGCGGCCGGTGCGGGCCAGACGAGACGGGCTGGTAGATGTTTATGTCATGTGAGTCATAGCTATTGGAGTCGCCGGTTATGTTCGTGGCGACCTTTCCAATTGCGCTCTGGCTTGTCTGCGTTGGCTTATCGCGAAGCATGGATGTTCGCCGAGTTGTTGCTGCCTACGACGTTTGTGGCAACTTTACCTGTAGCGGTCTGCGAGTTGTCGCTTAGACTCTTTTTGATTGACTTGATCTCTTGCTTGTTTTGGAGCGAGATGACGGCGGCGGCGATGGATGCGATAGACGCGATAATTCCAAGGATAAGGTTCACAGTCTCCATCTTGCCTCCCAAATGTCAAGTCCAATATTCTAGACCATTATCGAGCGTTCGCTCGTTGCGTTGCCTCTAATTCTTGCTAATGGTCACAAACTGCCGAACGGACTGGATGACCTCACTTTGTGACCGACCTTTAGCCTATTTGCATGGTTAAGGGACGGTTCGTTTGTGCTGGCCTATGTCAATCGAAAGGCAGGCCGACATGGACGGAGACGACCATAGCATCGACGACGAGGAAGAGGTCGCAGCGCAGGCGGGCGGCCAAGAAGGGGTCGCGCAGGCGGAAGAGCCGCAGGCAGTGGACTCGGAGAGGGGCTACCAGGCGCTTCTCGCCAAGCAGGAGGCTCGCATCAAGGAGCTTGAGGGGCAAGTGGCCGAGGCTGCCAAGAGCGCCGAGGTGGCGGACGCCCTGCGCGGCGAAATCCAGCAGGTGAAGGCCAGGCGGCCGATGAGCGCATCGCCTTCGCGGCAGACATGGCGACGTTCGCAACCATGAACCTGACCCACCTCTTCTACTCATGCACGGCGCTGGAGGTGGTCTCCGGTTTGGGCAACCTCGCAGGTGTCAAGTCGTGCGGTTCGCGTTCGCTTCGCGCTCGTCGCCCGCCGAGCTGGACTTCCGAGGCTTCGACCCGTCTGCGCTCACCGACCTGACCTACTGCTTCTCGGGGTGCTCGTCGCTGGTGACGATCTACGCCGACGCCACCTGGGCGCTGCCTTCGAGCGGGGTTTCGGACTCGCAGTGCTTCTATAACTGCTACAAGCTGACGGGCGGCAACGGAACCACGTATGCAAGCAGCAGGACGGTTTATACCCACTTCCGTATCGATACGACGGCTACGCCTGGTTACCTGACTGTCTCTGCTTGACATGCTCTTTGGCTACGGTATTTGCGTCAGTCTGGGTAATATCCGAGAACATTTCATCAACGATGCGGACATGGCATTCATAAGCTGCATACCTGCTGGACCTCACCGCATTTTCCGCTTCCTGCAGGCGTGTTGCAGCATCCCTGAATCGGGATTTTGCCGCCATTTGCCCCATGATGGAGTCTGGGTGGTTGTCACTGAGTACGTCTGCGTCTCTCAGTTCTATTTCCGCACTTGCAATGCGTTCCATAAGCAGATTGTATTGGGCATCGCCGACCTCAGACAGGCAGAGCACAAGGTCTTTAAACGCTGCTGCGGTCAGCATTCGATTGAGCACTGCCCTGCAAGCTTCTGGCTCGGCATTCGCCTTCGCGACCATATCATTCACGAGGTATTTTTCCCATTCCTCATGGTCTCCGCCGTTGCCGCCAGACTGTTCCGGAAGCCACTCCGCACTAACTTTTCTCGTCATACGCTCGATGGACAGAACAGCCTCGCCGCTGAGACCAAGGAAGTCAGCAATATCTTGGAGCTCGTACGTATCACAATCGGTCTCCCCGATGAGAAAACCTACTGGCTTTCCGAATATGTCAGCCAGATCTACGAGGTCATCCCATTGAGGAAACTGATCTCCTTTTCGAAATCGGCTGATCTTTCTCGCAATCGCCTTGCGGCCGTTCTCCCTTTCCACTGCATAGCGGTCATCGGCTAGCGAGGCATCATCGGCACCGTTACGCTTTTGATAGAGCAGACGCGCAAGGCCGATATTGCTAATGCCTCTGCGCCCCTTTTCTATTTCATAGCTTTCCATCAAACCGCTGAGTCTCTTTGGAAAAATGTCCTTAGGGCGATCTTTGCGGACGTACATTGTCTTAATCATTCCTCATTAACAACAGATAAGACAATTATAGGACATATACCGTCTTATTTACCGATGGCATGATAGCACTGTCGAAAGTGAGCACCCCAGTGGAAGCGGTGCTGAAGTGAAAGAAAGTGAGGAAAAGGCAATGACGACTTGGGACTATGCGCAATTGTCGCATCTGGCGAAAGAGCTCGGTGGGCCTCAGGCGCTGATCAGCAATATCAGAGCGGGCGGGATTTCCGTTGGAAGAATCCAGGGTGGAGTAATCGGTTCTGTAGCCACGCTAGTCGCAGGTGGAATCGGACTGTATGCCTACGACAAGTACCAGAGGAAGATCGCTCTTGCTGAACAGAGTGCAACCATTCTCAAGGCGAACATCGAAGTATACGAAGAGGCACATTCGTCAACAGAAGTTGATGAGGCTACGAGAGAGACGCAACATAGTGAGGAGGAAACGGTAACTGAATCCAGTGGCGGCGAAGAGGCCTAGCCACCAGATTCATTAGACAGCCACTACCACGAGGAGCCCCGGTATGTACCAGGGCTCCAATTCGTTCTTATACCTTGCAGCGGATACTTAGATCTCTCGGGACTTGCAGTAGAGCGGGTCGCCCTCTCCGACCAGCACATCCCACCGCCATTGCGGGGTCTCGGTGCCGGACTGGCAGAGCGCATCGAGGGGCATGACTTTTTGCTCGGGCGAGCAGGGGCAAAGGTCTGCCTTGATGTGGGCCATGTCTTCGGCCTGGCCGGCGAGCTTTTTTATCCGGGGACCATGCTTTCGGCACGCGATCCCCCATCCTCAACCTCCCAAATCAAAAACTCAATCTGTAACACCTAGACTCGATTTGAGCAGATATCTGTTACAGATTGAGACGTTTCGGCAGAGTGATTCCCGTTTGTCTTGATTTGTAACAGGTAGAGGCAAAAAACTCGACTTGATGTTACAGATTTAGACAAACGGCTGCCGACCCGCGCGAAAACAAAAAGGCCGCATGCGAACCCGTGGAGGGATTCGCATGCGGCCGACAGGGGGTATGCGGCGGAAACTAGGCCATGAGCAGGCCGGTCTCTGCGACGTTCTTGTACCAGTACGCGCTCGCCTTGGGATAGCGCTTCTGGGTCTCAAAGTCGATGTAGAACAGGCCATAGCGCTTGTTATAGCCGTTGGTCCAGGAGAACTGGTCCTGCAGCGACCACACAAAGTAGCCGTCGACGTTCACGCCGCCGTCAATCGCCTTGAGGATCCATGCGAGATGCTGACGCATGTAGTCGATGCGAGGGGCGTCGTCGATAAAGCCGTCCTCGAAGTCGTCCTTATAGCCCATGCCGTTCTCGGTGATGTAGATCTTCTTGTAGTTGGGGTAATCGTTCTTAATGCGCAGCAGCAGGTCGTACAGGCCCTCGGGATAGATGATCCAGTCCCAATCGGTGGTGGGAACGCCTTCGCGCACGCATGACTCACCAACGCCCTTGAGGAACCAGCGCGAGGAGCCCTTGTCGCCGGTGCCATTGTGGTTGATGTCGTTTTCGCCCTCGGCGGCGCGCAGGAACTGGCACTTGTAGGTGTTGACGCCCAGGCAATCGTTGTAGGGGAGCGCGGCGGTCAGCGCGGCGATGTCCTCGCCACGAACGTCGAGCTCGCCGCCGGCGATATGGGCAAGCTTGGTCGCAGCCTCCATGGTGTCGGCTGCATAGTGGCCACGGAAGGTGGCGTCGAGTACCCAGCGGTTGTTGATGACGTCGGCCATGCGAGCTGCCTCGCAGTCGGCGGCGTTGTTGGGGTCGAGGGGATACTTGGGCTCCAGGTTCTGGACAATGCCGATCTCGCCATCAAAGCCGCCCTCATGGAAGGCGACGACAGCCTTGGCGTGGGCCACCATCATGTTGTGCATGAGCTGGAAGGCCTTGTCCAGGCGATACTTCTCGCCGTGCGGCCAGTTGCCGACGATAAAGCTGCCCTCGGCGGTCGCGGGAATCTCGTTAAAGGTAAACCAGTGCTTGACCTCGGTGAACTCGGCAAAGCAGAACTTGGCGTACTCGACAAAGGCGTCGATCGTCGTGCGCGTCAGGAAGCCCTCGCCGCCGTTCTGGTAAAAGGCCTCGGGCGTATCAAAGTGATCGAGCGTGACATAGGGGATAACGCCAGCTTTGTTGCAGGTGGCGAAAAGCTCGTGATAGAAGGCAACACCCTCGGGGTTGATCTCGCCAGTACCGTTGGGGAAGATGCGGCTCCAAGCGATGGAGACGCGGATACCGTTGATGCCGAAGCGCTGGCACAGGTCGATATCGACCGGGTACTTGTTGTAGAAATCGCTTGCGGGATCGGGGGAGAAGCGACCCTGAGCTGCCAGGAAATCGTCCCAGGGCACTTTGCCCTTGCCGTGCGTGCGGGTCTCGCCCTCAACCTGGTAAGCGGCGGTGGCGCCGCCAAACACAAAGCCGTCGGGGAACTGCATGGGGTTGGTCATGAGTCATCCTTTCTGTGGGATACGAATAGGGAGAGGTGCCCGAACTGGGGATCCGGGCACCAACAGAGGGAGGAACTAGTCGAGGTTCTCGCGGAGCCACTTGATGGCGCCGGCGGGGTCGCGAGTAAGGTCGATATATTCCTTACCGCGCGGAGCGAGCAGCTTAATGCCCAGGCGATCGGTGTCGGCCTTCATGTCGTTGTAGTAGCTACGAACCTGCGGGGCGAGCACGATGACGTCGTACTGATCCATGATGGCAGTGTGCTGACCATAAGCGCCTGCGGAGGAAGCGATGTTCTCTCCGGTCTGCGCAGCACCTTCCTTGATGGCATTGGCAAGCATGGCAGAGGTGCCGGCGCCGGCGCACAGGACGAGGACCTTCAGGCCGTCGACATCCTTCTTGGCGGATGCGTCGGCGGCGGGCTCGGGCTGATCGGCGACAGGCTTGCTGTCAGCGGCGGCAACAGTCGTCTCGACGGAAGCGGCAGCCTGCTCGACAGCGGGCGCAGGGGCGTTGGCGGCGATGGCAGCGGCACCATCGGACTCGAGACCCAGCTCGGCGGCGCGCTCGGCCTCCTGGTCGCAGAGCAGCTTATCGTATGCCTTCAAGAACGGCAGGTAGATGATGGCGTCCAGCAAGATGATGATCGCGACAAATACCAGGGCGATAAGCTGGAAGTTCGTGGTGATGAAGATGCCGATGGGGGCAGGGGTAGCCCAAGGCACCACGAAGGAGAAGCCGTTCATGCCCACGTTATCGATAAAGAACTTGGCAACACTCACGTTGACGCAGCCGGCGGCAACAAAGGGGATGAGCATGTAGGGGTTAAGGAT
The DNA here is from genome assembly GCA_958348225.1 of uncultured Collinsella sp. Lineage (GTDB taxonomy): Bacteria > Actinomycetota > Coriobacteriia > Coriobacteriales > Coriobacteriaceae > Collinsella. Next base: position 14,044 of record CATVYG010000032.1, read on the forward strand.
CATCGGCGCGCCAAAGAGCAGCGGTTCGTTGACGGCGAAGGCAACAGGAACAATCGAGGCCTTACCGACGGCTTTGAGCTGCTTGGACTTCATAAAGAGAATCAGCAGAAGCGGCACGATGAACGTGGCGCCGGTGCCGCCGAACTCACCCACGAGCGACATGTTAAAGGTGAGGGAGTGGGCGGGGTGGCCACCGGCCAGCAGAACCTGCAGGTTCTCGGCCTGGTTGGCAAGACGGATGGGGTCGATGCCCGGCTGGACGATCGAGGGACCGTGGACGCCGATGAACCAGAAGAACGCGGTGGCTGCCTGGATAAGGATAAGGCCAGGATAGGTTTCTGCAGCGGTAAAGAGCGGGGAGAGCAGTTTGATAAGCAGCTCGGAGAACGGAACGCCCATGAGGTTGCGCACGACGACATCGATGATGCCGCAGATAATGACGGCACCGCCAAAGGGGATGATGTCGCGGAAGTTCTGAGCGATGGCGCCCGGGACCTCCTTGGGCAGCTTAATGGTCAGATCGCGCGAGACGCAGAACTTATAGACCCAAACGGTAATGAACGCGGCGATATAGGCCGAGAACAGACCGCGCGTGCCCATGCTGGTGCAATCGAAGACCGAAAGTTCGGAGCCGTTGAACTTGGTGGTGAACTGCGTGACTGCGAGCAGCAGCATGCTGCACTGGGCGGCCACCATGGTGGAACCGTCGTTGAGCACTTTGCCGGCGGGCATGCGACGGTTCATGGAGGCCGTAAAGTTCTTGGCGGTGGTGCCGGCAACCATGATGCCCATGACGCCCATGGTGAAGTTATACAGCTTGTTGCACCAGTCGATGAGCGGCTGGGGCAGCGTGATGCCGACTACGCCGGGAAGGGTGGCGATCAGCAGGAAGATCGAAGAGGTGAGGACGATGGGCATGCACCCAAGGAATCCGTCCTTAATGGCCTGGAGGTAGATGTTCCTCGAGATCTTCTCAAAGAACGGCTGATGCTTTTCGAGCATCTTTACGATGGCGTCCATAGAGCTCCTTTGCTACTTGATGCGCGATGCATGTGGATGGAACTGGTCGTCGATGGATGGTCAGGACTGCCCGGAAACCTTCCTGCTTAAGGAAGGCATTGCGAAATGACAACGTTGTCATTTTGTTAATGACAACGTAAGACATTTTTGGAAGAGCAACAAGGATTTACGGGTGAGTGGTCGATATTGTCCGGTAAACGGTTGATTTATCAGTCAGGCAGGTAGTGTATGCTAGAACGCAAAAAACAAGCGATAGAGGACCGAGTGGAGAAGCAGTGGCAACGATGGACAAGAAAAACGTCTCGATGAACGATGTGGCGATTGCCGCGGGTGTTTCTCTCAAGACGGTGTCGCGCGTGATCAACGAGCCCGATAGCGTGCGCGAGTCGACACGCGATAAGGTCCATTCCGCAATGGAGGCGCTCGGGTTTCGAATCAACTTTGCCGCACGTTCGCTCAAGTTGGGCCGTTATGGTTGCATCGGCGTCGTGCTGTTTCACTTGTCGGGCGGTGCCGTGGACATGATTGACGGTATCGCCGATGCCGCCGAAGAACGCGGCTTTGCGCTCACGATGATTAAGAAGTGCGGAGGTGAGAAGATGACTCTTGCCGATGCGGCGCGCAGAATGTCGCAGCTGCCTGTTGATGGCATGATTTTCAACCTGCGTCAGATGGTCGATGACTTTGATAGCTTTGAGGCGCCGAAAGACCTCAAGACGGTGATTATTACGCCGATGGAGCATCCTACCTGCTCCACCGTCAGTGACGACCAAGAGGGCGGTGCGCGCATGGCGTGCGAGTACTTCTTGAACCACGGGCATAAAAACGTGTACTTCGTCTCTGGTAAGAAAGAGTCGTTGTCGAGCCAGTGCCGTATGAAAGGTTGGCGTGCGGCACTCGAGGCGCGTGGCATTGAGCCGCCCGAGCCTCTGCAAGGCGATTGGAATGCGGATAGTGGCTATGCCGCGGGCCTTGTGCTTGCCGATAAGCCCGATTGCACGGCGGTCCTCGCTGCTAACGACTGCATGGCAAACGGCGTGATGATGGCTCTACGTGACAAAGGGCTCAGTGTGCCCAATGATGTGTCCGTGATCGGCTTCGACGATGAGCTCTATAAGACGATTCCCAACTCGATTCTGACGTCGGTGAAGTTTCGCCACCGCGAGCTGGGCGTCCGTGCGCTCAACGAGGTCGTCGCGGGTCTGGAAGCTCCGAGCTCCAGAAGCCGTACGCTCGTCTCGGGCGTGTTGGTCGAGCGTTCCAGCGTAAAGGACTTGCGGGCGTAGACGTGCTCGGCCTATTCCGTTTGTCTCAATCTGTAACAGCTAGGACCCAAAAACTCGGCTAGATGTTACGGATCGAGATTTTTGGCCCGGCTTATTCCGTTTGTCTCGATCTGTAACAACTAGACGGTCAAAAGTGGTCTACATGTTACAGATTGAGATTTTCGGCTTGGCCTGTGCGTTCATCTCGATCTGTAACAGCTAGGACCGAAAAACTCGGCTAGATGTTACAGATTGAGATGAACAGGAGGACGGGTGCGGTCTAAACAAAATGGCCCGCGCATCACACATCGATGCACGGGCCATTTATTGTCTGCAAGCGGCAGGTGGTGTCAGCGTCTTATGCCTCGAGGTTTTCCTCGATCCAGGCGACGGCACCCTTGGGATCCTTAGTGAGGTCGATGTACTGTTTGCCCTTGGGCGACAGCAGCGTGATGCCCAGGCGGTCGGTGTCGGCCTTCATCTCGTTGTAATAGGTGCGAACCTGCGGAGCCAGGACGATGACGTTGTACTGGTCCATGATGGCGTAGTGGCTGCCGTAGGCACCGGCGTTGGCGGTAATGTCGATGCCCAGCTCGTCGGCGCCTTCCTTAAGCGCGTTGGCGAGCAGTGCAGAGGTGCCGGCGCCAGCGCACAGAACCAGAACCCTCAGATCCTTGCCCTTAAGGGCGGACGGAGCTGCGGAGGCCTCAGTGGCAGAAGCGGTCTCGACAACAGGAGCCTCAACGGCGGGGGCGGCAGCGGTCTTGACGGCCTTGGTCTCCTCGGCCTCTTCTTCGGCCAGGGTCTCGGCCTCCTGCTTGCACAGGACGTTGTCGTAGGCCTTGCAGAACGGGTAGTAGATCAAGAAGTCAACGACCAGCAGGACGACAACCAGGACCAGAGAGATCGGCTGGAAGTTGGTGTCGATGAAGGTGCCGATCGGTCCGGGGAGTGCCCACGGCATGGCATAGATAAAGCCGTTCATGCCCAAAAAGTCGATGAAGAACTTACCAATGAGGACGTTGGCCACGGGGGCAAAAAGGAACGGGATCAGGAAGTATGGGTTGAGGATGATGGGCGCGGCGAACAGCAGCGGCTCGTTGACGGCGAACATCACGGGCACGACAGAGGCTTTGCCGACGGCCTTGAGCTGCTTGGAGCGCATAAAGAGCAGGAAGATGATCGGGACAATGAACGTGGCGCCGGTGCCGCCGAGTTCGCCGATGTAGTTACCGAAGTTTTCGGTCAGGGCGAGGGCGGGGTGACCGCCGGCCTGCAGCGTGGCGAGGTTGGTGGTGATGTTGCCAAACAGCGCGGCGTTGAGGGCAGGCTTAACGACCGAGGGGCCGTGGATGCCCATGAACCAGAACAGCGGGATCATGAACCAGATGAGGGCGAGGCCGGCGTAGGAATCGGCAGCGGCGAACAGCGGGCTCACCAGCGTGGAGATGACGTTGGCAAACGGGACGGCCAAGCAGGTGCGGCAGATAACGTCGATGACGGCGACAAACAGGATGGAGAAGCTGAAGGCGAAGATGTCGCGGAAGTTCTGGGCGATGGCGCCGGGGACTTCTTTGGGCAGCTTGATGGTGATGTCTCGCTTAATGCAGAAGGCATAGATGTTGACCGTGGCAAATGCGGCGACAAAGGAGCTCAGCAGGCCCTTGGTGCCCATGTTGTCGGTAAAGAACACCGAGACATCGGCGCCGTCGATCTTGGCACTCGTCTGGGTAACGGCCAAGATGAGCATAGCGCACATGGCGGCGACCATGGTGCTCGTGGCGTTGATGGCCTTGCCGGCGGGCATGCGGCGGTTCTTGGAGCCGGTCAGCGCGCTTGCGGTGGTGCCGGCGACCATGATGCCCACGACGCCCATCGTGAAGTTGTAAACCTTGTTGCAGAAGTTCACGACGTCGACGTTCCACCAGTCGGGCAGCGTAAAGCCGCCGACCGTGGCGACAACGCCCGGCAGGGTCGAAATAAGCAGGAAGACAGAAGAAGACAGGATGATGGGCATTGCTGCCAAAAAGCCGTCTTTAATGGCCTGAAGGTAGATGTTCTTAGAGACCTTGTCGAAGTACGGCTGACCTTTCTCCAAGAACTTAACGATCGATTCCATAGTTCACGCTCCTCTTTGCATGAAATCTTAATGGCATGGACGTTGAAAACCTATATGGTCTCCCGCTTGCTAAAAGCCCGGGTGCAGGCGGGGTCGGTCCCAGGGGGAGAGAGGGGAGCGGCTGGGTTTGTATCGCATAGGGCCGCTCCCTTCTCGGGGGAAAGCGAGGCGATGCGCTACTGCGCGTCCGCCATAGTGTCGGCGAGCTCCTTGTACCAGAGTGCCGACTGCTTGATGTAGCGTTTTTGCGTGTCGAAGTCGATGTAGAACAGGCCGTAGCGCTTGTTATAGCCATTGGCCCACGAGAACTGGTCCTGCAGGCTCCAGATAAAGTAGCCCTGGACGTCGACGCCCTCGGCGCGCGCCTGGAGCACCTTCTCCATGTGCTGGTCGACAAAGTCGATGCGCTCGGGATCGGCGACGATGCCGTTTGCGTCGGGCTCGGGGTCCTTGTGGCCCAGGCCGTTTTCGGTGATATAGATGACGGGGAGGTTGGGATAGGTGGCGCTGATGTGCTTGAGCGTGTCGTAGAGGCCTTGCGGGTAGATGAGCCAATCCCAGTCGGTGGTGGGGATACCCGGCATATCGACCTGCTGCCCGACGCCCTTAAACTTAAAGCACGAGGTGCCCTTGTCTCCGGTGCCGTTAAAGCTGTTGGTTGACTCGCCATCGTAGGCGGCGATAAACGCCGACTGATAGTAGTTGAGGCCGAACATATCGTTGCGGGGCGCCGCCTTGGCGAGCTCCTCCATGTCGCTGTCCTCAACCGTAAGTGTGGCGTTGTTGGCACGCAGAATCTCGTTGATGAGTGAGAGGGTGCGCGCGGAGTAGTGACCCAGGAAGGCGCCGTCCATGATGAAGTCGGTGTAGAAGGCGTTGTACAGGTCGGCGGCGTGCTGGTCGGCGGGCGAGTCGGTGGCAGGATATGCCGGCGTCAGGACGTTGACCATGCCAATGCGTCCGCCCAGGTGCTCGGTCTCGTCAAGATCCTTATACAGGTTGACGGCGCGGGCGTGGGCAACGAGCTCGTTGTGCTGGCTCTGGATGCCGCTCGTCACATCAAAGTGATGGTTGGGCGGGAAGTTGCCTTGGATGTATTGGGAGTGCGAGAGGCTGATGAGCTCGTTGATGGTGAACCAATTCTTGACCTCGCGGAACTCGCGGAAGCAGAACTCGGCATAGCGCACATAGGCGTCGACGGTCTTGCGGTTGAGCCAGTCGCCCTGGTTGAACAGGGCGGCGGGGGAGTCAAAGTGATGCAGGGACACATAGGGCTCGACGCCATACTTTTTGCAGCAGGCGAACAGCTCGTGGTAGTGCTTAACGCCCTCGGCGAGGGGTTCGGCATCGTCGCCGTTGGGGAAGATGCGGGTCCAGGCGATGGACACACGAATGGCGTTGAGTCCATGCTCGGCAGAAAGGCGGATATCCTCCTCGTAGCGGTTGTAGAAATCACTGGCCGGGTCGGGCAAAAAGCGACCCTGGGCGACAAGGTAATCGTCCCACATGGTCTTACCCTTGCCTGCCACCTTCGTGGAACCTTCCGTTTGGTACGCGGCGGTTGCGGCGCCCCAAACAAAGCCCTTCGGCAGCTGCTGTACGCGGTTTAGCAAAGACATATGCATACACCCTCTCGTCTCGCTGTTCGATATTGTGCGTTTGCGCTCAGGAGGCTCCCTGGTTAGCGTTCAGCGGTGAAAAAGCCCGATAAACACTATCTTAAAATGATTAGAACCAAAATGAGCACGTGAACATTTGACAATGAGCACGTTAACATCCGGCTGGGATGTATAGAAACAAAACAACTTCAAACAGCCGCGAACGGTTGTATTTGTTCGGTAAGCGGTTTTGATTGACAGAAGTTTTCATGTTGTGGTATATGGCTCGGGTATCATGAGCACGTTATCAATGTATGTACGATGCGCCATGGGCGCGGGGAATAGTTGGGAAGCAGGTTAGCGTGGAAGGCATGGATCAGCAGACAAGGAATGGTCGTTCGGCGAGCGCGGCAGAGGTTGCGGCGCTCGCTGGCGTGAGCCGCCAGACTGTGTCTCGCGTGGTCAACGGTATGCCCAACGTGACGGAAAAGACGCGCAAGCGTGTGCTGGCCGCCATGGAAGAGCTGGGCTTTCGTCCCAATTTTGCTGGAGCGGCGTTGCGCGGCGGGTCGTATCGTTCTATTGGCCTGTGCATGTACAACATCACACGTGTCGGTAACCTGGCGACGCTCGAGGGTATCATGCAAGCGGCGCGCGAGCACGATTTTGCCGTCACTATGATCGAGATGGGCGGCGACAAGCCCTATGCACTTGCCGATGCCTCGCGCCGCATGGTCGAGCGACCCGTCGACGGCATGATTCTCAACATGAACCGCATGGCTCCCGATTTTGAGGAGTTTGTTCCCCAGCCGGGAGTGCGAACGGTCATCCTGTCCATGTATGCGCATCCGCGCTGCACGACGATCGACTCCGACCAGTATGGTTCGTGCGAGCTGTTGACCAATTATCTGCTGGAACATGGTCACTCGAATATGCGGTTTGTGGCGGGTCCGGAAAACTCGATTTCCTCGCGTTTTCGTGAGGCCGGTTGGCGCGATACGCTGGGTCGTGCTCATGTCGATGCCGCTCCGATGCTGCGTGGCGATTGGAGTGCGGACAGTGGGTACGCCATGGGCGAGCGGATTGCGGCCGAGGTGCTTGCCGGCGGGTCGCAGGCGCCGACTGCCGTGCTTGCGGCAAATGACCAGATGGCGCTGGGCGTTATCGCCGCGCTCGAGAACGCGGGCCTGTCCGTGCCCGACGACGTGAGCGTGGTTGGTATCGACGACGCACTCGAGGGACTTGTTCCTCACAATCGGCTGACGACGCTGCGATTTGATTTGCGCGGTGTCGGTAAGCTTGCGTTTGAGGCGGCGATTGGAGAGAGCTCGTCTATCGAGGCGATTCATGTGCCGAGCACGCTGGTCGAACGCTCGACTGTTAGGGACATACGGGGTTAGGTCCTACTCCGTTTGTCTCGATTTGTAACAGGTAGACGGTCAAAAGCGGGCTACGTGTTACAGATTTAGATTCTTCGGAAAGAGCAATCCTGTTCGTCTCAATCTGTAACAGCTAGGACCAAAAAACTCGGCTAGATGTTACAGATTGAGACAAACGGCTTCCGACCTGCACAAAAAGGCCGGGGGGGCGGCGCGCCGTGTGACGTGCCGCCCCCGGCTGAGAAATGGGGACAGGTTATTTGGGCAGGCGACCCCGCAAGCCGCTAGTCCAGACGACGGGTCTGCGCCACGTGCTTATACCAGTATGCGCTTGCCTTGGGCGTGCGCTTCTGGGTTTCAAAGTCAACGTAGAAGAAGCCGTAACGCTTGTTGTAGCCATTGGTCCAGGAGAACTGATCCTGCAGGCTCCACAGGAAGTAGCCACCCACGTTGACACCCACCTCCATGGCCTTGAGCAGCCAGCGCAGGTGCTGCTCGATGTAGTCGATGCGCGGCTGGTCGTCCACAAAACCGTCCTTGTAGGGGTCCTTGTAGCCCATGCCGTTCTCGGTGATGAAGATCTGCTTGTAGTTGGGGTAGCGCTGCTTAATGTAGACGAGCAGATCGAACAGACCCTCGGGATAGATAATCCAGTCCCAGTCAGTGGTGGGGATGCCGGGCTTGTTCACGTGCTCGCCAATGCCCTTGACGCGCCAGCGGCCGGTGCCCTTCTCGCCCGTACCGTTGTGGTGCAGGTCGTTCTCGCCATCGTAAGCCTTCAAGAAACGGCACTGGTAGTTGTTAACGCCCAGGTAGTCGTTGTAGAGGGCGGCCTCGCGCATGATTTCCAGATCCTCGTCTAGGATCTCGATGGTACCGCCCGAGACGGCGGCCAGGCGGTTGGCGCACTCGAGGGTGTCGGGCGCGTAGTCGCCGCGGAAGGTGGCGTCGAGCAAGAACTGGTTTTGCAGCACGTGCTCGTTGTTGGCGGCTTTGATGTCGGCGGGGTCGTTCTCGTTGAGCGGATACTTAAACTCCAGCGACTGAATGACGCCGATCTTGCCCTTAAAGCCACCGTTGTGGAAGGCCAGTACTGCCTTGGCGTGGGCGAGCATCATGTTGTGCTCGCACTGGAAGGCTTCGGCCAGATGCGCCTTGACGCCACCGGGGAAGGTGCCCTCGATGTAGGTGTTGGAGGCGTCGGCCCAGATCTCGTTAAAGGTGAACCAGTAGGTCACCTGGTCGGCGTACTCCTTAAAGCAGAAGGTGGCAAAGTCCACAAAGGCATCGATGGTCTCGCGGTTGAGGAAGTCGCCCTTCTCAAAGAGGGGAAGCGGCGTGTCAAAGTGATGCAGCGTGACAAACGGCTCAACATGGTGCTTATGGCATTCGGCGAAGAGGTCGTGGTAGAACTGGACGCCCTCGGGGTTGATCTCGCCGGTGCCGTTGGGGAAGATGCGGCTCCAGGCGATGGAGAGGCGGATGCCGTTGATGCCAAACTCCTCGCACAGTTCCAGGTCGACGGGGTACTGGTTGTAGAAGTCCGAAGCGGGATCGGGGGAAAAGCGCCCCTGGGCCTCCAGGAAGTCGTCCCAGGCAACCTTGCCCTTACCGTGAGTGCGGGTCTCGCCCTCTACCTGGTAGGCAGCAGTGGCGCCGCCAAAGACAAAGTCCTCGGGAAACTGCGCAGGCGGGTTAGTGACGCTAGCAGGGTTAACGGACATGATGATCCAATCGTCTAAATCGAAGGGCCAGCCGGTCTTGGATGGTCGGCTGGCCCTGAGCGTTACTTACTTCGAGAGTTGCTCGCTTACGAAGGCGAGAGACTTGTCGCCGTTCTGGGAGAGCTCGATGTACTGCTTGCCACGGCAGGCGACGCACTTGTTGCCCACGCGCTCGCAGTCCTTCTGAAGGTCGGCCAGGTAGCTTGCGGCCTGCGGGGCCAGGACGACTAGGTCAAAGTCGGGGAGCATGTCCACGTGGTTGCCGTAGGCATCGGCAGCGGTCTCAAGATCGATGCCGCGCTCTTTGGCGGCCTTGGCCAGTGCGTTGGCGAGCAGGCCCGAAGTGCCACCGCCCTGGCAGAGCACGAGTACGCGCTTGCCGTTGAGGTCGCTGGTGGCCGTAGCCTCGGTGGTGGCAGCAGCGGGAGCGGCGTCGGTCTTCACGGCCTCGGCGGCGGCGCCGGCGGCAACGCTCTTGGCATCGGCCTTGCCCTGGAAGGCGTCGTTAAGCTTGGCGGCCTTCTCGGCGTTCTTGGCGACGAGCTCCTCCTCGGAAATCTCGGCCTCCTCGGCGCACTTCTGGGCGTCATAGGCACGGAAGAACGGATAGTACAGGGCAAAGTCGACGACCAGGATGATGGCGAGCATCACAAAGGCGAGCGGCTGGAAGCCCAGACCCATGATGGTGCCGATGGGGCCGGGAACGGTCCAGGGCAGGGTGTACATAAAGCCGTTCATGCCCAGGAAGTCGATAAAGACCTTGAGGATCCAGATGTTGGCGATCGGGGCAAAGACAAACGGGACAAAGAAGACGGGGTTGAGCACGATGGGTGCAGCGAACAGCAGCGGCTCGTTGACGGCAAAGCACACGGGGACGATGGCGGCCTTGCCGACGGCGCGCATCTCCTGGGACTTGGCCAGGAAGCAGAACATAAAGACCAGGACGAGTGTGGCGCCGGTGCCGCCCATGCAGACGACGAAGTACTGGGCACCCTGGGTCAGGACAGCGGAAGCGTGCTGGCCAGCTTGGAACGCAGCCAGGTTGTCGGTCATGTTGGCAACGAGAGCGGCGGCGATGGCGGGCTCGACGATCGAGGGGCCGTGGACGCCCACGAACCAGAAGAGGCTCATGGCGCCGTAGATCACAGCGAGGCCGATGTAGCCGTCGGCAGCGGTGAACAGGGGCTGGAACACCTGGATGACGCCCTGGGCAAAGCAGAAGCCAAAGGCAGCGCGGAAGACGATGTCAAAGACCCAAAAGACGGTGATGCAGACGGAGAAGGGGATGATGTCCTTAAAGGTCTGCGAGATGTTGGGCGGAACCTGCTCGGGCATCTTGACGGTGATGTTGCGCTTGATAAAGAACTTGTAGATGATGCCGGTCACAAACGCAGCGATGAAGGCGGTTAGCAGGCCCTTGGAACCAAGGTAGGTGGTGTTGAAGCCGCTGGCGGCGTCCGTGGAGATGGTGTCGCTCGAAAGGAGCAAGAAGCCGATGATGGCCGCGCACATGCACGAGATGAAGTTGATCTGGTTGTTCTTGGGCAGATCGCGGTTCTGGGCGTCGGCGAAGTGCTTGGCCGTGGTGGCGGCGCAGGCGATGGCCAGGATGCCCATGGAGTAGTTGTAGCACTTCCACAGGGCGTTGTTGATGTCATCGGGCCAGTAGAAACCCCAGATGTTGGGGACCGAGGCTACCAGGCAGAAGATGGACGAGAAGATGATGATGGGGATGACGGAGATAAAGCCGTCGCGGATCGCCTTGAGGTACTTGTTGCGGGCGATCGCGTTGAAAAAGGGTTGGCCCTTTTCGATGGTGGCGATGAGTTGCTCCATGCAAAGCTCCTAAGAGTCGGTGGCTTAGCAACGATGGTAGCTTTTGACGTTTGGTTGCCAAAATGTTGACGTTGCCATTTTGCGACACAAAAAAAGACGCGAACCGGTGGCCCCTGTGCCTGTGGACCGTCGATTCCCTGCGCGTAAACGTTTGAGCCGCCCGGTGGCTCTGTGTTTGCACAATGGCAACGTTAACATTTGAGCGACAAAAGCCGTTCGGGGAAGCAGAATTGTCGGTGAACGGTAGGTTTGGGTGGTAAGCGTATCGTTGGGGAGGCGTTGGATATACTTAAAGGTGTTCAAAATGACTGCGCAGGGTGCCACCAATGGCATCGTTGACATAGAAAGATCGACCTATGGCCGCTGTTAAAAAATCGGTATCCGTTAAGGATGTGGCGCGTCTCGCGGGCGTCTCGGAGCAGACGGTCTCGCGCACCGTGCACGATTCTCCCAGCGTGCGCCCCGAGACCAAGGAACGCGTGCGTGCCGCCATGCGCGAGCTGGGGTATCGCCCCAATTTTGCCGGTCGATCGCTGCGCCGTGGCAAGTTTAAGACCGTCGGCGTCGCCATGTTCAACATTACCGGTACCGGCAACCTCGACCGTATGGAGGGCTTTGCCGCCGCGGCCGACAAACATGGCTATGCCATCACCCTTACTAAAGTAGACGGGCATCCGTATATCCTCGAGAGCGCATCGTCGCGCATGAGCGCACTGCCAGTGGACGGTATGGTTGTGATCATGAATCGCATGCCGGCGGACTTTGGCACCTTTGAGCCGCTGCCTGGTATGCAGACGGTGCTCGTTACCATGCTGGAGCACCCGCTGTGCTCGACGGTCGATAACGATCAGTTCGATTGTTCGCGCCAGGTTGTCGAGTACTTGCTGGGGCAGGGGCACAAGACCGTGCACTTTATCTCGTGTCCCGAGCGCTCGCTTTCGGGCATGCAGCGCGAGGAGGGCTGGCGCGAGACATTGCGCGCGCATGGTATTGAGCCACCGCGACTCATCCGTGGCGACTGGACGGCTCAGAGTGGATATGCCGCAGGCCAGGCTCTGGCGGACGATCCGACCTGTACTGCCATCTATGCCTCCAACGACGCCATGGCCTACGGTTGCATTCGCGGACTCGAGTCGCGCGGAAAGCACGTGCCCGAGGATGTGAGCGTGGTGGGTGTAGATGACAGTCTGGGTGACATCGTGCCCGATCGTCGCCTGGCCACCGTGCGCTTTGACAACAAGCGTGTCGGCATGTGGGCAGTCGATAAGATCGCCGGTGCCGAGGAGGTTGCGTCTGGCGTGGAGCACATGCTGATCCCCGGCGTGCTCGTAGAGGGCGATACGGTGCGCGATTTGCGTTAGGGTGCGGTCCTGTTTGGGCTTCCACTAATCATGTTTGATATTGTTCAAAACAGTTTAAAAACCGTTCACGGGTGAAAAGCAACCGTTCATAGCTCGAAATTGCGTTTTGCGTTGTTCTTTTTTGTTTGAATGTTAATGTTTCTGCCATACAGAACGCAGCGCGTATGCCCGGACGCGATGCTCTCCATTGGTTCATATGTGAAAGGAACGCAATATGGCAACCAAAGAAGAAATCTCGATGGTTGGATTCGAGATTGTCGCATACGCAGGTGACGCCCAGACCGATCTGCTTGCAGCGCTCGATGCTGCTCGCGAGGGTGATTTTGAGAAGGCCGAACAGCTGCACAAGGATGCCAGCGATGCGCTTATCGGCGCCCACGACACGCAGACCAAGCTGCTTTCGCAGGAGGCCGGCGGCGGCGAGATGGAGATGACCTTCATCATGGCTCACGCTCAGGACACTCTCATGACCACTATGATTCTGGAGAAGCAGACCCGCTTTACCATCGATGCCTACAAGCGCATCGCCGAGCTCGAGGCCAAGCTCGCCTAACGAGCCCGCACAACCAAGTCCCCTTCCAAAAGCTCTGCCGCTATCCGCAGCAGGGCTTTTTCTGTATCCCACCTATCTAGGTTGCGGCGAAATAGGGGTCGACAGGCCAAAATGCCCCGCTTTTCCTGTCCCCGGAGGATCGGTTAGCAGTACTCGCCACGAAATTGGCCCATCTACTACGTTTAACCCGGTACCCCCGAACACAACTACGTTTCATGAAAAACTGCAGGCGTTCTACCTGCGGTTTTGGTTTTTCGCTTTGTGGCATGGTCGGAGATAGGCGGTTAAACGTAGTAGATAGGCCCATTTCATGGCGGGCGGGTCATGCAGCAGCCTGGTGCGCCGCCTGCCGTTCGGCTTTTTACTGGGTGGGTATAATTCCATCCGCAATACAGGCCGGACTGAGGAGGTATCCAAATGCCGGACAATGGATCGATTCAAAAGAGAGACGCGCACGAGATGGCTCATGGGCGTCCTGTCCAGATAACCGAGCACACGACGGTAACCGAGCTGCAGCCCAGCCTGTCCGATGTCGTGTGCGCAAATAAAAAGCTGCAGATCGGTATCATCGTTGCGCTCGTGGTACTGGCGCTGTTGTCGGGCTTTGTAGCTCGTCCGCATTTTGCCGATACCAAGACTTGGGACTCCACCATCGAGGTCATCGATCAAAAGAAGGGCAACGTTTTGGCGCTCACGACTTCGTGCGTCGCCCTATCTGCGGGTATCACTGCGCTGCCGGGCGATACGGGAACGCCAGTCGCCGAGCAGCTTGCACAGCTTTCGGGTAACCTGGGCATCGTGCTTGCCGTGCTCTACCTCGAGAAATATCTGCTGACCATTTTGTGGTCGGTTGGCTTGGGCATCTTAATCCCGTTTGCGTTGGTGCTCTTTGCGGTGTCGCTTGGCATTCACGGACGCTGGAGCACCAGCGCCGTCCTACGCCGCGTGGCGACTCGCGTGCTGGTGGTCTCCATGATCGGAATGGCCTTGGTGCCCGCAAGCGTATGGGTGTCGCAAAAGGTCGACGAAACGTATCGAGTGAGCATCGAGGCGGCCGAGCAAAAGGCGGCCGACGCTGCGAGTGCGGCAGATAGCGATAGCTCCAAAACAAGCAAGAAAAAGACCGAGTCCGCAGAGCCCAAGAACGTGCTTGAGCAGCTTGCCGACGGCGCCTCGGGTCTCGTCGCGTCGGTGACCAGCGGCGCCAAGCAGATGACCGACGAGATTGTGCAGCAGGTGACCGATCTCATCGAAGGCGTCATCGTGATGATCGTGACTTCGTGCGTGATTCCATTGCTGGTGCTCGCAGCGTTTCTGTGGCTGGGTCACGTACTGCTGGGGATTGATATTTCCGGCCCGGCGAACTATTTGACGGGCCGCTTTCTGAGTGCTCCGTCCAAGCACGCCAAAAAGGGTGGGCAGTTCGAGTAGCTAAAACAGCCGTATATACCGGGGCATACCGCCGAAGGGCGGCCGAGATGCGTTCTCGGCCGCCCTCTTTGTTCAAGACTTTAGTCCGCTGGCCGCGCAGCGGCCAGCTTTAAACCACCCGC
>CATVYG010000033.1 GCA_958348225.1 uncultured Collinsella sp.
GCATTTCCAAAAAAGTCTACTCACTTAGCCAGCGGGCGGCCAAATGATTATTTAATCCCCGTCCCAGAAAAATCAATTAGCGGGCAGAAGGGCAAAAGTAGTCAAAAAGGCCCCGTCCCAAATTAGCTACCCTTTGCAGCGATTATTCGCCCGGGTTGATGTTCGCATAAAACTCCGCCCCGTCATCCAGACGCAGGATCCCGACGCGGCCGAACTCGGAACCGGTGGCCGCCGCGCAGTCGATATCGATGCGATCGGGCACACCGGCGGTATCCTCGCCACCCAAGCGCACCATTTGCCCGCGGCCCGACTCCTCATCGAGCCCTGCCAGGCCGCCAACCTCGCAATAGCGCCCCAGCGACACCGTGGGCGTGTGGCCGCTCACCACGACCGGACCCTTGCCCTCGGCAGAAAGCAGCCCCGTCGGGGCATCCCAATAGCCATGGCGAATCCAGAGCAAGTCATCGGACGACTGCACGGCGAGCATTTGCTGCAGCAGCTCGCGATCGGCATCGACCGCTCCCCTGCCGTCGCCGCAATCGACGCCATGCTCAAGCAAAAACGCGCGCGCCGCCTCGGTCTGAATACCGGCGTGCACCAGCAGGTACGGCCGCTCGACAGTCTCTGTCACCGCATAGAGCGGCAGGGCAGCAGCCCAACGCACTAGCTCCTCGTATGCCTCAAACTCAATTTCGTTGAGCTGCTGGCGCGTGGTCCAACCGCCGTTGATATCCCAGGTCTCGACATCGAGCGGGTCCTGGCCAATGATCGCGTCGAGCATAATCTGCTCGTGGTTGCCCTTAAGCACGCGAGAGTTGGGCAGCGACCGCACCAAGTTGATGACACCGACCGGATCGGGACCGCGGTCGATCATGTCGCCCAGCACATATAGCGTGTCGTCGGACGTCAGCGAGATCTTGGAAAGGGCCTCGTCCAGTGCGTGCACGTGCCCGTGAGCATCAGATGTCACATAGATCGCCATGGAACGCCTTTCCCTGCATTACGGCCGAAGCCCGATGCCACGACTAAAACTTCAAGTTGAACTTAAACGTTACCCATTGTACTCCGTTGCAATAACGGTGGAAAGTGCCACCACAGCCAACGGCCACAAGCGGCCGCCCGCACGCTCCGGAAATACCGCGCCACCATCATCAACGCTCCACCCAGCACCACCCCCCCGCCCCGGCCTCGTGTCGATAATGCGAACGCCCGCGGCTCGGCCCCATAAACCCACCACCTTTGGGTACAAATAACCACAGATAATTGACCGTGCCACGCAAACCACCCAGAAGCGGACACTATCCATGAACCAGATACTTCTCTTTATCGGCCTCGTCATCATTTTGTGCCTGACCATCAAACCCGTCGGCAAAAAGCTCCCCTTCCCCACCCTGCTCATCTTTATCGCGCTGGGCATGCTGCTGGGCGTCAACGGCCCCGCGCACATCGACTTTAGCGACTACGCGCTTACCGAAACCGTCTGCAGCACGGCGCTGCTGTTCATCATGTTCTACGGCGGCTTTAACACCAACATCGACCGTGCCAAGCCCGTCGCCGCGCCCGCGGTACTGCTGAGCACGCTCGGCGTCGTCATCACCGCCGGCATCACGGGCGCCTTTGCGCACTTCGCGCTGGGCTTCGACTGGATAGGCGGCCTGCTGCTAGGCTCGGTCGTGGCGTCGACCGATGCGGCGAGCGTCTTTAGCGTGCTGCGCGAGCACAGCCTGTCACTAAAGGGCGGCACCGACTCGCTGCTCGAGGTCGAATCAGGCTCCAACGACCCCGTCGCCTACATGCTCACCGCGGTGCTCGCGACCCTCGCGGCGGGCGGCAACATCGACATTCCCGTGTTGCTGGCCAAGCAGATCATCCTGGGCGTGGGGCTGGGCCTTGCCATCGGCTGGACATCCAGCCGCCTGATTGAACGCGCACATGCAACGGCCGAGGGCGCGCAGACCATCTTCTTGTTCGCCGTGGCGATCGTGGCCTACGCGCTGCCGAGCTACCTGGGCGGCAACGGCTTTTTGGCCGTATACCTGGCAGGTATCGTTCTGGGCGCGAGCGACATCACCGGCAAGGTCGAAATGGCACACTTCTTCGATACCCTCACCGAGATGGCCGAGATGACGATCTTCTTCTTGCTCGGTCTGCTCGTGACGCCCGCACGCCTGCCGCAAATGCTGCTACCGGGCCTGGCACTCATGGCGTTTATGCTCTTTGTGAGCCGCCCCATCGCCGTGGGCCTGCTGTTGGCGCCCTTTAAGACTAACCCTCGCCAGGTTGCGCTCGTAAGCTGGGCGGGTCTGCGCGGTGCCGCTTCGGTCGTGTTTAGCCTCTTTGCCGTGGTGGTCGGTGTTCCCGGTGGTCACGACCTGTTTGACCTGGTGTTTGTGATCGCCGTGTCGAGCATTGTGGTGCAGGGCTCGCTGCTGCCGGCGGTGGCGAAGAAACTCGATATGATCGACGCGGAAGGCGACGTGCGCCGCACGTTTAACGACTACCGCGACGAGGACGGCATGTCTTTCGTTAAGCTCAAGGTGGGTGTAGGGCATCCGTTTGCGGGGCGCTCGCTCGCGGACATTGGCAGTGCGACGGACATGCTCGTAGTCCTGGTGCTGCGCGACGGCGCGCACCCGGTGCTGCCCAACGGCGATACCGTGATCGAAGAAGGCGACCTTCTGGTTATGGCCGCGCCGACGTTTGAAGAGCGTGCCGAGGTTACGCTGCGCGAGGTCACCGTGACACCCCACGGTCGCCTGGCAGGACTGCGCCTGCGCGATGTGCCACAAGGCAAGCACCCCTTTATCGTCGTGATGCTCAAGCGCGACGGCCAAACCATCATCCCCGACGGCAACACCCTCATATACGCCGGCGACGAAGCCGTCATCGCCACGCTGGCGTCGTAGCCATCCCCACCCATAAGTTGCGGTGAAATAGGGACTGAATAGGCCTTCTAGCAGCCCAAACAGTCCCCATTTCACCGCATCTTATTGAAGGGATGGGGTTGAAGTTCAATCGCGGCTACCATTCCTCGTCTGCGCCGTAGTCATCGTCCGCGTCACCATCGACGGCAAAGTCGCAGAGGTCGAGGCCTTCGCGTTCGGCTCGGGCTAGGAGCTCTTGGGGTGACTCGTCCTCGATATCCATCACGTCGAGCATGGCGGCCGGAAAACCCACGCCCGCCGCACTCCCCGCGCGGTCGAGCAGACTCTCGCGCAGTTGGTCTACATCAACTTCGATTTTCATGGTGAAACCCCCTACCGGCAATCGCGACCGAACAAACCGCATGCCCCAAATGAGGTGCAATAAATCCCAGATACCGCCATAATAAAACAATGAACATCAGGGAGGTTGCGGACGATGGATAGGCTCGATGCCATGACGGAACAAGTCAGGGACTTTTGTGATGCACGCGACTGGCGCAAGTATCACACGCCAAAAGAGCTCGCCATCGGCATGGCAACTGAGTCCTCCGAGCTCCTTCAGCTCTTTCGTTTTATGAGCGACGAGCGCATTGCAGAAATGTTCGAAGGCACCGAGCAACGCCAAGCCATCGAAGACGAAGTCGCCGACACGCTCCTTTTCCTTCTGCGTTTCGCAGATTTAAATGAAATCGACCTGCCAGCGGCGCTTTCGTCCAAGCTCAAGCGCAATGGCGAGCGCTACCCCGTCGACGCATCATCTAATGAATACAGAAAGGCGGACCATCATGAGTAATGAGTTCGCCCTTCGGCAATACACGCTTCCCCTGCCCCAGCCCTTTGAGACAAGCGAATCTCTTCAGGACTTTGGCACGCCAAAGCCTGGAGCCCATCATGACGAGAGTTGGCCCGTCCTTTACATTCTCACCAACAGCAGAAACAAGACGGCATACATCGGCCAAACAACCAACTACCAGCGCCGTATGAAACAACACGCTGCAAACGTGGACAAGGACTTCGACCGGACCCTTCTGATCGACAATCCCACCTTCAACCAATCCGCAACGTTCGAGTTCGAGAATCGACTTATTGAGCTGTTCTGTGCCGACGAAAAATACCAGGTCACCAATGCCAACAACGGCTATGCCCAATTCGATTATTTTGAGCGGCCTCAGTATCGCCAGAGGTTCCGAGACCTCTGGACAAAGCTTCGCGAAGAAAACTACGCGATTCATCCGATTGAAGAGCTCGAGAACTCCGATCTGTTCAAGTTCTCGCCTTTCAAGACGCTTACGCCCGACCAATACGAAACGATCGAGACGATTTATAAACGTCTCGAACAGGAGCATGAAGACGCAAAACATGGCGGCTCAAAAAGAGAACGTATAACCGTCGTGAATGGCGCGCCGGGAACAGGTAAAACAATCCTCGCCATCAGTCTCATGTTCAAAATCAAAAATGAGCCGAACCTTTCCGGTCTGCGGGTCGGTTTTGTCACCCCCATGGATTCCCTGAAGAAGACCCTCAGGAAACTCACGCACTTCCTTCCAGGGTTAAAGCCTGGCGATATCTTGAGCCCCAGTGACGTAACCAAAAATGATCGTTATGACATCCTACTTGTCGATGAAGCACATCGACTGGGTAATTATCTAAGCATGGGCTCCGGCATCAAGGCCTTCTATAGCACCTGTGATCGTCTCGACCTTCCGCATACGAGCAACCAAGTTGACTGGATATTCAAATGCTGCGACAAGGCATATCTGTTTTATGACCCCAAGCAGCAAGTCAGGGCATCCGGCCTCAATCGAGACGGTCTTGAGCAACGACTCAACCAACTCGAAGAAGCAGGAATCGAGACCGAAGAATTCAACTTGAGCACCCAAATGCGTGTGCGTGGCGGCGATGAGTACCTCGATTTTGTCTACGACCTGCTTGATAACAAAGCGTACATGCATGCCGGCATGAAGTTTGATGAGCTCTTTGCCTCTCGGCCTTACGACTCGCAAGCCGGCGATCCCGACAGTGATATCCCCAGGTACCAGTTTGGCATAGTCGACCGGTTTGAAGATTTCTGCTCCCTACAGCAGACCAAAGAAAAAGAAGTTAGGCTGTCCCGTATGACTGCCGGCTTCGCTTGGAAGTGGGAAACCAAGACCAATAAAGATGCGTTCGATATCGTCATCGAGGGCATTCGCAAACGCTGGAATTCAACTCAAAAGGATTGGGTCAACTCTGTCAACGCTGTCAATGAGGTTGGTTGCATTCACACAGTGCAGGGCTACGACCTCAATTACGGATTCGTAATTCTGGGTCCCGACATTTACTACGACAACGACAAAGGGGGCGTCTGCGTTAACAAGGCAAACTTCAAAGATACCGTCGCAAAGAAAAAGGCAAGCGACGACGACCTACGAAAGATTATCGTCAACGCCTACTACGTTCTCATGACGCGCGGCATGCTGGGAACGTTTCTTTATGTATGCGACCCAGCGCTCAAGGAGTATTTGTCACGGTATATCCCGGTGATATAGACCTAACGACCGCCCTCCCCCATGTAACCATCCTGTAAATCATAGCGGCGCAGTCGAGTTTTACCGTGATGCGGTCGCGCCTGGCGCTCCACTGTGCTAAAGTATCCCGAACGTTCAAACGACTACGAGGGGGAACTAGAAGATGGCACGTGTGCACAACTTCTCAGCTGGCCCGGCCGCGCTGCCTACCAGCGTGCTCGCCGAGATCGCCGACGAGATGATGGACTACCGCGGTTGTGGCATGTCCGTGCTCGAGATGAGCCATCGATCTAGCATGTACCAGCAGATTATCGACGACGCCGAGGCAGCCCTGCGTCGTCTGCTGAGCATCCCCGACAACTACCGTGTCCTGTTTTTGCAGGGCGGCGCCACGCTGCAGTTTGCGGGCATCCCCATGAACCTCATGCGCCGCGGGCGCGCCGGCTACATCGTGACCGGCAACTTTGCCAACAAGGCATACAAAGAAGCCGCCAAGTACGGCGAGGCCGTGCTGCTCGCGAGCTCCGAGGACACCAATTTCGACCGCATACCCACCATGGCCGACGTCAACGCGCGCATTGCCGCCGAGGCCGCAAGCAACGGGCTCGACTACGTCTACATCTGCCAGAACAACACCATCTTTGGCACCATGTACCACGAGCTGCCCAACTGCGGCGACGTACCGCTGGTCGCCGATGTCTCGAGCTGCTTTCTGTCGCAGCCGCTCGACGTTGAGCGCTACGGGCTCATTTACGCCGGCGCGCAGAAAAACGCCGGCGCCGCGGGCGTGGCCGTGGTCATCGTGCGCGACGACCTCATCGCAGATGGCTCCGCCTTTGCGCAAACGCCGCAGTACATGGACCTCAAGGCCCAGGCCGCCAAGGGCTCCATGCTCAACACGCCCAACACCTTTGGTATCTACGTATGCGGCAAGGTGTTCCGTTGGGTTGAGAAAACCGGCGGACTTGCCGCCATGGCCGAGCGCAACTGGGCCAAGGCCAATCTGCTCTATGACCTGCTCGAGCACAGCGAGCTGTTCCATAGCACTACGCAGGCCGACAGCCGCTCCATCGCCAACGTCACCTTCCGCACCGGCGACGCCGAACTCGACGCGGCCTTTGTCGCAGGCGCGGCCGGGCACCAGATTCAAAACGTCAAGGGCCATCGCCTGGTGGGCGGTATGCGCGCCAGCGTCTACAACGCCGTAACCATGGAAGACGTGCAGGCACTGGCCTCGTACATGAAGGACTTCGAAGCGCAGCATAGTTTGAGCCCGCGATCTAACTAGCCCGCAACGCGCGGGCCGACCAGCCACTTCAAACCACTTGTTTTAGACAAACCTGCTAAGGAGTTTTCCATGCGCAAGATTAAAACCATCGATGACATTACCAAGGACGGCAAAGTCGAGTTTGGCGAGGGCTACGAATTTGTGAGCACCGCCGAAGAGGCCGACGCGATCCTGATGCGCTCGACCGACCTGCACGGCTACGAGCTGCCCGAGGGCATCCGCGCCATCGCCCGCTGCGGCGCCGGCGTCAACAACATCCCCGTCGAGGAGTACGCCAAGAAGGGCGTCGTCGTCTTTAACTCCCCCGGCGCAAACAGCAATGCCGTCAAGGAGCTCGTCCTAGGCATGCTGGTGCTCTCGAGCCGCGGCGTGGTGCAATCAATGAACTGGGTGCGTGACAACGCCGACGACCCCGAGATTCAGGTCGATGCCGAAAAGGCCAAGAAGGCCTTTGTGGGCCGCGAGCTCAAGGGCAAGCGCATCGGTGTCATCGGTCTGGGCAACGTGGGCTCCAAGGTCGCCAACGCCTGCGTCGATCTGGGCATGGACGTCTACGGCTACGATCCGTTCATTTCCGTCGAGCACGCGTGGGTGCTGAGCCGCGAGGTGCAGCGCGTGGGCACGCTCGAGGACCTCTGCCGTGGCTGCGACTACCTCACCGTGCACGTGCCCAGCAAGGCTGACACCATCGGCATGATCAGCTCCGAGCAGATTAACCTGCTGGCGCCCGACGCCGTGCTCATCAACTACGCGCGCGAGACCATCATTGACGAGGACGCCGTCGACGCCGCCCTGCGCGAGGGCAAGCTCAGCTGGTTTAGCTGCGACTTCGCCACGCCCAAGACCGTCAAGATGCCCAATACGTTTATCACCACGCACTCGGGCGCCGGCACCGGCGAGGCCGAGGCCAACTGCGCCGACATGGCCATCAGCGAGCTCAAGGATTACCTGGAGAACGGCAACATAGCGCACAGCGTCAACTACCCCGCCTGCAGCATGGGCAAGGCGCGCGCCGCAAGCCGCATCGCCTGCCTGCACGCCAACGTGCCCAACATGATCGGCCAGATCACGGCGATCCTGGCCAAGGACAACGCCAACGTACAGCGTATGACCAACGAGTCCGCCGGCGAGAACGCCTACACCATGTTCGACACCGACGAGCACCTGGACAGCAGCACCATCGAGGCGCTCAAGCAGATTCCGTCGATGTATCGCGTGCGCGTGATCAAGTAGCGTCGGCGCCAAGCCTGCCAGACAGACCACGAAGTCCATTCGCCCCCCGTTTTCACGAAACCGGGGGGCGAATTTCGTGCTCCCGGCGGCTTGAAAAGTGCTACCCAGAACAAGTTGTTTCGGATAATCGACAGTAAGGCCCTAGTCGCTAAGCACAGCTGCTTTTATCAGCAGCTTTATCAGGGGTTTAGTAGGTAATAATCGATCTCTATATGCCGAATTAAAGTTGACTGTCCATTTTCCGAAATAACTTGTTCTGGGTAGCACTTTTCAAGCCAATTCCAAGGAGCAACTGAAGTTTTTTCGCAACCAAAACTCTAGCTCGCGCAATCGTTTTCCACCCGCGCCGCTACATTCCCGCCCAATCGATAAAAATCTCCTCACGAAGCCGCCGTTCGAGCTCCTGCTGCCGCGGCGTCTTGTCTTTCAGCGGCATATCGAGATAGGACATGATGAGTTCCATCACCACGCGGAAGGCATCGGAGTCGACTAGCTGACCATAGGTCATCAGAACGACAGGATATCCCATCGTCTGCAGGGCCGTCGTTCGATCGGAGTCCGAGATCTTGGATTCTATGGATCCGTGAATTGCTTTACCCTGGCATTCAACCAAGCACTCTCGGCTGCCGTCCTTATTTGACAGCAGGATATCGGCGTAGCGCCTATCAAGCCCCGAAATCAAGCGGGCGCTGCGCGTCATGCGAATCTCGACGTTATTGGTGAGGTGCAGCCCTTCGCCGCCGCGCAGCCTCGAAAGGCCAAACAGCATCGAAGCCTGGACCTCAAGCGGCGATGCCACAACCCCCGTAATGCATTTCGCGGCACGTGTGAACGATTTAGCACCGCGGAGTCCCTGGATCTTATTGGCGAACTCCGTAAGTTCAGAGAGCTCGATCAAGGGAGGCCGTTTCCACAAGTCCGTTGGATTCCCCGAGGCGCCCCTTACGTTTTCCCAGCCCAACCGCGCGTCACCCCACCGGTCCCCATATGCCTGCTCAAGGGCCAACTTTACCTGAGGCGCAATCTTGCACACGGCAAAGGTGCCGAACATCTCATACATGCACATAATCAGACGCTCGTTTGAGACCGAGGAAGCCAGGGTCAGCAGGGTAAAGAGCGGGGACGCGGCATCAAGGCCAAACTCTGTCTGCCGCACGGAGCCAAACGGCCTCTCCCCGTTCCAAACATGCCTGACAATGCGACCGCCTTTACGTCCGCAGCCGCCCTGCGCCAACACGTGTAACGGGGTCCCCAAGAAATGCTTGACGAGCGGATGCTCACAAAGGCGCTCCCTGCGCGGATCGTCCGCAGAATCGGGCAGGTCCGGCATTATTGCCAAGACCTGTGGAGGTATCCGGTGATACCGAAAGGCAGATATGTCGCACAGCATGTCGTCCATGAAAGGTACGTACCCACCGCGTCGTTTGTAAACCCGCCCGGACGGCAAACGCGATGGCTCGGCCTGCGAACGGTAAATGCTGCTACGTGCACGTCGCGAATCTGCAGGTGACTTACAATCGGTTTGCAAAGCAAACTGATTCTGAGGTTTCATATGGTTGATGAGGACTTTGCCTGGCGGCTTGCGCAGGACCTTGTGAAGATTGACAGCTCGGACCCCGGCGCATATGAGGGCGAGATCGAACAACATATCAAAGGCCTGGTCGAGGCGTATATTGCCAAACTCGATTCACCCGTGTTGAACGCCGCAGAGATACGCGAGCTCGAAGTGCTCCCCGGGCGCCGCAACCTTATGATTACCGTGCCGGGCGCGAGCGACGAGGCGCGGCTCGTCTACATCTGCCACATGGATACCGTCACCCTGGGAGATGGCTGGGACGCAGACACACCGCCGCTCGGGGCGACCGTGCGGGACGATAAGCTCTATGGCCGCGGTGCCTGCGATATGAAGGGCGGCCTGGCCTGCACCATTGCCGCACTTCTTCACACGTTTGAGCGCATTGCGGCGAAGGGCGCACTTCCCCACCGCGGCTTTTCGCTCATTTGCTCGGTCGACGAAGAGGACTTTATGCGCGGCTCCGAGGCGGCCATCGATGCCGGCTGGGTCGGCTCGCGCGAATGGGTGCTGGACACCGAGCCCACCGACGGACAGATTCAGGTGGCGCACAAGGGTCGCACGTGGTTCGAGATCGAGATGGCCGGCGTCACGGCGCATGCGAGCCAGCCTTGGAAGGGCGCCGACGCCGTCGCCGCCATGGCCGAGGTCGTGTGCTCGCTTCGTCGCGCGTTTTCGGCGCTGCCACTGCATAAGGAGCTGGGGCCTTCGACCGTCACATTTGGACAAATCGAGGGCGGCTATCGCCCCTATGTCGTGCCCGACCACGCCAAGGTCTGGGTCGACATGCGCCTGACGCCGCCGACCGATACGGCCGCCGCGATCAACATGGTCGAGCATGCCATTGCCGCCGCCGAGGCCGCGGTTCCCGGTTGCCATGGCAGCTACGCCGTGACGGGCGACCGCCCCGCCATCGAGCGCGACCCGAACTCTCCCCTTCTAGCCGCACTCAAGCGTGCCACCGATGACGCGACGGACGCGGACACGACCGTCGGCTTCTTTACCGGCTACACCGACACCGCCGTCATTGCCGGCAAAACAGGTAACCGCAATTGCATGAGCTACGGCCCCGGCTCGTTGGCGCGCGCGCACAAGCCCAACGAGTATGTGCCCCATGCCGATATCGTTCGCTGCCAGAACGTACTCATCGCGCTTGCCGATAACACACTCTGGGACGCAAGCGGCCAAGTTGGGGCATAATAAGCCGCGAACAAACCGACTCGCGCGTTAGGACCGCCCATGAAAGCACTTCCGTTTCCCTGCATCCGCCCAGCTCAGGATCGCGTGCTCGAAGCGCTGCCGCAGATGGGCGGCATCCTGAGCGGCAACGACGCCCTGCGCGGCGCCATCGCCGACGGGCTCATGCTCAAAGATCCGGGTGCGGCATACTACGTGTACGAGTGTTCGGGAGAGCCGGGGCGCGTGACAGGCGTTGTAGCAATTTGCCCGGTCGACATACTGGCGGGCGACGGCGTAACCCCCGCAGATGCGACCGCAGCCGCCCGTGCAATCGCCGAGCTTAAGGTGCAGCCCCGCCCTGTGGCACTTACCTACGAAGCCTCGCCCGTCATGGATATCATCCTCGGCGCCGCCAAAGAGGGCGCGTCGCTCTATGCCGTCACCGACCCCTCGGGCATTACGCACCGCGTGTGGGAGGTCAAGCGCGAGGACGCCGTTGCCGCCATCCGAGCCATGCTCGATCAGGCACCGGAGCCGACGCCGGCAGACGACCCCGCCTACGCTGCCGCGCTGGCAGGGGCGGCGCAACTCCTGGCAAACGAGGCCTGCACAGCTGGCACCTACACGGGCAAAGAGCCGTTCAACTTTGCTGTAGCCGCGCTGTTCCCCGCCGCGCAGGTCGCCGGCGGCGCACCGCAGGTTCCAACGGGTTTGCTCACCCACCAGATCGCACGGTTCTAACAGGGCGTAAACGCCTCGTACAAAGACTCGATAGCTCAACAAACAAGGGGCGGGGATGCAATGCCCATGCATGCATCCCCGCCCCTTTCGCATCGAACAATGATGTCGGCGATCCGCATCGCCACGCCCGCGCTACCCGCGTTGCGGACCCGCGGCAGCCACGAGCGGCTCAAGCCCCAGCTCGCGCGCATAATCTTCCTGCGTAAAGACTTCGACCAGGCCAAACGTATCGGTCGCATCGTCAAACGCAAAATGCAGCACCGAACAGTTGCCCGGCACGCGCTCGTGCTCGTCGGCCGCCGCGCCCCTCACGTGGTCCAAAAACTCCTTGATTGCCGAGGCATGGCTCACCGCGAGCACGCACGAATGGTCTGGGCGTCGCATAAGATCGGTCAACGTCGCCACCATGCGCTCGCGCACCTGCATCTGCCCCTCGCCGCCAAACTGACGATAAAAGTCACGCCACGGACGCACGGGCATCAGCATCACGCGCTCGGCCTCAAAGTCGCCAAAATACCACTCGCGCAGGCCATCAAGGCGCTCGTAGGCAAGACCCGGCCACAGGCTGGCGATGGTCTGCTCGGTGCGGTGCAGCGTAGAGGTGTAGGCGTGGTCGGGCTCAATGCCACGTGCGCGCAAAAACATACCGGCACGCGCCGCCTGCTCGCAGCCCAACTGCGTGAGCGGCGAATCGCTCCACCCCTGAATGATGCGTTTAAGGTTGAATATCGTCTGCCCATGACGGACCAGATACAGGTCTTTAATCATAGGGGTCCTTTCATTCGTTACCAATCAAGGAGCGAAAACGCTCCGTCGCAATAGCCAAAATGAAGCACGGCACCGTTGTCCGGCAGCTCTCCCCCGCCGGTCACGCATCTAAGAAACACCTGGCAGGCAGAGCCATGAGAGACCACAAGCACACGATCGTGCTGCGGCCGGGCCATGATACGGGACAGCGCCCCGACCATGCGCGCCCGAAGCTCGCCTTCCGACTCGCCACCAAAGGCCACCGGATAATCACCCCAAGGCTGCGGCGGCATATCGCGATTTGATGTGCCCTCCAGCGAGCCCAGGCGCCACTCGCGCAGATCGTCGACCAGCTCTATGGGAAGATCCTCGCCAACGATCAGCTCGGCCGTGTAGCGCGCCCGACCCAACGGAGACGAATACGCATGGTCAAAGAAGATACCGCGCACCTCAAACGCCGCGCGCGTCGCCAGCGCCTGCTCGCGCCCGCGCTCCGTGAGCGGCGAGTCTTGCCAGCCCTGCAAAATATTCCTCACGTTGAGCTCGGTCTGTCCATGCCGCACCAAATACAGATCGGCCACACGCCCTCCCCTCGTACCACCACAAAGGGGACAGGCACCTTTGTGGTGGTTTTGCCGCCGGATTGCATCACAACGACGCTACTACACCAGCACGTCGGCAAGCGGACGCTTGGGCACGTGATGCACCTGCGCCTCGTCGCGCCAGTAATTAATAGAGCCATCGGGGTTGGAATCAATCGCATCGATCACCTGCGTTTCGGCCGGAACGCCAAACGCCATGATCAGCTTGAGCTCATACTCGTCGCCGTCGAGCCCCATCGCATCGATCGCGTGGGGCGTAAAGGCCTTGAACATGCATGCCGCCACCTCGGGCGTGGCGCTACGAGCGGCGAGCATCATCGTCTGAGCGGCAATGCCCGTGTCGACCTCGGTGATGGGCGCGGCGGGCTTACCTAGAACAGTGCGCTCGGCCAGAATCGCGATGTAGCCGGTCGGGCGCTCGCCCTCGGCAGGGCCCGGCCAGTCCTTGAGCGCGCCGGCCCATGCAAGCTCGTCAAACACACGCGCGCAGTCCTCGGCACCACTCACCACATGAAAGCGTAGGCGCTGAGCATTGGCGCCACAGGGAGCCAAGTGTGCCAGCTCTGCCAGCTCGAGCAAAAACTCGCGCGGCACGCGCATGGACTCATCAAAACGGCGGCATGTGCGGGCGCGACGAACCAGCGCATCAAACGTGTCCAAGCCAAGCTTTTCGCAACCTTGCTTTGCCATCGACTCCGCGCTCGACGGCGCCGCGGGAATAGCTTCGTTCATAGGAACCCCCAATACAAGCCAATTGTTCTTAGGAAAATCTAACCTAAAACGTAGGCAATAACGAACAGAGCTGCAATGTTCTACATCTGTTGAATAGAAAATCGCGACACAGGGAACAACGAAAACAAATCGGGACCTTTGGGTTACACTTCGCCCTCCCCGACCCATACGTCAGCGCCTTTAGGCGATACTGGTTGTAACGATCGCGGCTTACGCCACGCGGAAATGAGACCTCATGGGCATCTTTAAGAACGACGACCAGCAGTCGAATCTGTTTGGATTTGACGAGAAAAGCATGGCAGGCAAGGCAATCAAGGCCGTGCGCTGGATCTATGCCATCACGGGCGTCATCGCGCTGCTCGCTGGCATCGCGCTGCTGTTTGCGCCCGCCAAGTCCCTCGTCTTCCTGACGACCGTCCTGGGCTTCTACTTTATAATCACGGCAGCCATTAGGCTGTTCACCGCCATTTTTGAGCCGCTGCTACCCGCCGGCTGGCGCGTGACGAGCATCATCTCCAACCTGCTCATCATTCTGGGCGGCGTCATAATCCTGCGCAATCAGGCCTTCTCGACCGCGACGCTCACCACGCTCGTGGTGGTCGTGGCTGGCTTTGGCTGGATCGTCGAAGGTGTTATGTCCATTCTGGAGTCCGAGCTTTCGTCCAACCGCGCCCTCGCCATCCTGAGCGGTGCGCTCTCCATCATCGCCGGCGTGTTCGTGTTCATCTACCCGCTGTGGTCGGCCAAGATGCTCGTCATCTTTACCGGCGCTGCACTCCTGGTGTTTGGCGTGACGCTGATTATTCGTGCTATCCGCTTTGGCAAGCTGGTGCACTAGATGCAAAGAACGCTCTTTATTGATGCCGACGCCTGCCCGGTCACGCGCGAGTCGATCGACTGCGCGCGGCGGGCGGGCGTCGCCGTGGTTATCGCCGGCAACAGCACGCAAAACCTGGAGCGGCACATTCGCCGCGACGATCCGCGCGATGCCGAGCACGCACGACGCGGCTTTTGGGTCGCCGCGCTCGATGTGAGCGTAGGCGCCGACAGCGCAGACTTTGCCATTGTCGAACGTCTGCAGGCGGGTGACGTGGTCGTGACGCAGGACATTGGCCTGGCGAGCATGGTGCTCGGCCGCAATGCCGCTGCAATCGGTGTGCGCGGGCGCGTGTACGACAAGGCGACCATCGACATGCAGCTGTTTATTCGCCACGAGGAAAAGAAGGTGCGTCGCGCCGGCGGTCGCACCCGCGGGCCGGCAGCCTTCACCAGTGAAGACCGCGCCCGCTTTAAGCGCAACCTCACCGAGCTGCTGCGCTAACCAAGGCAGATTTTTGGGACATACCTAAAAATCTACCTTTTTGTTTTGGGCGGTGCGAGCGCTCAGGATCCATGGCTCAACAAAAAACGGGCTTCAAAATGCCATGCGTCGCCGCATTGTGCAAGCGCCGTGCATGGCTATTTTGAAGCCCGTTTTGTTAGGCCTACTTAGAGGCCAAAGGCAGATAGGACGAGGCCCCAGCCAGCGCCGATGACGTACATCATGACCAGGAACACGGCGTTTTCGCGAGCGCTGCGGTTGGTGCGGAACAGCACCAGGTAGCCCACGCCGGCGGAAATGAGCGTGCCGGCGAGCATCGGTGCCAGTTGCAGCGCGCCTTCCAGATACAGCTGCGTAATGACCACGCTCGCCGAGCAGTTGGGGATCAGGCCGACAAGCGCCGAACCCAGAACGGCGAGCGTCTCGTTGCCGCGCAGGAACTGCTCGATTGCGGACTCGCCAAAGGTCTCGAGTACGGCGACCAGAACCAGCGTCACCAGGAAAATGAATACCGATACCTGCACGGTATGCGAGATGGCGCTGCGGATAATCGACAGGACGGGCACACCTTCGTGTGAGTGGGAGCGACCATGGTCGTGATGGTGTTCGTGCCCGCCCTCGTGTCCGTGGTCGTGGCCATGTCCGTGTTCGCGCTCGTCCTCATCCTCGTCTTCATCACAACCGCAATGGTCGCGCTCGCACAGCTCATGGATGTGGTCGGCGCTCACGCCCGCCTCGGCAACCTCGTCGATGATGTCACCGCCGCTGTGGTCGTCATGCGCGCAGTTAACGTGCGCCGGATTGACAGTGGTCCCCAACACGGTACGACGAATCGCCGCATGCGCACGGGCGTTGCGACGCAGACCGCGAATGGCGGCATCTACGATAAGGCCCGTGACCAGTGCGATCAGCGCTTTCGAAGCCAAAAGCATCGCCATAGTCTGCACGGGAACCTGCTCAGCAAGTAGCAGCGGCAGCATCTCGTCGGAGGTCGAAAGAAACACCGCCACCAGGGTTCCCAGCGTCACGACGCGACCGGCGTACAGCGTTGCCGCCATGGCCGAAAAGCCGCACTGCGGCACTATGCCCAGTAACGAGCCGACCACGGGGCCAGCGGCGCCGGCACGCTTGACGGCGCCGTTGACGCGATCGCCTGCCACATGCTCGAGCGTCTCGAGGACCAGATATGTCGCCAACAAGAACGGCACCAGCGAGAGCGTGTCCTTGCCGGCGTCGAGCAGAATATCAATCAGCAAATCCATGACGGATGGAACCTTTCGTGTCTTTCGGCAGCATTGTAAAAGTCCTAGCGGTCAACTAGGGTATTGTAATTGTCCTAGGCGCGATGCCAATAGTTGCCCATGGTAAACTATCATCTCGCCATAACTCGACAAACCCGAGCCGCACGACGCGGCCCGTGCAAGGAGCAGCATATGAACGTATCGCAAGCACTCGAATACGAGCGCCAGCCGTTTATCCCCATGTTTATCTACGGCGACCACGGCGCCATGGAATCCGAGCGTCAGAAAGGCGAAGAGGCCCTCAAGGTGCTCGAAACCGAGTACTTTACCGCCGAGGACGACCCCGGCTTCGACTTTGCCACCGTGCGCGACCTGGCCGACCGCAACCGCGACCTGTGCGACCAGATTGGCGAGGCGCGCCTGCGCAACGTGACGCCCGCGACGCTTTCGCGCGGCCTGTCCGACGCCGACACCTGCGCCGCCATCGGCAAGATGCAAAAGCGCACCGCCGCGTCCGTCATGCGCGAGATCCGCGGCGACCGCGACGCGCTCGGTGTCGCCTACGCTCGCAAGCCCATCCAGGGCACGGTGCTCGGCATCGACATCGAGACCACCGGCCGCGCACCCGAGCGCGGCTACATCATCAACGTGGGCTGGGAGATCATGGAGCTCACCAGCGACGCCGTCCCGCACGACGCCGAGGCGCACTACTGCGGTCTGCCCGATATCTACCGCGGCGAGGATGTGCCGCTGTCGAATATCCACCACATCACCTGGGATGACATTGACGGCAAAACGCCCTTCCGCGAGAACAAGGAGCTGCAAAAGCAACTGCTCAAGCTTATGAAGAAGTACCCATACATGGCGCACAACGCCGCCTTTGAGGACAGCTGGTTCAAGATCCACCTGGACGGTTACGCCGAGGCGCGCCGCGCGGGTAAGATTATCGTCATCGACTCGCGCCAGATCTGCCGCAGCCTGGACGCCGATGTGCGCTCGCTCCCCCGCGAGTCCGCACCCGCCGCGCTCGAGAACTGGGCGCGCCGCCGTGGCACCCTCGCCGCCGACGCCAACGAGCAGCACCTGGGCCTCGACGACACCGACCTCATGCTCCGCACAGTGCAGGCCGAGTTCAACCTCAAGAACCTATTTGCCAAGTAGATTGCCATGCAGAGGTGCCATCCGCGAGCAATATTTGCCGGGCCATAACGCCCCACGCAATTGCAACACGCCGAGGCGTCCCTCTCAAACGACGCAATGCGGGCCGATATCCAAACGGATATCGGCCCGTTTTTGCACGTCGCTAAGGTACCCACGTTGGCATCGGCGGCCTTATTCGCGCCCACCGATGCCCTTAGCCGCACCAGAGCCATTCGATAGCAAAATATTTCGCGAATTATATTGACATATGAACATGCGCTCATATACTCGGAAGTAAGTTATATGAGCGCATGTTCATATGAAAGGATATTGCAATGAGCGATCACGCTGATGAAATAAAGTCCGGCATCGACGCCACCATCGTGCCCGACGTCCCCACCACCTGCTCGCCCGAGGACCTTCCCGACGAGGAGCTGCTGTACGACCTTGCTGACCTGTTCAAGGTCTTCAGCGACACTACGCGTATCAAGATCCTCTATGCCCTCATGGGCCGCGAACTTTGCGTGGCAGATATCGCCGAGGCGACCGCGACCTCGCAGTCCGCGGTGTCGCATCAGCTGCGCACGCTCAAGCAGTCGCACCTGGTTAAATTCCGGCGCGACGGCCGCAACATCCTCTACTCGCTTGCCGACGACCATGTCTACACCATGCTCAACCAAGGCATGAGCCACATCTGCGAATAGCGACCAACCACGGTACCAGCGCGGCCTGTACCCAAGCCGCAAAAACAGGGAAAGGAACCCGCCATGAAAAAGCAGTTTAAACTCGACGAGATCGACTGCGCCAACTGCGCGCGCGAGCTTCAGGACGAACTTGCCAAGCTCGATGGCGTCAAGTCCGTTTCGGTCAACTTTATGACCCAGAAGTTGACGCTCGAAGCCGACGACGCCGAGTTCGACGAGGTCCTCGATCACGTCGTGGAGTTTACCGCCGACGCCGAGCCGGACTGCGAGATCATTCTCTAGCCCAGGTTTATGCTGACCCACAAGGCCGCGCTTGCCGCGGTCTTTGCTCGCGAAATTATATGAGCGAGTGTTCATACATTCAAATGGGAGGTTTGAATCATGGCAGCTGCCGATCCCAAAAAGAAAAAGAAGAAGCGCAAGAAGAAAGAGTCCCTTGAGCATAAGCGCAACCGTATCCTGGTAGCGCTAGGCATATTTGCGGTGGTGTACGCCCTCGACGAGCTCGGTACCCTTACCGCCGCATTCGGCACCCCGGGTGACGTCTATGCCAGCTTCGTGCTGTTCCTGGTGCCGTTCCTAATTGCCGGCTACGACGTACTCCAGAAGGCGTTCAGCAACATCCGCCGCGGCAAGGCGTTCGACGAGAGCTTCCTCATGGCCGTCGCGACCATCGGCGCGTTTGCCATGGTGCTCTTCCCCGACACCGACCCGCACATGGCCGAAGGCGCCGCCGTCATGCTGTTCTACCAGGTCGGCGAGCTGTTCCAAGCATACGCCGTGGGTAAGAGCCGCAAGTCGATCAGCGCCATGATGGACATCGCGCCCGACTACGCCAACGTCGAGCAAGCCGACGGCACGCTCGAGCAGGTCTTTCCCGATGACATCGCCGTCGGAACCGTCATCGTCGTCAAGCCCGGCGAGCGCGTGCCCATAGACGGCGTCATCGTCGAGGGCGAGACACAGCTCGATACCGCCGCCCTTACCGGCGAGTCGGTCCCCCGCCCGGCCAAAACCGGAGACGATATCATCAGCGGCTGCATCAACATGACGGGTCTCATCCACGTGCGCACCACCAAGCCATTTGGCGAGTCCACCGTCGCGCGCGTCCTAGAGCTCGTAGAAAACGCCAGCGAAAAGAAGGCGCGTACCGAGAACTTCATCACGCGCTTCGCCCGCGTCTACACGCCCGCCGTCACCGGCGCGGCCGCGGTACTCGCGCTCGGCGGCGGCTTGGTCACCGGCGCCTGGTCCGACTGGATCCTGCGCGGCCTGACCTTCCTGGTCGTCAGCTGCCCGTGCGCGCTCGTGATCAGCGTCCCGCTCAGCTTCTTTGGCGGCATCGGCGGCGCATCCAAGCTGGGCGTCCTCATCAAGGGCTCCAACTACCTCGAGACGCTCGCCGATGTGGACACCGTCGTCTTTGACAAGACCGGCACGCTCACCAACGGCACGTTTTCGGTCGTGGCGGTACACCCCGAGACCGGCTATACCGAGCAGTCACTGCTTGAGGTCGCGGCCCTTGCCGAGTCGTTTTCCGATCACCCCATCGCACGGTCCATACGTGCCGCCTACCAAGGCGAGCTCGACCAGAATCGCGTGAGCGACTCCGCCAATGTCGCGGGTCACGGTTTCACGGCAACCATCGACGACAAGCGCGTCGTCGTCGGCAATGCCAAGATGCTTGCTGCGGCCGGTATCGACGCTCCCAATTGCGAGGTCGTCGGTACGACCCTCCATGTACTGGTCGATGACACGTACGCCGGGCATATCGTAATTGCCGACACCGTCAAAGCCGATGCAGAGCAAACGATTCGCGACCTGCACACCGCCGGTGTCAAGCGCACCGTCATGCTCACGGGCGACCGCGAGGAAGTGGCGGCCACCGTGGCCGAGCAGCTAGGACTCGACGAGTTCCACGCGCAGCTCATGCCAGGCGACAAGGTCGAGCGTGTTGAGGCATTGCTGGCGGCCGAATCGGGCAAGGGCAAGCTCGCCTTTGTAGGCGACGGCATCAACGATGCGCCCGTGCTCACCCGTGCAGACGTTGGCATTGCCATGGGCGCCATGGGTTCCGACGCCGCAATTGAGGCCGCTGACGTGGTGTTGATGGACGACAAGCCTTCCAACATTTCCCGCGCGATCCGCGTGGCGCGCAAGACCATGACGATTGTTTGGCAGAACATCATCTTTGCACTGGGCATTAAGCTGCTGATCCTTGTGCTGGCAGCGCTGGGCATCGCCAATATGTGGCTTGCCGTCTTTGGCGACGTGGGCGTGGCGATCATCGCCATCCTGAACGCCATGCGCGCGATGGGTGTCAAGAACCTGTAGCGTCCGTAGTCCCTCCGGCCGGGACCTGGCTTGGTTTTGAAAACGTCCTCGCGCATGAGGCCCGCCTTTCCTGCTCCTGCGGAGCAACGGAAAGGCGGGCCTCGCGCTGCGGAATGTTTTCAAAACCAAGCCAGGTCCCGGCCTGCGGTGACGTTGTTGGTGGTTCTTGGGCATCGCTTGCTGGCGGGGTTCCTTGTCTGAGTTGGACTTAGTTGGTGGGGCTACTGATCCCGGTCGCTGGTTCGCGCTTTGCGCGAACTCCGCGCTACTGTGGGTCAGTTAGGCTTCTGTTGTTGAACCCGCTACATCTTCCCGGCCCAACATCGCCCGTAGCTTCTCGAAGCTCTCCTCGCTCAGGCAGTGCTCCATGTGGCAGCCCTCTTGCGACGCGACCTCAGCCGAAACACCCGCATCCTCCAGCAGCCCCACGAAAAAGCAGTGACGTTCCCACATTTGACGAGCGACCTCCAGCCCTCGCTCTGTCAGATGAACATCTCGTTTGCCCATTTCGACATAGCCGTTGCTTTCCAGCGTCGCCATGGCCTTGGAAACGCTCGCCTTGGTTACGCCGAGGTACTCCGCAACGTCGATCGAGCGCACGATGCCCTGACGTTCCGACAGAACGTAGATCGATTCGAGATAGTCTTCTCCGGATTCACGTAGGGCCATGGGCCGCCTTTCGCGATGGCTTCTAGTTAGCCTTTGGATACTTTTGCTTGATTTACTTTACCGCAAAAGTTGCCCATGTCTTACTACGTTGTTCAAAAAGTTAACCGTGTTTCACAAAATGCGCGGGGTAAGCAAGGCGACACGGCACGCAGCGCGCAAGGAGTGTCCCCCTCTGCCGGCAGAAAAAGGAACGTCCCCAAGTGCCGAATCCGCAGCTACAGCAGACCAAAGTGCTTCGCGGCGTTGTAGATCCCGTCGTCGTCCACGACGGTCGTCACATAGGTCGCCGCAGCTTTCACCGTGTCCTGCGCGTTACCCATGGCCACGCTCGTGCCCACGGCGGAAAACATCGACAGGTCGTTCTCGCCGTCGCCAAAGGCAATCGCCTCACTCGCGTCGACACCCAGGCGCTCCAGCGTCGCTGCCACGCCCAGGTCCTTGCCGCCGTTAGCAGGGATAATGTCGCAGAACAGATCACACCAGCGCGTAGTGAGTGAGTGCGACACCGCATCGGTCACGATATGTTCGTCGGCCGGATCCACAAAGGCGCAAAACTGGTAGACCAGTGCGTCAAAGGCGTGCTCAAACGGCTCCTCGTGGTAGACGATTCCCGCGTTGCTGCCGGCAGCCACCACGCGCTCGGACAGGCGGTTCACAAACGAGTTCTCGCCCTGCATGCACAGTGAGTCGTAGCGCCCCTGCGCCACCTGGTCCACAATCGCCGCAACGTCGTCCGGATCGATCGGGCAGCTGCGATAAACGCCCTTGGCATCAAAACAGTGCTGGCCCGAAAGCGTAATGTACGCATCCCAACCCAGGTCGAACAGCCAATCCGGCATCTGGTAGGTCGGGCGACCCGTGGCGATCACGCACGCAATCCCCTGCTCGTGAAAGCTGTCGAGCACCTGCTGCGCCGACGCCGGAATCCGGTGGGTCTTAAAGCTCAGTAGCGTGCCGTCGATATCGAAAAACGCGGCTTTGATCATCCTCGTCTACTCCTCGCCCTCGAGCTTTTCGCTCGCCTCGAGCCACGCCATCTCCAGCTCGTCCATGGCGGCGTGGGCCTCGTCGATCTTTGCCTGCTGCTCGCCGAGCGCCGTGTAGTTGGTGGGATCGACCTGAGCCATGGCGGCCTCGGCCTCCTCCACGCGGGCGCGCTGCGTCTCCATCTTGCGCTCGAGCGAGCTCACCTCGCGGCGGAGCTTTTGACGCTCGGCGTTGGAAAGACCGTTGGGCTGACCGCTCGACCTGGGCTTTTCGGCCGCAGCCGCCGCAGCACCGGTGTCGAACGTGCCAGTCTTGGCACTCGGCGCACCCACGGGTTCACCCTCGGCGGTGGCATTGCACATACGCAGGTACTGGTCAACGCCGCCGGGCATATGCGTCAGGTGGCCGTCGAGCAGCGCCCACTGCTGGTCGGTCACGCGCTCCATCAAGAAGCGGTCGTGCGTCACCAGGATCAACGTGCCGGGCCAGCCGTCGAGCAGGTCCTCGACAATCGCAAGCATGTCGGTATCCAGGTCGTTACCGGGCTCGTCCAGGATGAGCACGTTGGGCTCGTCCAGAATCGTCAGCAACAGCGACAGGCGACGGCGCTGGCCGCCCGAAAGATCGCCGATGCGGCTCCAGAGCTGCTGCGTCGTAAAGCCCAGGCGCTCGCAGAGCTTCTCGGGCGAAGTCTCCTTACCGTCGATGACGTAGTACTTCTTATAGTTGCCGAGCACCTCGCGGATCGTGTCGCCCATGTAGGGTTCGAGCTCCTCGAGCTGCTGCGACAGCACGCCAAAGCGCACTGTCTGGCCAATCTTCACGCGGCCGCGCGTGGGCTCAATCTTGCCCTGGATCACGTCGAGCAAGGTCGACTTGCCGGCGCCGTTCTCGCCCAAAAGGCCATAGCGGTCGCCCGCACCGATGAGCCAGGTCACATCGTTGAGCACCTGCTTGGGCGCGCCATCGGTATCCGCATAGCCGGCGTCCACGTCGACCACGTCGATAACCTGCTTG
The DNA here is from genome assembly GCA_958348225.1 of uncultured Collinsella sp. Taxonomy (GTDB): domain Bacteria; phylum Actinomycetota; class Coriobacteriia; order Coriobacteriales; family Coriobacteriaceae; genus Collinsella. Next base: position 22,940 of record CATVYG010000033.1, read on the forward strand.
CCCAGGCGACTCACGGCGAGGCGCTTGAGCTCCAGCTCGTCACGCACGGGCGGCACGTCGGCGATCAGTTCACGAGCGGCATCCACGCGAAACTTGGGCTTGGTGGAACGAGCCTGGGCACCGCGGCTCAGCCACGCGAGCTCCTTGCGCGCCATGTTGCGACGGCGCTCCTCGGTAACGGCGGCCATGCGGTCGCGCTCCACGCGCTGCAGGATGTATGCCGAATAGCCGCCCTCGAAGGGATCGACCTGGCCGTCGTGGACCTCCCACATGCTGGTGCAGACCTCGTCCAAGAACCAGCGGTCGTGCGTGACCACGAGCATCGCGCCCTGGCCGCGCTGCCAGCGGGCCTTTAAGTGACGCGCGAGCCAGTTGATGGTGCGCATGTCCAGGTGATTGGTGGGCTCGTCGAGCATGAGCACGTCATAGTCGCCGATCAGCAGGCGCGCGAGGTCCACGCGACGGCGCTGGCCGCCCGAAAGCTCGCCCACCGTGCCCTCCCAGGGCACATCGCTAATAAGGCCAGCCAGAATCTGGCGCGTACGCGGACTCGACGCCCACTCGTACTCGGGCGTGTCGCCCATGACGGCATGATGCACGGTGTCGGTATCGACCAGGTTGTCCTTTTGGCCGAGCAGACCGATCGTGGTGCCGCGACGGTGCGTCACGCGCCCGTCATCGGGCTCCAGCGTGCCGGCGAGCACGCTCAGCAGCGTCGACTTGCCGTCGCCGTTTTTGCCGACAATACCAATGCGGTCGCCCTCGCCCACACCGAGCGTCACGCTATCGAAAATATGCTTGGTGGGAAACTCTAGGCTGACGGAATCGCATCCCAAAAGAATCGCCATATGCCCTGCTCCTTCGTAGAAATTCAACGTTGTCCATGATAGCAGCGAGCCCCACCCCAAACCACCACGAAGGCGCCTGTCCCCTTTGTGGCGGTCGTTTCGGTCGCAGAGCAAAAAGGCGGGCCATCTCCCAAAAGAGATGACCCGCCTCTCCAATCAGTCCCGTGACAACCGTGGCCGCCGCGGGCCTCAAGCATGTCCCGGACTAGGAGAACATGCCGGTGAGGTAATCATTCAGCCGCTTATCCTTGGGCCGTTGGAAAATCTCGTCGGTCTCGTCGTACTCGACCATATCGCCCATGTAGAAGAACGCCGTGCGGTTGGACACACGCGACGCCTGCTCCATGTTGTGCGTCACGATGACGATGGCGCGCTCGGCCACAATCGACGACATAAGGTCCTCGATCGCCAGCGTCGAGATGGGGTCGAGCGCCGAGCAGGGCTCGTCAAACAGGATCACGTCGGGGTTGAGCGCCAGCGTGCGCGCGATACACAAACGCTGCTGCTGGCCGCCCGAAAGCGCGTAGGCGCTCTTGTCGAGCTTGTCCTTGACCTCGTCCCACAGCACCGCGCCGCGCAAGCTCTCCTCGACCATGCGGTCGAGCTCGTCGCGGTCGGTGATGCCGTGGCGCTTAGGCGCAAACGTGATGTTGTCGCGAATGGACTTGCGGAACGGGTTGGGCTGCTGGAACACCATGCCAATGGAACGGCGCAGCTCGTAGGTGTTTTCGGTCTTGGTGTTCACGTTGCGCCCGCGATAGTTGATCTCGCCCTCCACGCGGCAGCCGCGAATCTCGCGATTCATGAGGTTGAGGCTACGCAAGAAGGTCGACTTACCGCAGCCCGAAGGCCCGATGAGCGCCGTGATCTCGCCCTTGTGGAAGTCGAGCGACGTATTGTGCAGTGCATGGTGGTCGCCATAGTACACGTTGACGTCCTTGGTGGAGAGCACGACCTCGTCGCTCACGGCCTTGCCGCTCACGCGCACGCGCCTCTCGCTCTCCCCCACGCTCGACAGGAAGTCCTGGGTCTCGGACGTGGCCGCCTCGCTTGCGGGCGCTACATTCATCTCGCTCATTCGGCCGTCATCTTCCTTGCCAGTTGCTTGCCCACGATACGGGCGGCTACGTTAAAAAGCAGCACGCAGACCATCAGCAGCGCCGCGGTGCCCCAAACAATCTGCTGGGCCTCGGGGCTGCCCTCGCCATAGATCTTGTAGATGTGCACGGCGAGCGACTCGCCGGGACGGAACACATTCCAGGCGCAAGTGGGGCTCGACAGGTTAAAGCTCAAGAAGTTCAGACGCATCGGCGAGCTCATGCCCGAGGTAAAGAGCAGCGCCGCGGCCTCGCCAAACACGCGGCCGGCCGAAAGCACGATGCCGGTCACGATGGCGGGCATGGCCTCGGGGATTAGGATGTGCAGCGTGGCCTCCCAGCGGGTAAGGCCCATGGCCAGACACGCATCGCGCTGGGCCTGCGGCACGTCCTCGAGTGCCTGCTGAATCACGCGCACCAGGATGGGGATGTTGAACATGGTGAGCGCGACGGCGCCGGAGATGATGGAGTACTTCCAGCCCAACTGCACCGAGAACACCAGAAAGCCGAACATGCCGACGACGATGGAAGGCAGCGAGGACAGCGTCTCGATGGCGGTGGAGGCGATGTCGCGGATGAGTCCGTCCGGCGCGTACTCAACCAGGAAGACCGCGCCGCCCAGGCTGATGGGCACCGAGATGACTAGAGTGATCAGCAGCAGGTAGAACGAGTCGAACAGCTGGTAGAGCACGCCGCCCTGCGTTCCGTTGGCGCGCGACGGCTCTGTGAGAAAGCCCGGCTGGAACAGCGTCGAGATGCCCTCGAACAGGATATAGGCCACCATGGAGACGACGATGAGCATGACGATGGCGACGATCGCCGCCAACACGCCCGTGGCGATGCGGTCCTGTTTTTGGACGCGCCCGAGTCTCGCCTCGTCGATATGGATGCGCGTGCTAGCCACGAGCCTTCGCCCCCTTGCGGCCGATAAGGTGGATGATCAGGATGAAGATGAGACTCATGCCCATCAGCAGCAGGCCGAGCGCCCACAGAACATCGTCTTGGGCCGAACCCTCGGCATAGACTGCCATGGACGTGGTGAGCGTGGTGGTGATGGTCGAAGCCGGCGACAGCAGCGACGTCGGCATGGCCTCGATGCCGCCGATGACCATGCGCACGGCGAGCGTCTCGCCAAAGGCGCGGGTCATGCCCAAGATAACCGCGGTCATGAGCGACGGCATGGCGGACTTGAGCACCACGTGCCAGATGGTCTGCCAGCGGGTGTAGCCCAGCGCGAGCGAGCCCTGGCGGTAGCCGTCGGGCACGGCGCGCAGGCCATCGACCGAAAGCGTGGTCATCGTCGGCAGAATCATGACCGCCAGCACGATGGCGCCGGGCAAGATGCCCAGGCCCGTGCTCACGTGGAAAACGCTCTTCATAAGACCGACGACAACGTGAAAGCCGATCAAGCCAAAGACGACCGAGGGAATACCGGTCAAAAGCTCAATAAGCGGCTGAAAAACCTTGGAACCAAACTTAGGCTGGATCTCGACCGCAAAGATGGCAGAGCCGATGGCGATGGGCAGCGCGATGAGCGTGGAGAGCACCATGACCGCAAACGAGGTGACGATCAGGGGCAGGGCGCCGGTATAGGGCAGGCCGTTTTCGGCTGTGTTGGCCAGGTCCCACTTGGTGCCGGTGAAAAACTCGACGACCGAGACGCCGTCCTTGACAAAAGCCGAGAGGCCCTTTTGGGCGACCATAAAGATGAGCGCGGCAACGACAAGCGTCACGAGCGCTACGCACGCGCCCGTGACGCCCAGGCCCACGTTCTCAAGGTCGCGCTTTGGCAGCTGTTTTGCCATTGCAAACCTTTCCGGGGCGATTACTTATTTAGCAGAGACCTTGCCGCTGGCGTCCTTGACGACCTTCATGGCAGAGACGGGGATGAAGCCCTGCTCCTCGACGAGCTTGCCCTGGACGTCGTCGGAAAGCATGAACTCCAGGAAGGCCTTGGTGGCCTCGTCGGCGTCCTTGGAGCAGTACATGTGCTCGGTAGCCCAGATCTTGAAGGAGTCATCAGTGACATTCTTGCTCTTGGGCTCGACGCCCTCGACCTTGATGGCGTTGAACTTGGAGTCATCGAAGTGCGAGAAGTCGAGGTAGGAGATGGCGTTATCGGTGCTGCCCATCTGAGTCTGGACGTCGCCGGACTTGTCGAGCTCGGCGTCGCCCTTAAAGTCGACGGCCTCGTCGCCAAAGACGGCGGCCTCGAAGGTGGCGCGGGTGCCGGAGCCGGCCTTGCGGTTGAGGACGACGATGGTGGCGTCGTCGCCGCCGACCTCCTTCCAGTTGGTGATCTGGCCAGAGAAGATGCCCTTGAGCTGCTCGAGGGACAGGTCGTCGACCGTCACGTTCTTGGAGACGACGGGACCCATGCCCACGACGGCAACCTCGTGGTCGACGAGGTTCTTGACCTGGTCGGCCTCGAGCTTGGTCTCGGCGAAGACGTCGGAGTTACCGATGGTGACGGTGCCTGCGGCGACAGCGGTCAGACCCTTGCCCGAACCGTTGCCCGAGCCGGAAACGGAGACGTCCGGGTTGGCATCCATGAACTTCTCGGCAGCAGCCTCGACGAGAGCCTGGAACGAGGAGGCACCGTCGTAGGTCACCTCGCCGGAGACGGACTCGGCAGTAGCAGCGGCGCTACCCTTGTCGGCGGCGTCGGATGCGCCGGAGCCGCCGCAACCAACGAGACCGAGACCGACGATGCTGGCAAAACCACCAGCGAGGCCGAGGAACTGACGACGAGAATAAGCCTGATCGAGCATGATCTTCCTTTCATACATGCGATTCGCGGGCACCCTGCCCGCTTTGCTGTTTGGAAAGATACGACCCCGACCGGGCAGCGCCCGCGCCAACTGCGGTTTTTTACGGGCATCTGATAGACCCTTACCGCAAGCGCAGCACGGCCTTTACAAACGAATAACAAACCCGCCACCAAGCATGACCCGCCTTTTACACCAATAAAAACAAAGTTGCGGTGAAATAGTTCCTGCTTGGGGGTGCGGACAGAAAGTTGGACCGCGGGGCGGTCCGGACTGGAGGTTCGCAT
>CATVYG010000034.1 GCA_958348225.1 uncultured Collinsella sp.
GTCGGCCCGCCAGCGGCCACATCGAGCAGATGGGCGTGCTTCGATCCCGAGCCTAGCCTAGGATGCGGGCCATGCGCGCCTTGAACTCGGACAGAAAGCGCGGGGCGTCCACGGTGAGTGCCACAAGCGCGCTCTTGTCGGGGTCGGACAGGCGATGCTCGTCGCAGATAGTGCGGCCGCGATACTCGCCGAGCAGGTCGACGCGCAAGTTGCAACCAAGTGCGCCCACGAGCGTGGGATCAATCGCCACGGCAACGGCAAGCGGATCGTGCAGCGCGCAGCCGCCCAGGCAAGGGGCGTTCATCTCGTACGAGCCAATGTAGTGCTCGACCATACTCGCAAATGCGCAGCCCGCCATGGTGCCCGAGCCCGTCCAACCGGCAATGTCGCGGCGCGTGAGCACCACGCGATGCGTCACGTCCAGGCCCACCATGGTGAGCTTGCGGCCCGAGCGCAGCACGGCATCGGCCGCCTCGGGATCGCTTGCCATGTTGGCCTCGGCACCCGCACTCACGTTACCGGGCACGGTCAGGGCACCGCCCATTACCACCACGCGGCCGATAGACATCACCGCCGCCGCATCGCGCTCCAGGGCAAGCGCCAGGTTGGAGAGCGGGCCGGTCGCTACGTAGACCAGATCGGGACCATAGGTGCGCGCGGCATCGATCAGATAATCGACCGCAGCGTTGCCATCAGCCGATGTCGCCCCCACCGGCTCGTAGGGCGACGCGGGCACGCTCGCGCCGCCGATGCCGTTCTTACCGTGAATGAGCGCGGTGGACGCCGGCGGCGTATAAGGCTCAGTCGCCTGCAGAGGACGGTCGGCACCCAGGTACACCGGCACCTCGGGACGGCCCAACAGGTCGAGCACCGCCAGGCAGTTATGCGCCGACTGGTCGACGCGCACGTTGCCAAAGCACGTGGTGATGCCGACGAGCTCCACCTCGGGGCTCGCGATGGCATAGGCAAGCGCCATCGCATCATCCACACCCATATCCAGATCAAGGATCAGCTTCTTGATTGCCATTGTTCTACTCCGCTTCTCCGTCTTTATCGTTTAACCAAACCAATGTTCAACTTCGGTGCGCATGGGAATCGATTGCTGAGCGCCCAGGCGCGACACCGTCACTGCCGAGGCGCGAGCACCCGCGGCCATGCACTCAAAGAGCGGCAAGCCCTCTAGGCGAGCCGCCGCCAACGCGCCGATAAACGTATCGCCGGCGGCCGTGGTATCGACTACCGTACTCGAAAGTGCCGGCATGCGCAGCAGCTCACCGCCATCGCCGAGCGTAACTGAGCCGACGCCGCCCAGCGTGATGACCGCGGCGCCGGCGCCTTTGTCGAGCAGCGCATTGAGCGCGGCGACGCAACTCACATCATCCGTGGGCAGAATGCCCGTCAGAACCTGGCACTCGGTCTCGTTGGGACAGACCAGGTCGACCGCAGGCCAGACCTCCGCAGGCAGCTCGCAGGCGGGCGCTGGATTAAAGACCGTATAGAACCCCAGCTCGTGAGCGCAAACAAGCGCCTCGGCCGTCGCCGCAAGGTCGCATTCGCCCTGGGCGATAAAGACGCTTCCGGCAGCCGGGGCAATCTCGCTGGCGCCGCCGTCGAGCTCATGGGCCACCAGACGCCTCAGCGCGCAGGCAACGTCCGCGCCCGCAAGCGCATGGTTGGCGCCCGGTGACAGTATGATGCGGTTGTCGCCCTCGCAGCGAATGATGGTCGCCGTTCCCGTCTCCACGTCATCGCGATGCACTACAAAGTCACAGTCCACGCCGGCGCCTTGGAGCCCCGCCACGAGCGACGCGCCGAACGCATCGCGACCGACCGCGCCGATCATGTGCGTGCACGCGCCCATACGCGCGGCAGCTACGGCCTGATTGGCGCCCTTGCCGCCGGCGTTGGTGATAAACCCGCTGCCGCCGACGGTCTCGCCCGCACGCGGTATGCGCTCGCACGCCACCGAAAGGTCCATGTTCATGCTGCCGAACACCGCAACGATGCCGCGATCTGCCATGGAAACCTCCTCATCTGCGGGCTTTGCACCCACCGTCGACCGTCGATTGCGCGCCTTCGCACCTCTATAACTTTAGTTCACTTTGATGTGAACGCACCCTTGAGGTTGCGCCAGCAGCAAGCATTCACAGGAGCAGGCAGCTACAATGAATACGTGCTGATTATTCTCGTCATTGGATGATGTTTTATGGAACAATTCTCGCAATCGGGCTCGCGCGGTCGACGCCGCACGGGCAACGAGCCGGCGCCGCACGAACGCGTGAAGAGCGAACGCCGTGCCAACGAGCCGCGACGCACCACGAGCCCCCATCGCGCTTCTGCCAACAACGCGGGCCGCGCCAACACTCCCGCCGCGGAGCAGACGCCTGCTCGCCCCAAGTCCCGCTACATCCCTGCCCTTGACGGCCTGCGCACGCTTGCCGTCGTCGCGGTGGTGCTCTATCACCTCAACCTCACGTGGGCGCAGGGCGGTCTGCTCGGCGTCACGATCTTCTTTGTGCTTTCGGGCTATCTGATCACACGCCTGCTACTCAACGAAGTCGCTAAGACCGGCCGCATCGACCTCAAGAGCTTCTGGATCCGCCGCATCCGTCGCCTGGTCCCCGCCGTGGTAACCGTCGTGGTGGTGACCTGTGCGCTGTGCACCGTCTTCAACCACGTGATGCTCACCAAGATGCGCCCCGACATTCTGCCGTCACTGCTGTTCTTTAACAACTGGTGGCAGATTGCCCAAAACGTCTCGTACTTCAATGCTCTGGGCGACCCCTCGCCGCTCACGCACTTTTGGTCGCTTGCCATCGAGGAACAGTTCTACCTGATTTGGCCGCCGCTGCTGTTTGCCATGGTATCCATGCATGTGAGCAAACCCAACACGCGCCGCGTGGTTCTAGGCCTTGCCGCGGTATCTGCCCTTGCCATGATGGTGCTTTACAACCCTGCCGCCGACCCCAGCCGCGTGTACTACGGCACCGACACCCGCGTGTTCTCGCTGCTGCTGGGTGCCTGGATGGCCTTTATCCCCGATCGCGACCTGGCGCCGGTTCGTCTCGCCCATCGTTTGGGGCTCAATCGCCTGGCTGGCGCCGCCAAGCACGGCAAGAACGCCGAGGGCAAGCCTGGCGAAAAGGCCGACGAATCAGCCGAGACCGCCCCGGCACAGCCGAGCGCCCCCGTGCGCTTTTGGTCCTCGCCCGCATCCATCGATGTATTGGGCGTCGTGGGTCTGGTTGGCCTTGCCGCCATGGTCGCGCTCACCAACGGCTACACCGCGTTCCAGTATCGCGGCGGCACGCTGTTATGCTCCATCCTCACGCTCATGGTCATCGCGGCCTGCGTGCAGCCCCAGGGAATGGTTGCTCGCGCGCTGTCCGCCGAGCCGCTCGTGTGGGTTGGCAAGCGCTCGTACAGCATCTACCTGTGGCACTATCCGCTGCTGCTGCTCATGAACCCGGTCGCCAACATCAACGATACGCCCTGGTGGCAGTACATCTTGCAGGTACTTGTGGTGGTCGCCGTAGCCGAGTGTTCCTATCGCTTTATCGAAACGCCGTTTAGGAAGGGTGCCTTCGGCCGCACCGTCACCGAATTCCACGATGGCACCACCACGCCCGCCAGCTGGGCACGCGCACACGCCCCTGTCTGCGCAGCCTGTGCTGTCGTGTTGGTCGTTGCGCTGGGCGGCCTGATTTTTGTGCCCGAGACGTCTGCGCTGAGCGGCGAGGGCGCCGAAGTTCTGAACAAGGAAGCCAAAAACACCGCGCCCACCGACCAGCAGGCGGCCGACGACACCGACAAGGGCAACGACGGCTTCCCCGATGGCTCCTACGACCTGTTGATGATCGGCGACTCCGTGTCGCTGCGCGCCGTTGATTCCTTTGACGGCGTGTTCCCGCACAGCCATATCGATGCCGAAAAGGGCCGCCAGTTTGATGCGGGCCGCGCGACATTTGAGGGCTATATCCAGCAGAACCTTGCCGGCAAGATCGTGGTCTTTGCCCTGGGCACCAATGGTTTGGTAACTGATGACCAGATCGATGCCATCATGGCCGATGCCGGCGACAAGCGTATCGTCGCGTTTGTGAACACACGCAGTCCGCAGCCGTGGGTGGGTTCCACCAACCAGGCTATCGCAAATGCCGCCACGCGCTACAAGAACGTGCGCATTATCGACTGGTACGGATACAGTGCCAATCGTAACGACCTGTTCGACGGCGACGGCACGCACCTGTCGACTACCGGCGTGACCGAGTACCTCAGCCTGATCCACGATGCAGTCAAGAAAGACCTGCCCGTGCATCCCGAGGACCACGCCAACGATCCGCAGCCGGCAGCCGTCAAGTCCGCCGCCGACGCACTCGTCAATGCCCTCGCCTACAAGCCACACAAGCTGGGCACCGACAAGTAACGCGCAGCCAGATCTGCTTCCACCCGCAGGGGGCGTCGGCCGTGGCCGACGCCCCCTGCGGCAGTTAGGGACACTCCTTTTGCACCGGCACCCGGAAGCGCTCCTGGCGCAGCCAATGAAGACCTCTACGGATGAATTCCAAGCCGCTCCGCCCCTCCAGACATCGTTTCCGTGCCTCGCGCCTGCCCCAAACAATCAAAACAAGCCCTTTTCGCCGCAACCTCAAAGGTCTGTGGGCAAAAAAGGGCAAATATGAGTACTATTACCATTTTAGTAGCAGGCAAAACCACCCAAAATGACGTCCGAGCGACCCCTACAACCCCCTAAAGCAGCCAACCTGACTGGTTTAAGGCATATTGAAGCAAATTTTAATGAACATACTATAGGTTCTGTTCATTATCTTTTTGGATGTAAATGCTGTTCACTTAGCAACAGTACTCATATTTGGCATTTTTTGCCCACCGCCATATAACTAACGCCCTATAGCAGACAAAAAACAGGCCGCAGCCCATCGCTGCGGCCTGTTCGGAAGCCAAAGTAGGCGCTACGCGCTGTAGCCCATCGCTTGCAGTACAAACATGACGACCGTCAGCACCGTAATCACGCCGATAGTCGCCCAAGTGAGCACGTTCCATACGCGGCCGTTGCGGTTGGCGCCCATAATGTGGCGATCAGCCGCGATAAGCACCTGGAATACCAAGACCACGGGCAGCAGCACACCGTTGATGACCTGCGAGGTCATCATAATCTGGAACAAATCGACGCCAGGCATGAGCACCAACACGGCAGAAATGCCGATGATGGCCGTAATGATGCCGCGGTAAACCGGGGCCTCGTCCCAGCTGCGATCGGCGCCGCGCTCCCAGCCAAAAGCCTCGCAGATGGCACTCGACGTAACGCCAGGCAGCACGCAGGCAGCCAAAAAGCTCGCTGCGACCAGGCCCGAGGCAAACAGCACCGTGGACCACTGACCCGCGATGGGCTCCAGCGCGCGGGCGGCATCGGCGGCATCGCTAATCTGAATACCCGCCGGGAACAGCACCGTACCGGTTGTGATGATAATGAAGCCCGCAATGATATCAGCGGCAATCGAGCCGCTCACGGTATCAATACGCTGCAGCACGATGTCGTCCTCGCCCGCATTCTTATCGACCACGTTGTTCTGAGCCAAGAAGATCATCCACGGTGCGATGGTGGTACCGATCGTTGCGACCACGAGCGACACGTAGCTGGGGTCGTTTTGAATATTGGGGACGACCAAGTCGACCGCGACCTCGCCCCAGTTGGGGCCGGCCATAAACGCGGCGACGATGTAGGTCACGAACACGCAGCTTACCAGCAGCAGAATCTTCTCGATGCGTTGGAAACTGCCCGACATGGTAAGCATCCACACCAGCAGCGCCACGAGCGGCACCGAGATGCTCGCCGGAACGCCAAACAGAGCAAGGCCGCTCGCAATACCCGCGAACTCCGAGATGGTCACCGCCGTGTTGGCGATCAACAGCGCCGCCATGGCCAGCACGCTCTTGCGAACGCCAAAGCGCTCGCGAATGAGCGACGCCAGGCCCTTACCCGTGACACATCCGCAGCGCGCCGCGGTCTCCTGCGTCACGATAAGCAGCACGGTCATGACGGGAAGCATCCAGAGCATCTTATAGCCATAGCTGGCGCCCGCGCTGGAATACGTGGCGATGCCGCCGGCGTCATTGCCCGAAAGCGCTGCCAGAAGACCGGGGCCCATGGCGCCAAAGATGGCTGCGATGGTCAGCTTTTGCTTGGTGCTCGGCTTTTGCTTCGTATTTTGCACGCGACCACCTACCCCATGACCGACATGGTGAGCAGCACCGCAGCAGCACAGTACGCCACACACGAGATCATGACGGCGATGACGTTCATGGCGGTGCCCGACGTATTGAGGTCGTGCTCGTCGCGCCAGAACAGCACCATCAGATAAATCACAGCGCTCATGTTGCCAACCAGGCAAATGACGGCAGCGATATTAAAGCAGCCGGTAAAGAGCTGCTCCTCAAACATAGTGGCATCGGGGAACGCGGCGGTGCGCACCAGCTGCGCGCACAGGTAAGTAACAAGCGAAAGGATCAGGCCCATACCCGTGCTCTGGAAGAAGAATCCCAGGTACGGTTTGGGCTCGTCGTCGTGACCGTCGTACTCGAGGAAGTAGTTCTTGACGAACGACACCATGCGCGAGGCCGCCAGCAGCACGAGCGGCATGGCGCACATGGGGAACACCACCAGATGCGCGGAGCCCAGCGCCGTCCCCAGCACCGTCGCCATAATGCACGAGGCGATGCCCCACACGACGACCCAGTACTGACGATGCACGAACCAGCTGAGCACGTTCGTCGAGTCGTCCGACGCGCTATCGCCCGAGCCGACACCGGCGATCTGCAGGTCCTCCTGATGCTCCTTGGCGATAACGTCCATGGCGTCGTCAAAGGTCACGATACCCAAAATGTGGCGGTTCTCGTCGCAAACGGGGATGGCAACCAGGTCGTACTTGGTCATCTCGTCCGTCACGTCTTCCTGGTCCTCGTCGGGCGACACGTAGACCAGGTCGCGATAGGCGAGCTGGCCCAGCGTGGCATCGCGGTCGGCCACGATCAACGTGCGCAGCGAGAGCACGCCGGTGAGCATGCCGCTCGGATCCTCCGTATAGACGTAATAGACACTCTCGAAGTCCTCATCGAGTTTGCGAATCGCCTCGATGGCATCGCCGACCGTCGCCGTGGCGGGCAGCGAGACAAACTCCGAGGTCATGATGCGGCCGGCGGTGTTGTCCTCATAGCCCAGCAGGTTACGAATCGCTTTCTCCTCCTTGACGCCCATCAGGCGCAGGAGCTTCTCGGCCTTCTCGTAATCGAGCTCGTCGATCAGGTCGGCGGCGTCGTCCGGGTCCATCATGGCCAGCATCGACGATGCGTCCGTATCGGACAGGCCCTCGAGCATCTCGGTCATGAGCTCGTCATCATCGAACTCCGAGATGGCCTCGGCGGCCTGGGCGGTGTCGAGCTGCGCGAACACCTGCGCACGCAGGCGCGGGTCGAGCTGCTCGATGATGTCGGCAATGTCGGCAGGGTGCAGCTCGCCAAGCGTCTTGTGCGACACCGAGAGCTGGATGTTCTTAGTCGAGCGATCGAGCAGGTCCATGTAAGACCAGGCAATAATGTCCTCGCTGAGCGGCTTGCCCAGGTGCTTCATAAAGCCCTCGACGACATGCTCGAGTGTGGGGCTGATCGCGCGCAGCAGACCGCGGGCACCGACCTCGGCGCCCAGCAGGCGCAGCTGATTTTCGCCCGACATGGAAAACTTGATGTCGTTGACGCGCACGACCTTCATGCCCTGCGTGTCGACAATCTGCTTGTTGAGCACGTCGCGCGCCAGCAGGAGCTCGGTCGGCTGCAGGTACGAAAAACGGATTTCGGTGGCCGACGTCTTAAGGTGTACACCCGTCTCGTCGATACGGTCGACCCATTTGCGCCAGCTGATCATAAACGGCGTCTTGCCGGGTCCGCGGAACGCGAGCGACGTCACGTGCGGAAAAACTTCGCCGGTAGCAATGCCAAAATCGTTGACCACGCCGAGCTTTTCGCCATCGACGTCCAAGACCGGCAATTTGAGCATCTCACTCAGATAATTCAATGGTGCTCCCCATCATTATTCCTCCGAACGCGGCCGCATGTGCGACGTCCGGGGGCTTCTGGATATGTATACGCATGCGCGGGCGGCACGCCGCTCGACGCTTACACCCCGTGCATGCGCAAAAAGCACCTGCATGGGGTCATCGACTGTATGGTCGAGGTTTGGATTTCACCTGTAACCTTTCTCTTGACCCTCATTAACCGCAGTAACTATAGCATCAGCATCGCCCTGCGGCATCGAATTTATGCGCTGCACATTGCAGGCATACCAAACGCTGACGTATCCGTGACATAGCCATTGGGGACGTTCTTAAATGACTACCCAATAACTACTCTGTGGTGTCATTGTCCTCGGCAAGTTGGGGGAGCACAGCGTCCTTGGGCATGGTGGCCTTCGTCAGCGAGGTGAGCTTTTTGCTCAGCGACGTGTCCGTCTTGACCAGGTCGCTGAGCGTCACGATCTTGTAGCCGTCGGCGATGAGGCCGTCGATAATCTGCGGCAGCGCCTCGAGCGTCTGCTCGGCGCATTCGTCTCTATCGGTGAGCAGCACGATATTGCCCGGCGTCACCGAATCGAGCACCGTCGAGACCTGCTCGTCGGCACCGTTGAGCAGCCAGTCGCCCGAGTCAATATTCCACGAGACCACGGCGGAGACCAGGTCCATCGAATCAATCCAGTTTTGCTCGTCAAAGGCAGCGTAGGGAGCACGCAGCAGCATCGTCTTCACGCCGGTCGCCGACTTAATCGCATCGGTGCCTTTCGTGATCTGTTCGCGTACCGCCTCACGGTCCTGACCCTTGAGCGAATCGTCGCTGTAGCTGTTGGATCCGATCTCGCACCCGGCATCGACAATCGCCTTGGCCGTGGCAGGCGAGGCCTCGACCGCATCGCCCGAAAGGAAGAACGTCGCGGTGACGCCCTTTTCCTTGAGCACCTGCAAGATCTGCTTGGTAGCGCCGCTCGGACCCTCGTCAAACGTCAGCGCCACGTACTTTTTGTTGCCCTTGGGCGCCACGCTGGCGCACGCAACGACGCAATCGGTGGCGGGCACAACCTCGCCGCGGTCTTGCGTCTTGCCCGACTGCTCACCAACCCACACCTCGGATCGGCCCTGGACACCCCATGTCTGCACATACTCGATAGCGCCCGTGCCCTCGACCTTGAGCTTGGGCTCGATAACCGTAGCCTGAACCTCGTGCTTCTCGTAGGTGTTACGGCCATCCTTGACCGTCACCTTCTCGCCGCCCTCAAGTTCGCGGCTATCCCATTTGCCCTGTTTCACGCGCTTGCCGTCGACCTTCACCGACAGCTTTTCGCCCCCATGGCGCTTGAGCACGCTGTCATCGACGGCCAGCAGGTCGCCTGCGTCGTAGGTGTCAGTCAACTCCTGGTCGTCGATGAGATTCTGCAGCGTAGAGCCCACACGCACCGCGGTCTTCTGGCCGTTGAGCTCCACGTCCACACTGCGGTTGACATAGCCCACGACGGCAGCGATAAACAGCACGAGCGCACAGCCCACGGCAATGAGCGCATAGGGCAGGCGAGACGAACGACGGGGCGTACGGCTGTTGCCGATGCGCGCACTGCGGTCGCTAAAGCCGCGGCTATGGTTGAGATACATCGCGCCGGGCTTACGGTGACGCTTGCGCTGACCGCTGGGTAGCTGCCCCAGGTCGCGGCGCGCCGTCGGACGCGCACCCGAACGCCCGTTTAAATTGGATCCGTTTTGGCGCATGTGCCCTCCCCCATAAACACAGCAAGCCGGAGCAACAGGTCTCCGGCTTGCCTCCCATCATTTGGTACGTCGCTATTTTGTAGCTTTTGACGAGCCTCCACTCGCCTTTTGGTATTCGTCCTTAAAGGCCTTGAACATGCCGCGCGTCTTGCCGAGCTGCTTGCCCAGTGCGCGACTGCCCTTGTCCACGGCAACCGATCCCTTGTCGTCGAGCACCTTGGCGCCCTTTTTGACCTTGTCGCCCACCACGACGCTGGCCTCGGCGGCCTTGGCAGCCGCACCGCCCGAATACCCGAGCGACTTGACCTCGTCCGAGACGACCATCGCGCCGTTCTCGTAGCCGCGCAGCATCGTCGGCGGCACCTGCGTGTCACCAACCAAAATACTCGAAGCAGCGCCGGCGGTCACATAGAATGCCTGCACGATGCCCGAGCGCGGCTTGAACTCAACGTCCGAGCAATAGCCCACGACGTCGCCCGATTCCGTGCGCACGTCCATACCGACCCAGATGATGCAATCGTCCAGGTTGATGTCGAGGCGCTTGGCCGCAGCGGTATCGTAGGTGCCCTTGACGTCGTCAACCGCGATGGCGCCCTCGTAGACACCAATGGCGTCGAGCGCTACGAATCGGTCGGGACGCTCGATCATGCCCGCGATATCGGACTGGCGGACCATAAAGCCGACCACGCGCGTACCGCCCGGGGTAAAGACCGGAAAGTGAATCTTTCCGAGCTTTTTAGGGCTGCGCGGCGTGCCGTCCTTTTTGGTGCGCTTGTCCTCGGCAGGCTTGCGATAGATCTTGGCGCCGACAAAATCCCCGGCGCGCATTATGCCTCGGTCGAGGGCTCCGCAGCCTCGGCATCAGCCTCGACGGCGTTCTCGACCATGACGTCGGCGGCAGGCGTCACGTTGCCACCCGAAATGGCGTCGTTGAGCTGCTCGCGCAGCTGGTCCATGCGCTCGCGGGCCAGGTCGACCTTGGCGCGCAGGTCGTCGGTCTTGGCGTCGACCATCGGGCCAAAGTCATTCACCGCAGCACGGGCCTCCTCGGCGCTGTGCTCGTAGGTGTCGCGCATATTGTCCCAGGCGTCGTTGGCGATATCGGCAGCCATGGCGCGGGTCTCGGCGCCCGAGCGCGGGGCCAGAGCAACACCGATAATAGCGCCGGCAGCGGCACCAAAAAGTGCGCCGGAGACAAAGCTGAAAGTCTTACCCATGATCATTCCTCTCCTGCGGGCACGTCGGTGCCCACCGTTTGAATGCTGTCCATTATACCCGCAGCGCATCACTTGCCGCTCCGCTCATCTGCGTACGGCAAAGGCGCAGGTACGTGATGGTGATAAACGCGTAGGCCTACTCCTGAGGCATAGCCGGCATGGCCACCGTGGCACCCGGGTCCTCGCCGGCGCCGTCCACGAGTGGCAGGCCGCCCTCATGCGCAGGTCCTGCCGGAACCGTCGCCGCACCGCCAAAGACGGCAGCGGAGGCCTCGTGGTTCTCGGCAACCGCGCCCTCGGTATCAATCGCCACCTGGGGCTCGTCGTCAAAGTTGGGGACGCCCTGGGGCTCGGTGGGAACGGGCTCGGCGGTCGCATCGGCAACGGGCTCGGCGTCGACCGGCACATCGCCCTCGCCAGCGCCCTCGTCCTCGGCAGCATCTTCGCCGTTCGCAGCAGCGACGGCCTCGTGAGGATCCTTGCCCTCGGCCTCGGCGCGCATGCCCAGCACCAGGTTGCGCAGGCCCGCGACCGTGCCTTCCACGTCGGGGGCAGGCTGGTCGGCGTGCAGGTACGCCCAGTCCATCATAAAGGTGGCCGACGACAGCGCACCGATGGCCAGTGCGTCGTCGGGACACGAAAGCTCGACCTCAAAGACACGCTCGTCATGCTCGCTTACGCGCGTGCGGCCGCACGAGATGCTACCGGCAAGACCGGTCTCGTTCATGAGCTCGACCGTCACGTGCTCCAGCAGGTGGCAGAGCTCGGTCTGACCCATGCAGTCCTGGAACTCGCGGCCGGAATCGCCCAGGCACAGGTGCTTGGCAATCGCCGGTACCAGGTAGTACACGCGCGCCGTGGCCTCGATGTCCTCCGAGGTCATGAGCGGCATGCCGGGGTTCACCAGCACATGCGCACAGATCTTGTCCTCGCTGACGGTGACCTTAAGGATGTTGAACAGGCCTGCCATAACTCTCCCCTACTCTTCCTTGTCCTACTCGTCGCCGTCGTGCGGATTCGCGGAACCCGCACCCGACGTCGTCGGCTCGTCTACCGAAGACTCGGAATCCTTCTTATCGGTTTCGACCGGAGCGATCACGCGAATGAGCGAGATGCGCTGGCCACGCATCGACTGCACTTTAAACTTGTACCCCGCGACCTCAAACACCTCTCCGATGTCGGGCACCGAGTCGCAAAGCTCCAAAATCCAGCCGGCGATGGTCTCATAATCATCGCTTTCCTCAAGCGGCCAACCAAGCTCAATCGCGTCATCGCACGAAAAACGCCCATCAACGAGCCACTCGCGGCGCGAAAGGCGCGTGAGATACTTGTTGTCGGGGTCGAACTCGTCCTCGATCTCGCCCACAATCTCCTCGACGATGTCCTCGATGGTGATGATGCCGGCCGTGCCGCCGTACTCGTCTACGACCACCACGATCTGGTCGTGAGAGGTCTGCATCTCGGACAGCAGCGGCAGGATGTCCTTGGTGTCGGGCACAAAGGTGGCGTCGCGCAAAAAGCCGGCGATGGGCTGGTCACCCTTGCCGTCGAGCGCGGGTTGGATCAGGTCCTTGATGTGCGCGATGCCGGCGACGTTGTCGGGGTCCTCGTGATAGACGGGGATGCGGCTGAAGCCGGTCTGGCGCATGGTGGACAGCACATCGGCGACCGTCTCGTCGTCCTCGCACATGGTGGTGTCCACGCGCGGCACCATGACCTCGCGGGCAACGGTGTCGCCTAGGTCGAAGATCTCGTGGATCATGCGCTTTTCCTCGTCGAGCAGATCGTCCTGCTCCGAGACCATGTACTTGATCTCTTCTTCCGAGACGTTTTGGCGGTCGTCGGCGCTCTTGATGCGCAGGATGCGGGCCAGGCCATCGGAGCAAGCGCCGGTCAGCCACACGAGCGGACGGGCAATCTTTTGGAACACGGAAAGCGGGCCCACGACCTGCTTGGACACGCCCTCGGCATTGGCCAGGCCGATGCGCTTGGGGACGAGCTCGCCGATCACGATGGACACGAAGGCGACCGCGACGGTGATGATGACCGGCGCCAGGCCGCGCGCGATGGCGGAGAGCGGCGCGATGCCAAAGCTCATGAGCCACGTGGCGAGCGGGTCGGACAGACTCGTCGAGGCGACGGCGGACGAGGCGAAGCCCACGAGCGTGATGGCGACCTGGATGGTGGCGAGCAGCTGGTCGGAGTCGGCAGCCAGCTTAATGGCACGCTCGGCGCGCTTGTCGCCTTCCTCGGCCTCGTGCTCCAGCACGGCGCGCTTGGCCGTGGTGAGCGCCATCTCTGACATAGAGAAGTAGCCGTTGATGAGGGTCAAAACGAGGGTGGTGATAAGGGAGATGGTTATGTCCATCGGGAGTTTCTCGAACCTCCAAGATTCGGGACGTCGGATTAAAACGTTGACGGCGGATACGGCAATTGCACCGGCGCCCAAACAAGGACGCGGGCGCGCAGGCGTGGTCGCTAGATTACGAAGAGGATCACCGCCATGAACTGGAAGATACTGCCGGCGAGCACCCACAAGTGAAACACACTGTGCAGGTAGCGCACGTTTTTGGCGATATAGAACGGCACGCCCGCGGTGTAGCACACGCCGCCGACGGCGAGCAGGGCAAGTGCCACGGGGTTGAGCAGCGCCACAAGTTCGGGCAGCTTAAAGACAACGAGCCAGCCCATCAGCAGGTAAACCAGGCCGCTTACCCAGTGCGGTTGACGCTCGCGCATAAAGCACTCGAGGGCGATGCCGATAATGGCGATGGCCCATACGGCAAAGAACAGCGCAGGGCCGCCGTCGTTTGCGAGCGTGATAAGGCAAAACGGCGTATAGCTGCCCGCAATGAGCAGGTAGATGCAGCTGTGGTCGATGATGCGAAACACGCGCTTGGCGCGCGCGGGCTGAATCGCGTGGTAGAGCGTGGAGGCTAGGTATTCGAGGATAATGCTGACACCATAGACAATCGCCGCGGCCATGTGGGCCGGGCCTCCGCCGCGCAGGGCAGCGAATACGATCAGGAGCACCAGGCCCGCGATACCCAGCAGGCAGCCGACACCATGGGTGACGGAGTTCATGATCTCCTCGCCCACCGTGTAGTGTGGAACGGCCGCGGTCTTGGGTCGCGGCTTAGAACTGTCGCTCGAATCGGACATGCCGGTTACATCCTCCAACGTAAAGAGTTCTCAACACTATATCAAAGCGTCTAGGTACGTGCGAAATTTGCACCATACGTGACCCTTTGTTTACCCATTCTTTGTCTGTTGACGCATCAACGGCGAACGTCCATAATGCGCTTGCATTAAATGTTGATGTATTAACATCTTATAGGAAAGCTTCTTATGTCTCAAAACGCACGTTCCCATCGAAAGCTCAAGATAGCCGGCATCGTTGCACTGGTGCTCGTTGTCGCGCTGCTGGGGTTTGCCGGCAACTTCTTGTTCGACTTTGCCCTGAATCCCCAAGCGCCCTACACCATGAAGATGATGCAGGACAGCAAGGACGCCGAAAAGGGCGAGCAGATGGACGCCGAGGAGGGCGAGGCGCGGGCGTGGTTTAAAGAGAACCGCGAGAGCAGCAGCCTCACCGCGGACGACGGGACCGAGCTTGCCGCCTGGTATTTTGCTGCGTCGGAGAGCACGCACGACTACGCCGTCTGCCTGCATGGATATACCAACGAGCCCATCGGTATGGCCCGATACGTCCAGCGATTCCACGACCGCGGCATGAACGTACTCGCACCCGCCGCCCGCGCCCACGAGCGCTCCGGCGGCGACTATATCGGCATGGGCTGGCCCGAGCGCCTCGACATCGTCGCATGGATCGAGCAAATCGTTCAGGCTGACCCCGAGGCGCGCATCCTGGTCTTTGGCGAGTCGATGGGTGCGGCAACCGCCATGAACGTCGCGGGGGAGTCTCTGCCCGCAAACGTGAAATGCATTATCGAGGACTGCGGTTATACGAGTGTTTGGGACGAGTTTTCTCTGCAGCTCAAGGACGTGTTCGGCCTGCCCAGCTTTCCCTTGCTCGATGTAGCAAACCTGGTATGCAACGTGCGCGCGGGCTACGACTTTCATAAGGCGAGCAGTGTGGAGCAACTCAAACACGCGACAGTTCCCATGCTGTTTATCCACGGCGACCAGGACACCTTTGTACCGTACAGCATGCTCGACCAAAACTACGACGCGTGCGCCAGCAAGGTCAAGCAAAAGCTCACTATCCATGGCGCCACCCACGCCAAGAGCGCGCAAGTTGACCCCGAGCTCTACTGGAACACAGTCGACAACTTCCTCGACGAGTATTTTTAGGCAAATAGTACGGTTTACTGGTCTATCTGACCCCCTATCACTTCCAAAAAGCCGCCCGTGGGCACTGTGCTCACGGGCGGCTTTTACTAACGTTGCGCTACAAAAGTGCTTGTTTTGCCCAATAGCTAGGTGCTACTTGACCTCGATGAGCTCGTACTCGCTCGTGCCCAGGCCAATCTTCTCGGCGTGCGCGATGCACACGCGCCAGTCGGTGTCGGGATGCGTGATGCAGAAGGGATCCTTGGCCTGCTCGCCCTCCAGATGCTCGTGGTTGTGCTCCATCTTGGCCGCGCTATCGGTGAGCTCGGTGTTGGGCAGCGGCTCGGATGCCATGACGGCATCGGCACAGGCCTGGTCGATGGCGACCGGGTCGAAGCTCGCGAACATGCCGATATCGTTGACGATAGGCGTGTCGTTTTCGGGATGGCAATCGCAGTTGGGGCTGATATCCATGGCGAGCGAGATGTGGAAGCTCGGGCGGCCGTCGACAACGGCCTTGGTGTACTCGGCGATCTTGCAGTTGAGCACGTCTGCCGCGGCCTCATAGCCGGGCTTGATGCAGTCCTGGTTGCATGCCGCAATGCAGCGTCCGCAGCCCACGCAGCGATCGTGGTCGATGGCAGCCACGTGCACCGTGCGAGTAGCGCCGCTGGCAAGCTCGCGCTCGCGGGTGTCGTCGAACGAGATAGCGTTGTGAGCGCAGATCTTTTCACAGGCATGGCAGCCAACGCAGTGCTCGATCGCGACGTTCGGCTTGCCGGCGGCATGCTGCTCCATCTTGCCGGCACGGCTGCCGCCTCCCATACCCAGGTTCTTCATGGCGCCGCCAAAGCCGGCCTGCTCATGGCCCTTAAAGTGGGTGAGGCTGATCACGATATCGGCGTCCATGAGTGCCTGACCGATCTTGGCTTCGTGCACGTACTCGCCGCCCTCGACCGGGACGAGCGCCTCGTCGGTGCCCTTGAGGCCGTCGGCAATGATGATCTGGCAACCCGTGGCATACGGGGTAAAGCCGTTCTGGTAGGCGGTGTCGATGTGCTCGAGCGCGTTTTTGCGGCTACCGACATAGAGCGTGTTGCAGTCGGTGAGGAAGGGCTTGCCGCCAAGCTCCTTCACGACATCCGCGACGGCGCGGGCGTAGTTGGGGCGCAAAAAGCTCAGGTTGCCCAGCTCGCCAAAGTGAATCTTGATGGCAACGAACTTGTTCTCAAAGTCGATCTGCTCAATTCCGGCGTGACGAATGAGGCGCTTGAGCTTGTCGAGCTGGCTCTCGCGAGCATGCGTGCGCAGGTTGGTGAAGTACACCTTAGCGGGTGCTGCGGGTGCAGTTACGGTCATAGATATATCCCCTCGGTCTATATGGCGTTACAAACATAGAGGATGGTACCAGTTAAAGCAGAGTTAAAGTCAAGTACGGCACCTAGTCATTGGGGACGTTCTTAAATGACTACTCTTGGACTTTGAGGGCCTCGGCCAGGCTCACGCGCTTGATAGAGCGCGTGTGCAGCAGCGCCACGACCAGGTAGGTCGCAAAGCCAATGCCGACGCATGCAGCCATAGACCAAGCGGGCACGTAGATCTCAATATTGCCGTTGTAGGCGAGCAGCATCGAGCGGAAGATGGCCGTGAGCGAGCCGATGATCACGGGCAGGCTCAGCACGAGCGACGCCGCCACGCACAGCGTGATCGAGCGGATGTACAGATGCGAGATCTCGCTATCGCGATAGCCAAAGACTTTCATGTAGCTGATCGAGCGGGCGCTGTGGTCGATCACAGCCTTGGTCAGCAGATACATAAACAGCAAGAAGATGAACACCGCAAGCCCAACCATCATGCCAATCATTTTGCTCATCATGCCGATGAACTGGTCGCCCACGGCACGCATGTCGTCGGGCGTGGTGTCGCCGGCAAAGTAGCGCGCGTCGAGGTCGAGCTTCTCGTTGCTCACATAGCCGTTAAAATAGGCGGCGTCGTTGCCGAACAGCTCGTTAAAGTCGTCGACACTCATATAGATATTCATGTCCGACTTTGAGCCCCAGGCACAATCCTTGCCCGCGTACTCAAGGGAATAATGCTCGCCCTCGTACTTGTCGCTGAGCGTGACCTTCTGGCCCTCGCTCCAGCCAAACTTATCGAGCAAGCCACCGCCAAAGACGACGCGTCCGTCGCCGACGTCCAGCCCTTTCCAGTAGCGCGAATCGGGCGAGATGCCGTAGACAGAAATCGTCTCCTCGCCATTACCATCGCCGCGGTCGTATTGCAGCTGGTAAACGGCATATTTCTCGGCCTGCGCGATTGCGCCCGCGCCGTTGTCAATCGTGTTGACCGGGTGAATGTCGTCGTTGTCGATCTTAGAGGCCTTGTCAATCAGGTCGATAGCCTCGTCGCGGTTGCAGCCGAGGATATCGGCAAGGTCATCGAGGCGCGCATAAAGCGCATCCTTCTTGTCCTGGACCTTGGTAAGCGCATCCTGCGCCGCAGTCAGGCTCTCGGCAGACGGAGATGCGGTCGCGGCATCGGCTGCCGTCTGCGCCGCATCGGCCGCGTCGTCAAGCTCGTCATCGGCATCTTGGGCGGCGGAAAGCAGCGCGCCGTCAACCGACTGCAAGCGCTCGAGTGCTGACCACTGCTCGCGATCCTCGGCAGTGCCCTCGAGCTCCAGCGGCGCCTTGAGCGTGTACTGGTGCTCGGCGACCAGGCTTGTCTCGAGGTTGTCCGCGTAGTGCGTCATCGTGGGAAGAATCGCCAGGCCAAAGAGCAGCAGCAGCGAGGCAAACGCAATGCCCACAAAGAGCGTGGCAAAGTTGCCCAGGTTGCGCAGAAAGATACGCAGGCGGAAGCGGGAAACAAAACCCATGCGCTCCGGCAGTTGCATACCGCGCTTGGTGCCCGATTTGCCGCTCGCCTCGTGACGAAGGAACTGCAACGGCGTCTTGCCCATTTTGCGAAGCAGGCCCACCAGCGTGATGAGGATGAGCGCGGCGGCGGGAACCACGGCGCACTTCACAAAGATCTCCCAGCTCCAGTACACCTGGAAGGGCGGCAGGCTGTACGAACCGTAATAGAGGCTGCGCATGGGCTCGGTAAAGAACACAACGCCGAGCGCAGTGCCCAAAAGCGCCGCGACCACGCCCACGATGGCGGGAAGTGCCAGGTAGTGCAGCACGATCTCGCGACGGCGATAACCGCTGGCGAGCAGCGTGCCGATGATGGCGCTCTCCTCCTCGATGGTGGCGTCGGTAAGGACCACAAAGACGAACGCCATGATCACGATGATGATGTCGAGCAGCGTCATCCACATCATGGAGTCGCCGTCCACGTCATCGCGCGCATAGCCAATGCCCTGATTGGAATCGGCGTCGGTCAGATCGTCCACGCGCGCATCGGCGTCGGTCAGTGCCTCGACCATATCTTGCTCGGCGTCGATGCGGTCCGCGGTGGGGAGGTCGCGATCGGTAAAGGTGAAGGAGTAGGTGTAGGCGGGTGCGCCGCCGGCATCTTCGAGCGCGGCAAAGCCGCCATCGGTGACCTCGGCCACGCCGTACGTGATGGTGTTCACCGTAAAGTCCGAATTGTTGAGGAACAGCGCCTGACTATCGGGCTGGGTCATGATGCCGCAAATGGTGTAGGTGCGACCCTCGAGCTCGACTTTATCGCCCACGGACAGGTTGTTATTGGTGGCAAAGACACGGTCGATGGCCACCTCGTCATCCGCCTTGGGTTCCTTGCCCTCACAGTAGGACGCAATGTCCACCTTAGCGCGGTGCGCATAGGTGCGCAGCGTGCGCTTGGTGCCGTCGTCGCCGGCGGTCTTTTTGATGATGGCGTCGATGGAGAAATTCTTGTAGAGCGTGACGCCGCCGACGTCGCCGGCTGCATCCTCGGCGGCCTTGAGTTGATCGTCGGTAGCCTCGAAGGAGGTGGTCACGCGGCCGTCCTCAATCGTGTACGCATCGCGCATGTCGTCGATAAGGCAGCCGATGGAATGCGCTGCGAACAAAAAGCCCGAGGTGAGAGCGATGCTTCCGCACATAAGCAAAAAGATGCCCAGGTACTTGCCGATATTGCGGCGCAGCTCGCGCGGGAGACGTTTTGCGAGAGGTGTCATGGCGCCGCCTACCAATCGAGTTCGGCGGCCGCGACGGGCGACTCGTTGAGCTCATCCTCGACGATGTGCCCGTCGCGCAGGCGCAGCACGCGATTGGCCATGCGCGCGATGGCGGCATTGTGGGTGACAATGATGATGGTGCAGCCGTAGGCGCGGTTAACATCCTCCATGAGCTGCAAGATTTCCTTGGACGTCTTATAGTCGAGCGCACCGGTGGGCTCGTCGCACAGCAGCAGGCCCGGGTTTTTGACGAGCGCACGGCCGATGGCGCAGCGCTGCTGTTGGCCGCCCGAGACCTGGCGCGGGAACTTGTTGCGGTGCTCGTAAAGGCCCAGCGAACGCAGCAAGTTGTCGACATTGAGCGGGTTTTTGGACAGGTGCGCCGTGACCTCGATGTTCTCCTTGATGGTGAGGTCGGGCACCAGGTTGTAGAACTGGAAGACAAAGCCCAGCTCACGGCGGCGATACTCGCCCAGGTCGGCAGGCTTGAGCACCGTGAGGTCGCAGCCGTCCACCATGATGGAGCCGCCGTCGGCATCCTCCAGGCCGCCGATCAGGTTGAGAAAGGTCGACTTGCCCGAGCCCGAGGGTCCCAGCATGACGCAGATCTCGCCGCGATTGATGGACGTGTCGGTGCCATCGAGTACCGTCAGGCGCGCATCACCGTCGCCGTAGTGCTTCTTGAGCCCCTTGACCTGGACATAGGCTTGCTTTGTCGCCATGCTACCCCCCATTGTTAGCCTATTGCTACTTTTATAGGGTAATAGTAAACCCAAGTGAACTATTTTTGGGCGAGAGTGGGGGTTTGTTTCAAGACTAGTCGTTGGGGACGTTCTTAAACGACTAGCTGTTGGGGGCGCTCTTTCGCCACCCGGCAGTTAGGGACGTTCCCTTTCTGCCGGCAGCTGGGGACAGTCCTTGGCAAGCCGGCGGTTCGGCAAAGACTGTCCCCGATGACTAGTCGTTTAAGAACGTCCCCAGTGACTAGGTGGCTAGGCGCGGGATTTGGTGCGCGAGAGTGCGAGGCCTACGGCGGCGATGGCCGCGGCAAAGAGCACCGTGACGCCCAGATCGCAGGCGATGTCGCCCAGCACGGTGGACGTCAGGTCCGCGGCGAGCGCCTTGCCGATCGCGTCGTTCACCCAATATGTCGGCACAAAGTGCGCCACGGTCTGCACGGCCGAACCCATGAGCGACAGCGGCATCCAGGCGCCACCCAAAAACGTCATGAGCATGCCAAGCAGGTTGCCCACACCGTTGAGCAGCTCCTCGCGCGCGCCCAGGCTCGACAGCGTAAAGCCAACGGCCAGTGGCGTCAGCGCTAGGGCAAACGTTGCCGCCAGCGCCAGGCACACGCGGCCCACGCCGACCTCGGCAACCGCGCTGGCAAAGCCCACGACGCCCATCATGCTCGACACAAACCAGATACAGACGGTGAGCACGGCGGCGGCCGCAAACACGGCAAGCGAACGCTGGCGATCGGAGATTGGGCCGGCATCCATGCGGCGCACGCGCTCGGGCTCGTTCATGCCCGAAAACACCAAGCCCACCGACACGATGACCGACGAGATAATCGCGTACGCGCCAAAGTTGAAGTACGACTCGAGCGTGGCGGCAGCAGCCGAGTCGACCTTGACCCGCTCGATCTGGACCTCCGCGCGCTTTGCAGCGGCATGTTCGGCGGCCTTGGCAACGTCGCCGTTGGAGGCAGTGGGCTCAAGTGCGGCTGCAGCGCCCGCGAGCGAGATCCAGCGCGAAGCCTCGGCAGACGAAAGCGCCGCCGCCATGGTGCCGGCACCGTAGGTCACATCGAGCTTGGGCAGGGACTCCCCCGCGCGGGCAGCCGCGACCAGGTCGTCCTCGAACCCCTCCGGGATAAAGAACACGCAGTCGGCGCTGCCCTTGGCGCTGTTGCTCTTGGAGAGCGCGTCCGCAAGGTCGTACGTGTCATCGCCGACGCCCGTGACCAGGTCAAACCGCGAACCTAGGTGCTTGGTGAGCGCACGTGAAAGATCACTGCCATCGCGGTCGACCACGATCACGTTGGCGTCGTAGGGCTTGTACTCGGTGAGCTGCGACGAGTTCCAGCTCACCGATGCCGCGATGAATACGCCCATCAGCGAAATGAACACCGTGTAGATGAGCAGGTAGAACGGGTGAGCGAGCGCCATGCGAAGCGCGGTCTTAAAGGTGCTCATAGCGGCTCCTTCCAAAGATCAGCGTGGCGGCGGCAACGAACAGCAGTGCCATGAGGACCAGTGCGCCGGCGCGAACGGCAAAAGGATCCAGGTCCTCAAAGAAATACAGGCGGTTGAACATGTCGCAGATGAGCTTGACGGGGTTGAGCCAGCACTCGGCCGGACAGGCGCGGGCGACGTCATCGGCAAGCGCCATCGCCGGTTCGCCGTAGAGCCCAGCGAACAAAGCGCACGTGGTGGCAAAGCCTGTGAGGATGCCCGACTTGGATGCCTTGCCGCCCTTAACGGGAAGCGTGCCCACAAAGAGTCCCAAGCCCGTGGCGGCAAGCGCGGAAGCGGCACCGCCCACCAGACACAGCCCCTCGCGCCCGCCAAAGTCGACGCCCACAACCAGGCGCACGTAGCCGATCGCGATCGCCATCGAGGCAAAGGAGACCAGCCACGAGCCCACAAAGATACCGGCCAGCGACGCCGTTTTGGAAAGACCGCCCGCGCAGCGGCGCGCGCCAAGGCCCGACAGATTGGGCTGCAGATCGACGACGCTCAAGGCGGCAAACTCCGCAGACATCATCGCGACCAGGCCAAAGAGCGCGTAATAGTAGATGACCGTGCCATCGGGCGTGGTGCGTGTCAGGCTTACGCGGCGGGTGCCGCCCTCGAGCGACAGGGCGCGCGCAACCGCCTCCGGGTCGGCAAGCGCCGCCGGGTTGTCCTGGGCAATCTGAGACATGAGCTCGGCATTTTGTGTATACGAGCTTGCCACCGTCTCCAGAATGCTGCGGTCGGTGAGCACCGTTGAGGCACGCGAGCTGTCGTAGCTCGACAGCAACGTGAGCTTGGGTGCGCCCGCGTCGTCGACCGTATAGATGCCCGCGACCTCGCCGGCCTTAAGCGCACGGTTCGCATCGGCTGCGTCGTCGCACTCGTGGATCTCGAGCAGCTGATTGTCGCTCTCCTTGGCAAGCGACGTCGCCACGTCCTTAAAGGTCGAGGCGTCCCAGGCCTCGTCCGCTATGACGGCAACCGGTACCGGGTCGACCGTGCCGTCAGAGCTCAGATTCGCAAACATAAACATGAACATCGTGGAAAGTGCGATGGGAAAGAGAGCGCCCCAGACCCACGTGCTCGGCCGGCGCAGCAGCGTCTTGACCGTAGTGATGATGGTGTTGAACATGACTGCCCCCTAGTCGCGCAGCTCGCGGCCGGTGATCTCGAGGAACACGTCGTTGAGGGTCGGCGGCTCGCTCCACACGCGGCCGAGCGCCACATCGGCGGCGCGCAGCGTGTCGAGGATGTCGGCCAAATTGTGCGGGCTCGCTTCGCAGGTGCAGACGAGCTCGCCGCCGGACAGCTCAACCGAAAGCACGTGCTCGAGGGCGCGCAGCCGCTCGACCGTGGCGGTCTCGACGGCGCCGACCTCGACAGTCACGCGCTCGCCCATTTGAATCATGCGTTTGAGCTCGTCATTGGTGCCCTGCGCCAGCACACGTCCGCCGTCCATGATCATGATGCGGCTGCAAATCTGCTCGACTTCCTCCATGTAATGGCTGGTATACACCACCGTGGCGCCCTCGTCGCGCAAGCGGCAGATGCCCTCCAGGATAGCGTTGCGACTCTGCGGGTCGACTGCCACCGTAGGCTCGTCAAAGAAGATGAGCTCGGGCTTGTGCGCAATGCCGCAGGCAATGTTGAGGCGACGCGCCAGGCCGCCCGAGAGCTTGCCGGGGCGAAACTTGGCAAAGTCGCCCAGCCCGACAAAGTCGATCGCCTCGTCCACCAGCGCGCGGCGGCGCTTGCGGTCGCTAACGTAAAGGCTGCAGAAATAGTCGATGTTCTCACGCACCGTGAGCTCGTCGAACACCGCCGCCTGCTGCGGCACCACGCCGATGCGGCGCTTGAGGTCGTAGCGGGCGGGCGTCATGGGTTCGCCGAACAGCTCGATGGTGCCTTTGTCGTAGGCAAGCAGCTGCAAAATGCAGTTGATGGACGTGGTCTTGCCCGAGCCGTTGGGGCCCAGCAGGCCAAAGATCTCGCCGGGGGCGATGCTCAGGTTAAAGTGGTCGAGCGCGATAAGATCGTCGTAGCGCTTGACGAGGTTTTCGACGTGGACGATGTCTGTCATGAGGCGGCCCTTCTGTTGCTTGCGGCCCGGTACGATTGCATCATCGCAGGAGCGGACGGCGCGCACCAGTGAGCTTTGTCACGAGTGCGGGGGCTCGGTCGCGTGGCCCGCTGACGCGACCGCCCCACCGTGCGGGAGGAATGTCACGGTTGCGCTAGGCGGCCCCTCCACCACGCGCAGCTTCGCGTACAATACCCGTATGAACAGGCTATTCGACAAATCGATCGTGCTGGCGTGCTGTATCGCAGCCGCCACGGGCCTTGCTGTGGACGCTCGTCTGGTTGCGGCGTTTTGCCTTGGCGTTATTGCCACCTCACTGGCCGAGGTCGCACAGGGAAACCGCGCCCGCCGTGTGAGTGAGGCCGCGAGCTACGCCTGCATCATCGCGGCCGTCTTCGTGCCGCCGTTTGTGCCGTTTGCGCCTCTCGCCTTCTATGACATCGCGCGGCGCGTGCGCCGTGAGCGCGCCTGGGTCGCGCTGGGCATTGGCTCCGCTTTTGCCTTTGCGCTCGTCGCAGACCTTCGCGGCGGCGCGCTCACCACCCGAACGCTGCTGCTAACCGCCATCCTTTCGATCGCCGCCACGTTGCTGTCGCTGCGCACCGCGCAGCTGGAGCGCGAACAGGAACGCATGCGTCGCACCCGCGACAAGCTGCAAGAACGCGCCCTGGCACTCGAGGCACGCAACCGCGACCTCGCCGACCGCCAGGACTACGAAGTCGAGCTCGCGACGCTCGCCGAACGCGCCCGCATCGCGCGCGAGATCCACGATAACGTCGGGCACCAGCTCACGCGCGCCTCACTGCAGGCCGAAGCCCTGCGCGTGGTTCACGCCGACGAGCCCGGCGTCGCCGCCGATTTCGCCGACGTCAAACGCACGGTTGACGAGGCGCTCCAGCTTGTGCGCACCAGCGTCCACGCGCTCAACGACAACGCCGTCGACCTTTCCGTGCAGCTCGAACGCATTGTCGAAGGCACACGCTCGGACGGCGGCCCGCAGATTGAGCTTGAAGTTATGGCCGAACATGCGCCCGCAAACGTCGCCAACTGCTTTGCAGCGGTCCTGCGCGAAGCGCTCTCCAATACCATGCGCCACGCTTGCGCCCAGACCGTCACCGTACGGTGCATGGAGCATCCGTCGTTTTACCAGCTCATTGTTACCGACGATGGCGTGGGTGAGGTCCAAGCAAGCGGCCGCGGCACCGCGGAGGGCATGGGGCTCGCCTCCATGCGCGAGCGCAT
The DNA here is from genome assembly GCA_958348225.1 of uncultured Collinsella sp. Lineage (GTDB taxonomy): Bacteria > Actinomycetota > Coriobacteriia > Coriobacteriales > Coriobacteriaceae > Collinsella. Next base: position 25,020 of record CATVYG010000034.1, read on the forward strand.
CGAGGCGCTTGGCGGCACCTTCACCGCCGGCCCGCGTGCCGGCGCCGGCGGCTGGCGTGTGTTTGCCACCGTTCCCAAACAGCAAGGAGATGAGGGCCGATGAGGCTCATCGTTGTCGACGACGACCGCTTGGTGGTCGATTCGCTCAAGATTATCTTGGGCGCCCAGCCGCGGATCGAAGTGGTGGGCACCGGTGCCAACGGCAACGATGCGGTGGCGCTCTACGCCGAGCACGCACCCGATATTGCGCTGCTCGACATCCAGATGCCGGGACGCGACGGCCTTTCGGCCGCGCGCGAGATCCTCGAGCACGACCCTGCGGCGCGGGTGGTGTTTCTGACGACATTCTCGGATGACGAGTACATTGTGTCGGCGCTCAAGCTGGGCGCCCGCGGTTACCTGATCAAGACCGATGTCGCCGCCATTCCGCCAGCGTTGGCGCAGGTCATGGCTGGCAAGCGCGTGCTCGAGGGCAAGGCGATCGAGGATGTCGACTTTGATGGGGCGGACGCTGAAGCCGGTGCGACCCGCCGGCCCGCGGCCTTTGCCGGTCTGACCGACCGCGAGTTCGAAGTCGCCGAGCTCATCGCCCGCGGCCTCGACAACAAGGAGATTGCCGCCACGGCTTATATGGGAGAAGGCACGGTGCGCAACCACATCAGCTCGATCCTTGCCAAAATGGGCCTGCGCAACCGCACGCAGATCGCTATCGCCTACCTGCGAGGGTAATTACCCAACGGCCGACCGCTCCGGCAGAGTAAAATGGCTGCTACCGATTTAATGCCATTTCAAAACTATGCCGGATTACGGGGCTAAACCCGGAAACCCCGTCCATGCTCTCGTTTTCCGCAAAATGACAACTCGTCTACCTGCACTGATAATTGTTCTCGGGGGAAGCGGGCACTGCGGGGCGCGGC
>CATVYG010000035.1 GCA_958348225.1 uncultured Collinsella sp.
GCGGGTGGTTTAAAGCTGGCCGCTGCGCGGCCAGCGGACTAAAGTCTTGAACAAAAAGGGCGGGACCTGCGCGCTTGCAGGCCCCGCACCGGTTGACATCCGACGGGACACAGCCGGGCGAGACGGATCCGTGCTACCGCCCCGCCTGGCCGCGAAGTTAACTACAGCTCGTTGGCCGCGTGATATGCCGTGCGAATGGCGCTCGCAATGTCGGCGGTGCGCTCGCCCGAGCAGTCGCCCACGCAGGTCACGGGCACCGTCACGCCATCCAGGTCAAACGCGTTGGCCTTGGAGCCCACGGCCATCACCACGTAATCGCAGGCGATCTTCACCGGCTCCTCGGCGCCGTCCTCGGTAGTGCGAATGGCCTCCACGCCCTCGTCGGTAATGGCGGTCAGGCGGGTCTTCACGTGCTGCTCCACGTTGTGCTCGGCAAAGTCGCTCATGATCAGCGGCAGAATGGTCTCGGACTCGCCCGCGGCAATCTTGTCGAGCATCTCCACGATCGCCACCTCGCAGCCATGCTGCAGCAGGTACTCGGCAGTCTCGGTGCCCACCAGGCCACCGCCAATGACGGCGACGCGCCCGCTGAGCTCCACCTTGCCGGCCAGCACGTCCCAGCTCGACACGACCTTCTCCGAGTCGGCACCCGGAACGGGGATGACCACGTCGTGTGCGCCCACAGCCACAATCGCGGCGTCGGCGGCGTCGAGGTCCTCAGCGGTAGCGGCATGGTTGAGCTCAACCTTCACTCCCAGGCCGGGCAGAATCTTCTCGTAGTACTCAACCGAGCGCATGATCTCGTCCTTGCGCGGAGGCGCGGCCGCCAGCACAATCTGGCCGCCCAGATGATCGCTCGCCTCGTAGACGGTCACACCGTAGCCGCGCTTGGCCGCCACGCGTGCGGCCTCCAGGCCGGCAATACCGCCGCCCACCACGGCGATCTTCTTGTCGCCCTCGCCCGGCTTGATGGTGATGGTCGCCTCGTCGCCGTTCTCGGCGTTGAGCACGCACGAGATGTACTTGCGGTTTTGAATCGCGTCGACGCAACCTTTGTTGCAGTTGAGGCACTCGCGGATGGGTTCGCCCGTGGCGGCCTTCAGCGCAATGTCGGGGTCGCACATGAGCGAGCGGCCATAGGCGATGATGTCGGCGGCGCCGTCTTCCAGAATCTTCTCGCCGGCCTCGACCGAGACAACACGGCCGACGGTTGCCACCGGCACGGAGACCAGGGCCTTGACGCGCTCGGCCACGGGCAGCGTCCAGTTGTAGGGCATGGCGCCCATGGGCGGAATGGTGTCGCCCATGTTGCCAGTGTGGTTTGCCTGCGCGACCTGGATCATGTCGATGCCGGCGCCCTCGAGCAGCTTGGCAAACTCGCAGGCCTCGTCGGGCTGCAGGCCGCCCTTGCCGCGCGGCGTGCCGTCGGGGTTCTCCATGATCACGGGGAGCTTGTACTCCACCATCAGCTGCGGCGCGGCTTCCTTGATGGCAGCGACGACCTCGAGCGCATAGCGAACGCGGTTCTCGAACGAGCCACCATACTCGTCGGTGCGCTTGTTGAGGATAGCCGAGCACAGCGAACCCACCAAGCGGTCGCCGTGGACCTCGATGGCGTCGATGCCGGCCTGCTGCGCGCGAGCGGCCGAGGCAGCAATGGCCTCCTTGATCTGGGTGAGCTGCTCTACGCTCGCCTCGTTCACAAAGTGCTGCATGTCGTGATGCAGCTTGGCGTAGGCCTGGTTGCGGATCTCGTTGGACTCGGCCATCTTGGCGGCAAAGGTCTCCTCGTCGCCGGCGACCTTGGCCTCCTGCGCGGCCTTGGCAGCGGCCATGGAGCCCATGACCATGCGGCCGACACCGGGCACATCGTACTCGGGGTGGAACAGCTGCAGCGCGACCTTGGCACCGTGCTTGTGGACGGTATCGGCCAGCGCCTTAAACGTGGGGATCTGGGCGTCGGTTGCCAGCTTGGGCGTGGGGCTTGCGGTCATGACGGGAGCAACGTCGCCGATGACGATGTAGCTCACACCGCCGCGGGCCAGGCGCTCGTAAAAAGCCAGGCTGCGCTCGCCGATGGAACCGTCACGCTCCTCGTAGCCGGTGGTCAGCGGCGGAAACATAATACGGTTCTTGAGCTCAAGGGGGCCAACCGTAATGGGCTGGAGCAGCTTGGATGCAGGTGCGGTCATGGACATTCCTCTCTTGTAGGCGCGGCGGCGATGATGCCGCGTAGTTGTCTAGAGGATATGGCATGGGGGCACAGCGGCACAACGAAAATCGGCGAATATCAGGTGGCGGCAGGCGGATGGGGCGTGGCGGCCCACCGGTATATCTCGATCTGTAACACCTAGCCGCCCAAATCGGGTCTAGATGTTACAGATCGAGATTTTGTTTGAGAGGCCGAGAATTGGACCGAAAGCACGGTCCCGAAATAACAAAAAAGCTCGCCGGCTAGGCCGACGAGCTGCAAGTTCTTGGTCGCGGGGGCAGGATTTGAACCTACGACCTCCGGGTTATGAGCCCGGCGAGCTACCAGACTGCTCCACCCCGCAGTGTCTGGACGCCTCATGTGCGCAAGAAAGAATATTACGTGGGAGTTCGGTAAACGGCAAGGAAAATCTCGTAGAGCATAATTCCTTCATATTTAAAACCCTCAGCCCATATCGCCGTGAACGAATCACAGCCTAGCGCTGCCGACGGCGCGTATACAATGGTGCGCGTCCTTTTATGCCAACACCGGGAGTAGACATGCTGCTCGCTATCGATATGGGAAACACGCAGACGGCCGTGGGCCTGTTTGACGGAGACGAGCTGGTGCAGTCGTGGCGCATGCCCACCGACCGCTCCTATACCGCCGACGAGATCCATGTGCGCCTGATGGGCTTCTTTAAGATGTACGACCTCTCGCTCGACGCGGTCGACGCGATCGCCTTCGCCGGCGTGGTGCCGCAGCTCTCGCGCGAGTGGCACACCGTGGCCGACCGCATCGCGGCAGACGCCATCGTTATCGGGCCACAGACGGCCGCGGTGACCAAACTGCGCGCGGCGCGCCCCCGGGCCGTAGGTGCCGACCGCATCGCCAACGCCGTTGCAGCCGAAACTTTCTACGACGCCCCGGCGATCGTGGTGGACTTTGGCACCGCAACCAATATCGATGTCATCGATGAGGACGGCTATTACATTGGCGGAGCGATCGCGCCGGGCATCCGCATCTCCATGGACGCACTTGCCGCCCGTGCCGCCAAGCTCGCCAGCGTTCCGCTCGAGGCGCCCGAGCACGCCATCGGCCGCGATACCGAGGAGTGCATCAAGGTCGGCGCCGTGATGGGCGCCGCCGCCATGGCCGAAGGCCTGGTCGCTCGCATGAAGCGCGAGCTGGGCCGCGACGATGCCACCGTTATCGCCACGGGCGGTCTCGCCAGCATCGTCGCCGATTCGACCGACGCCTTCGACGTGGTCGACGGACAGCTCACCATTAAGGGCATCTGCGAAATCTACCGCCGCATGCAGGAGCAGGGGTAGGACAGGGACCTAAGTCGGCACACCCGATGCCACAGTCCCCGCAAATGGTCGCCAAGCCTATTCCTCAAAATCGAAAATTTTTTCAGTTTTTAGGAATAGGACCGCGAGGCCACCCTGCAGTCACACAAAAGCCATCCTCGGTGCAGGCCGAGGAGGGCTTCGTTGTCATCGTTGTCTTTGAGCGCTGGCGCCTCGCGTTATAGCCCGCGAATGCGCACGGCCTCGGGTGGAAACTCCTGCTCGCCGGCATCGGTCTTGATGGTCGCGCGACCCCAGATGTCCAGGCCCGCGAACACGCCCACCGCAAGCGGCAGGCCGTTGGGCGACACCGCCGCAACCTGGCGTCCCAGCAGCGGCACCATGTCGAAGTACTCGCCCAGCACGGGAGCCAGCGGCCCTGCGGCACCCTGCGGCGTGTTGGCAACAACCGCCCAGGCGTCCACGCGAGCCAGCACGGCGGCGGCCAGCGCCTCGACCAGCGCTTCATCGGTCACATCCACGCCAAGCTCGCCCAGCGCCGCGCGCTCAATATCCACCGTCACGGCACCGAACATGCCTGCAGCACCGGCGCCGCCGTTGACGGCGACGCGTGCAAACGACGTTTCAAACGTGGGCGCGCCGCACACAATATCGCTCGGCCACTGAATGCCCACCTTGCCGGCAAGGCCCAGCCCCGGTGCCGCAGCCGTTCCCACGAGCGCGTCCATCATGCCCATCGCGGCCACAAACGGCAGGCCGTGGAAGGCATGCATGTTCACGTCGGGGCGAACGACCAGCGAAAACGTCAGCGATGCATCGCCCGCACTCCACGCGCACCAGCCCGCGGATACGCCCTCGCGGCCCGCGTCACGCGCGGCGTCAAGCTCGGTACCGGCGGCTACAGCGTTCATCTCAATCATCTACATACGCCCCAATTCACCCACGATATGGCCCACGCGATCCTCGGGCTCCTTGACCTCGACGCCGTTGTAGCGGAAGAACCGCGCCGGGTCGTGCATCAGGTCCTCGAGCGGCACCAGCACAAAGTCGCGCTCGCCAATGAGCGGATGCGGCAGGCGCAGCTTCTTGCCGCCGTGGGTCTCGCCGTCCATCCACAGCAGGTCCAGGTCGATGGTGCGCGGGCCGTTGACCTTGGCCTTCTTGGAGCGGTCGCGGCCCAGCTCGGCCTCGATCTTCATAAGCTCGTCGAGCAGCACCAGCGGCGCCAGCTCGGTCTTAATCTCGATGACGGCATTGGCAAAGGCGTCCTGGCGCGTCTCGTAGGCCGGTTCGCTCTCGTAGATGCGTGAGCAGTTGGACACGCAGGTGAGCGGGATTTCGGCGATCATGTCGCGTGCGGCGCGGATGTTGTCGCAACGATGCCCCAGGTTGGAGCCCACAGCCACAAACGCGCGACGCGGCTGCGGCTTAGCAACAGCCCAGTAACCGTTCAGGAACTGCGCAAAGCCCGCGACGTCGTGCACGCGCACAATGTTGGCACCGGCCTGGATAGCGCCCAGGCACACGCCGAACGTGGCGGCATCGCGCTCGGCGGCCTCGGTCACGCCCGAGACAGCGCCCACAAAGCGCTTGCGCGACACGGCGCACATGAGCGGATAGCCCAGCGACGCCATCTTGGCGGTCTCGCGCTGGATGACGATATCCTCGTTGGCCGTCTTGCCAAAGCCCGGGCCCGGATCGATGCAGATGCGGTCGCGCGGCACGCCGGCGTGGATGAGTGCGCGGGCCTGATCGGACAGAAAGCCCATGACGCGGCGCATGATGGGCGCCGAATCAGGCAGGGTAAAGCGGCGAAGCTGCGAGGTGGGAACATAAGCCTCCTCGCGGCGGGCGCTGCGGCGCATCATGGCGGCCAGGTGATCGCTGGGCTCCGGCGAGGACTCAGGGTTCGCGGCGGCCTCGGCGACAGGGGCGGCCTCTTCGGCAGCCGGTGCCTCCTGCTTCTGCTCGTCCGTAGGCTCGGACGCGGGCTCCGGATCGCCAAACGGCAGCGAGGGCTGCACCACGCCACCCGGCAGCTTGGCCTCCGTCTTGGGCTCGCCCAGCAGCTTGCCACGGCGACGGCGGGCGGGCTTCTCGGCCTCGCGCGCAGCCTCGGCGGCCGCTTCGCGCGCCTTCTCGGCAACAAACGCCGCGGCAGAGGTATCAAGCTGCACCGTCGCGTGCGTACGAGCGGAAGCGGCGACCTCGCCGGCGTGCATCACGATAACGCCGCAGGTGCTCGTCTTAACAAACTCAACCATCTTGGGGTCGGTGAAGCCCGTCACGTCGTTGACGATAGAGGCGCCGCAGCGCACGGCCGCCTTAGCAACCGCCACGTGGCGCGTGTCAATCGAGACGATAGCGCCCTCTTTGGCCAGCGCGCGCACCACGGGCAGCACGCGGCGAGCCTCCTCGTCGGGGTTGACCGGGGTAAAACCAGGGCGCGTGGACTCGCCGCCCACGTCGATGATGTCGGCGCCGGCGTCGAGCATCGCCAGGCCGTACTCGATGGCGGCATCCGGGTCGAAGTGTTCCCCGCCATCGCTAAACGAATCGGGCGTCACGTTGAGGACGCCCATGATGCGCGGACGGTCAAAGCTGAGCTCGTACTTTCCGCACCGCCATGTCTTGCTATCGTTCGCCATGAACATCCTCCTCAAATGCCCGCGCCGCCGCGCTCGGGCGCAGACGGCGGGGTCGCTTTGCAATCAGTCTTTCTATTGTATCCGCGCACACGGGCTAGAACGCAAACGCGGCCGCGATGTCGCAAGAAATCAGCAGGTCGGCATTTGCATCCTGATCGGTGGGAGCAAGATTGCAAATGGCCAGCGTATCGCCGGTAAAGTAACGCGTAAGGCCCGCCGCCGGATACACCACGAGCGAGGTCCCGCCCACAATGAGGGCATCGGCCGCGGCGATGGCGGCAACGGCGCCGGTCAGCACATGCTCGTCGAGCGGCTCCTCGTAGAGCACTACGTCGGGCTTGATGCGGCCGCCGCACGCAGGACACACGGGCACGCCCGCGGCGTCCTCGTGCTCGCGCGAGCAAATCCACTCGGCGCTATAGACCGCGCCGCACGACTGGCAAATGTTGCGATGGACCGATCCGTGCAGCTCGAACACGCGCTGCGAGCCGGCCATCTGATGCAGGCCGTCGATATTTTGCGTCACCACGGCATTTAGCTTGCCGGCGCGCTCCAGCTCGGCCAGCTTGGTGTGGCAGCGGTTGGGCTTGGCGCCAAGCGCGATCATCTTGGTGCGGTAGAAGTCGAAGAACTCGGCCGGATGCGCCTCGCAAAAGCTATGCGACAGCATGGTCTCGGGCGGGTAGGCAAACTGCTGGTGATACAGGCCGTCCACGCTGCGGAAATCGGGGATGCCGCTCGCCGTGGAAACACCCGCGCCGCCAAAGAAGACCACGCGCTTGTGGGTACCGAACAGCTCCGCCAGCGCAGCGGAGGCCTGCTTGGGGTCCGTTATCGCCTGCGTCATATGAGTCCTCCGTCCTTGTTGGTCGGGCAGCATCGGGCGACATCCCGGCATGCAGCCTTTGGGTCAGCACGCGCGGAGCCCACCCCGCCCCTGTTGCGCTAATCTTAAGCCTGCAAACCCCGTCGAAAGGACACCATGCCTCAGACTTACACTTTCGCCTCGTGGAACGTCAACGGCCTGCGCGCCGTGCTCAAAAAGGACCCAAGCTTCATTCAAATCGCGCAGGAGCTCAATGTCGATATCCTGGCGCTGCAGGAGACCAAGCTGCAGGAGGGCCAGGTCGATATTGACCTGCCCGGCTATCACCAAACCTGGAGCTACGCCGAGCGTAAAGGCTATTCGGGCACTGCGGTCTTTAGCCGCCAGGAACCGCTGCGCGTGCTGCACGCCGACGCACTGCTACCCTACGCCGGCGAGAACGAGGCGGCCGAGCTCGTCGCCCAAGCCGCAACCGAGGGCCGCGTCTGCGCGCTCGAGTTCGACAAGTTTTGGTTTGTGGATGTCTACACGCCTAACGCCCAAAATGAGCTCGCGCGCATCGATGTACGCATGGCCTGGGACGATGCCTATCGCGACTTTTTGAGCGCGCTTGAACGCGAGACCGGTAAGCCCGTCGTAACCTGCGGCGACTTTAACGTGGCGCATGAGGAGATCGACCTTAAGAACCCCAAGTCCAACCGCGGCAACGCGGGCTTTTCGGACGAGGAGCGCGGCAAGTTTACCGAGCTCCTCGACGCCGGTTTTACCGATACCTGGCGCGCGGCAAATCCCGACGTCGAGGGCGTCTACAGCTGGTGGAGCTATCGCTTTAATGCCCGCAAGAACAACGCCGGCTGGCGCATCGACTACTTCCTGGTGAGCGACGCAATCGCCGGCGATGTGCGCGACGCCGGCATCCGCGGCGACATCTTCGGCAGCGACCACTGCCCCGTCACCCTCACCCTAGAGCTCTAGCCCCAAGTAATTCCTAGGGGACAGAGGAAAACAGATCATGTGACCCCTCTCCCCCTATAAGTTGCGGTGGAATAGTTCCTGTTTGGGCAGCAAATAGCCAAAAACGAGAACTATTCCACCGCAAGTTCGTGAGGGAACGCGAAATGCCCTACAGCCCGTATTTCACGACGACACGGTTAATGCGGCGACACCAGGGCTTGTACAGGGCGGCCAAAAACACGCAGGTCGCAAGGCCGTGCGTAATGTCGAACGGTGCGGCGGTGGCAAGACGCGCCATGGCGCCCGCCCACGTGAGCGGTTGAACAAAACCGATGATGTCATACGCGTTGATTACCACGCCGTATAGCAAACCCGAAGCAAAACCGTAGGTCAGTAGCGCCGGCATGCGCACGGTTCCATCCGCACGGTCGAACGCGCCCGCATGCGCCAGCGCGCCGCCAACATAGCCAACCAGACCCCAGGCATACATCTGCCACGGCGTCCACATGCCCTGTCCAAAAAAGAAATTGCTGGTCAGCGCCGCCAGCGCGCCAACCATAAAACCATTACGGCGGCCAAGCGTCGCCCCCGCGATAATGGCGATAGCGCTCACCGGTTTAAAGTCGGGAATGGGCCCAAACAGGATGCGCCCCGCCGCCGCCAGCGCCGCCAGCACCAGCGTGGGCATAATCTGGCGCAAACCCGGACGAGATGCCTCGTAACCCGCAAAGAACAACGCAAGCACCAGCGCCACCACGACAAGCATGGCAAGCGCCGCCTGCTCAACGCCTGCCAGCAACGCCGCAGCCATCACTGCGGGAACCGCCAGCAGCAGCGGTATCTCCAGTTTTGCGAGTAGGCGCGCGGCGCGATAATCCGTCATCCCATCACGCCCTATAGAACACGTTGTCGGCAAAGAAGTCGGCCGGGGGCTCCATGCAGGCAATCTCGCCGTCAAACATCATGGCAATGTCATCGGCAACCTGCTCGGCAAAATCCAGATCGTGCGTGGCCATAATGACGGTGCCGCCAGCCTTCGCATGGTCACGCAGGGCGCGGGCGATGATGCGGCGGCTCTCCAGGTCCAAGCCCTTCGTGGGCTCGTCAAGCAGCAGCAGCTCGGGGCCGATCAGCAGCAGCTTTGCCAATGCAAGCAGTTGACGCTGCCCGCCCGAAAGATCGTACGGATGGCGTCCATCCAGACCCGACAACCCCAAGCTCGCCGCACGCTCCCGCGCCAAGTTCTCGTCATATCCGCAGGTCGAAGCCCATTCTATCAGCTCATCGCGAACCGTCTCGGCAACCAGCAATGCTTTGGGATTCTGAGGCAGCAGCGCCGCCGAGGCCGCCCCGCGCACCATGCGGCCGCGCTGCAGCTTGGCGGTCTTCGCCAGCACCGAAAGCATTGTCGACTTGCCGCAGCCGTTACCGCCCGCAACCGCATGCACCGCGCCAGCCGAAAACGACGCATCGAGCCCGCGCAGCACCCAACCGCCCGCGCGATCGTAGCGAAACCAGCTCCCTGCCAGGGTGGTAGCCGACCCAGCGTGCATTTTTTGGAGTATTCTGCTTCCATCCGTGCGCGAGAAGGCTTCCGAGCCGTTCTCGAGCGACGTTTGCGCCACAAATTCGGACGATTTGTCCAATTCTGAACTTTTTTTCGCGCTCGATGCGTCCCCGGGCGGCTCCAGAGAGCCCAAATTGTCCTCACGCCTGCTGAATACTCCTTTATTTGCACATCGGATGGCACCCCACCCCAACATGTCATCGGAAAACAGCGATTCTCGGCGTCCCAAAGAAGCCATATCCGCCACCTCGCGCACGCGACCGTCCTCAATCCGGTACGCACACGTCGCGTATTCGAGCATTGGGCGCGGCTGATGCGTCGCCACAACAACCGTGCAGCCCAGCTCGCGATTCACACGAAACAGCGCGTGCAGGAAATTCTTCTCGGCAACGGGATCGAGCTGAGACGTGGGCTCGTCGAGTAGCAGCACGCGCGGGCGCAGCGCCAGAACGGCCGCCAACGACAGCAACTGTTTGCGACCACCCGAAAGCGTGTCAGTATCGCGGTGAAGCCAATCTTCCAACCCAAAGAAATAGCTGGTCTCAGCTACGCGACGGCGCATCTCATCACGTGCTAGCCCCAAGTTTTCCAGGCCAAACGCCATCTCGTGCCACACGGTTTCGCACACGATCTGGTTCTCGGGATCCTGGAACACGTAGCCCACGCGCTCCGCAGACGCGCGCACGTCCATGTCGGCAACGTTCTCGCCCAGCACGAGCAGTTCGCCAGTGCGCTCGCCCGCCGGAGCGATCTCGGGCTTGAGTAGCGACAGCAGCGTCGACTTACCCGATCCGGTACCGCCGACAAGCAGCGCAAATGCACCTTGGGGAACAGACCAGTCGAGTCTCTCGAGCACCGCAGCTTCAGCCCCGGGGTAGGCAAAGCTCAGGCTCCGCACCTCAATCGCCGGCATATCCGGGCCGTATGCCGCGCCCGACACCGGCCCCCTATCCAACCGAGCCATCAGCCGAACCTCTTCTCATCGATCGCATGCAACACGCAGGGCAGCACCATCCAGGCAGCATACACGGCATAGCCCAGCCACGGCGCAGGCACCGAAAGCCGCGAGTAAAACGAATACTGCGTTGTCGCGGCCCACGCCACCGCAACCGCAGCAGCGCCAAACAGCGCAAGCCCCACCAGCGCGGCAACGTCGGCGCGCCCCAGCCGATACCGCGCATACGTCGTGCGACGCGCCGCGGCACCCCATCCGCGCGAGCGCATGGCGTCGGCGCGTTCCAGCGAATCCTCCATGCCCCAGCCCATCAGCACGCTCGAGGCCCGCAAGCGCGAGCGCACGGGGTCGGCCGGCGCGCGCCCCGGCACATCGATCGCGTCCTGCACCGCCAGCACCGTGCGGCCGCGGCGCAAAAACTGCGGGATAAGCCGCATGCACATCGAGATCATGAGCGCGAGCACCGGCGCGGCGTTACCCAGCAATGCGAGCACCTTGTCGTATTCGAGCATCGACGCCGCAGCCTCAAACCACAGCACGCTCGCCACAAACAGCCCGCCCATACACAGGCCGTATACCATGCTCTCCAAGTACACTGCGCGCATGCCGATGCGGAACAACTCCGTCGAGCCCGAGGCGCTAAACAGCGGATTCACCAACGAGATAATCAAAATCACCGGCAGCTGCCAGCGAAGCGCGCTCAGCGTGCGAGCAGCCCCGCGGGTCGCAAAGCCGTATGCCAGCCCGCCCGCGAGCGACAGCGCGATCAGCACCGGCTGCATCGAGAACATGGTGAGCCCCAGCGTTAGCGCCATGTAGAGTGCAGGTACCGCCGGGTGCGACATCGAGAATGCCGCAACGGGCTCGATGGCCGACCTCTCTCGCATATTGTCCACGGGCACCCCGCCTTCTCACCCAAATACCAACGCCGCAGTGCCGCAAACACCGCATAAGCAGCGCAACCGACGCGCCGGAACCACAAACCCAGCCGCCGCGGCCCAAACGTTACGCGCTCATCATATGCCTGCGGTATCATATTGCGCCGTGTATCGTTTCCAAACACACGTCTCTATAACGTAACAGGAGATCACATGGACGCAACCGCAATTATCCTCGCCGCCGGCGAGGGCACCCGCATGAAGTCGAACCACTGCAAGGTTTCGCACAAGATTCTAGGCAAGCCCATGGTTCAGTGGATCGTCGACGCCACCATCAAGGCCGGCTGCAGCCGCGTCGTGGTCGTCATCGGCAGCCACGCCGACGAGATGCGCGCCCTCATCGATGGCGCCTACGCCAACAGCGCCACCAAAGTCGAGTGCGTCGAGCAGACCGAGCGCCTGGGCACCGGCCATGCCGTCAAGGTCGCGCTCGAGGCCTGCGGCATCGCGCAAGGCCCCGTCGTCGTGCTCAACGGCGACCTGCCGCTCATCACCGCCGACACCGTCGCCAAGTTCGCGCAGACCGTCGCCACCGGCGAGCTCGCCTGCACCGTCATGACCATGACCCCGCCCGATCCTTTTGGCTACGGCCGCATCAAGCTGGGCGCCGATGGTCAGATCGAGCGCATCATCGAGCAGAAGGACTGCACGCCCGAGCAGGCCGCCACGCTGCTGGAGTGCAACGCCGGCTGCTACGCCTTCGACGGCGCGCAGCTTGCCGCCCACATTAACGAGATCGGCAACGACAACGCGCAGTCCGAGTACTACCTGCCCGACATGCTCGAAATCCTCAAGGGTCACGGCCAGGCAGTCTCCATCTTCCACTGCGACGACTACCGCGACGGCCTGGGCGTCAACAGCCGCATCCAGCTCGCGCAGCTCACCGCCATCGCGCGCGACCGCATCAACGAGCACTGGATGGCAGAAGGCGTCACGTTCATCGACCCCACGCAGGCCTGGATCGGTCCCGACGCCACCATCGGCCGCGACACCGTCGTGTGGCCGCAGACACACCTGATCGGCCACGTCACCGTGGGCGAGGAGTGCCAGCTCGGCCCCAACAGCCGCCTCACCGACACCACCGTCGGCAGCGGCTGCATCATCGATGAGACCATCGCCATCGAGGCCGTCATCGAGAACGGCGTCGACTGCGGCCCGCGCGCCTACCTGCGCCCGGGCACCCACATGCTCGACGGCTCCAAGGCCGGTACGCACGTGGAGATCAAGAAGTCCACGATCGGCGAGGGTTCCAAGGTGCCCCACCTGTCCTACATCGGCGACACCACCATGGGCTCCGGCGTCAACGTGGGCGCGGGCTCCATCACCTGCAACTACGACGGTGTCCACAAGCACAAGACCGTTATCGGCAAGGATGCCTTCATCGGCTCCGACACCATGATGGTCGCGCCCGCCCAAATTGGCGACGGCGCGCTCGTGGCCGCCGGCTCCGTCATCACCGAGCCGGTCCCGGCAGACGCGCTCGGACTGGGCCGCGCCCGTCAGGTAAATATTGAGGGCTGGGCCGCCGATTATCGCCGCCGCCTGCACGAGGACGACGAGGCATAACGTTTTATCAAGCACAAAAGGAGCTGTTCCCATGGGGGGCGGCTCCTTTTTCTATCGTGACCTGCGCAACCGGATGAGTGGTCGGTTCGTGTCCGTTGACGGTAAAGACGTTATCAAGACTCGATAAACCCCGCCGCGCGGTTACAATGCAAAAAGGCATCTATATGGCATTCGATGTATAAAGGAGAAGGGTAATGCCGATTAATGATCCCGAGAAGTCGGAGAATATGCGCAAGTCCATCCGCGTGTATTCCGGTTCCTCCAACCGTCCCCTCGCTCAGAAGATCGCTGAGTACCTTGGGGTCGAGCTTTCGGGCCTTACGCTAAAGCAGTTCGCCAACGGTGAGATTTACGCCCGCTACGACGAAACCGTCCGCGGCGCCGACGTCTTCCTGATTCAGTCCGTGGCCGGCGGCAACGTCAACGACATGCTCATGGAGCTGCTCATCGCCACCGACGCTGCCAAGCGCGCATCCGCCCGCTCCATCACCGCCGTCATCACCCACTACGGCTATGCCCGCCAGGACCGCAAGGCCGGCCCGCGTGAGCCCATCACCGCCCGCCTCGTCGCCAACCTGCTCGAGCGCGCCGGCGTCAACCGCATCATCACCCTCGACCTGCACCAGGGCCAGATCCAGGGCTTCTTCGATATCCCGGTTAACCACCTGTCCGCGCTGCCGCTGTTTGGCCAGTACTACAACGACATGCACTTCGACACCGACAACCTGGTTGTCGTCTCCCCCGACGTGGGTCGCGCCAAGGCCGCCAAGAAGCTGTCCGACATGCTCGGCTGCGACCTGGCCATCGCCCACAAGGGCCGTCCGCGCCACAACGCCGCCGAGGTCATGGGCATCATCGGTGACATCAAGGGCAAGACCTGCATCATCAACGACGACATGATCGACACCGCTGGCACCCTGTGCGCCAACGTCAAGGAGCTCAAGGCTATGGGCGCTGGCGATATCTACGTCTGCGCCACCCACGGTATCTTCTCCGGTCCGGCCATCGAGCGTCTGAACGACGCCCCGATCGTCGAGTGCCTCGTCACCGACGCCATTCCCGTCGAGGTCGGCGGCAAGATCAAGACCATCTCGGTCGCCGAGGAGTTCGCTCAGGCCATCTCCGCCGTTTACCACGAGGAGCCCGTCTCCACGCTCGTCGGCGGCGACTTCGCGCTGTAGTCCAACGCGCATCGCATCATCTTTGATGCTTTTAAAGGGTCGGAAGCTCGCTTCCGGCCCTTTTTCTATCCCTCACCAACCTTCCCTGGACAATTAGTTCAGATACGTATTTTTTAAAGCCCCAAAGGGCCGTTCGGAGCCTTCTGAGCTCCCCGGCGGATGCCATGCCGCCCAAAGCTCATCGTTTTCGAGTACAACCGCCGCATATTTACCCTCAAATCACCCTCGAAGGCCCTTAGAAACGCCTCGAATGCCCGTCGCCTTATACGTATCTGAACTAACTGTCCAGTAGCTATCGTCAACCTTCGCGGCAGAGCTCAATTTCCTGCAATCCCCTCAACCGATTCCACCGATTTCATAACACCCAGCCGTTCATGGCGCACAGCGCCCCGCTGAGCGAAAAGAACGGTATGGCGGTCGCATTCTGCCGCCAACTTAGTACGTTATAGCTATGACGACCGTGATTTCACATCTCTCCGCCCTCCGCGCAATTCGTCGCGCACGACGGGCGTACTCTGCCCTACCCTGGGACTCCGTTGATAGCGAACAGCAAGCACATGCCTTGGCTAGCTGCATTCCCAACAATGACGCGATAGACTTTGGCGCACTTTCGATACTCGACGCCTGGAATGAAGATGATTCCGAACTGCTTGATCTTCTCGTTTCAAGCGAAGACAACAGACGTCCCGACAAGCGGCTTCTTCAGCATATTCTCACCGCTCCGCTTCCTGAAGGTGCAATTATGCACGTCGAGGCCGACATCTACGCAACGTCTCCTGCCGTGACAGCCATGCTTTGTTCCAAAAATGAATCAGTCGCCAA
This sequence comes from uncultured Collinsella sp., assembly GCA_958348225.1. GTDB lineage: Bacteria > Actinomycetota > Coriobacteriia > Coriobacteriales > Coriobacteriaceae > Collinsella. Next base: position 14,962 of record CATVYG010000035.1, read on the forward strand.
AACCTTGATGCTTCTCATGGAACTGCTCGGAACCTACTCCCTTCCTCCCGGGGCAACATACCCCATTGCCCATGACGACATCTGGCCCAAGGGCGATGGCTGCGCAGCGACGGGCGATCTTGATTGCTTGGGCAACCAGTCGGTGGTCGAGCAACAGAACGAAACCCGCTATGAACAGGCACACTACAAATGCGAGCCCGCCACAACTATCGAAGAGCTTGAGGCGGTTGCACGCTTCGCCAAAAGTAGCTCATACACATCGTTTCGCACGGCAGTCAAACTTGCCCGACCCGGATCTGCATCCCCAGCCGAATCCCTAATGTTTGCCGTTCTCGGAGCGCCCATGCGCTTTGGAGGATTCGGATGTTGCAGTCTGCCCATGGGAGGCCTGCTACTCAACTATCGAATCGACTTCGACACTCTTGCGGTCAACATGTCCTCGGGCATCCCCTATGCCATCTGCGACCTATATTGCCCGGCAGCCGGAGTCGACAACGAATACAACGGAATTGGGCATGAGCTTCAAAACGCTCGCATCCACGATGGCAATCGAAATAATGGCCTCAAGGCAATGGGCATCCACGTCCTGGTTATCAATCGCGACCAAATGAAAGACCTTGTTGCACTCGAAGCCTTCGCCCAAACGATGCATCGACTCGCGGGAGTCCGATTCCGATACCGTATCAAGGGCTATCGCAAGCGTCAGGCCGCTTGGCTCAACGCTCTGCGGGCCGGAATCGGCCTTGCGCCGGTCTAAACGACGAATCACCCGCGCGCCGCCGAACAGGACTGGACAGTTAGTTCAGATACGTATAGATGGACACATTGAATTAGGCTGTTTTGCAGCTATCTCTATACCATTCGCCCTATTTGAAGGCAGGGTAGACTTCAAAACAGCGCCATATGGACTAACTAAAGCTCCGAAACAACGTATCGGCATTGAATTGAGCACTTCGAGTCCTCAGAACTTATACGTATCTGAACTAACTGTCCACCTCTGATTTCGACGGCCGTCCAAACGCCCCTAAACGCCCTCAATTACCCTCCATTTGACAGCGGCAACAGGGTCGCTCACCATAGCAGGCGACAAATCAACGAAAGGATGAACATGGCAGCTGCACAGCCGCTTAAGATTCGCATGGTTGCCGGACTTGGCAACCCTGGCGAGGAATATGCCGAGACCCGTCACAACGCTGGTTTCAAAGCAATCGACGAGCTGGCCCGTCAGGCCGGCGTCACGTACTGGAAAAACCAAGCAGGCGCCGAGGTCGCGCTCATCAACATCAACGATCCCGAGGAAGAGGGCGGTAAGCGCCAGATCGTGCTGGTCAAGCCGCAGTCGTACATGAACACCTCGGGCGGGCCCATCTCCAAGCTCTGCCGCGAGTACAAGATCAAGGCCGAGGAGCTGCTCGTGATTCACGACGAGCTCGATATTCCCGCCGGCGACGTGCGTGTTAAGGTGGGCGGCGGCCACGCCGGTCACAACGGCCTGCGCTCCATCATCGACAAGATGGGCAGCCGCGACTTCAGCCGCATCCGCACCGGCATCGGCAACCCTCCCGGCAAGATGGCTGTCGCCGACTACGTGCTTAAGCAGCTGCGCGCCCGCGAGGCCGAGGATTTCCAGGACACCTGTGCCCGCGCCGCCGACGCCGCCGGTCTGGCCATCGTCCACGGCGTAATCTACGCCCGCGATCACGTAAACGGCGCCGCTTCCGCCAACGGCAAGCACTAAAACCTATCATTTAGGGACAGGTTTATTTTGGCAAGTTTTACCTGCGGAAACTCCCCAGTTGCGGCATCGCAATCAACCGCGCGCCGACATACATGCATAGCACCCCAAAGGGGGCCGGCCTCATCACAGCCCGAGGCCGGCCCCCTTTGCCGTTTTACCTGATAAAACCGACCAAAATAAACCTCTCCCCCTTTGGTAGGCCAAAGTGGATAAACCCTGCTCCCAACCGCCGAAGATACACGTAAGCGACATGTCCATGAGGGTATAATTTGCACCGTATGTCTGCACAACGCCTGTGCGCGTACGGTTTTATTCGGGCTACCGTCCATTTCCGTGGAGGCACGGTTCGGCGGCCCTAACAAGAGAGGGGTTCTATGTATAAGATCCTGGAGAAGACGCAGTTCTCGGAGAAGGTGTTCAAGTTCCGCATCGAGGCGCCCGCAATCGCCAAGCATGCGCACGCTGGACAGTTCCTCATGGTTCGCGCCAACGAGACGGGCGAGCGCGTCCCGTTTACCCTGGCCGGCTGGAACGGTGACGAGGGCTGGGTCGAGTTCATCTTCATGGTGATCGGCAAGACCACCGAGATGCTTTCCACCTACGAGGCCGGCGAGTCGCTGCGCGACGTCGTGGGCCCGCTGGGCGTTCCCACCGAGATGGCCGAGGGCCCCTGCGCCGTCATTGGCGGCGGCGTCGGCCTGGCAATTGCCTTCCCGGTCGCCAAGCACCTGGTCGAGACCGGCCACGAGGTCCACGCCATCATGGGCGCCCGCACCAAGGACCTCCTGCTCATGGAGGACCAGTTCCGCGAGCTCCTCGACGAGGATCACATCCACATCACCACTGACGACGGCTCCTACGGCGAGCAGGGCGTTGTCACCGCTCCGCTGGAGCGCCTGCTGCAGGACAAGGCCGTGAGCCAGGTCTTCTGCGTCGGCCCCGTTCCGATGATGAAGTTCTCGACCCTCACCGCCCAGAAGTACGACACCCCCATCACCGCGTCCCTCAACCCCATCATGGTTGACGGCACCGGCATGTGCGGCTGCTGCCGCGTCGAGGTGGGCGGCGTGACCAAGTTCGCTTGCGTCGACGGCCCCGACTTCGATGCCACCCTGGTCGACTGGGATGACCTTCGTGCCCGCCAGGCCGCTTACCGTTCCGAAGAGGGCGAGTCCCTCAAGGCCTATGAGGAAAAGAGCTGCGCATGCCACTAGTTAACGGTCGTTTCGTTGCCGATATGAAGTCGCCCCGCACCCCCGATAACGAGGAGCCGGCTGCCGAGCGCGCCTGCGACTTCCGCCCCGTCGACAAGGGCTTCACCGAGGAGATGGCGCTGGCCGAGGCCGAGCGCTGCCTCAACTGCAAGAAGCCGTTCTGTGTTGAGGGCTGCCCCGTCAACATCAACATCCCCCGCTTTATCGAGCAGATCCGCGCGAAGGACTTCGGCGGCGCCCTCGATACCATCCGCGAGGACTCCATGCTTCCCGCTATCTGCGGCCGCGTCTGCCCGCAGGAGAACCAGTGCGAGGGCAAGTGCATCCGTGGTAAGAAGTCCGAGCCCGTGGCCATCGGCCAGCTCGAGCGCTTCCTGGGTGACCGCCCCGAGCTCGCCTCCACGCCCAAGATGGCCCCCAAGAACGGCAAGAAGGTCGCCGTCGTCGGCTCTGGCCCGTCCGGCATCACCTGCGCCGGCGAGCTCGCCCGCAACGGCTTTGACGTCACCGTCTTTGAGGCCTTCTTCACCGGCGGCGGCGTGCTGGTCTACGGCATCCCCGAGTTCCGTCTGCCCAAGGCAGTCGTCAAGCGCGAGATTGACGGCCTGGAGGACATGGGCGTCAAGTTTGAGTACAACTCCGTCGTGGGCAACATGGCCACGGCCGAGGAGCTGTTCGAGCAGGGCTTCGACGCCATCTACGTGGCGACCGGCGCTGGCCTACCCAAGTTCCTCAACGTCCCCGGCGAGAACCTGCCCAACGTCTTCTTCGCGAACGAATACCTCACCCGCGTGAACCTGATGAAGGCCAACAAGTTCCCCGAGTACGACACCCCCACCAAGCACGGCAAGAACGTCGTCGTCTTTGGTGGCGGCAACGTGGCTATGGACGCCGTCCGTACCGCCAAGCGCCTGGGCGCCGAGCACGCCATCATCGCCTACCGTCGTACCGAGGACGAGATGCCCTGCCGTCGCGCCGAGCTGCACCATGCCAAGGCCGAGGGCGTCGAGGTTCTGCCGCTCGTCTCCCCGCTCGAGTTTGTCGCTGGCGAGGACGGCTCCGTGTGTGCCGTCAAGGTCCAGAAGATGGAGCTCGGCGAGCCCGACGAGTCCGGCCGCCGTCGTCCGGTGCCCATCGAGGGCGCCATCGAGGAGATCCCCTGCGACGTCGCGATCTCGGCTATCGGCACCAACGCCAACCCCTTCGCAAAGAAGATCGGCGGCAAGATGGAGCTCAACAAGTGGGGCTACATCGTTGCCGACGAGGAGACCGGCCAGACCACCGATCCCCGCATCTGGGCCGGCGGCGACATCGTCACCGGTGCCGCTACGGTCATTCTGGCGATGGGCGCCGGCAAGAAGGCCGCCGCTTCGATCACCAAGAGCCTGCTGGGCGAGTAATCACCTACAGCGCTAGCCACCAAACGGCAAAGTCCCCGTCGAGCACACGCCCGGCGGGGACTTTTTCTATGCCGACCACTCCACCACCACAAAGGGGACAGGCACCTTTGTGGTGGTTTGGGACTTGCTTGCTCGTTTTGTCTCAATCTGTAACACCTGGAGCCCGTTGAGCCTTGTAGTTGTTACAGATCGAGATATTGTGCCAGCCGCCTCCGCTTTGTCTCAATCTGTAACAGTTAGAGACCAAATTCCTCGCTACGTGTTACAGATCAAGACGTTAGGTTGGCAGCCGAACAGTTCATCTCAATCTGTAACATCTAGAGCCGTTTTGGACAGTTTGGTGTTACAGATTGAGATTTTGCTGAGGCCGAGGATGGTCGCCGCCACCAAAACCTAACGCTTGCAGCGCTTGGTCGCAGCGAGGCCGGCGGCGGCTACGGTTGCACCGGCGATGCCTAGGGCGGCGACCGTCATCGCGATGGTATCCCCCGTGGTAGCCAGGACCGCATCGCCCTTCTTGGCCTGCGTGGTTTTCTCAACCGTCTTGGTCGTGGCGGTTGTCGTGGCCGGCTTGGCCGCGGGCTTGGTCTCGGGCTCCACCTCGGGCCTGGTCTCGGGCTTCACCCCAGGCTGTGGCGTCGGCTTGGGTTCCGGTGTAGGCTGCGGATCGGGAGCCGGCATGGCTTCAAGCGTAAAGGTCAAATCGGTGTTGAGCCACAGGGTTTCGATCCAGCCGCTCTCGGGATCAACTACACTCGCTTCGCCCATCTGGTAGCTGCACTCCACGCCGTTGATCTTCAGCTTGGTATTGGGCGTAAAGTAGAAACCGCGCGCCGGCTTAAAGTACAGGCCGTAACGATAGGTCACACCGGGCTTAAACGCGTCGATATGGTTGGTGATGTGCTGGTCCCAGAACTCAACGGAATTTACTTCGCTGCCGTCGCTGCCCGTCCAGAACTCGCACTGGAGAATAGAGTCGGAACCCGCCGGAGTACCCGCCGTAAAGACCGGCCTATCGCCTGCCTTAAAGGTGGTCATGGCACCGTTAATCTCGATAAGGTCGATTGCCCGCCACTCATCAATCGGAGCCTCGCACAGCATATTGTCAGCGTTTGGCGCGAAGACACCGTTGACGGTCTTGATGTGGTGTACCCAATGGCCGTTGACGTTCATTTCGCAGTCATCGGCCACGGTATTGTCGCCCTTGAGCCTCAGCTCAACGGAGTACATGTAGAACTTTCCCTCTTCGAAGTGGTCAATCTTCTTCATGCCCGGCGTGTACTTCGCGGGGTCGGAATACCAGAAGGCAACGGGTACCGACTCCCCGGATTCCATATCGAGCTCCATCTCTTCCCAGCACTCATAGGCGATCTCGTACTTGTCGGCGTCAGCAGCGGGGATCGTCGCGGTCGCGCGCGGCGCCTCGCCGGGCGCGTAGTCGGTCTTCACGTCGTTGACGTCCAGGTTATGGAGGGCTTCGTTTTCCGATGCAACGAGCGTAATTTCGCTATTGATGACGTAGCGGAGGTAATAATCGTACCTGGTTTCGTTGAGGATAGTCGAGCTGCCTTCATAGTCAGTTCCGGTATACTCCAGTGCCGAGCCAATATAGAGAGCCTCATTGCGCGTGAGTCGATACGAGCCGCCTGCCGCGCCACCCGTAAAGGTCAGCGTCAGCCTCATGTGATCGCCAACAGGCTCAAAGTGAGCCGTCACATCGGACATAGATGTGTCCTGGACTTCAGCCAGGGTGCCCGAAGCAGCATCGGCCCGGTAGTATTTGGTTTCGACAAGTTCGCAGAGCGGCTCATCCGGCATGCCGCCCTCAACATCGGGAAAATCATAGGTATACGACTGGCCCTTTTCGAGTGTGACATTGCTCGGAAGCACGCAGTCCGTATAATGATCGACCACGGTCGTGTTGACCTTAACGCCGCCTCCGTCTATCACATCGGTCACGCCACAGGGCATGATGGCGTCGCTTGTCGGCGTGGCGGAGGTGTCGCTGGGAGTGTTTTGCTCAGCGGGCGCCGCATCGCTAGATTCATCGGTGGTATCAGCCGGAGTCGTCTGCTGAGGTTCAGCGACGGTTTGCGCCGCCGGAGCAGCATCGGTTGCAGGCGCGGTCGAAGCAGCTGGTGCGGTCGTTGCAGCCGTATCCTCCGCAACCGTCGGCGTCACCGGAGCCGCGGCAACCTCGTCCATCGCAGCGGCGGGATCCGCACACTCGGTCGCAAGCGCCAAACTCGGCAGTAGCAGCTGACCAACCATAAGCGCACACGCACCGACGCTCGCAATCCTCACACCCACGCAGCGCCAAGTACCATGAACCAGCGAGCAAGTGCGTTCGCGCTGGGCCTCCTTATCAAAGTGGCTTCCGTACATAACGGCCTCCTTGGTCGTAGGGACATACCACCATAAAGGCGCCTGTCCCCTTTGTGGTGGTCCTGTACAACCAAGATGCGCCAAATGACTCTATACGCCTAGGTTCGTAGATGCGAACCTAGGCCTCTACCTGCGGAAATACAAAGAGCCGCCGCAAGGGCATTTATGCCCACGCGGCGGCTGAAAATGGCTATGAAAGCTTGCGCTAGCGGTTGCGGCGCTTGGACGCGACGAAGCCGGCGCCGATGACGGACGCGCCGGCGATGCCGAGAGCGGCTGCCGCCGTCGCGGCGCTATCGCCCGTGGCGGCAAGAGCGCCCGCGGACTTCTGGACCGCGGCGACCTGCGCGGCCGGCTTGGGGGCAGCGGCCGTGGAGCTCGCCTGGGTCGACGTCACGGACGGCACGTCGGTCCCGCTGCCGCCGCCCGGCTGTGGCGTGGGAGCCGGGGTGGGTTCAGGCTGCGGGGCGGGCTCGGGTTCGGCCGCATCTCCAGAGCTGATTACCACGTTACGGGCGACCTCGTCGGAAGTTCTAATGTCCTGGATGACAGACGACCCGGGAACGCCGATGACACGCCCACTTCCAACGGTGTCGCGCACGGTACCTCCGTCGGGAATCGCAATCTTTAACCCTCCCTCAAGTTTGATATAGGGGGCCCTGAAGGACCCCATATTGACGGCATAGACTGCCGCCGTCGAGCCCGACGCCACAACATTTGATTGAAAGAAGCTAATTCGAGAGGTAGCCGACGGGGAGCCAGACTGTGAAAAAATTCCATAGACATCTTTGCGATTTGCCCCTACAAGCTCATCAGTCCCGGCATCACCTTGAGCCGTGAGGTTCGAGTGACTGACGTGTATCCATGACGCCCCGTCTTGCACGCGTATCCAAACACCAGCCGAGATTTTTCCTGCGCTCCCTGTCGCGAGCGAAACATCCGCCCCGTTGGCAATCTTCAAATATGTTTCCGTCTTAATACCAAACGAATACAGAGCGACCGACATACCCCCTGCATTACCCGCCGTCGCATTTAATTTAGCGTTGTCCACCATGATACAGCCACCATGTTTGGCGCTGTAGTCCGTCTCTTCGGCCTGTGCACCCTCGATGGCAGAATGCCTGGGAGGAACATTTTCGGCAAGGACTGCAAAGACATCGGCGTTCGACTTTGCCTCGACATGGACGTCGGCACCATTCTTTATGGCTATGTCGCCCGCTGCCGCATGGATACCAATGGATTCATATGCTCCGCCCGTGGCCGTCACGTTAACGTCAGCGCCATCAATGGTCACATCGCCGCCGGTCCTGCCGTCTCCCGACGCCGCAATCACATCGTTCTGGGCCGTCGCATTCAGGGTGCCGTCGCCGGTAATGGCAAGGTTACCGTTCTTAACAGCAATGGCGCTCTGCCCGGCGTCGGCCGTGACGGTGTTGGCGCCCGTCACGCCGATGGTGAGGTTGCCCTTGGCGCCGATGGAGCCGCCGTCGTAGCCGTTGAGCTTCATGTCGTCAGCGCCATCCCAGGACCAGGTTCCTGCCTCGTCGCCGGCAGCGGTGCCCGCGTCGTACTGCGTGCCGCCCACGTTGACCCAGTCGGCGGCGAGCGCCACGTTCGGCAGCAACAGCCGGCCGGCCATGAGCGCGCAAGCCCCCGCGCAGGCAAGCTTGGCGCCCACGCGACGCCACGTTCCGCGGGAGAGCGCGCACGAGCAGCCGTGGTCGATTGGGTTGTCATGGATTTGCTTTCGCATATGAGCCTCCTTGTCGTAAGGGGTGCTTCTGTAACACCATGTTACGGGAAGATATCCGGATCCCGGGGCACAAATTCTCATGTGGCGCACCTGCCAGCGCAAAAGGCAACGAGCATACAATTGCCAAGCGCGCCCCGCCCCCCGAAAGGCCCACCCCCTACCGTCATAGTCTACAATCGAGGGCACGATTGTTCCGTCCACCCAAAGGACCGTCCTTGAACCTGAGTAAGCCTAAAATCAACGCGCTTCTGGCACTTGCGCTCTTTACCTTTGTCTTTCTTGCCGCCGAGTTTCGATTCGACATTAATGTCGGGCTGCTCGCCGGTGCCGAGCGTGTTGTAATTGCGCAGGGCTTCATCCTCGGCGCCAGCGTGATCGGCTTTATCGGATATGCGCCGCTGCTTGGGCTCGCACAGCGCAAAGGCCGGCCTCAGGCAGTTGTCAGCGCCGCCGTTCCCATCGCCATCTTGGGGTTGACTCAGATTCAGTCCCCCACGAGCCCGCTTGCGCTCGAGATTCTGGGATGCCTCGCATTCCTCGGACTCGGCCTACTGGGCGCCGCAGCGCACCACGCCTTTTCGTTGACATTCCAGGATGACCCCAAACTCGCCACTGGCGCAGGAGCGGCCTATGCCGCGGGCATCCTGATACAGTTCGCCATCAACCTGCTCAATTGCGGCGGTATCGTAGAGCTCATCGTCCTTGGCGCAGCGACTATCGCTATATCCGCCCTCGGCGCTGCTCCTCAAGAGACCGTTGAGAGCCCGAACTCCCGTATCAATCCCTTTGCCGAGCCCTCGCACGCCCTCGCCAAGCAGGCGTGCTGGAGTATCGCGCTCGTCATGATTCTTGCCTGCTTGTTCTCGACCCTCGACAACGTGGTCACGCTCTCCAACGCCCACGGCACCATTTCCGTGCAGACCTGGCCGCGCCTCTTTTTGGCTGCAAGCGGCCTTGCCGCCGGTCTTATCTTTGATCTTGCCGAGCGCCGCTACATGGGACTTGTCATGCTCGGTATCGCCGTGCTCTCGACCATTTCCATCCTGGCCGTGGAGGCCGGCGCCGATCCCAACCTGGGCCTTGTCGTCTTTTACCTGAGCTCGGGCTTTTTTGTCACGTTCTTTACCGCCACCTTTACACAGCTGGCACCGCGCATGCATGCGCCCGCCCTCTGGGCTGGCATGGGCCGCGCCGCCAACAATGTATGCGCTTTCACCACATCGGGCATCTCGCTTGCTCTCGTGACCTCGAACAACGTTGCCCTCATTATGATCGGCGCGCTCGTTTTGCTCGTCGCCGCCTGCGCGGCATTCGTGGCAGCCGGCCTGTTCCGCCTACCCCAAACCGAGCAGGAGCGCGAGCGCGAGCAGCTGGCAGAAGAAGCGCTCGCCGCCCCCACCATCGAAGAGCAACGCCAGGCCTTCATCGCCAACCACGCTCTCACCCCACGCGAAGTTGACGTGCTCATAGCCGTGACATAGGACGAACGCCCGCTCAAGCAAATCGCCGAGGAACTCGGCATCTCGATGCGCATGGTACAGCGCCACCTGAGCTCTATCTACCAAAAGACCGACACGCAGACGCGCGCCGGTCTCACCAAGGCCTTCCCCTCCGCCTAAAACAAAAACCACCACAAAGGTGCCTGTGAACTGCCTCCCATTTCTTGGACATCGGGAAATGGGAGGTTTGGAGTGGGTATGATGAATTGGACACCTAGTTAAGAGCGAAAGGTGTTCAAGAT
>CATVYG010000036.1 GCA_958348225.1 uncultured Collinsella sp.
CGTCATTTTTGGCAGATGGTAGCTGACGGAGAATTTTGGCATTCCGTCTCTCTAAAACAAGGCGCTTATCTCTCTAACTTTAGAGAGATAAGCGCCTTGTTTTAGAGAGACATTAAGAGAGATGTATCGAATTCGCTGCTAGATTGCCTAATGCTATCTCTCTAACCAACCTTCTCTTTAGAGAGACATTTAGAGAGATGAGCGCGACCTCTCTAATCAAGGGCTCCACTCTTTAAGGTGCACACTTCCTAACCGTGCCCTAAGTTGCGGTGAAATAACTCACGATTAGCCTGCCAAAAAGGGATAGGTTTATTTTGGCAGGTTTTATCTGGGGAAACGCAAACAGGGCCGCGACACCTATATGGCGTCGCGGCCCTTTTCCTTGGAGAAGGATCGATTGATTGAACGGGATGACCGTTCTAGTCTTCGAGTCCGCTATTGATGAGCTCCGCAATCTCAACGGGATCGGTGCTCGCGCGCACCTTGTCGCGGAAGCCGGCGTCCATCAGCATTACGGCAGCCTTGGAGAGCAGGCGCAGATGCGTGGTTCCAGCCTCGCCGGCAGGCACGTACAGCGCGAGCGCAACATCGACGGGCACCCCATCGAAGCTCGGCCATTCAACGGGCTCGGTCAGTTTAAGCACGGCAACGCCCGGCGTGTGGATCGCGTCGCTTTTGGCATGCGGAACGGCAAAACCGGCGACAAGGCCGGTCTCGGCCTCGTTCTCGCGAGCAATGAAGGCGGCCTCTACGGCAGATGCGTCATCGGCAAAGCCGAGCTCGATGGCCTGCTCGGACAAATAATGTAGGGCGTCCTCGCGCGAGGCGGCGGTATACCCGATTGTCACTTGGTTGGCAGATACAAATCCCATGGAAACCTTCCTTACAACACGGACCTGACCGCAGCTTCGATGCCGTCGGCGTCCAAACCGTACTTGTGCAGCAAATCGACCGCAGGGCCGGACTCGCCATACACATCGCGCACGCCGACGCGACGCATCGGCACCGGATGCTGCTCCGCGAGCACCGAGGCCACGGCCTCGCCAAGACCACCGATAATCGAATGCTCCTCGGCAGTGACCACACGACCGGTCTTCTTGGCGCTGGCAACCACCAGGCGCTCATCAAGCGGCTTGATCGTGTGCATATTGATGACCTCGGCATCGATACCATCGGCAGCGAGCGCCTCGGCAGCCTCAAGCGCCTCGGCGACCATAAGGCCACAAGCGATGATGGTCACATCGGACCCCTCGCGCACGACCACGCCGCGACCAATCTTGAACTCATAGTCCTCGTGATCGTTAATGACCGGCGTTGCCAGGCGTCCGAAGCGCATGTAGACCGGTCCCTCAAACTCATAGGCGGCGCGCACGCAAGCGCGAGCCTCGATGTCATCGGCGGGAACGATTACCGTCATACCCGGGATCGTGCGCATGAGCGCGATGTCCTCGCAGCACTGATGCGTGGCGCCGTCTTCACCGACCGAGATACCCGCATGCGTGGCACCGATTTTGACGTTGAGGTGCGGATAGCCAATGGAATTACGCACTTGTTCGTACGCGCGGCCGGCGGCGAACATGGCAAAGGTGCTCGCAAAGGCGACGTGGCCCGTGGTCGCAATGCCGGCGGCGAGCCCCATCAAGTTGCTCTCGGCAATGCCGGCATCGTAGAAGCGCTCAGGGTGCGCAGCCTTAAACTTACCCGTCTGCGTAGCGGCAGCCAGGTCGGCATCGAGCACTACAAAGTCATCGTGCTCATTGCCCAGCTCGACGAGCGCCTCGCCGTAGCTTACGCGCGTGGCGACTTTTTTGACCTCTGCCATTAGAGCTCCTCTCCTGCTGCCGCAAGCTCGGCCATGGCCTGCTCAAACTGCTCATCGTTGGGCGCCTTGCCATGCCAGCCAACCTGGTTCTCCATAAAGGAGACGCCTTTGCCCTTCACCGTCTCGGCGATGATAGCGACGGGCACGCCGGTCACCTCACGAGCCTCGGCGAAAGCCGCCTCAATCTGTGTCATGTCGTTGCCATCGGCTAGCTCGATCACATGCCACTTAAAGGCGCGGAACTTGTCAGCGAGCGGCATGGCCGAGTTGACCTCATCGATCGTGCCGTCAATCTGCAAGCCGTTGTGGTCGACGACGGCAACAAGATTGTCGAGCGCATGGTTGCCGGCAAACATGGCCGCCTCCCACACCTGGCCCTCCTCGCACTCGCCGTCGCCCAGCAACGTGTAGACGCGGTAGCTGTCACCCCAGTGCTTTGCGGCGAGTGCCATTCCAACCGCGGCGGAGATACCCTGACCGAGCGATCCGGTGGACATATCGATGCCCGGGGTGTCGTTCATGTTGGGATGGCCCTGCAGTCGGCTGCCAATATGGCGGAGCGTCTCGAGCTCTTCGACGGGAAAATAGCCGCGATTTGCCAACACCGAATACAGGCCCGGCGCCGCGTGACCCTTGGAGAGCACAAAGCGATCGCGATCGGCCTTGTGAGGGTCAGCAGGATCGATATTCATTTCCTCAAAGTACAGATACGTCATGATGTCGGCAGCACCGAGCGATCCACCCGGATGTCCCGACTTGGCCGCGTGAACCGCAGTCACGACACCCTTCCTGACCTCATTGGCGACCTTCGCCAGCTCCTGGTTGGTCATACGAATTCCTCTCTTGAGAACAACCCCGGCACCGGATGACGCGATGCCGGGGCAATCCACTCGTTAAGCCTGAGCGACGACCTTCTGCCAATCAGCCTCAAAAGAGGCAAGGCCCTGGTCGGTCAGCGGGTGATGCAAGCATTTCTTAAGAGCGGCCATGGGGACGGTCGCAATGTCGGCACCAAGCAGCGCCGCCTGGGTCACATGGTTGGGCGTGCGGACCGAAGCGGTGATGATCTCAACGGTGTCGTCGACGTTCTTGCCGGTCCAGTCATAGTTCTTGATGCAAGTCACAACATTGTCGAGCTGCGAGATACCGTCCTCGGCGATGTCATCGAAGCGCCCCACAAACGGGCTGATGTAGCGAGCACCGGCATTGGCGGCCATAAGGGCCTGCGTCGGCGAGAAGACGAGCGTCATGTTGACGCGCACGCCAGCATCGGCCAGCGCACGGCAGGCGGCAAGGCCGGCCTCGCACACGGGAAGCTTGACCACGATGTTGGGGGCGAGGGCGGCAAGGCGCTTGCCCTCCTCGATCATACCCTCGGCAGTGGTAGCGGTAGACTCGGCGGAAACGGGCAGGCCCTCGCAGAGCTCGGCAATCTTGAGCATATGCGGCTCAAAGTCGGCAAGCTTGCCGCCGGTCTTGGCGTACAGGGACGGGTTGGTGGTAACACCGGCCAGGCAGCCCCAGCTCTTGGCCTCGGCAATCTCGTCCAGATTGGCGGTATCGATAAAGAACTTCATGGTGAACCCCTTCAAAGGAAGCTAAAACTCAAAAGAATGGGACAAAGGAACTGCCCCTTTGTCCCATGTGCCGGGCCTGCAGCTGGGACATGCCCCAGGCCCGGCGTCGCGTAGGAAAAGCTACTTACTCGGCAAGAGCGGCCTCGATGCGGCTCGTGACGCCCTTGAGGTTAAGACCGACGACGTACTGCTTGATCGGGCGCTTGATGTGCTCGATCACAAAGCGCTTGCCGTCGATGTCTTGGGCAGCGAGGTTGCGATAGAGCTTCTCGACCTGCTCCTTGACCTCGGGATCGTTGAACGCATAGTGGCCGGAGACATCCAGGATCTTCAGGCTGAGCTCATCGTCGGCAAGGATGTCATCGACCTGCAGGTTGACGTCGTCGCCAGTCATCCACTTGCGCCAGCGCTCGGTCTTGATAGCCTTGACCAGCAGCGTGTGATACAGGTCGGAGGGGTCATCGCACAGACCGTTGTCGACCAGGATCTGCTCGGTGGCGCAGAGCTTGAGGTAGGCGCGGGTCTCCTCGGTGCCATACTGCGGAGCGACGTTGGAGGCGGTCACGTGTGCCGGGATGTGCTCGAGCAGCGTCGCGTCGTCCAGATAGTCGGCGTTGTGCTCCTTCAGGCCCACGCCATAGCGCTTGGCCATATCGGCAAGCTCGCGGGCGTTCTTGAAGTTGTAGTGACCGACCTGCTCCGTCCAGCGGGTAAGGGTGCCGGTCTGGCCGACGATAAAGGTGGGCATGGGGCAGCCGCGCTTCTCGAGCTCGGGCTGCAGCTGAGAAATGAACTCCTCGTACTTATCGGTAGAGGTCAAGCCGCCATTGGTCTCCTCGGTACCGACCTCATAGGCGACCTCGGGCAGGTTATGCTCGCGACGGTACTGCTCAAGGTAGTCGATAAGATCGATCGTGCGGCGAAGCACCACGTCGAGCGGAATAACCTTGCCGATCTGATAGGGATCCTTGGTGGGGTCGACCATCAGCAGGTCAAAGCCTGCCTCCATGTCGGCGACGAAGGACTTGCGGGCGAGCTCCATGGCCTCGTCCTCGGGCAGGTGAGCGTTACGCTCCTCGTCGCGCTGCCACGGACCGCCGTGATCTCGGCACAGGTAGTACGGACCGGTGTAACCCACCTCGTCGGCGACCTTCTTGATGTCGGCGGCAAAGCGCGTCTGGTCCCAACCGTTGACGTAGCCGGCGCCCATCTCGTCCATATCGACCTGGTTGCGGCTGGCGATAAACATGGGCGGGAAATCCTCGTCCTTGGCAAGCTCGAACACGGCCTGAATCAGGTTGGGGCTCATGGGGCCAATGCCGACCATGGTTGCGTGATCGCCGCTATCCTGCAGTTTGAGCATGCCCTGAACGGCCTGGCGGATGGTGAGGTTGGACATTTTGTTCTCCTTCTCCAGAGGATTTTTGACAAAAGTTCCCTGGGACCCAGATGTGGGCCCTATCAGTACGGATGGATTTTGTTGTGTAGGGGCGGTTGTGCGGAGTCAAATCCATCCCTCCGCACAACCGGAGTCCTTAAAGGTTTACTTGGCCTGCTTGTCGAGCGTGGGCTTCATGGCAATCAGGATTGCAGCGGCGACCACGGCGCCAATCACGATGTCCAGGCAGAACAGCGCGACGTTGTTGGTGGCAAGGGCGACGATAAAGCCACCGTGCGGGACGTAGCAGTCGATACCCTGGAAGGCGGCGAGCGCCGCGCCCACGGCAGAGCCGATGCAGATGCCGGGCAGGGTGTGGCCAAGGTCCTTGACCGCGAAGGGGATAGCGCCCTCGGTAATGCCGATGCAGCCCATGAACAGTGCGGAGATACCCATCTGGCGATCGGCGTCATCGAACTTGTTCTTGGCGATGAGCGCAGCAAGGCCGCAGGCAATCGGGGGAATGGCGACGGCGACGCGGAACATGCCGTTGGGGCCATAGATGCCGGAGGCCATGATGGCCATGGTAAAGGTCGAAGCGGTCTTGTTGATGGGGCCGCCCATATCGAAGGCAGTCATAACGCCAATGACCAGACCCAGGACAACTGCGGAACCGCCCTGCAGGCTGCCGAGCACGCCGGTGAGCCAGTCCATCACAAAGCCAAGCGGCGTGGCCAGGATGTAGATATAGGCCATGCCCAGGACAAGCGAGGTCAGAATCGGGATGATCAGGATGGGCATGATGGTCTGGATGGTGTTGTTGACCTTCCAGGTCTTCATCCAGCGGACAAAGTAGCCGCAGATGACCGCCATGATCATGGCGCCCAAGAAGCCGGTCGAAACGCTGTTGCCGTTAGGGGTAACGACTGCGTTGTTGACCAGGTAGCCCAGGACAAAACCGGGGGCGAGCGCGGGCTTGCCAGCCATCGAGTAGGCGATGTATGCCGCAAGCACCGGGATCATCATGGAGATGCCGGCCATGCCGATGGTGTTAAGACTCACCATCAGCGGGTTCGTAACCTCCATGCCGTTGGCGCCGGCGGTACCGGATGCCAGCGAGAAGGCGAGGAACACGCCGCCGATAACGACGATGGGGATAAAATAGGAAACGCCGGTATTGAATGCATTGAGCAGCGTCTTACCCGGATCGGCAAAGATAGACTGCTTGGACGCCGGTGTCGGGGCCTGCGGGGCAGCGGAGACGGCCTTCTTCTCTGCCTTGGCCTCGGCCTTGGGCGCGTCAACGGTACCGCCCGTCGCCTTGATAATCTCAACAGCCTGGTCGATGATCTTGACCGGATCGGCGATCACATCGGAAGTACCGACCTTGAGGAACTTGCCCTCGGCCATCTTCTGCTCAAAACGGTCCTCGTTCTCGACACCCACGTCGACGGACTCCAGGACCAGGTCGGCGGAGTCCACGTCTTCCTGCGTGAGCTCATTCTCGATACCCAGGCCACCCTGAGCCTCGACCTTGCACTCGATGCCACGGGCGGCGCATTCATCCTGAATCGCCTTCTGGGCCATATACGTGTGGGCGATACCCACAGTACAGGCGGCAACGCCTACGATCTTCATTGCTTCCCTCTTTTCATAGAGTTGCGTGCGCAAGACACCGTTTGCGGAGGCCTCCGGAGCATCCCCTGCCGTTTGGACTTGCTGTCTTTTCGACAAGAACAATATAGGTGCTCGTTTTTCTTAATGCCAGCTTATTTCGGTAAACGCGCAGGTCAGAGCGTTGGTTATGCGATTTAGTTATGCGTTTAACCAAAAATGAATCCTGCGATTTTGCCCTCGATTTCAAAAGTCAAGAAGTATTTGATTTTCTCGGTAGACGGCAGATGCGCATGCCGGTCACAAATTTCGACCCCACCCGTATGCCGCATTTGTTGCATACTCATATGAAAGGAAAAAGCCGCTCACCGAAGCGTATCCTTCACCAAGACTCAAAGTCATCATGTTGGAAAATGCTCATCTGTCGGAAGGAGTCGCTGTGGCAAAACAGCGCGTTACGATCGCAGACGTCGCTCGAGAGGCGGGAACCTCGACGGCAAGCGTCTCGTATTACCTCAACGACAAACGAGAAAAGCTTAGCGAGAAGACGCAGAACAAAATCGCGCGCGTCATTAAGGAACTCGGATACGTTCCCAACGCCCAAGCGCAGACGCTCACCGGCAAGCAAACCCACGTCATTGCCATCATCATTTTGGATAACACCAACAAATGGGCGGGGCTCGTTCTCAATGGCATGGAGCAGGTCATGCTCCCCGCGGGCTACCAGACGGTCGTTTGCACGAGCAACTTTAACCCCGAGACCGAGCTCATGTACGTCGACAAGATGCTCTCGCTGGGCGTCGATGGCTTTATCATCCAGCCCACGGCAAACTTCAAAGCCGTGCATGACCGCATTAGACGCGCCGGCAAGCCGGTCGTCTTTTTCGATGCGGCCATCTATAGCCCAGGTACCAGCTGGATCAAAACCAACCTTTACGACGGCGTGTACAACGCCACACAGGCACTCCTCGACGCCGGCTACGAAGATTTCTTTTCCATTGCCGCCAACATGACCGAAATGCGCACCCGCATGGAGCGTTTTCAGGGGTATGCCGAGGCGCTGGCAGCGAACGGGCAGCTCTACAAAGCGATTCCCATCGATCACAACAAGCCGTCAATCAACGAGCTCACCGAATACTTTAAATTCAAGTTCAATCCCGCCAAGCGAACCCTTATCTTCGTGCAAAATCAGTGGGCACTTCCCCGTGTCTACAAGGCCCTCCAGCCAATGGCCCATCTGCTTCCGCAGCAAATCGGCCTTTTGGGACTCAACTGCGAAGACTGGACTAATCTCACCACACCGACCGTCTCCACCATCATCGAGCCCGTCGACCAAGAAGGTCGCGAAGCAGCCGAGATGCTGCTCGCCCTACTTGACGGAAGCAGCGAACCCGGCGAGCAGCGCATTCTCGAGTGCAAGCTCAACTGGCTCGACTCCACCTCGATCTAGAACGCGGGACAAATGAATCAGTAGCGTCTATCCCAAATCTTGAGTATTTGTTCGACAGAACGGCCCCTGCCGGCTCCTGCTAGACTGGTAGATTCCCAACCGTCCATCCAGGAGCCTCAATGTCGCGCAAGCCCGCCTACAAGCAAGTACTTTCCATCGGCACCGCCGTGGTGCTCGGGTTTGCGCTGTTTACGGGATCGCTCGACGGGGCGCCCAAGCTGCTGTCGCCGCAAAGCAATGAACAGGCGGCGGCTCTGGCCGAAAAGCAAAACGAGAGTCCCAGCCGCACCGAGGACGAGGCAGGCCTGGTCGCTCGGCTCGAATCGGGAACGGCGAGCTCCGAGGACTCCGGCGATGGCTCCGAATCCGCCGCACCCGACACCGGTGATGCCGCTTCCGAGGACAGCTCCACCACCCCCATCGGCGAGGTCGAAAACCCCGACCTTAACCGCGCCCGCGGCGTATACCTCAGCAGCATTCCCGACTACGCCGGCAACCCCTACGTTGCCCTTCGCGCCGACAGCACGCACCCGCTCGGCACGCCATCATTCACACTCGATGAATACGATCGCGCCACCGAAGAGGGCTGCTTTAAGAAATTCTCCAAGCTCGACAGCCTGGGCCGCACTCGCAAGGCGCTCGCCTGCGTGGGCCCCGAGTCACTCGGTCAAGGCAAGCGCGGCGATATCTCGCGTATCCATCCTGCCGGTTGGCACCAGCAGCGCTACGACTTTATTCCGGGCCAGAGCCTCTACAACCGCTGCCACCTTATCGCCTGGTCACTCTGCGGCGAGAACGCCAATCGCAAGAATCTCCTCACCGGCACGCGTTATCTCAACGAGACGGGTATGCTGCCGTTTGAAGAGCAGATTCTCAACTATATTCGCGATACGGGCAACCATGTGCTCTACCGCGTCACGCCCATGTATAACGAAGAGGAACTTGTCTGCCGTGGCATGCGCCTTGAGGCGCAATCGGTCGAGGACCACGGCAAGACCCTCTGCTTCCACGTATATTGCTACAACCTGCAGCCGCACGTGCAGATCGACTACGCTACCGGCCGCAACCAGGCCTCGGGAGATTAGGACCGACCAAGCTGCCCCAAAACCTAAAATGATCCGTTTTCCTCCGTCCCCAAGGGATCAAAAAGGGCCGCCCCGGTTACCCAGAGCGGCCCTTGCATCGGCACGCATGTTGCAGGCAACGCCACACGCTACTTGGCGCGACCCTCCTCATAGCGCTCGACCAGCTTGGCCTGAACGTCATAGGGAACCTGCTCATAGCCAGCGGGCTTCATGGTAAAGTCGCCCGTGCCGCGCGTGATAGAGCGCAGGCGCGTCGAATAATCCGTCAGCTCGGCCAGCGGCGCCTGGGCGATGACCACGGTGTCGCCGCGCTCATCGGTCTCCATGCCCGTCACGCGGCCGCGCGATGCCGAGATGTCGCCCATCACAGCGCCGGCGTAGCTCTCGGGAATAGTCACCGTAATTTCCTCGATGGGCTCTAGCACCACCGGGTCGGCATCGGCGCACGCCTTGCGCAGGCCGATGCGAGCCGCCGCGCGGAACGCCATCTCGTTGGAGTCGACGCTGTGATACGAGCCGTCGTACACAGCCACGCGAATGCCCGTAAGCGGGTAGCCGGCAATAATACCGTCCTTCATAGTCTCCTGAACGCCCTTGTCCACGGCGGGGATCAGCGAGCGCGGGATGCGGCCACCCACGACCTCGTCCACAAACTCATAGCCATCGCTCGTGCCGTCGGGCCCAATGAGTGGCTCAACGCGCAGCCAGCAGTCGCCATACTGACCGGCACCGCCAGTCTGCTTCTTGTGGCGGCCCTGGGCACTCGCCGTGCGGCGGATGGTCTCGCGATACGGAATGCGGATCGGCACGCTCTTGGCCACGACCTTGGTGCGATCCTCCAGACGGTTGAGCAGCACCGAAACCTGCGCCTCACCCACGGCGGAGATAATGGTCTGGCCGGTCTCCTCGTCGCGGTCGATGCTCATGGTCGGATCAGCCTTGCAGGCCTTCTCGATAAACGTGTAGAGCTTCTCTTCGTCGCCGCGGTTCTCGGCCTCGATGGCAATGCGGTACTGCGAGTTGGGGAACTTAAACGCCGCGGCCTCGACCTTACCGGTAATCGAGAGCGTGTCGCCCGTCTCGGCAGCCAGCTTGGGCGCCACGATGATGTCGCCGGCATAGGCATGGCCAACCTCGGTCATATCGCGGCCGCACATCACATACAGGTGAGCCAGACGGTCGCCCTTGCGGGTACGCGCGTTGATCAGCTCAAGACCCGGCTCAAGCGTACCCGTCAGCACCTTGATAAAGCTGATGCGACCCTGCTGCGGATCGGCCAACGTCTTAAACACAAACGCCACCGGACGGTCATCGTCGCTCGAGATTTTGAGCGAATCACCGTCGATGAGCGGCATCTCGCCGTAGTCGGTCGGCGCCGGGAAGTACGTCGCGATGTCGTCCATCAGCGAGTTGACGCCCTGCTCTTTAATGCAATCGCCCGCAAAGACCGGCACAAAGATGCGCTCGGCGATCGCCTTCGACAGCAGGCCTTCAAGCTCCTCCTGCGTCAGCGTCTCCTCGCCTTCCAGGTACTTCATCATCAGCTCGTCGTCAGCCTCGGCCACCAGCTCGCACAGATGGTCGTGAGCCTCCTCGGCCTGGGCACGATACTCCTCGGGAATCTCCGACTCAACGGCTTCGGTGCCGTTGCAATGGCGCGCCTTCATGCGCACCAGGTCGATAATGCCGTTAAAGTCCTCGCCCTCGCCCCAGGGAAGGGTCACGGCGCCCAAACGCGTACCAAAACGCTCCTGCAGCAGGTCCATCGTGGTCGTAAAGCTGGCCTCGGAACGCGACAGGCGGTTCACGAACACCGCACGCGCCAGACGCAGGTCCTCCGCCGCATACCAAAGCTTAACGGTCGTAGGCTGCGGACCGGCCTCGGCGTCGACCACAAACAGAGCCGTCTCGCAAACGCTCATAGCGGCAAAGGCGTCACCGATAAAATCGGGGTAGCACGGGGCATCGAGCACGTTGATGCGGGCGCCCTTCCAGTCGATCGGCGCGATGGTCGTCGAGATGGAGAATGAACGCTTGACCTCTTCAGGGTCATAGTCGAGCGTGGGCTTGGTGCCGTCGTGGCCGCCCAGGCGGGCGGTCTTGCCGGAAAGGTGGAGCATGGCCTCGGCGAGTGAAGTCTTGCCCACCCCGCCTTGGCCTACGAGCACCACGTTCCTTACATTGCCGGTCTTGGGAGCACCCATGATGACCTCCTTGCAGGGCCGCGCGCAATGCGCGACGCCAACGGGGAGAGTTCGCGGTCGATGCCGTCCCGGGAGCAGCATGGTCGGCAGCCGAGCCGACTCACCCTCCAAATGTCCTATGCCACCACCCTACCCTTGCAGCCGCCTGTCCATGCAGACCTTTCGGCACGCGTATGGATACAGGCGGCGAGAGGAGGGGGCGAGCTTGCAAGGCGATTATTGAACCCCGCGGATGCAAAAAACCGCCGCAGATGATAAGACCTGCGGCGGTTTCACCTCAATAAACAGTTGAGCAAATAGCTGAGCCTACCCCTCGATACGGCTCAAGAACTCACGGGTGCGCTGCTCGCGCGGATGGTCGATGACCTGCTCGGCAGGACCCTCCTCGACAATACGACCGCCATCCATAAAGACCACGCGGTCGGCAACATCGCGCGCAAACTGCATTGCGTGGGTCACGATCACCATCGTCATATTCTGCGCGGCAAGGTCTTTAATGACACGCAGCACCTCGGCCGTCAGCTCGGGATCGAGCGCCGAGGTCGGCTCGTCAAAGAATAAGATTTCCGGATCGAGCGCTAGGGCGCGGGCAATACTCACGCGCTGCTGCTGACCGCCCGAAAGCTCACACGGCACCTTGTTCTCGTTGCCCGTCAGCCCCATTTGCGCAATCAGCTCGTGAGCGCGGGCTTCCGCCTGCTCGCGCGGACGCTTAAGCACACGAATCGGCGCATCGATGATGTTTTTCATCACGGTATAGTGCGGGAACAGATTGTAGTTCTGAAACACCAGGCCAAACCGCGAGCGCGCTTGCTTGGGCACATCGCCCTTCGCATAGACCGCGCCCGAACCCGCATCCGTCGCAACGGCAAGGTCTCCAAACGAGAGCGAGCCTCCGTCGAGTGTCTCGAGCAGCGTGGCACACCGCAGCAGCGTGGACTTGCCGCCACCCGAAGGTCCGATAATCGCCACGACCTCGCCACGCTTCACCTCAAGCGAGATATCCTTGAGCACCTCATTGCCGCCAAACGCCTTACGCGCGTTCGATATATTCATTACCGAATTAATCATGGTAGTAATCCAGTTTTTTCTCGGCAGCGCCCAGCAGCATCTCGACGACGAAGTTAAAGACCCAGTAGATCAGCGCCGCGATTGCAAACGGCACCATGCTCACCTGCGAGGCGACCAGCGCCTTGGCCGTCGAGAACATCTCACCCACGCCAATGGCAAACGCCAGCGACGTGTCCTTGACCAGTGTGATGATCTCGTTGCCCATCGCCGGCAGAATACGCTTGGCGACCTGCGGCATCACGATATACAGAAACGTTTGCATGCGCGAGTAGCCCAGCACCTCGGCGGCCTCATATTGACCGCGCGGAATGGACTGCAGGCCCGATCGATAGATCTCGGCAAAATAGCCGGCGTAGTTGATGATGAACGCCACGACGCACGCCGTCCACTTGGAATCGGGCGTGAGCGAAATGCCAAACACGTAGTACGGGGCAAAGTAGATGGCAAACATCTGCAGCATGAGCGGCGTACCGCGCATGACCGAAATGTAGATGCGCGCAATCCAGCGAAGCGGCGCGATTTTGCTCATGCGCATAAACGCCACGGGGATTCCCAGCGGAATCGACCCCAGCAGCGTCAGCACAAACAACTGCAAACTGACCAAGAATCCCTGGCCAAGCATCTGCATCATGACCTGAATAGACATTACTTGAGCACCCAATTATCGAAAGATAGACCATAGCTTGAATACTTGTCGCACAGGTCCTTGACTGTGCCGTCCTCGTAGAGCGCCTTGAGCGACTCGGTCACGGCGTCGGCCGACTTGGTGTCGCCCTTCTTAAAGCCGACGGCGTAGTGCTCGCTGGACAGCGGCTCATCAAGCTGCGTATAAGCATCAGGCTTGGCGGCAAGCTGATACTGGGCAATCGAAAGGTCGCAAGCCACGGCATCGACCGCGCCGCTCTCGAGCTGCATAAACGCCGTGTTGTACTCACCGATGGTGTCGAGCGTGGCAAACGTCGCCGCCAGATCCTTCTGGTCACCCTCAAGCACATCCTGCGCAGCGGAATCGGTCTGGGTAATCACGGTCTTGCCGGCAAGATCGTCCCAGCTCTTGATGCCTGCATCCTTCTTTACCACCAGCACCTGCTCGTTGAGCATGTACGGCTCGGAGAACGTGTAGTCGTCCTCGCGGCCCTCCATGGTAAAGCCGTTCCAGATGCAGTTGATGGCGCCGGAGTTGAGCAGCGTGTCCTTGGCATCCCAATCGATGGCCTCGTAATCGACTTCCCAGCCCTGCTTATCGGCAACGGCCTTGGCAAGGTCGAGGTCAAAGCCCGTGTACTCACCGTCATCGCCCACAAAGCCGTACGGAGGATAGGACTTATCAAAGCCCACCACGAGCTTCTTGGACTCCGCAGCGCCCTTCACATCCTTGGCTGCGGCAGAACCGGCAGCGGAGCCCTTGCCGGCACCACCGCCGCAACCGACAAGACCAAGGCCAAGCACCGTGGCGAGCGAGCCGGCTAGACCAACAAACTGACGACGAGACATATCGGTATTCATGGTATCCCCCTTGATGGTACTTTAGTTAAGTAAAGTGAATCGTGTAACGTTCAGCATCATACACTTTAGCGTGATAGAGCACAAGGCGAGTTTGCCCGCCGCGTGAGGGGTGTGGGGGTTAAGTTTCCTGCTCTACAGTCCTGCTCACGACGGAGGCCACATTAAGTGGCCTCCTGTTCGTGCGGAACTCGCGATTAACTTAACCCCCACACCCCTCACGCGGCGGGCAACCGTCGTTGGGCTTATCACCGACACGATTAAACCGCTTGTATATCGTCTGCTGGCTTGGCACGGTACAATACTTGCAGCTTTAATTCATGAATTAGTGGAGTTATTGATGGCAGAATCTCGTGCGGAGCGTAAGGCTCGTCGTGCTTTGATCGAGGCGGCTGAGGGGTCGAAGGAGGAGAAATCTTCTACGAAATCCAAGTCTTCTAAAGCTGCAAAAAGCAAATCGACCAAGAACAGGGCTAAGACCAAGCGTTCTGACTCTCGTCGGAGCGAGGTCAAGGCATCTCAGACTCGCTCCAAGCGCTCGCATAAAGATCAGGTTTCGTCTGCGCGCAAGGCCGTTGATCCCAAGTCTCCTTGTTCCATCATGAAAGCTTGCGGTGGATGTACGGCGCTCAATCGTCCTTATAAGAAGCAGCTCGCCGCCAAGCAGGCTGCTATGGAGGAGCTTTTTGCTTCGCTTTGTGAGCGTGAGGGCATTGCTGTAGATCCTATTCGTGGCATGGGTGTCACCCTGGGCGACCCGGGCAAATATCCTGCGCCGCGTGGCTTTCGTCATAAGGCTGCCACTCCCTTTGCTCCCGGTAAGGAGGGCGCCGTCCGTTGCGGTTTCTTTGAGCGCGGCACGCACAAGATCGTTGCCGTACCCGAATGCCCCGTCGAGGCACCGGGCGCCCGTCAGATTCTCAACGGCATCGCACGCGAAGCTGAGCGGCTGCATATTCCCGCCTTTAATGAGGACAAGCATCTTGGCTTGCTTCGCTATGCCGTCGTCCGCTGCGGTTGGCGTACCGACCAGGTCATGGTCACGCTCGTGACCGCTCAGCGCGACTTGCCGCATGCGCAGGAGTTCTTTGAGGCTGTCGCCGCACTCAATCCGCACATCGTCACCGTCGCCCAAAACATCAACGGACGTCCCGGCAACGCCATCCTCGGCGAGGAAACCCGCATTGTATATGGCGCCGAGTGCATGCGCGACCAGCTGCTCGGCTGCGAATTCGATATCTCCCCCACCGCGTTCTACCAGACCAACCCGCAGCAGACCGAGCTGCTCTATCAGCTCGCGATTGACGGCATGGACCTGCAGCAGGGCGACGTACTCATGGATGCCTATTGCGGTAGCGGAACTATCGGCCTGTGCGCAGCCAAAGCCGCCCAGGACAAGGGCGTCGGCATTATGCTGCTTGGCGTGGAGCGTAACCACGCCGGCATTGCCGACGCACGTCGTAATGCCGAGCTCAACGGCCTCACCCGCAGCGCTTGGTTTATGGCCGACGATGCCACCGACTACATCCTAGATGCCGCCGACAACAACGAGCGAGTCGATGTCCTTTCCATCGATCCGCCGCGCGCCGGCTCCACGCCCGAGTTCCTCGAAGCTGCCTGCGCGCTTAAGCCGCGCCGCATCACCTATATCAGCTGCAACCCCGTAACTCAAGAGCGCGACCTGCATCAGCTCCTCGACGGAGGCTATCGCCTGCTCAAGATCACGCCCGTCGACATGTTCCCTCACACCGACCACACCGAAACCGTAGCGGTCCTCGAACGCCGCTAACCAACCTCAGTAGATTTTTGGGACAAGAAAGGGGGCGACCCGTCTGGGCCGCCCCCTTCGCTTGGTTTATAAACTCCGCTACATCCCATTGCGCAGGTCACACACGCCGGCTGCCGCCATCTCGCACAGCAGCGTCTCGCGGTCGCGCGTCACGATCAAATCCAGCGGGAAGTGAATCTCGTCGAGCATCTTGCGCGCGTGATCGAGCTTGCCAATGGCCATGCCAATGTGGGCATCGGTCGACACGCCAATGCCCACGCCCAGTTCGGCGCAGCGCTCGGCGATCTTGCGGCATACAGCCCAATGCTCAGTGTCGACACCGCGTTCAAGACTATGGTTGTTGATCTCGATAATCTTGTGCTTGGCCTTAGCTGCCAACAGCACCTCGTCGATATCGAACGGCACGCCCGAACGCCCCGTGTGGCCCAGCATGAACACCTTGGGGTGCTCCAGGGCATTGATATACATCCCGGTCGTCTGGGCCAGCGTCGCGCCCTCAGCAATCTGCGGATTATGCACGCTTGCAACCAAATAATCCAAATTACGCGTAACCAAATCGAACAGTGAATGCTGACGGCCGTACGAATCGCCGGCGATATCGAGCGTGACAGGAGTGTCCTCGCCAAACAGGCTTCCGTCCAGCGAAACGATATCGGCCTCGGCACCACGCAGCACCAACACGCCGCTCCAAATGCGCGGCCAGATATCCTGGTTGATAAAGAATTGGTAACTGCGCAGGTCATTGGGGCAAGCCGTAACCATAGAGCTCAGATGGTCGGCAGATCCGAGCACCTGCAGACCACGCTCTGCCGCCCAGTACACATTCTCCTCAATGGTCGAATATGCATGCGCAGAGAACATCGTATGGGTATGAATGTCACAAGAAAGCAGGTAGGGCATCAGGTCTCCTTATCTGGCACAGCCGTCGCTTATATTCATTGTACGCATAGCCTTCGATAGTCGTAAAACCACTCCATCCCAAAGACACAACGTCCATGACAACGGGGTCCGGCTTAACACCAAACCCCGTTTCACGTAAAACATTGTAGGCAGAGCGCTTTACTTTTAACGATACTCGTCCGCCAACTGTTTCCAAGCGGGTAGCGAATTGACAATCGTTTCGTAACTCACGCAATAGCCCAGGCGGAACCAACCCGGCATACCAAAGCTGTCCGAGGGAACCGCAAGCAACTCATACTTCTTTGCGCGCTCGCAAAACACATTCGCATCGGGTTCCAACGCTTTCACCCATAGGTAGAACGCGCCATCCGGCTCAACATAGGTGTAGCCATACTCCGCCAGTGCGTCGGTAAGCGCCGTGCGGTTGCGAGCATAGGCCTCAACGTCACTCGGCTCATCGATGCAGTCGATAATTACGCGCTGAAAGAGCGCCGGCGCGCACACGAAGCCCAGCGTACGGGCGGCACCGGCAACGGCGGGCATTAGACGATCTGCCTGAGGATTCGTATTGGGAACAAGGATCCATCCCACGCGCTCACCCGGCAGCGACAGCGACTTGGAATACGAGTAGCACACGATGGTGTGCTCGTAGATCGAGGGCACCCAAGGCACCTCGGCACCGTACACGATCTCGCGGTACGGCTCATCCGAGATGAGCATAATTGGATTCTCGGAATCGCGCTGAGCGTTGGCCTCGCGCAGAACATTGGCCAGTCGCGTCAGCGTATTGCGTGTATATACGGCACCAGTCGGATTGTTGGGCGAGTCGATGATGACGGCCGCCGTCTTATCGCTGATCGCCTTGAGCACGTTGTCCACGCTCAGCTGGAACGTATCTTCATCGGCGAGCGCCTCAACACACGTACAGCCGGCCTTCTCAATCCAAACGCGATACTCCGGAAAGTACGGGGCGATAACAATAACCTCGTCGCCCGGGTTCGTAACGGCGTTGAGCGTGCAGGTGAGCGAAGCCGCGGCACCCACCGTCATAAAGACGTCCTTACCCTCATAGTTCGTTCCAAAGCGGCGGTTGAGCGATTCGGCGACGGCTGCTCGACATTGCGGCAGGCCCGGTGCGGGCGTGTAGCCGTGCAACTGGTCACTCGGCAGCTCCAGAGCCTTCTTAATCGACTCAGCCACAGCAGCGGGCGCCGGAACGCTCGGATTGCCCAGCGAAAAATCGAATACGTTTTCCGCACCGATCTGCGCCTTGCGCTCAAGGCCATAGCTAAAAATCTCGCGGATGATGGAGCTTTCCGCACCGCGAGCATACATCGTTTCGTTGATCATCTGTTCCCCTTTCGCATAGGCGCTATTGTACGCTTTAGCCGAGCAAAGTGCCGCAGCAATGTTGATTGGGGACAGACTTAAATGCGTGAAAATGTTGATTGGGGACAGACTTAAATGCGTGAAAACGCTCATTTTAGTCTGTCCCCAATCAACAGACGGCCCCATATCGCTCAAAAGAAAAAGCCTCCGCAGGTTTCCCCGCGGAGGCTTTTGCCACAGAGACTATTTGTCGGCGTCGGTGTCGGCATCGGCACCGACGACGGCATGGTCATCGTCAGCATCATCGGATGCGGCTTCGGCATCCTCCTGCATGGCCGCCTGCGCAAAGGCCGCGGCATCAGCCGCCAGCTCCTCCTCGCTCATGCGAGGCGCGCGCTTCTTGGTCGGCATGCCGGCCGCCTTGGCATTGCGCTCCTCCTTGGCCGCCAGGATATCGCCCTCGCGCTCAAGGTAGGCATTCCACTCGTTGTCGAGCAGGGCGTTCACGGCGTCGCCTTCGACGGTCTCGCGCTCAAGCAGCACCTTCGCCATCAGATCGAGTTGATCGCGACGGGCATCCAAAATCTCGACCGCACGACGATGGGCTTCGCGCATGATGCGCTGAACCTCGATATCGATACGGCGCGCCGTCTCCTCGGAGTAATCCTGGTGATCGGCGTAATCGCGACCAAGGAACACCTGATGTTGCGCCTCGCCAAACACTTGCGTGCCCAGCTCCTCGCTCATGCCCAGGCGCGTGACCATCTCGCGCGCCATCTTGGTTGCGCGCCCCAGATCGTTGCTCGCGCCCGACGTAATGTCATCGCACATGAGCTCCTCGGCAACGCGACCGCCCAAGAACACGGCGAGCTCGTCGAGCATCTCGTTCTTGGTCTTGAGGAAGTGGTCCTCCTGCGGAAGCTGCAGCGTGTAGCCCAGAGCCTGACCGCGGCTGACGATCGAGATCTTGTGGACCGGATCGGAGTGCTCCAGGATGTGGCCCACCAGGGCGTGACCGCTCTCGTGGTAGGCAATCGTGGTGCGCTCGGCCTCGGTCATCACGCGACCCTTGCGCTGCGGTCCGGCAATCACGCGCTCCATCGATTCCTCGACCTCGTCCATCGAGATCACGGAACGATGACGGCGAGCGGCCAGCAACGCAGACTCGTTGAGCAGGTTCGCCAAATCGGCACCAGTAAAGCCAACGGTCATCTGGGCGAGCTTCTCAAACTTAACGTCCTCGTCCATCGGCTTGTTCTCGGCATGCACGCGCAAGATCTGCTCGCGGCCCTTCACATCCGGACGGTCGACCGTAACCTGACGGTCAAAACGGCCGGGACGCAGCAATGCCGGATCTAGGATGTCAGGACGGTTGGTCGCAGCGATCAGGATGACCGACTCGCTTTCCTCAAAGCCGTCCATCTCGACCAGCAGCTGGTTGAGCGTCTGCTCGCGCTCGTCGTGACCGCCGCCCAAGCCAGCTCCGCGCTGACGTCCCACGGCATCGATCTCATCGATGAAGATGATCGACGGGGCCTGGGACTTGGCCTCCTTAAAGAGGTCACGCACACGGCTGGCGCCGACACCTACGAACATCTCGACAAAGTCGGAACCCGAGATGCTAAAGAACGGCACGCCCGCCTCGCCGGCAACAGCCTTGGCCAGCAGCGTTTTACCGGTGCCCGGAGGGCCAACCAGCAACACGCCACGCGGGATCTTGGCGCCCAGCTTGCGATAGCGATCAGGATCGCTCAAAAAGTCACGGATCTCCTCGAGCTCCTCGACTGCCTCGTCCACGCCGGCAACGTCTTCAAACTTGACCTTGGGGCGTGTGGCCTCGTTGGTCTTGGCGTTGGTCTTGCCAAACTGCATGTTCCTGTTGTTGGCGCCCATCATCTGGCGCATAAAGTAGAACATGATGGCGATCAGGGCAATCGTCGGAAGCACACTCATCGCCAAGTCGCCCCAAAAATCGGGATCGTTGGTGTTGACGATGTACTTGGTATCGGGGTGCTCCGCCATGAGCTCGGCAAGCGAATCGGAGCCGACATAGGTCGAAGAGAAGCTCTTGAGCTCGCTCGTATCGCCCTTGTCCTTCTTCGTCTTCCAGTAATGACCCGTCACGCTTCCGTCTTGAACCGTATAGGTCAGATCTTCGACGCGATCCTGCTTGATGGCGCTCACCATCTCGCTCGTCGCGAGCTTAACGGTATTGCTGGAATTGGCAAAGCCGGAGCCCATGTTAAAGAAGGCGTAGCCCAGAAGCGCGCAAGCCAAAATAAAATACAGCCAGCCCGTACGCGTGGGCTTCTTGCCTCCGGGCATCCCCGGGATCTTTGGGTCCCGGGGAGTCTGGGAATTGTTATCGTTACGGTCGTCGGGCATCTTACGAATAAACCTCCGGTTTCAAAATGCCCAGATACGGAAGGTTACGATAGCGCTCGGCATAGTCGAGGCCGTAGCCCACCACAAAGGCATCGGGGCAATGGGTTCCAACATACTTGGGCGTGATGGCCGAGACGCGGTCCTCAACGTCCTTCCACAGGAAGGCGGCGACCTCCAGAGAAGCGGGCTTGCGGCTCTCGAGGTTCTTCATCAGATACTTGAGCGTCAGGCCCGAGTCCAGAATGTCCTCGACGATCAGCACGTCGCGACCGCGGATGTCGATATCCAGGTCCTTAATGATACGCACGATACCCGAGGACTTCACACCGTCGCCATAGCTCGAAACAGCCATGAAATCGATGTTGGTCGGCAGCTCGATCTTACGCATCAGGTCGCCCATAAAGACCACGGCGCCGCGCAGGACCGCAATCAGCACCAGATCCTTACCCGCGTAGTCGCGAGTAATCTGCTCGCCTAGGCGAGAGACGATACCGTCGATATCCTCCTGCGTGAACAGAACCTTCTCGATATCCGGATGTTGAGAAGCCATGACAACCCTTTCTTGTGCTTATCGCCCACACACCGCCGTATGGACGCGAACTACACATTCTAGCAGCGCACGGGGTAAATTTACCAGCCCGTGCGCCATCAGCGCGGGAATACCGTCAACGTCGCACAGAATAGCAGGCGTGGGACGCTATTCCGCATCGACCACGCGGAGCAGATATGCCACGCGCGTTGCAGCCGTGCACTTAAAACGCTCGTCCGCGCGAACTCCGGCGACCCACACCACGGCACCCCCCGGCGCCGTCCTCACCATGGGCACGCCGGCGCGCTCGGAAACGGGAATGCGAGCCTCACCTAGCAAGTCGGATACTTTCTTGCTTCGACCACTCATCCCTAACGGGCACATCACGTCTCCCGGTGCAGGACCGTCCACCCACAGGCGCGCCAATCGCGCCTCGGCAGGGATCTCGCCACGCGAGCCCGCCAGGATCCGCTCACTATCGCTGTCGGCAAAACCCAGGGCAGCCGCGTCTACCAAAGCTGTCACTTCCCCGGCAGCTGCAAGCTCACGGGCGCGGCGCACGATATCGCATCCCGGCTCAACGGCCATCGGTTCTGTGACCAGCATACGTCCCCCGCCCAACGGCAAACGACCGGGTACGGTAACCCAGTCCGCGACCAGGCCCTCGCGAGCCGCCGGCGCCTTGAACGCCAGCATGCCAAACTCAATGCGTGCGTCAATCCCCGCCGGAAGCGTGACCGAGCCGGCGCCCTCGGCAACGCAGGAAAGGACTCGCTCCACATGTCGCATCTCTGGACGAGCGTCCGGATCGATGCGCTTAATCGCCAGTCGCACGATGCGCCGCGCGATTACCACCTCGGCCGCAGCAAGGCGCCTGGCATCGAGCACCAGCGCGCCCGCCGCCTCCTTACGCAGGCAGCTTCGAAACGCCTGTGCCGAAAGCTGAGACAAAAACGCGTCCTCATCGCCTAAGATCTCGCAGGCGGCGCCAATCGTCTTGCAGACGCTCGCGTTGCGCTGCGCCACCACCGGCATCACTCGATGGCGCACGTAGTTTCGCAGATACGAGATATCCTCATTGCTCTCGTCTTCACGCCACGGCTGACCATGTACCTGTAGATAGCCCACGAGCTCGCCATGAGTTAGGTCGAGCAAGGGACGCACCACGATATTCCTCCGGCGAGGAATGCTCGATAGGCCAGCGGGCCCCGAACCCTTAATCGCGTTCATCAAAAACGTTTCCGCGCGATCCGAAGACGTGTGCGCGGTGCAGATACGAGCCGCCGTTCGCGGTGCCCCCGTCTGGGCGCAGAGCTCGCGAACATACCTCCGCGCCGCGGCATAGCGCACCTCGCGGGCTGCGGCCTCAATATTGCCCGACTCCCCATCAAAATAAGCGTGCTCCACGCACAGCGGTAAACCATATTTCGCGCAAAGCTCACGCACAAAGGCCTCGTCGCCATCGGACGCCTTGCCGCGCAGATGATGGTTTACATGCAGCACATGCAGGCGCTCGCGAGCAATGGGGGCAACACCGCGTCCGTCTTGGATATCCAGCTTTGATGTGCACGCCATAAGAAGCAGTGCCGTCGAGTCCGCGCCGCCTGATACCATGAGCACGACAGGAGCTGCCTGCTGCCTCGTCCGGGTCTCATCGACTGCCCCAGGCACGGCATGGTGTCCGTAATGCTGTGATACCGTTGGCATTCGCTTCCTCCTCTATTCGTCCGCACCCATTGTATCCTTTGGAATCTTATGTCTTGCCTGCACCTTCATATCCTCGGCAGTGGCTCTAAAGGCAACTGCGCACTCATCGAGGGCCCGCAGGGGCTCATTATGGTCGATGACGGACTGTCTCGCCGCGAGACATTAAAGCGCATGGCAGAACTGGGGCTCTCGACAGACAACGTCTCGGCTCTTCTCATTACTCATGAGCATAGCGATCACATCAAGGGCCTCGATGTCTGGTGCAAGCACTGGCACGGCCCCCTCTTTGCCAGCAGGGGCACTCTTTCGAACAAAGAAAATCTTTCTCATCTGCCTGTCGAGGAATTCGATCCCGGTGACACCCTATCCATTGCCGGCATCCACGTGCAAACCTACTCAACGTCACACGATGTCATCAATCCAGTCGGCTATCGATTCGACACCCTCGATGATTCCATCGGTTTTGCCACCGACACCGGAGAGCTATCGAGCCAAGCCATGAACACCCTCGAAGATTGTCGAGTCCTCGCACTCGAAAGCAACCACGATGTGACCATGCTGCGCGAGGGAGAATATCCCCGCTTTCTTCAGGAGCGCATCCTGTCTGCAAGGGGACACCTCTCCAATGGCCAAGCCGCCGAAGCCGCGCGCGAACTTGTTACCGAACGCACCGAACAGCTCATTGCCATGCATATCAGCCAAGATAACAATCGTCCGAGCCTTACCGTCAAAAGCTATGCCAAAGCTCTGACCGCAACCCTGGATGACGAGGTCGGCAGCTCCGCAACCCTTCTCCAAGGATCGCGAAAACTCTCGATACGCCCCGCAAGCCAGCATCGGCCAGTAACCATTCAATAGACTGTCCTAGACAGCAAAAGGGGCCGAGAATCGCTTCCCAGCCCCTTTTGCTGTCTTTTAATAGCGCAGAACACCAACGAAGTTAGTCGATGGAGATCTTCGTAACGTTCTTCTTCTCGACGATCTTGGGGACCGTAACGGTCAGGATGCCGTCAGCGTACTTAGCCGAGAGGCCCTCGCTCGAAGCGTCCTTTAGATACACGCCACGCGTCGCGCTGTACGAGCTGAACTCCTTCTGCAGGAAGTTCTTGCCCTCGTTCTCCTCGTCTTCCTCGACATTCACGCTAATGGACAGACGACCCTCGTTAAGCTCGACATCGATATCGTCCTTGGCGACGCCGGTCAGATAAGCCTTGACCTCATAGCCGTCGCCCTTATCCTCAACGTCAACGGGAAACGCCTTGGAAGCAATCGAGTTGTTTGCAAGGTCAGTCATATCATCAAACAGATCGAACAGCGAGCTAGCAGAAGGACGAACGCCAAAAACCGAACGATAAGGAACCATGCTTGCCATGTTTACCACTCCTTTTAAGGACTGCCGAGTCATCTTCTAGGTGACTGGGACTTCTTTTGACGCTCTTATATATGCCCACCCAGTGCTCATATATACATCGACTATAAAGTTTTTTGAGTCTAGTACTATAAGCATATCTAAGTGTGTTTGACTCAGGTTTTAATAAGGTTAAGGTTCTTTGAACCAGAGCTTAAATAACAAGTATGTTCACAGCTACAAATAGCAAGGGGCTTACAATGAGCGCGTACACGTTGTTGGTAACGAGCTAAAGGGCATCATGGACGACCAAAACCAGAACAAAATGTTTATGCCGACGCAGGGGGAAGATACTTCCACGCAGCCGCCGCGGTTCCATCGCCCCCACATCTCGCAAGAGCCCATTAATGATCCGGAGCCCGAGTATGTGACGAGAAATCGATATCAAACGCTCGAGGATGCCCAAACGGGACGTAAACATATGGGCGTCGCCTCGGGAGACCCTGTATATCTGAAAGACGCACCATTATCTAAAAACAGCGCAGCTAGTGATGAGCCGATGAAAGCATCCGCCACTCATCGACAAAGAGGTCCTCGACCAAAGCAAACCTTGACGCATTCGGCTCGCTATCTCGAAACGCCAAAACAGGGAAAATCAATCTTCGTTTCGACAAGTAAACGACGCAAGCAGCATCGACTGACAATCCCGCTTTTGATCATTGCGGTCATAGCAGTTGCCCTTGTTATTCGATTTATCTTCTTTAAATAAAGGCTCAATACCAAAAACGATAAGATCGTCTGGTGTAATAGAGTCATTTACGCCCCGTAAACGCAAAAAAGGGGGAGGCCGCGTGGCCTCCCCCTTCTCAGTTCAAGCGTACGGCTCGGTGCC
>CATVYG010000037.1 GCA_958348225.1 uncultured Collinsella sp.
ATCTTGAACACCTTTCGCTCTTAACTAGGTGTCCAATTCATCATACCCACTCCAAGGCCGCAAGGGCCTGATTCCGGTACTCCTCCGGGGTCAGGCCCTTCAATCTTACCTGCCTCCGGCTCGTGTTCCAGTGGACTATGTATTCCTCCAGGTCGCGTTTGAAATCCTCGAACGTCTTCCACTCGCGGCCCCTGTAGAACTCGTCCTTGCCGTGGCCGAAGAGCTGCTCGGTGGCGGCATTGTCGATGCAGTTCGCCTTCCTGGACATGCTCTGGACGATACCGGCGGCCTCGAGCCTGGATGTGTATGAGGCGTGCTGGTACTGCCAGCCCCGGTCCGAGTGCATGGTCGGGGCGGCGCCCTCGGGGATCTTGGACAGCAGCTCGTCGAGCATCCTCGCCTGCTGGGCCATGTCGGGCGTGGTCGATATGTCGCTCGCCACGATCTCCTTGGTGCAGAAGTCCAGCGTCGGGGCCCAGTAGGCCTTGCCGCCAGCCACCTTGAACTCGGTGACGTCCGTCCCCAGCTTCTGGCACAGGGCCCCGGCGTCGAAATCCCTCGCGATCACGTTCTCGAACGTTCTGCCGACGACGCCCTTGTACGAGTTGTACCTGTGGTAGGCCGTCTCGCGTCTGATGCCGCAGCGAATCCCCATCTCGCGCATCATCTTGAGCACGGTCTTGTCGGCTATCACGGCCCCCTCTTCCGCCCTGAGGCACATCGCTATCTGCCGGTGCCCGCAGCCGTTGGCGGTGCGCGAGAAGATCTCGGCGGCCGCCTCCCGGAGCTCGGCGCGCGTGGGCCTCGGCGGGTGCGCGAGGGCGTAGTAGTAGGTCGACCGCTTGAGCTCGGCGCATGCGAGCAGGCGCCCGAGCGCGTGCCCCTCGGCGCGCAGGGCCGCGACCGCTTCGGCCTTCGCCCTGGTCAGAGCCCGTCCCTCTCGACCAGGGCGCGTAATTTTTTTAGGTAGGCCACCTCGGCCTCGAGCCTACGGCACCGCTCCTCGAGCTCCTCCTCGCGGGTCCGCGGCCTCGCCCTGGAACCGCTCGGCCGGCCCTTGGGCCTCGGGCGCAGGGCCTCCGCGCCGCCCTCGCGGTATAGCGCGCACCACTTCTTGAGCGGCGACATCGACATTATGCCGAACGCCGCCATCGCCTCGGTCTTCGTCATGCCGCCGTCGACGACGGCGGAGGCGGCGGCGACCTTCTGCTCGTATGTGTACCTGCCCTGCTTTCCGTCCATGCGCAGCAGCACCTCGCTCCCGAATGCGCGGTATATCTCCTGCCATCTTCTCACGGCTTCCGCGGGAAGCGAAAGGGCAATCGCGGCAGATTTATACCCGTGTCCGAGCTCGAAGAGCCCTATGGCCGCCTTCCTGGCCTCGACATCATGCTTCACCCTCAAATCAACGCGCATAAAGAAAGCCTCCCATTTCTCATGTCCAAGAAATGGGAGGCAGTTCAGTGGGAGATCGGGCTTTCAAGGCTCAGTTAAACCAAACTTGCGCAGTCAAATGACTCGCAGATTACATCTGCTCGGGCGCGGAAACGCCAACGAGGGTGAGCACCAGGGCGAGCGCCACGCGGACGGCATCGCAAGCGGCCAGACGGGCACGCGAAAGCTCGGGGTCGACGGGACGGCCCTCGCTCGGCAGCACCTGGCAGGCAGCGTAGAAGCTGTGGAAGTCGCCGGCAAGCTCCTCGGCAAAGTGCGTCAGACGGAACGGGGCGCGGTCGCGAGCGCAGCTGGCGATGAGGTCGGTGAGCTCGTTGAGCTTGCGCGAAAGGGCGAGCTCGGTCGGGTCGGTCAGCAGCGAGTAATCGACGTTCTCACCGATGGCCTTGGCGGCGACGGTCTTCATGCCCATCTCGTCAGCCTGCTCGGGCGTAACGTCAGCGGCACGGCGCAGGATGGAGCACACGCGGGCGTGAGCGTACTGCACGTAGTACACCGGGTTGGAGTTATCGCGCTTCTTAACAGCCTCAATATCGAAGTCGACCATCTGGTTGGAGCTCTTGGAGATGAGCGTGTAGCGAGCGGCATCGGAGCCGACCTCGTCGACGAGCTCCTGCAGGGTCACCATGGTGCCCTTGCGCTTGGACATACGGACGGGCTTGCCGTTACGCAGCAGGTTGACGAGCTGGCCCAGCAGAACCTCAAACTTGCCGGGATAGCCAAGAGCGTCGCAGACGCAGCGGACGCGCTCGATGTAGCCGTGGTGGTCGGCACCCCAGATGTCGATGACGTGGTCGACGCGCTGGAACTTATCCCAGTGATAGGCAACGTCGGAGGCGAAGTAGGTGTACTCGCCGTCGGACTTGATCAGGACGCGGTCCTTGTCGTCGCCCAAGTCGGTGGAGCGGAACCACAGGGCACCGTCCTTGGTGTAGAGATAGCCCATCTTGTCGAGCTTCTCAAAAGCGCGGTCGACGGCGGAGGTGCCGGCGGTCTCGCCCTCGGTGTCCTTCACATACAGCGAGCGCTCGGAGAACCAACGATCGAAGTCGCAATTGACGGCGTGGCAGAGGTCGCGCATGTTGTCGACCATCTTTACATAGCCGCGCTCGCGGAAGCTCTCCATGCGCTTCTGCGGATCGGCGTTGACCCACTTATCGCCGTCGGTGCGCCAGAACTCGGCGGCCTCGTCGATGATGTAGTCGCCGCCGTAGGAGTCCTTGCCCAGAGTCTCGGCAAAGTTGTCCTGGTACGGATGGGTCTCGGGGTGCTCGTCGTTCTCGTCGGCAACAAAGGCGTCGCGGTCTGCGATCAGCAGCTTGTGAGCCTCGTCGATATCCACACCCTGCTTGGCGATGATGTCGGCAAGCTGCATATAGCGCGTGCTGATGGAGTTGCCGAAGGTGTTCATCTGAGAGCCGTGGTCGTTGATGTAGAACTCACGCTGGATGTCGTAACCGGCGTGGTCCATAACGCGGCAGAGCGAGTCGCCCAGCGCGGCCCAGCGGCCGTGGCCGATGTGCATGGGGCCGACGGGGTTGGCGGAAACGAACTCAACCTGGGTCTTCAGGCCACCACCGACGTTGGACTTAGCGAAGTCCATGCCCTTCTCGCGAGCCTCGCCAAAGATGGCGTTCTTGACGGCGACGGAGAGGTAGAAGTTGATGAAGCCGGGGCCTGCGATCTCGACCTTCTCGATCGCGGGATCCTCGGGCATATGGGCAACGATGGCCTCGGCGATCTTGCGCGGGGCGCAGTGGGCCAGCTTGGCGGACTTCAGGGCCATGGTAGAGGTCCACTCGCCATGAGAAGTGTCAGCCGGTCGCTCGATAGCGCAATCGTCAAGTTCAAATGCGGAAAGGTCGCCGGCCTCCTGGGCCGCAGCAAGCGCAGCGCGTACCAGCTCTTCAATCTTCTCGGGCATAGATCCTCCTTGTGTTAAAGCCCCCGAGCTCTTGGTCACTCGTAGGGCAAAAGCCAGAGTTTGTAGCACTCTATCACAAGCGACAGGCACTGTCGCAGGGTAAAGCTAATAGATATTGCATATGCACAAAAATGACTACAGCTTGTATGGAGTCCCTCAAAGATGCCAGTCTGCCTGCAGATTATGCAGGCGTTGAAAATGCATAAAGGTGTGAATGAGCTGCGTCTGTTATCGAATACTCTTACCTATCAGAGTTGTGTGCTTTTCCTGCATAAAGTAAGGGTTTGCGCACGTCAACGTGTTATTCTAGACATACGTAAATTCGTATAAGTTGGAGGTAGCATGTTCTCAATCGGTCAACACGTCATTCATCCGGGCCAGGGAGTCTGCACCGTCGTCGGTTTTAGGGACGACACACCGCAGCCCATGCTGCTGCTCGAGACCAAGCAGGGACATGCGCAGACGATCCTCATGTACCCCGTGGCGCAGGCCGACCGTTTGCACGCCGCCATCTCGCAGCAAGATGCCGAGCACCTGCTGAGCCACTATGACGAGCTGGAGTGCGACACCTTTACCGAGCGCAACAGCTCGCTTGAGGAGACACACTTTAAGCAGCAGCTCAAGCTGGGCGCGCCCGAGACGGTCCGCGTGGCAAAGACCATGATGCACCGCATTCGCCAGGCCGAGGAAGCTGATAAAAAACCCAGCTCCTACTACATGCGCGTACTCAAGGAGGCCAAACGCCGCTCCATCGAGGAGTTCGCCGTGGCCTTGGGCGTCACCGAGGAGGACGCCGAAGCCCGCCTAGCCCAAGCCGCCCTCAACTAACCCATCCGCGCCAAAAACCACCACAAAGGGGACAGGCACCTTTGTGGTGGTTTTCTTGTTCTAGTAGTATTCATTCTTATCGATACCCACGAGCACAAGGAGTCTGTTATGTCAGAGCCGCTTACCGCCGGAATCACCCGCGACCGCGCGTTCGAACTGCTCAACGAGCACAACAAGGACCCGTTCCACATCACCCATGGCGAGACGGTCGAGGGCACTATGCGCTACTTTGCGCGCGAGTTCGACCCCGAGAACGAGGAGTTTTGGGGCACCGTCGGTCTGCTGCACGACCTGGATTGGGAGGAGCATGAGGACGACCCCATGAACCACACCATCTATGCTGCCGAGATTCTTGAGGGCGAAGGTGCGTCTCCCGAGCTCATTCGCGCCATCCAAACGCACACGTCCGACTTCAACACCTCGCTGCCCAAACCCGAGCTGCAGATGGAAAAGATCCTGTTTGCCTGCGATGAGCTCACCGGCCTGATCGGCGCTGCAGTCATCATGCGTCCGAGCAAGAGCGTTATGGACTTTACGACCAAGTCGCTCAAGAAGAAGTTCAAGGACAAGCGCTTTGCCGCTGGCTGTTCGCGCGACGTGATTACGCAGGGCGCCGAGATGCTGGGTTGGGAGCTACCCGAACTCTTTGACCGCACCATCGCGGCCATGCAGTCCTTCGCCCCCGACCGCGATACCTTCCAGGCCTAACCGCCCACGCCACCTAAAACCACCACAAAGGAGAAAGGCACCTTTGTGGTGGTTTTTCTTGCGCGGGCGTTAGGGGCGGACCTGGCCGGTGCCGCGGAGCTTGTATTTGTAGGTGGTGAGGGCCTCGGCGGCGAAGGGTCCGCGGGCGTGGAGCTTTTGGGTCGAGATGCCGATCTCGGCGCCCAGGCCAAACTCGCCGCCGTCAGTGAAGCGCGTACTGGCGTTGGCGTACACGGCCGAGGCATCGACCGCATCCAGGAAGCGCTCGCAGGCGTCCACGTCCTCGGCAATGATGGCCTCGGAATGCATGGTGCCGTAGCGGTTGATGTGTGCGATGGCCTCGTCCTCGTTCGCCACGACCTTCACGCTCATCTCGAGCGCCAGATACTCGCGGCCCCAGTCCTCCTCAGTTGCGGCAACAAAGTCATCGCCCTCGGCAAGACCGGCACCGGCGCAGGCGGCGCAGGCGGCCTCGTCGCCATGGATCAGCACACCGTGGTCGTGCAAGACGGCCACTACCGCCGGCAAAAACGAATCTGCCACGGCGCGGTCGACCAGCAGCGACTCGGCGGCATTGCACACGCCCACGCGCTGGGTCTTGGCATTGACGATAATGTTGAGAGCTTTATCGAAGTCGGCGGATTCATGCACGTAAATGTGGCAGTTACCCGTGCCCGTCTCGATCACCGGCACGAGCGACTCGCGCACGCAGCGCCGGATCAGGCCCGCACCGCCACGCGGAATGAGCACATCGACAATGCCGCGAAGCTTCATGAGCTCGCCGGTTGCCTCGCGGTCGGTAGACTCGATCATCGAGACGGCCTCGCGCGGGAAGCCCTGCGCCTCGAGGGCATCGGCCAACAACTCGGCAATCATGGCGCACGAGTGATAGGCCAGCGAACCGCCGCGCAGAATGCAGGCGTTGCCGGTGCGGATGCAGATGCCCGCGGCATCGGCCGTCACGTTGGGACGTGCCTCATACACCATGGCGACCAGGCCCAGCGGCACGCTCACGCGGGTCAGGTCCACACCGCTTGCAAGCACGCGGTGGTCGAGCACGCGGCCGACGGGATCGGGCAGTTCGGCGAGCTTCTCCAAGCCGGCGGCCATGCCCTCGACGCGCTCGGGCGTCAAAAGCAGGCGGTCGAGCAGGCCGACCGAGGTGCCTGCATCACGCGCAGCGGACATATCGAGCTCGTTAGCGGCGACGATGGAGTCGACACCGTTGCGCAGTGCTGCGGCCATGGCGCGCACGGCCTCCTGACGCTGCTCATCGCTCGCCGTGGCAAGCGAGGCCGACGCTGCCTTGGCGGCAACGGCAAGATCGTGGACATACGTGGCTATATCGACCGACATGGGCGGCCCTTTCTCCTAGAAGTTTGCAACCATGGTAGCCGATTTGCGCATGGCCTCGCCCGCGGCGGTAGAATTGGTCAAGCCGAAACACCGCAACGAACGGAAGACTCACATGGCCCTCATCACTTCGTACCACGTCCCCGGCCTTTATGTCGAGGACCACAGCATCGACGTCCCCCTTGACTGGCGCGGCCTGGAGCCGATGCTCCTGGCCGTCGGCAGCACCATGCGCCGCGGCGCTATGCCGGCACCAATCGCCGGCGCGCCCGAGAGCATCAAGCTCTTCTACCGCGTGGTTTGCGCGCCCGACCGCATCAACGACGATCTGCCGCTGCTCCTGTTTTTGCAGGGCGGCCCCGGCGGCGAGAGCCCGCGTCCGCTGTCGCCCACAAGCGACGGCTGGATCGAGGAGGCCGTCAAGCACTTCCGCGTGGTCCTGCCCGACCAGCGCGGCACCGGGCGCAGCAGCTGTGTAGACGGGCGCACGATTGCCGCACTGGGCGAGCGCGCGACGGCGGCCGGCTCCGATGCCGCACGCTCGCAGGCGGATTTCCTCAAGCGCCACCTCGCCAGCTCCATCGTGCGCGATTTTGAGTACCTGCGCCTGGTGGGCTTTGGCGGCAAGCCCTGGGTCACACTCGGGCAGAGCTACGGCGGCTTTTTGACGTTGAGCTATCTGTCGCTCTTCCCCGAAGGCGTGGCGGCAAGCTTTACCTGCGGCGGCATCCCCCACGTGCCGGCGAGCGCAAGCGAGGTCTACGCGCACACCTTCCCGCGCATGGCCGCCAAGACGCAGCAGTATTATGACCGCTACCCCGCTGACGTCGACCGAGTGGCAGCCCTGGCCGATGCGCTCGAGGCCCAGAAGCCCGTGCTGCCCGACGGCTCGCCGATGACGGTCGAGCGCCTACAGCTCATGGGCAGCGACTTTGGCATGAAGCCGAGCTTTGAGCGCATGCATTGGATTATCGATCACGCGTTTGTTACTGGCGACGGTACGCTGAGCTGCGGCTCCTCGGTATCCGACAGCTTTTTGATGCGCGCCTTCGAGCGCACCAACACGCGTACAAACCCGCTGTACTGGACGCTGCAGGAGTTTATCTACGCCGACGGCGACACCATGCCCATTCGCTGGGCCGCAGCAGAGGAGAAGGCCCATCGTGCCGAGTTCGACACACTCGCGCGCCCGCTCATGTTTACCGGCGAGGCCATGTTCCCGTGGATGTTTGAGCAGATGCCCGAGCTTATGCCGTTTAAGCCCGCCATGGACCTGCTGATGGAAGACACCAGCTGGGACAAGATCTACGACCCGCAGCGCCTAGCCTGCAACGAGGTGCCACTCCAGGCCGCGGTGTATTTCGACGATATGTACGTCGATTCGGGCATGCAGCTCGATACGCTCAGCCGCGTGGGCAACTCGCATGCCTGGGTGACCAACGAGTTCGAGCACGACGGCCTGCACGGCAGCGTGGTGTTCAAGCACCTCTTCGACGAAGCCCTCAACCGCGGAGACCTGCGCCGGATCTTCTAGCAAAGGAGTGTCCCCACCTGCCGGCACAAAAGGAACGTCCCCAAGTACCAGGTTAATGAAGTCATTGCAGAAAGAGGACGGAAAGCGAAAACGCCCCTAAGCGAGTGGCTTTAAATCGTAGGTCGAACAAAAGAAGCGAGCGCCGCCCAGAGCGAACAAGTTGGCATGAAAAAGGCGAGGCATAGACCTGATGGTCATGCCTCGCCTTTTGAATGACAAATTGTCGCTCTGGGCGG
Source organism: uncultured Collinsella sp. (assembly GCA_958348225.1). Lineage (GTDB taxonomy): Bacteria > Actinomycetota > Coriobacteriia > Coriobacteriales > Coriobacteriaceae > Collinsella. Next base: position 8,039 of record CATVYG010000037.1, read on the forward strand.
CGCGCAGCGTCGACCCGTTAGGCGAAGACGATCAAATTATCTCGGTGGATCGCGGGCTTCTCGGCCAGGTCTGCCAGCAGGCGGTTGCTGGCGATCTGGTCCTGGCGGCGACCGGCAGCAAGTTCCAGCACGTCCGAATCGGCCTCGGCGATACCGCGGGCGACGACCATACCGCTCGGATCGCACACATCGAGCACATCGCCCTCGGCAAACTGGCCATCGACCTCGCGAATACCCACCGCAAGCAAGGAAGAGCCACGGCTAACCAGCGCCTTCGCAGCACCATCATCAACCGTCACCGACCCATGTGCCTTGTCGCCCAGCGCGATCCACAGCTTGCGGGGTGCGATGTCCAGACGCTCCGCCGGCGGATCGAACAGTGTGCCCACGCTCTCGCCGCGGGCGAGGCGCACGAGCGCATCGGGCTCCTCGCCCGAGCAAATCACGCTCTGAATGCCCGCCGTCATCAGGATGCGGCTCGCGCGAATCTTGGTAATCATGCCGCCCGTGCCCACCGAAGTCGAAGAATCGCCTGCCGAGGCGATAATCTTGGCATCGATCTTATGCACGACCGGGACGAACTCGGCCGTGGGGTCCTCGTGCGGATTGGCGGTATAGAGGCCATCGATGTCCGAGAGCGTCACGCACAGATCGGCAGAAACCAGGCAGCTCACAAGCGCCGCCAGCGTGTCGTTGTCGCCAAACTTGATCTCGTCGACGGTGACGGTATCGTTCTCGTTGACGACCGGCACCACGCCAAGCTCCACGAGGCGCAGCAGGGCGTCGCGTGCATGCAGGTAGGACGTGCGGCGGGCCGTATCATGGCGCGTGAGCAGCACGAGCGAGGTGAGCAGGTCGCGCGCATGGAACTCCTCGTCGTAGGCCGACGAGATGATGCACTGACCAGCCGAGGCGCAGGCCTGCAGGCTCGGAAGGTCGCCGACTGGCTTGCGGTCGAAGCCCAACACGGGATAGCCACAGGCAATAGCGCCCGAGCTCACCACGACCAGACGCCAGCCGAGCTTGCGCAGCGCTGCGGCTTGATCGGCAAGTCCGCCGATAAAGGCGCGGTTGACCTTGCCATCGGCGCCCACCACCGTGGACGAACCGATCTTTACCACCATCGTTTTATAAGAAGTCGTCATACGTCAAACCAATCAACTGTTCAGCGAACGGCCGAGCTGGCGGCCAAGGGAGCGTGACTCGCCCCTACCGCCCAAGGAATTAGTGAGCCCAAGGAAAGGCAGAAGCCGCGGCCATATTCTTGCGCACGAGCTCGTCGCGCACCTGGGCCAGGCCCTGTTCCATACCCACCACGTAGGTCTGCGGATACAGGAAGCGCTTGAAAGCCGCATCCAGATGATCGAGCGCCCAAGCACAGCGCTCGCGCGCGTCCTTGATGCTCTCACGCGGAGCCACCGCACTGCCATCGCGCACGATCGGCACCAGCAGCTCGCGATACTCAAGCTCCGACACGTCGGTCACCAGGGCGGCATCATTCACGGCCACGAGGGTATTGCCGCGCGCGGCGCCCTCCCCCACCAGATGGTCCTCGTCGTAGATCATGTCGCAGACCGGGCCGCCAAAGCCGTCGTAATAACGGCGCACGCGCTGCACGCCCGGGATCGTGCGCTTGTAGGGCTGCTCGGAGAGCTTGACCACCGGCGTCCACGGGTCGGCCTCGCTCGCACGACGGGCGGAAAGTTTGTACACGCCGCCCAGCGCCGGCTGGTCGTAGCAGGTCGCGAGCTTGGTGCCCACGCCAAAGCTATCGATGGGCGCGCCCTGGTCCAGCAGCGACTGAATCGTGTACTCGTCAAGATCGTTGGAAACCGAGATCCCCACATAGGGCAGACCCTCGGCATCAAAACGGCCGCGCACATACTTGGAGAGTTTAGCGAGGTCGCCCGAGTCGATGCGAATGGCCGATAGACGCTCGCCCACCGCCTCCATCTCCTTGGCAACCGTAATGGCATGCTCGCAGCCCTCGCGCACATCGTAGGTGTCGATGAGCAGCGTACAGTTCTTGGGGCTCGACTTGGCAAAGGCACAGAAGGCCTCGAGCTCGGAATCGAAGCTCATCACCCAGCTGTGCGCATGCGTGCCAAAGACGGGAATACCGTAGCGGCGCCCGGCGAGCACATTGGACGTAGAGGAACAGCCGGCAACGTAGCTCGCGCGCGCGACGGCCAGGCCGCCATCGGGACCCTGGGCGCGGCGCAGGCCAAACTCGGCCACGGGACGGCCGTCCGCCGCCAACACCACGCGTGCCGTCTTGGTGGCGACGAGCGTCTGGAAGCCGACGATGTTCAGCAGCGCCGTCTCGAGCAGCTGGCACTCCAGCGCCGGCCCGGTGACGCGCACCATGGGCTCGCGCGGAAAGACGAGCTCGCCCTCGGGCACGGCGTCAATGTTCACGTGCGCGCGGAAGTTGCGCAGGTAGTCGAGGAATGCGGGTTTAAACATCGCACCGCCGGCGGGAGCCTGAAGCGAGGCGAGGTACTCGATGTCCTCGGACGTAAAGCGCAGGTTCTCGACCAGCTCGGGCAGCTCGGCGGTACCGCACATGACGGCGTAGGCGCTACCAAAGGGATGGTCGCGGTAAAACGCGGTAAAACAACCCTGCTCATTGGCCTTGCCGCTCTCCCACAGGCCCTGGGCCATAGTGAGCTCGTACAGATCGGTGAGCATTGCAATGTCGGTGGGATGCGAGATGTCGGTCAAAGCCATGGGGCGACCTTTCGGATGCGTTGTGCAGAAGTTGAGGGTTGGACAAGGACAGAGTGTTCAGGCATGGCGCCCAGCGCGAACAGATTAGTGCAGACCCATGCTGCCCGTGATCGTGTAGACCATAAAGACGATAAACGCGATGAGGGCGAGCACGATGATGATCTTTTGAGCCGGGGCCATACCGGGGATCTCATTCTCGCCCGCAGGCTCCTTGGAGGTGACCATGCGCTGGGCAAAGGTCATCTCGTCACGGCTCGGCGTGGGCTCGACGGGCTTGGGGTGAGCGGCTCTTTTGGGCTGAGGTTTGGGAGCGGCAGGCGCAGGCTTCGCGGCGGCGGGTTTGGGTGCGGGCGCGGGCGCCGGCGCGGATGCGGCCTTCGCGGCGGCCTCCTCGGCCTTCGCGCGCTCGGCACGCAGAGCAGCCAGCTCCTCACGCTCGCGACGAGCCTCTTCCTGAGCCTCGCGGCGGGCCTTCTCGGCGCGGAGCTCTTCCAACTCGGCGCGCTCCTCGGCAGACAGTGGTTGGGACTCAAGCTCGGCCATAGTACAGCCCTTTCTTTTTAAAAAAAGCCGCCGACACAATGTCAGCGGCTTATCAAATCCAAGGGTGGAGACGAAGGGAGTCGAACCCTCGGCCTCTGCCATGCGACGGCAGCGCTCTCCCAACTGAGCTACGTCCCCAGGACAAGTTGATATTTTACCTACGGCTCGCCAACTGTCAACGCCCAATAACCAGTCTTTTTGAGACGGGACCATTTTGACTACTTTTCGAGCAAGCAATCCTCTCGACGATTTTTTAATCCCCGTCCCAGAAAAATCATCGGCAAACGCACTACTTTGCTCTGGTAAGGACGCCGGTGGTGTCGAAGGCCGGGGTGAAACTCTCATCTACCGCGCCGCCCTCTTGCCAGAACATCGTCGTAAAGCCGAGGTCATCGGCATGATCGAGCACCTGCTCGTACTCCTCGCGCGTCACGGCGCGTGCCAGGTCGCCGCCCTGCTCGCGCATAAGCGCATTGGGCGTGTACTGGTTCATAACCGAGATCGGCACATCGCCCACCGTCCGCCACACCAGGTCCAGCACGCGGCATGAATCGTCCGCATGTCCCGGCAGCACCAGATGGCGCACAATCATGCCGCGCTTCATGAGCCCGTCCTCGTCCACCAGCTCTCCCCCGCGGCGCTCGATCTCGCGCGCCATCTGAGCCAGGCCTGACACGGCCACACGTGGGTAGTCCTTTATATGAGAAAGCGACTGCGCAAGCGCCGCATCGGCATACTTAAAGTCGGTAAGCCACACATCGACCAAATCGCCGAGCGCCGCCACAGCACTCGCGCGCTCATAACCGCTCGTGTTGTAGACGATTGGGATGACCAGCCCGCGCGCCCGTGCCGCGGCAATCGCAGCCGGCAGCAGATGCGCGTAGTGCGTCGCCGTCACCAGGTTAATATTGTTCGCACCCTGGTCCTGCAGCTCCAACATAATCTCGACCAGACGCTCGGGCGAAATCTCAAGCCCAAAATTGCCCGTCGAGATCTCGTGGTTCTGGCAATAGACGCATTTGAGTGAGCAGCCGCTAAAGAAGATCGTGCCCGAACCGGCTTCGCCCGAGATAGGCGGCTCCTCCCACATATGAAGCGCCGCGCGGGCCACCTTGAGCGTGCCATCGGCACCGCACACGCCGCGCGCACCCTCATCGCGCGCCGCACCGCAACGGCGCGGACACAAATGGCAGGCAGGCGAAAAAAGTTCGGTCAACGACGTCGGCATAAAAACATGCTCCAAAACAACGATTCAGCAGCTCAAACGCAAAGGGACCAACCGCACAGACGGCTCGAGGCCCGAGGCGCCGTAATCGTCCGACACGATTTTTGTAATGTCAAGACTGGAATCCACAAAGTGCCGCTTTATGATGTAGGTATTCCGCCCCCCGCGGAGCAACTGGGTGAACCGTCGCGTTTATTTAGGGAGCCCACACAGTCGTACCTAGTACAGGTATCCTTCGTTGTTAAGGACGCTGGAACAGTCGATGAGGGCACCCACCTGTTTTAGGTGGGTTCATTTTCGTAACGTGGGGGGTGGTTTTCTTTTGCCGAAAATCGCCATTGCAAATCCCGCCAGGATCCCCAAAAGGCACCAGGCAGAACCCCACCATCACTCGAATATCTGGTAAGCACGTGATTATCGCCCCGTGCAATTCCTTACACCCTCCTTGGTCGAGTATCATGGGTCAGCTATACCCTTTGCGGCGTGGCATCATTTGACCTTTTCCTTCGACGCTTGGCGGTTTATCGATTCATGGCTTCCTCCACGAGCTTCATACCGTACCTTTGCGTGGCGGTCGTGGCTTTTATCACGACCTTCCTTGCGGTGCCCCTGGTCAAGCGCCTGGCAATCAAGCTCGACGCCGTCGACTATCCTTCCAAGCGCCGCATCAACACTAAACCCATCCCGCGCATGGGTGGCACGGCGGTCTTTTTGGGTCTCGTCGTCGCCTGCATTGTTCAGATCCTAGGCACCTGGTACCTGGGCTGGCCGCCCGTTTTGGTGCCCCATCCCCGTCTGCATATCAGTTACCCCATCCTTGCGCTTTCTTTTACCGTTATCTTTGCGACCGGCGCGATTGACGACGTCTTCCAGCTCAAGCCCAAGCAAAAGCTCGCCGGCCAGGTCCTCGCCGCGCTCATCGCCTGCGTGGGCGGCCTGCGCATCGGCGTCATCGTCAACCCGTTTGCCTCCGGCGAGATCATGCTCGGCTGGCTCGCCTACCCCATCACCGTGATCTACCTAGTAGCGTTCACCAACATCATCAACCTTATCGACGGCCTCGACGGCCTGGCCACGGGCATCTGCGGTATCGCGTCGTTCACCATGTTTTCGGTCGCCGTGCTCTCGGGCCGCATCGACGCCGCCGCGCTCTCCATCGCGCTCTTTGGCTCGTGCCTCGCCTTCTTGCGCTATAACTTCAACCCCGCGAGCATCTTCTTGGGCGACTCGGGGTCGCTGCTTCTGGGCTTTGCACTGGGTTCCATCTCGCTGCTCAACGTGAGCCGCACCGCCGCGCTCACCTCGCTCATCATCCCGCTCATCGTGGCCGGCGTGCCCATCATCGACACGTTTAGCGCCATCGTGCGCCGCAAGCGCGCCCACATTAGCATCGGGCAGGCCGACAAGGGCCACATCCACCACCGACTCATTCAAGAGGGCTACAACCAAAAGCAAGCCGTACTGCTCATCTACGCCTGGTGCATTATGCTTTCGGCCGGCGCCGCCGCCATCAATCAGGTCGAGGTCCCCATGCGCGTGCTCATCTTTACCGTGCTCGCCATCGGCTCGGCGGCCTTCGCCAAGCACCTGCACCTGTTTGAGCCCGTGCTGCGCCACCATTACAACAAACGCACGCACGAGGACGAGCTGGTAACCCCCGACGACCCCGCTTTTAAGCAGGAGGAGCAGGCGGCCGAGGAGCGCAAAGAAGAGCGCCACCACAAGCTCTAGGGCAAGCTGCCGAGGATGTGCCCAGGCACCGTTGGCCAAGCGCAGCCGCGCCGCACCCATCGCACAAGCCACCCCTCTCCCGCCCCTCGCCTACTTACGCCCCGCCCCTCCAATAAACGCGTTATCATCTTGACCCATGAACATACGTTAGGAGCAATCATGCCAAACGAGAACAGCTACGAAGTCGCGCTGCAAAAGAGCAACGCCATTCGCGAGGGCCTGGCCAAGACGCCCGAGAAGTTCACCATGCTTACCGGCGACCGCCCCACCGGCCGTCTGCACCTGGGCCACTACTTTGGCACCCTCAAGGGCCGCGTTGAGCTGCAGAACATGGGCGCCAAGACCAACGTGCTCATCGCCGACTACCAGGTCATCACCGACCGCGACACCACCGAGCACATCCAGGACAACGTGTACAACATGGTCATGGACTACCTTGCCTGCGGCATCGACCCCGACAAGACCATGATCTACGCGCACTCCGCCGTGCCCGCCGCCAACCAGCTCATGCTGCCGTTCCTCTCGTTGGTGTCCGAGGCCGAGCTGGCGCGCAACCCCACGGTCAAGGCCGAGATGGAAGCCTCGGGCCACGAGCTCACCGGCCTTCTGCTCACCTACCCGGTGCACCAGGCCTGCGACATCCTGTTCTGCAAGGGCAATGTGGTGCCCGTCGGCCGCGACCAGCTGCCGCACATCGAGCTCACCCGCACCATCGCCCGCCGCTTTAACAACCGCTACGGCAAGGTGTTCCCCGAGGTCGACGCGCTGCTGTCCGAGACCCCGCTGCTGCCCGGCCTGGACGGTCGCAAGATGAGCAAGAGCTACGGCAACGCCATCAACATCTCGATGACCGCCGAGGAGACGGCCAAGCGCATCAAGAAGAGCCAGACCGACTCCGAGCGCATGATCACCTTCGATCCCGAGAACCGCCCCGGCGTGTCCGGCCTGCTTTCGACCGCTGCCATCTGCACCGGTCGCTCCGAGGTTGAGATTGCCGAGGAGATCGGTATGGGCGGCTCCGGCCAGCTCAAGAAGTACGTGACCGAGGCCGTCAACGAGTACTTCGCGCCGATCCGCGAGCGCCGTCAGCGCTACGAGAACGACCTGGACTATGTGAAGGACGTCCTGCACGAGGGCAACCGTCGCGCCAACGAGATCGCCGAGCAGACCCTGGCCGAGGTTCGGGACGCCATGGGCATGGTGTACTAGAGCGATTTGCGGGCTTGAGCTTTTGATTGCTTTAGGGCGGGCGCTACGGCGTCCGCCTTTTTTGTGCCTGACCGGCTCGGCTCCAACCATTGCACTCCCCCGACAAACAGGAACGGGCCCGCCGACAGTCAGTTGCCAGCGGGCCCGTTCCCGAAGTACACCGTTGAATCGCACAGAGGGGAGGGATGCGAATCAAACTCAACAGAGCAGGCTTTTTCATCGCCTAATGCCTGCTCCGTTGCTGAATACAATATAGTTCACCGTGGTTTACTTTGTTGCGTCAATATGCGCCGCCATAGCTTCTCCATAAGTTAGCCCCGGTAAACCTGCAACGGGAAACCACCACAAAGGGGTCAGGCACCTTTGTGGTGGTTTTGGCCACGGTAGAGCCGCTAGAGCCCTACTGGCCAGCGACAGGCGGCCAAGTCGACGTGCATGGGATCGGTAAACGTCACGCCCTCCCCCATTAAGAGCTCACGCTGGGCATCGGGACCGCCAAAAGCAAAACCCTCGCATATGCGCCCGTCGGCAAACACCACGCGGTGGCAGGGAATTTGGCCAGGGCGTGGGTTGCTATGCAGCGCATAGCCCACGTATCGTGCACTTCGTGGACGACCGGCAAGCAGCGCCACCTGACCATACGTGGCGACCATCCCCTCGGGGATCTGCTCGACTACCTCGTACACCCGCTCAAAAAAGCCCCCAGATGCCATCGCATGCTCCTTTCAACCGGAACCAGCATAAACCACCACAAAGGTGCCTGTCCCCTTTGTGGTGGTTTATGGCAGGTCGGTTAGTTGGCGGGCTGGAAGAAGGCTACGGCTACGGCGCCGGGGCCTACGTGGGTGCCGATGGTGGCGCCGATGGTGTGAACGGGCAGTTCGCCCTCGGCGTGGCCAGCCCACAGTGCCGCGCTGTCCTCGATATACTTCTTGAGCACCGCATCCGAAAGGCCCGTATAGCCGAGCGCCAGCGGCATGGAAAAGTCGACGCCGCCCGCCTGCTCAACCTTCTGGTTCAACAAGTTTCGACCGTTTTTGGAACCGCGCGCCTTGCCCAACTGCACAATGAGACCGTCCTCGGCGGCCACCACGGGCTTTACGTTGAGCAGCGTACCCACGGCGCCGGCCGCAGCAGACAGACGACCGCCGCGCACCAGGTACTCCAGCGTCTCGAGCAGGCCGATAACCACCACGCGGTCGCGCACGGCCTCGACCGCCGCCGCGATCTGAGCCGCGCCCTGGCCCTCGTCCACCAAGCGCAGCGCATACTCGACCAGCACGCGCTCGCCCAGGGTGACGTTGTTGCTATCAACCACGAACACGTCGCCGCCCGGCGCCTCGGCAAGTGCGGTACGGGCACTCTGATTGGTGCCCGAAAGCTTGGCGCCCACGGTAATAATCACGGCCTCATCGCCGGCTTCGCGAGCCTCGGCGATAGCCTGCGAAAACGCGTACGGGTTGACCTGACCGGTCTTGGGCAGCTCATCGCGCTCCACGAGCATCTCGTAAAAGCGCTGGTGATCGATGTCGACACCATCCATGTACACATCGGTGCCAAAGGTGACGGACAGCGGCAAAACAGCCAGTGCAGGGTGCTCCGCCGGCGACATATCGCTTGCGGAATCGGTAATAATACGGACGGACATAGCGAATCCTTTCTTGCGCAGGTCCCGCGCAGGGATTTTTGACAGCAATGCCCCGGCACGGTATACGCACCCAAACGGGACGATGCAGTTGTTAATGGGAAGCAAATGCCTTGGTGGCCCTACAGCTCGCGCAAGGTGTCGAGAATCGTGCGCAGCGATGCATACATCTGCTCGCGCTGCTCCACGCCCATGGCCTTACCGGTGGTGTCGAGCACCTCGCTAATAATGCGATCGGCCTCGTTCATGCTCTCGCCGCCCAACGTGGTCAGGCGAACCGGGGCGCGATACTTAACGGCGGCATCGGTCGAATCGTCGACCTCGACGTAGCCGCCCTCCTCCAGATGCGCCAGCGTGCGCGAGACGGCAGCGCGGGTCACGCCAGCCATGCGGGCGAGGTCGGCACCAGTCAGACCGTCCTTGCTGCGCTCAAGATAGTACAGGCACATAATGTCGGAGCCCTTAAGGCCCAGCCTTGCGCCCTCAGATGTCTTAATGCGCTGGATCTCCTTGTAGAGTCCGCTGATCAGTCCGACAAAGTCCTCGAAACGTGTCTCGTCGCTCTGCTGCATGGGAGACGACCGCCTTTCGCTTGCATAATGCTAACGGGTAAACATCTTAGCCGTATCCAGCGACCGCCGGCCCTGCGTGCCTCATTTGTTGACCCATCAACATAAAAATCACCACAAAGGACAGGCGCCTTTGTGGTGATTTTGGGCATCAATAGGTTCTAGGCGCCGCTACAGCTCCACACAGGGATTGTCGCGGGTCACAAGCGTCTTAACGACAACCGTCGCTCCCAAATAGCGCTCAAGCAGCTCGACTAAGCGATCGATGGCGGCCTGACAGTCCCCCATGCGCTCGGGCTCAACACATTCAATCGCCAGGAACGCGTCGGCCGAATCGTCGGACAGGGCCGTTCGAACACCGTCGCGCCAGTTCCAGCAGCGGCACACGGCGCCCGCATCGTCGATGTAGGCGACCTCGCCGGGCAGCGTCGGGTCATCCGCATCCTCGCCAAGAGGCAGGAACGCATCGCCGCCGTCGGTCACCTTCAAGCGAAGATCTCCCTCAATCGCATGCAAATCCTCGCCGCCAACGGGCAGCGCGTAGGACAGCGATACCGTGTTGTAAATATCCACCGCCGGTGTGATATGACCGACCGGCTTGCCCTTGAGCACGCGCTTGAGCAAGTTCTCGATTGAGCAACGCGCGCCCTTTTTGGTCTTGAACAGACGATAGGCCTCGCGCCATGCCTTGACCGGCGCGTTCTCGCTGATAGTATCGCTGGTCAGATGACGCTCCGCATCGATATTGGCGCGGTCGAGCAACGCCGCAATCGCATCCACGTCCTCTTGAGGAATCTGAGCCGTGGGCTTCATGCCTTCCACGACCACAACACCGACCGCTGCCTGCGGAAACAGCTCCCAGAATGAATCCTCGGCAATAAAGCTCTTCATACGCTCTCCCTTCATTGTGCGCGCCCGAGTGAGGGCGCCTAAACAAAAAGCGCCCTTACGACGGCCACCTTCAAAGTCCTACGGTGCCGTCACAAGAGCGCTTGCGCTGTCCCCATCCGGAGAAGGGGACGATATGTCAGGCGTATTGTAACCCGAGTCATCCACGCGAGCAAAACCACCACAAAGGTGCCTGTCCTCTTTGTCGTGGTTTTGGGTCTGAGGCGACGCTAGCGGCGGGGTCCCAGCAGGCCACGGCCGCGATGACGGGCGTCGGCGGGCACCTGAGCGTGCGGGCCGGCGGCCTTGACGGACTCGGGCAGGTGCGAGTACTTCTTCTCGAAGTTCTCCTCGAACATCACCGCCAGGTTGTGCGCTGCCTCGTCGTAGCGAGCGGTGCTCTGCCAGTACTGGCGCGGCACCAGGATGCCGTCGGGCACACCGTGGCACGTGGTGGGAATGTCGACATTAAAGATATCGTCGTGCAAGAACTCGCTGTCCTCGATGGTACCGTCGAGGGCGCAGGCCACCAGGGCGCGCGTGTAAGCAAGCTCGATGCGATGGCCCACGCCGTAACCGCCACCGATCCAGCCGGTGTTGACCAGATAGACGCGGGTGCGACCGTCGGCGATACGCTCGCCGAGCATCTTGGCATAGACCATAGGATCGAGCGGCATAAACGGCTCGCCAAACAGCGAGGAGAACGTGGGCGTAGGCTCGGTGACGCCGACCTCAGTGCCGGGGATCTTGGCGGTGAAGCCCGTCACAAAGTGATACATGGCGGCATCGGCCGTCAGGCGCGAGATGGGCGGCAGCACGCCAAAGGCATCGCAGGTCAAAAACAGCACGACGCTCGGGATGGTGCCCATGCCCTTGGTCCACGCGTTGGGGATATGCTCGACGGGATAGGCCACGCGCGTATTGTGCGTGATCGAGACGTCATCATAGTTGGGCTTGCGGTTCTCATCGAGCACCACGTTTTCACAGATGGCGCCAAAGCGAACGGCGTTGAAGATCTCGGGCTCGTGGAACGCGTCCAGGCCCTCGCACTTGGCGTAGCAGCCGCCCTCGACGTTAAAGATGCCCATGTCGGACCAGCCGTGCTCATCGTCGCCGATCAGCAGGCGCGTGGGGTTGGCCGAAAGCGTGGTCTTGCCCGTGCCCGACAGGCCAAAGAACACAGCGGTCTCGTGCGTGACGGGATCCATGCTGGCCGAGCAGTGCATGGGCAGCACATCGTCCTCGACAGGCAGCAGGTAGTTCATAACGCTGAAGATGGACTTTTTGATTTCGCCGGAGTAACCGGTGCCGGCAACCAGAATCACGCGCTCCTGGAAGTTGATGACCACGGCGGCGCTGGAGTTGAGGCCCTTGATGGCGGGGTCGCACTGGTAGCCGGGAGCGGCGAGCACGCAAAAGTCCGGCTCACCGGTGCGCGCAATTTCACGAGCGAGCGGACGGGCGAGCATCTGCTTAATGAAGAGCGCCTGGCTGGCACGCTCGCAGGCGACGAGCAGACGACGCGTGTGGTTGCGGTCGGCGCCCGCCATGCCGCGCGTGACGAACACGTCGCGCTCGTTGAGGTAGTCGACGATACCGGTCTTGATGGCCTCGTAGCTCTCGGTCGAAAGAGGGCGGTTGACGGCGCCCCAGGCAATCTTGTCGTGAACATCGGGGGTGTCAACGATAAAGCGATCGTTGGGAGAACGACCAGTACGCTCCCCCGTCTCGATCACCAGCGCGCCGTTGGAGGCCATGCGGCCTTCGTTGCGGCGGATGGCATACTCGACAAGCTCGGCTGCCGGCAGGTCAACCAGCAGGCGGGGCTGGTTCTCGGCGGGGTCTTCGACCAGCGTAATGCCAAAGTTGGACAGAACTTCTGCAGGGGTAACACCAGGCATGGGGCCTCCTTTAAAAGCGCGGCACGTGGACGCAGCGCGCACTTTACTCACGTAAAGCCCGTTGTACCCGATATGCAAAAACGTTTTTGCGGCAACGACGAAGCGCCCGCCCAACGGTCAAAAATCGCAGGCAAGCGGCCTAGACATTGGGACGTTCTTAAACGACTAGTCGTTGGGGACACTCTTGAACAGGCAACAACCAAGGAGTGTCCCCAGATGCCGGCACTTAGGGACGTTCCCAGAGTGCCGGCTACAGTGGCAGGCCTTGGCCGAGCATGGCGATGGCGCTCATGAGGACCAGCATGCCGACGGCGTAGGGCAGCACTGCACCCAGGAGTTCGGCGTCCTTACCGCGCACGTGCACGGCGGCAAGGCCAATCGCGAGCGTTTGCGGCGAGATCATCTTGCCGGCGGCGACACCCAGGGCGTTCAGCGCGACCATCCAGTAGTCGCTCACGCCCAGCGCCGAAGCGGCCTGGCTCTGGATGGGGCCAAACAGCATGCCCGAGGACGTGCCCGAACCGGTCACGAACGCACCGACGGCACCGATCCACGGGGCCAGAATCGGGTACAGGCCACCTGCGACCGCAATGCAGAACGCGCTGATCGAAGAGATCATGCCTGCATAGCCCATCACCTTGGCGCAGCCCAGCACCGAAAGCATCGTGATTACCGTCGGCATCATCTGCTTGACGGTCGCGGCCAGCACCTCGCCCATCATGCGCGGCGAAGCGCCCTGAATGGCGCCACCGACAAACGCAGCCATGAAAATCCAAACACCCGGCGTGTTGATCCACGAAAACGTAAGCGTGCCGGGGTTCTCGCCGCAATACACCTGCACGTGACTCGCAAAGGGCGCAAGCGCGGCATGCACGGCGGGCACCAGGTTGGACGTACCCAACAGCAGTACAAAAATCAGGATGAAACACGACCAGGCAGAAAGCGCCGACTTAGCGGTGAGCTGCTCACCGGCCTCGATATTCATGTGAAAGCGCGCGTCCAGGTGACCGGACTTCTCGGCGCGCATGGCAAGCGCGGCGGTCAGCGCGAGCGACACGATGGAGCCCACGACCACGGCAAGCTCGGGGCCCACAAACATAGCGACGACCAGGGCAGCGCCGACGAAGGACGCGCCAGAGAGCAGCGCGATACCGGCCACGCCGTGCAGGCGCTCGCCTACGCTCGCAACATCGCCTTGATCGTCGGCCACGCGGCCCGCAACCAACACGATGAGCAGCGGCATCACCACAAAGAACGGTGCGAGCTGCACCAGCTGAACGGTCGCCAGGTGCAGGGAATCCAGACCCACCAGGTCGGCAACGGACACCGTGGGGATGCCGATGGAGCCGTAGGGCGTGGGCACGCCGTTGGCCAGCAGGCAGATCAGCACGGCAGGCACGGCCTCAAAACCAAGGCCCGCGAGCATGCCGGCGGGAATGGCGACAGCGGTACCAAAGCCAGCCATGCCCTCCATAAAGCCGCCGAAACACCACGCCACGAGCAGCGCCAGCAGACGGCGATCGCTGCTGATGGAGGTGATCATGCTGCCGATCACGTCCATGGCGCCCGTGCGAACGCAGAGGTTATACGTAAAGACGGCGGCGATAATCACCAACACGATGGGCCACAGCGCCATCAAAAAGCCCTCGAGCGAGGCCGTGGCTATCTGCGCCACCGGCAAATGCCACCACGCAAAGGCGAGCACGCACGAAAGAACAAACGAACCAATCGCGGCTTTCCAGGCCGGCCATTTAAAGCACAGCAGCATCACGACAAGCCAGATGATAGGCACAAGAGCCAGCAAAAATGCGGCGACGTCCATGGGTAAAAGCTCCTTGGTACCGCGAGGGCGGCATCGGGGGTGTCATAAAACTTGAACAGGATACCGCACGCTTACCGACAATTTTCTGCCGCCTGCCGAAATATTGAACAATCCGTTCAAAAACACGAGCAAACACCGCCGCGTCTATACTAGAGCGCAGCAATAGAAAGGACTCCGCCTTGAGCATCACGCCCCTCGATAGCATCCGCCGCGCCATCGCCCGCCGCAACGGCGTCACCGACCCCACCGTATCGAGCGGGGCGCACGGGCAGGGCGGACGCATCGAGAACGGCCTGTTCCCCGCATCGCATACCGCCGAGGAGCTCGCACGTATCCAGGAGTTGAGTCAGCGCAACGCCGGCGGCCCCGACAGCGGCCAGGCCACACGTCGCCGGCGCGAGCGCGATCGCGAGCCCGGCCCCATCCACCGCATGGTCAACGCCTGGTGGAACCGCCTGCTCGGCGCTGTCTACGGCGGCGGTTTCTCCACGCAGGAAGCCGAATACGAAGAGCACGCCACCAGTCGCGACTATCTTTGGAACACCCTCGGCACCGCCGTATGGGGCATGGCGTTTCCGCTGCTCACCATCGTGTCCACGCAGCTTGTGGGCGCCGAGGAAGCCGGCAAGTTCTCCATCGCCTTTGTCACTGGCACGCTCATCATGATCGCGTGCAACTACGGCGTGCGCAATTTCCAGGTCTCGGATATCGACGAGAAGACGTCCTTTGCCTCCTACCAGCTCAATCGCTGGCTTTGCGGAGCGATCGCGCTGGCCTGCGGCCTTGCATACAGCAGCGCCCGCGGCTACGACGCGCACATGGCGACGATCGGCCTGGGCGTCTACCTCTATAAGGTGGTCGACGGCGTCGCCGACGTATACGAGGGCCGCCTGCAGCAGGCCGACAAACTCTACCTGGCCGGCATGAGCCAAACGCTACGCTCCGTCGGCGTCATCGCGGTCTTTAGCGTGGCGCTGTTCCTTACGCGCAGTATGCCCATCGCGGCGATGGCCACGGGTGTCACCGCCATCGCCTCGCTCATGCTGGTCACCGCGCCGCTCGCTCTGCTCGAGACCGAAAAATCGCGCCACGTGAGTCTGCGCGAGGTCGGCCACCTGTTTGTCCAGTGCGCCCCGCTCTTTGGCGCGCTCTTTTTATTCAACCTTATCGAGAGCATGCCCAAGTTTGTGATGGAAGGCACGCTGGCCTACAAATACCAGCTGTACTTTAATGCCCTGTTCTTTCCAGCGCAGGCTATTTTGCTGAGCATCGGATTTGTCTATAAACCGCAGCTCCTGCGTCTGTCGAGCATTTGGGCGAACCCGCGCAAACGCCGCCGTTTTGACTTGATTATTATTGCCGTTATGGCACTAATCGTGGCCATCACCGGCGTGTGCGCCGCATTTATGGCCGGTCCCGGCATTCCCCTCATGAGCTTTATGTACGGCCTCAACTTTGAGCGCTACCGCACATTGGCACTGCTGATGGTCGTCGCCGGCGGTGTAACCGCGGCCATCGACTTTATCTATGCCATCATCACGGTGCTGCGCCACGCTGGAGACGTCACCAAGATCTACCTGATCTGCTTTGCCGTGAGCGTAGTGCTCCCGGTGATCCTGATCAACCTGCTTGGCCTGATGGGTGCCGTCGTAAGCTACCTGGCTATCATGGCCCTACTGCTGGTGCTGTTGATTGTCGAATACGCCCACATCCGCCAGCGCATAGAACGAGCCCGCAACCCGTACGGCGCCTAATTAGCTGCCCCCGGTCACCGGAATTTGCGATGGAATCACCCCGGCCGGGGTCTCGTTGCGGACAATATGCATCACGCAAAACTAAGTGAGTAGACTTTTACCGAATCCCCGATCACACCGACAAAGCACAAGTCTGTGACCTGCGGTTTTATTGAGGCAAATATGTTGAGTGCTCGGCATTTCCAAAAAAGTCTACTCACTTAGCCAGCGGGCGGCCAAATGATTATTTAA
>CATVYG010000038.1 GCA_958348225.1 uncultured Collinsella sp.
AAAAGTTATCGTTAAAGAAGTACGCGACGCCCAGGCCCAACGCGGCTGCCACCACAAGCTTAGGGATCAGCACGACGATACCGGTCTTGATGACGCCCGGCGTGGACTTAAAGCTAATGCCCGCGCCCACGAAGAGCAGAATCGCAGCGACGATGGTATTGGAGCCGCCGCGGCAGGCGGCGGTAAAGAAGCCGCCGATCTCAAAGACCTGCGGGCAGAAGGTATTGAGCAAAAGGCCAACGATCATGGGATAGATCATGATGTCACCCGGGATACGCGGGACTTTGAATTTCTTTTGCTCGTTGGCGGTCGCTTCCTGTGCCATGAAACCCCCATTTCCGCTGACGCGGAACAAAAGCCCACGTCACACTTTGCTACAGTAAAGTTTGACCATGGTACCAGAAGAAGCAGACCGGCTCGGTGAGAAATTCGATTCGTCGACCAGGACGGTAAGCGCGCCCTGCTTTTATACAAGGCTCAAAACGATATAGAACACGATGCCCGAGACGCAGCACCACAACATCGACTTTGTCTTGATTGCCACCGCCACGACGCCGGCAGCCGCAATCCAGGGAATCAAGCCCTGCCACAAGCCGGCGTCGAAAGCGCCAGGGCTTATCAAATCGTTGGCGACCAGCGCCGCAAAGGCGGCAGGCGGAATATAACCCAAGGCTTCGGTAACGCGGGGCGACAGCGTTCTCCCGCGCAAGGCAAACGCCGGGGCAATACGGAAAAACGCGATAGCCGCCCATGACGACAGCCACAGGACCAAAAACTCATTAACGGGCATCGCGAGCACCCCTTCCTTCGGCGAGAGCATCGCACGCAAGCGCCGCGGCAACGCCGACGAGCACGCTTGCCGGCACGGCGATATTCGTCCATCCCAAGAACTTGCATATGGCGACGGACACCGCAGCCAAACCGGCAGCTACGACATTGCCGCGCGACAGCCGCTGCGAAAAGAGCAGGCAGATAAAGAGCGATGTGCAGACAAAACCCGCAATAGCGGTGGGAACATCGACAACGGCGCCGACGATGGCGCCCGTCGTACACGAAACGCCCCATGTTGCGATGAGGATCGCGTTGAGCACAAAGGACTCGAGCGGACCCCAGTCCTCCCCTTCAACCAGCTTGGCAAGCGAGATGCCATATGCCTCCTCGGTAAGTGTCGCGGCAACAGCCAGCGTCTGACGCTTCGAGGCACCCCTCAGATGCGGTGCAATCGATGCCGAGTAAAGCGCAAAACGCGAGGAGATTGCGGCGACGCTTATGATAATCGACGCCGCAGGCACACCTGCCAGCCATAGATTGCAGACCATAAACTGTCCGCTGCCCGTCACGAACGTGCTGCTCAGAGCAAAAACCATCCAGGGTTCCATTCCCGTCTGCGCCATGATCATTCCGCACGGCGCGCCTATCGCAACATAGGTAAGCATCACCGGCCAGACGGTTTTAACGATTTTGAGCACCATAGCGTTCCTCGTCCCGACAAGCTTTCCGAGCCGCATTCAACGATGCGGCAGAATCATCGCCCGGCAGCAACCGAGTTCACCTACAATTGCCACCGGATCGAAAGACACAGCTTTTTAGGAAGTCATTATGACAGCTATCGATCGGGGCCGGGCGATCGCGGCCTTCAAACGCTATACCGATGCTTACGATGCCGCCAATCCGCGCATCGCACTCAAAATCGAGCATACGTACCACGTTGCCGAGGCATGCGATGCCGTGGCGCGCGAACAGGACTGGTCACCGCAGGTCATTGACCTAGCGTGGCTTTGCGGCCTGCTGCACGATATGGGCCGCTTTGAGCAGCTGCGACGCTGGGACACGTTTAAGGATGCCGAGAGCATGAGCCATGCGGCGTTGGGTGTCGAGGTCCTCTTTGGCGAAAATCCTGCAGACGCGCCCGCGACAACAAGTATCCGCGACTTTATCGACGATCCGGTAGAAGACGAGCTCATCCGTGCAAGCATCGCCCACCACAGCGATTTTCGCCTGCCCACGGAACTCGACACCCCCACGCGGAACTTCTGCGATATCGTGCGCGATGGCGACAAGATCGACATCATGCGCACCATCGCCGACAGCACCGTCGACACCATCCTCAAGGTTGATGAGGACACATTTCTCGCCAGCCGGTTCTCGACACCGGCGCTCGCCGCCTTTGACGAGCGCCGCTGCGTTGCACGCGACGAACGCGACGAGCCCGCAGACTACCTGGTGGGACTCATCTGCTTTATGTTTGAGCTCGTCTATCCAGCGAGCCGCGCACTGGCGCGCGAACAGGGCAATATCTACCGCCTGCTCGACGCGCCCTTTGGCATTGTGCGCCCCTTTACCGATCCCGCCACGCAAGCGACCTGGGAGCGCCTAAAGGACGAGATGCGCGACTGGCTGGCGCGCGCCTAGCGCTCAAGCTGGGCCAGCAGCTCCTCGACGACCTCGACGGCATCGCCGACAACCTTGTACTGGGCAGCACCAAAGATGGGGGCATCCGGGTCCTCGTTAATGGCGATAATGCACTCCGCCCCACCGATGCCGGCAAGATGCTGGATGGCGCCCGAAACACCGATACTTACGAGAAGCTTGGGCGAAACCGATAAGCCTGTCTGGCCAATCTGATGGCGATACTCCAACCAGCCGGCCTCCACGACAGGTCGCGTGCAGCCAAGCTCGGCTCCCAGAGCCTCGGCGAGCTTTCGCATCAGCGGCAGGTTTTTCTTGGAACCAATGCCGCGGCCCACCACGACCAGACGCTCGGCATCGGCAATCGAAGCCTGCTGGCCCCGTTCCTCGGCGGGAATCGAAATCTCGACACGAGCCTTGGCGTCTTCCGCAAGGAATACCTGGGTAATCGTTCCGGAGCGGCTGTAGTCAAACTCGGGCGCCTCAAAGATGCCGGGACGCACCGTTGCCATCTGGGGACGATGATTGGGGCAGATAATGGTGGCCATCAAGTTGCCGCCAAACGCCGGGCGTGTCTGCTGCAGCAGACCCGTCTCCGTATCCATCGAAAGTACGGTGCAGTCAGCCGTAAGGCCCGTCTGCAAACGCACGGCAACGCCGGGTGCCAGTTCGCGGCCAAAGGCGGTCGCACCGTACAGAATGGCCTCGGGCTTGCGCTCTTCCACCAAATCGCAGATCAGCCGGGCGTAAACCTCCGCATCGTTCTGGCGCAGACGCTCGTCGCAACAGACCAGGACCTCGTCTGCACCGGCGCAAACCAGATGCTCCAGGCCGCCGAGAGAACCCTTGGGGCCCATACCGACCAGTGCCATCAGACGGCAACCACGGGCATCGGCAAGCTCGCGTCCCTTGCCCATGAGCTCGTAGGCCACCGGGGCCACGACATCGTGCTCGTCGGTCTGAACGAATACCCAGATATCTCGATATGCATCAAGGTCCACCGCACCGGCGGCCTCGTCACGCTCGATCGAGATAGCGTTGACGGGGCAGGCGTCGACACACCCACCGCATAGGATGCAGCCGTCGGTCACATGGGCGCAGCGGTTGGGGCGCTCGCCCTCCACCACAATGCCGCCCGAGGCACAGGCGCGAACGCAGCGGCCACAGCCAACACATGCCTCGCTATCGATTATCAGTCCGCTCATCTATGCCATCCCCTCGATAATCTTGGCAAGCTTTGCCGCTTGCTCGACCGGTGTGCCCTCGATGGCCTCACACGTTTGGTCGCGGTCGGGCACAAACGAGCGCACGACCTGCGTCGGCGATCCGGCAAGGCCGCAACGCGAGGGGTCGGCATGTACATCGGCAGCACAGACCACCCGCACATCCGCATCTTCGGCCGCGCGAATGCCGGCGATGCTCGGCATGCGCAGCTGGCCGATCTCCTTGGCGGTCGTCATCGCGCACGGCATCTCCAGATAGACCGTCTCCTCGCCGGCGTCGCAACCGTGAACGAGCGAAAGCGCACCGCACGTCGTAAAGCCCGCGCTCTGCACGCAGCTCACATCGGTCACGCAGGGAATCTCGAAGGCGCCGGCCAGCTCGGGGCCAATCTGGGCAGTATCGCCATCCACCGCCATCTTGCCGCAGATGAGCAGGTCGAAGTCCTCGTCGAGCGCCTCGATGCCGCATTTGAGAGCATAGGTGGTCGCCAACGTGTCCGCACCCGCAAAGGCGCGATCGGTCAGCAGCAGCGCGTCATCGGCGCCGCGGGCAATGCAGTCGCGCAACAGCGATTCGGTTGCAGGTATACCCATCGACACCACCGTCACGCGTACATCCATGCCAAAGCCGATAAAGACGTCCTTGAGCGCCAGCGCGCATTCGAGGGCACTTGCATCGAAGGGATTAATGACCGCCTGTCTGCCATCACGCACGATGGTATTGGTTTTGGGGTCCATCTTGACCTCGGTGCTTCCCGGCACCGCTTTGACGCACACCACCATATGGAAATCGCTCATCTTCACGCGCCCCCTTTCTGGACGAGTTCATCCAAGAGCTTCTCCGAAAACAGGTTGCCACGGCCCAGCTGCCCGGCAGGATCGAGCTGCAGCTTGAGTCGAGCCGATTCGACCATGGCCTCGTGGCCGTACATCGTCTCCAAAAAGCCCGCTTTGATCTTGCCGACGCCGTGCTCGGCAGAAACGGCGCCGCCCATAGCCGTTACCTCCGCAGCCCACCGGGCAAACAGCTCGCCACCGCGACGGTAGTCTTGCGCATCGCGCGGCAGGATATTCACATGCAGATGGTTGCTGCCAATATGTCCCCAGGCGGCAGACTCAAGCCCGCTTTCGGCCAACGTGCGGCGATAGAGGGCAACGACATCGGCCAGGCGCGCGTTGGGCACCGACATATCCGACCCCAGCTTGGTAATGGTGGGGTCGGTGCGGCGACGCTCGTCGATGAGCATGTTGACGCTCTCGGGAACGGCGTGGCGGAAGAACCGCTGGCATTCGCGATCGACCTCGGTGCGCGCAACCCAGGTCGCGTCGTCGCGGCCGCCCGCAAGCTCCAAAACCCATCCCAAGTGGTACAGCTCCTCGGTCGCCTGCGCCTCGTCGTCGCAGTCGAGCTCCACATAAACACAGACCTTTGCCTCGTCGTCGAGCGCCGGCAGCGAGGCAAACGCAGTCGACTGCTCACGCTGGCGACGAAGGATATCCAAGGCGCCGGCATCGAAATACTCAATAGCGGCGGCATGGGACAGCACGGGGCGCACGGAATCGGTAAAGGACACCGCCTTGTCCTCGCTATCGAAGAAGCAGCTCACGCCCCATACGACCGAAGGTGCCGCCTGCAGGGCGATCTCGAGCTCGGTAATGACGCCGAGTGTGCCGCACGCACCGATAAAAAGATCGATGGCGTCCATATCGTCCGAAACGAAATAACCCGACGCGTTTTTGGTCTTGGGCATGGTATAGCCGGGAAGATCCAGGTCGAGCGCGCGGCCCCCTGCCGTCACGAGCGACAAGTGGCGTGCGTCAGCGCGCGCCTGACCTCGATGAAGCTCAAGCAGGTCGCCGTCCGCCAGCACCACGTGAAGCCCCGTAACGTGCGGGCGCATGGGGCCATAGGCGTAGCTGCGGGCACCGGAGGCATTGCACGCCGCCATACCGCCCAGGCAGGCAGATGCCTCGGTGGGATCGGTGGGGAAGAACTGCTCGGGAGCTGCCTGGAACTCCTCATAGGCCTCAAGCGATACCTGATCCCAGCCAGCGGTCGGCAATGCCTTCTTACCCAGCTGCTTGCGCAACTCCGAAAGCACGACCCCCGGCTCCACGCGCAGCAGAAAACGGCCCTGCTCGTCGCGGCGAAGACCCAGGTAGCGATTCATACGAGAAGTGTTGAGGATATGTCCGCCGTGGGGCACGGCACCGGCAGCCAGACCGGTTCGAGCGCCTTGGACCGTTATCGGAACATGCTCGGCATGGAGCTTTCGCAGAATGGCGCGGACTTCGTCCTCCGTTGTCGGAAACGAGATGCTCGACGCCTCGCCCGATATGCGAGATTCATCGCGACCATATTCTTCGAACTCGTCGCCGAAGGGTTTGATGGCTGCAGACACGCGAACTCCCCCTTTAGTTAACTACAGTATTTGCAGGGAGATGTTACCGCATCGTTTCGTCGACGTGACTGAGACCGTCTCCATAATTGGCGAATTTTACGTTTGTGCAATTCGGCAAGCGGCGACGTTTTCTCGGCAGACGCTCTATTTAACGCGCTCCCTCCCATCGCAGCCACACGCACAATTGGTGCTCGAAAAAACTTGAGATATTTTTTACCGCCTCTCACCTGCGGCGATGCAAATCCGTCAAGCATTTGGTCAGAAATCGGTCAAGTTGCGCCTGATACGGTCGGCATCGACAGCCAAAACCAATAGAAGGTTTGGCCCAAAAGCAGGGAGGTCCCCATGGCATATTACTGGCCCCAGTACGGCGTCGCCATCGAAGTCGACGATGACCCGTATCTTCTGCCGTTCGACGAAAAGGCATTTCCCGATGCGGCTGTCTATCACGTCACCACCGACGTGATCTGCGATCCCGAATCGTTTTCGGCGCTCGCTCACCACATCGCCCACATCCACGACATCAAACTCGACCCAAACTTCGACGAGCTCATCTACTCACGACGCCTCATGCTCCACATGCTCTTTGGCGCCGATCCGTCCACGTTCGCGCGCGTCTATACCACTAAGGATGCCGCATGAGCGTAAGAAAGCAGTCGAGCCCCCTGGGGTCAAAACATCGAAAAAGGCTCGGCGTTGTCTGCTTGGCTATCGCCTGCGCCCTTATCGCCGTCGGCCTTTACGCCTGGCAGTCAAAGCCTGTCGCCGAGACGGGCACCTCGGTCACAACGGCAGAGGGTAAGTCGCGCCAAGAAATCCAGGACGAGCTCGATGCCATCGTCCGTGACAACATGATGACGATCTCGGTCGCACCGGTCGCCCAGCTACAAAAAAGCGGCAAGTTGCGCGTCAACGTGCAAAACGTCCAGGATAACAAGTTTCCCCAGCGTTTCCGCGTGATCCAAAACGACGAGACCATCTATGAATCGGGCGTGGTCGAGACCGGCAAGACCGTTGAGACCTGCCCTGCAGGCGACATCAAAGAAGGTGAGGCGTATATCGAGATTCAAGCGCTCGACGCCAAGACCTACGACGCCCATGGCAATCCCACGCGCGTCAAGGTGCGGGTTGCGCAGGCAGAAGACTAAACCTGCCACCTGTTGCGAAAATGCGCACCCGCACCGCTTTCGTCTAACCATCACGGAAACGGTCCGTGACGAATAGAAAGGAACGATTATGGACATCACCAGGAACTTGAGTGGGACCAGGGCGCTCGTCGTGGGCGCAGGGTTGGCGCTCGCACTCGCAATGGGCGCCGCGCCGACCACCGCCCTGGCGGAGGGACGCGTTGGAACCACCGACGTGACCATCAGGACCGAAATCGACAACATCACGTTTAAGGCTCCGACCGTCATTCCGTTTGTCGCCAAGGCCGACGGCACGCTTCAGGGCCCTTCCGAGAACGCAACCACCATCGACAATCTTTCGGCCTATGGCATCCACGTTACCAACATGAAGATTGCCGCCCAGAACTCCTGGAGTATCGTCGCCGACGCCAAGACGGAAACCGCCCAGAACTCCATCGATTTTAAGGTCGGCCCAGACAAGGCGCCCCAAGACGCTCATGCCGCGACGCAGGAAGCGGGCCTCGACCTTTCCAAGAATGCATTCTTCGACATGGGTTATCAGGGCATCGCCGATGGTACGGACAAGATTAAGCTCAAGACGAGCGGCAATGTCGCCCGCGTCACACGAGACATCTTCCATGTGACCGGGACCGGCACGGGCGACCAGGTCGCAAGCATTACGTGGACGGTCGAGCCCGGTGCGCACACGGCCTAAGGCGATTGTCCTTGCCGTCATCATCGGCGTTGTAACGTTTGCCCCGATCGCTGCCTTTGCCCAACAAGAGCAGGCGCAAGCTGCCACGCAGGTGACTGTCGATCTATCGGAGCTCGAACGCAGTGGCCAACATGAGCCCCTAGCGCAAACGGGCGACACGCGACAGCTCCTGGCAGCAGGAATCGCCGCGGCAGGCACAAGCGCCATCGGCCTTGGCCTGCACATCAAACGCAGCCAATAGCCACGCAAATCGAGACCGTCCAGAACAGGTAAGGAGAACCCATGGCATCAAAGAACTTTTTGCCCGTTGCCGTGCTCTGCAGCGCGCTTGCCACCGGCATGCCCGTCGCCGCTCTAGCGACACCCGCCGTGGACGTCCCCTTACCTGCCGTCAACTGTCTCGCCACAAACCAGACGAGCGCCATCGCGTGCCAACGCTTCTCCCTTGCACAGGCAAGCATTTCGACCTCGGGGTGCCTCCGTCGCCGCGCAAATAGCTCGATAGTCGTGGATACCGAGCACTCGCGCAAAGCGGACGGCCCCCTAACGGGATGCGCCATCTGCACATGGCGCGCGGCTGCAACTGATGCCGATGGCGATTCCTGCGACGTGGAGCTGTGCCTCGACATCACCCTGTCCGATGACTCGGCGGACGGGGCAACAGCCGCCTTCGACAGCACGTTTTTCGAAGACGGAGGAGGTGTATGCCTGGGCTGCGTCCCCTCGAGCGCCGATGGCACGCAGCCCGCTATCTCATTCACCGCATCGCTGAAAATGACCAAGGCGGGCACCGACGCCACAGCAAATGGCGAGATCCCTCTGATGTTCTACGCGAGCGACACAGAAAGCCAGAAGACTCGGGGCAAGCAGCGGACCGGATCGCTCAGCCTGACACGAGGGGCAAATCCCGGTCCTGTCGATATCAGCACCCAGACGCAAGATGTGCATCACGTCCTTGTCGATCCGGCACTCCTCGAGATGGAATGGAGCGGAGCGGGAGCGGTCGGACTCGCCCCCTCGACAGGGGACATCGCAAGCGACTCCAGCGAGAACAGCGGTGAAATGGCGCCTGGGGACAATGGAACACCAGGCGACATAACACCGCCATCGAGCGGTCCTTCAGCCACTTTCAGCGAGCCAAGCGAAACAACCGCCGCAGTGGGCAGCACGCAATCTGGCGAAAACTTGGACTATCCCATGCCGGCGGACATCGACGAGGGCAATTGTTGCATGATGGTCGCGCTCGACCGCACGGAAACCGTCGACGCCGCGAGCATCGAGGTCACCGCCGCCGATAAGCCCGCCCGCAAAGCAGCCATTATCGCATTTCCTAAAACCGTCGAAGTTGTTTTTCTGCCATCGGGCGAGGTCGTAGCCCCCACCCTGCTCACCTTGCTTGGGGCAAAGGGCACGGCCAACCAAATCGACAACCTCACGGTCGCCGACCCTGCGACCGCCGCAAAACTGCACCTGTATGCTGTAACCTCGGACGGAGGCAAAACCGAGGAATTCGACGGCGAAAGCCTCCTGAGTAAACGAATACTCCATAGAATGGAAGACGTCTCGTATCAAATTGAGCTCGAGGGATTTGACCGAGCTCGAGATGCCGATATCATCGCCGCGGCCATTGAGTCCCCGCAGCGACTCATGACGCTGCGCTTCGATTTCAGCCCCTATGTCGTGATGGGAGGCTGAGACTTGGACGCCAAATGCCGTCATTAATACCACTTATATAACGTATAGGATGAGTCATGACGCACCCTGCAGCCCGTTCTGCTACGATTGCCAGGTTGGCATCAATATGGGAGGGTTCATGCCGGGTTTGGGAACGATCATCAACGTCGCACTTTTGATTGCGGGCGGACTGCTGGGCCTTATAGGCGGACGCTTTATCACACCCCGCATCCAAGACACGCTTATGAAGGCGTCGGGACTGTGCGTTCTGTTTATCGGACTGGGTGGCACCATGCAAAAGATGCTCGTCATTGACGGGAAAGCGCTGGCGACCACCGGCACCACCATGCTCATCGTCTCGTTTGCCCTTGGCTCGCTCATCGGAGAGGCCATAAACCTGGAAGCCGGCATCGAAAACCTGGGCGAATGGCTCAAGCGCAAAACCGGCAGCGAGGGAGACAACGAGTTCACCAATGCCTTTGTCTCGACATCGCTGACCGTCTGCATCGGTGCCATGGCTATCGTGGGATCAATCCAAGACGGCCTGCTCGGCGACTGGTCCACGCTTGCCCTCAAGGGCGCGCTAGACTGCATCATCGTCTGCACCATGACGGCCTCACTCGGCCGCGGCTGCATCTTCTCCGCCCTGCCTGTTGCCGTATTTCAGGGAACGATCACGCTCTTTGCCGGCGCGCTCTCCCCCATCATGACCGCCGCCGCCCTCGACAGCCTATCGCTCGTGGGCTCTATGCTCATCTTCTGCGTCGGCGTCAATCTCATCCGTCCCCAGACCTTCCGCACGGCCAATATGCTCCCCTCTGTTGTCATAGCCGTCATCTACGCCCTCCTGTTCTAAATCTATCTACATAGCGGTATTTCGAACACCTGTTTGATGCTGTGCTATGATATGGGGTCACCAAAGCTGCGTTAGGAGAGGGGAAACGGTGGCCGACCAGGACATCAAGATGCTCATCGAGCGCATTATGGCCGAGGCACGGACCCATCAGTCTGCTCGCTTCTCAAACGAAGTCTATGCTGACGAGCCGATTCTCAAAACCGGTCGTCAGATGCAGAATTTCCTTCCCGACCAGTACCGCAAGATGCGCGAGATATCGCGCTGGCAGGATGACCCCAAAGGCGGCGCGGGTCGCTGGCTTTCGGAAGCCGAGCTTTTCTACCGCCAAGGCCTGCTGATGGCCGACTTTGAAGACGACTGCCCCTACAACGGCACATTCAAGTCGTACTTTCCCACCTACAACGCCATGAGCGATCGGCAACTGCGCGGCTATTTTACTTGGCGCGCCCAAGTGCGACGCGGAACCGTCGAGGAAACGTCTACGTCCTTTGCCTTCCTGTACCTCTATGAGCTGATCTGCGGCATTGGCGTAGATGACCCACTCGATGGTTTTAACAAAATCAAGGCCTTTTGGGATGTCTATCGCACCTTCGAGCCCGGCATCGATCGGTTTGCACGCGTGTGGTTGCAAGATTACGCCGTTTTCCATGGGCTCAACCCCGAGCTGCTTCGCGACTCTAAAACCGTCGCATTCGACAACGCCCTCATCGAGCTGCGCCGCGCAGCGCGAGACCTCTCGCCTGCACCGGCACCGTCGGCCCAAGCCCCCAAGCGTCGCAAAACCTCCGAGCCCACGCTCCCCCTTCCGCCCGACGAGGCGCGCGAGGAGCGACTCATGGCCGCTATCAACGCCCTCTCCACGTATAACCTCAATAACTCAAGACTCGATCGCAGCAACCATCGCGACCTACGCCACGTGGTATGTGCCGTGTATGTCCGTATGGCGCGCTACTATGACACGCACCGAAAGACCGGTATCGTGGCGAGCTTGTTTGGGGAGGAGACGGCCATGCCCTATACCATGTTTGCCTCGGCTGTGTTCTTTGCGCCTAATCGCCACGAGGACTGCGAATACCGTCTGGACCCCATCCATATTTACCGTTGTCAAAACGGCTTTTGGGAATGCATGCGAATTCACGGCAGCAGGCAAAAGAGCAGCAAGCTTGGTGAAATGATGCGCGCCTGTGACCAACGCCTGCGCCTGGCCCTAGACCCCACCCACCCCCTGAAGGAGGAGAAAGTCCCCAAATATCTGGCTAAGATCATCGATGACGAGATCGTGGCATGGCTTTCATGGGATGCCACGCACCAGCCCGTCAAGATCGATATCGACCTGAGCCAGCTGGGGCATATCCGGAGTGCCGCCGCACAAACGCGTGAGGCGCTTTTGATCGATGAAGAGCGTGAGGACGATGTGCCTATGGAAGTCGAGGCGACGCTTATCGAGCAACCGAACACTGAGTCTGCGCCCGGCATGACCGCCGGACCTGGCGAGATGGCTACACGGCAAGACGAACCCGACGAGCCGACTGTCTCCACCGAAGAGTTTGGCGTCGTGGCACCGCTCCTCGCGTCTGTGTCCGCGCCCGTAACGCCCGCGTCTGCCGAAGCTGCGAACAAACTCGCGCCTGCCGCAGATGCCTTCCTTCGCGCGCTCCTCGAGCAGAACACGGCGCAGGCCACATTGGCGGTGGAAAGGTCGGGGCAGAGTGAGGACATGCTCGTCGATGGCATCAACGAGGCGCTCTTTGACCTGGTGGGTGACACCGTAATTGAATTTGGCGCGGCAGGACCGCACATTATCAAGGACTACAAAGCAGACGTGAGAGGATACCTAGACCATGAGTGATACCGCATCCGCAGCACCCCGCGTGCCCAAGCGCGTCGCCGCCGTCATTCTCAACTCGCTCAAGGGCGGCGTGGTCCCGCGCATCGGCCTTCCCTACATCACCGTAGGGCGCGAGGTCGAGATCCGCGCCCTGCTCACCGACCTGAGTCTCATCGCCGACGGCGGTGCGAGCTTCCGTTTCCTAGTCGGTCGCTACGGCGCCGGCAAGAGCTTTTTGCTCCAGACCATCCGAACGCATGCCATGGGCGAAGGCTTTGTGGTCGCCGATGCCGACCTTTCCCCTGAGCGCCGCCTACAGGGCGGCCAGGGCCAGGGCCTCGCCACCTATCGCGAGCTCATCCGCAACATATCGACCAAGACGCGCCCCGAGGGCGGCGCGCTCAACCTTAT
The DNA here is from genome assembly GCA_958348225.1 of uncultured Collinsella sp. Lineage (GTDB taxonomy): Bacteria > Actinomycetota > Coriobacteriia > Coriobacteriales > Coriobacteriaceae > Collinsella. The sequence goes on from CATVYG010000038.1 coordinate 12,646, forward strand.
CCTGGATCGCTGGGTCGCCTCGTGTGCCGACGCCGACGAGTCTGCCGTCAATGCCCAACTGGCCCCACTCGAGGAAATGGTCCACGGCTTCGACTTCGCCCGCATGCTCCGCCGCTACCGCGCGGCCGTATCCGAAGGCGATGAAGAAGCTATGAGCCGCGTGACCAAATGGATTCGCGGCGAGTACCGTACCAAGAGTGAGGCACGCGCCGAGCTGGGCTCCTCGACCATCATCAGCGATGACGACTGGTACGACTACGTTAAGCTCATTGCGCGCTTTTTGGTCTGCAGCGGCTACAAGGGCATGCTGGTGCTCATCGACGAGCTCGTGAATCTGTATAAGATTCCCAACGCCATCACACGCCAATACAACTACGAGAAGATCCTGACCATGTACAACGACACGCTCCAGGGCAAGGCGCAGTACCTGGGCATGATCATGGGCGGCACGCCAACCTCCATCGAAGACCGCCGCCGCGGCGTGTTCTCCTACGAGGCCCTGCGAAGTCGACTCGCTCAGGGCCGCTTTGCACGCGAGGACCTTAAGGACATGCTCGCGCCCATCATCCGCCTGCAGCCACTCACCTACGAGGAGTTGCTGGTGCTGATCGAAAAACTCATGCAGATCCATGCCGGATACTTTGGCTGGACGCCCACGCTTACCGAGAACGACTTGGTAGACTTTCTCAAGATTGAGTTTGGCCGCGTGGGAGCCGATACGCACTTGACGCCGCGTGAGGTCATCCGTGACTTTATCGAGCTGCTCGACATCCTATGCCAAAACCCCGACGCCAACGTGGCCGAGTTGCTGCAAAGCGTCGGCGGCGACGCGCTGGTGCCGGCAGCCGCAACAGACGACACCGGCACCGCGGACGACGACCGCAACTTTGCCGAATTCACCATCTAACCTGCCAAAAAGGGACAGGTTTATTTTGGTAGGTTATATCCTGACAAACGTTGAGGCGGTAACGCAGCAAACCCTTGGCCGCCGCGTTAAGAGGTTCGTATTTGAGAGGAGGCCCCGTGAACGCCTTTGACCGATATGCTCCGTTTATCCAAGACTTCATCTACTCCCACGATTGGGAGAGCCTGCGCTCTATCCAGGTTGCGGCAGCTGATGCCATCTTTAGCACGCAAGACAATGTGCTCCTGACGGCATCCACGGCTTCCGGCAAAACCGAGGCAGCCTTCTTTCCCATCCTGACTGAGTTTTGGGAGAACCCGCCCGCAAGCGTGGGCGCCCTCTACATTGGCCCGCTCAAGGCGCTCATCAACGACCAATTCGTCCGCCTCAACGACCTCTGTGAAGAGGCCGACATCCCCGTCTGGCACTGGCACGGCGATGTCTCGCAATCGCACAAGGCTAAGCTCATCAAAAAGCCGAGCGGCATCTTGCAGATTACACCCGAGTCACTCGAGGCGCTCTTAATCCATAAGCACATGGCGATCCCGCGCATGTTTTGCGACCTGCGCTACGTGGTCATCGATGAGGTCCACTCGCTCATGCGCGGCGACCGTGGCGGGCAAACGCTCTGCCTTATCGAGCGGCTCTCGCGCATGGCCGGCGTGCAGCCTCGACGCATTGGCCTTTCGGCCACCATCGGCGACCCCGAGCGCACGGGTGCTTTTCTCTCACAGGGAACGGGGCGCGACTGCGTTATCCCCCGCTTTGAAGAACCGCGCCGCGTGTGGCGCATCTCCATGGAGCACTTCTACAACTCGGGCCCCCAGGCGCAGCAGCGAGGATTCGAGAGCTCGGGTCCTCAAGAGGCCGAAGTGCTCGCATGCGCGCGCATCAAGGCAGCGGCGTCCGCGGCACTGCCCGCCGGCGCCCAAGACATGCGTCACAGCGGACAGCTCACCCAAGAGGAGCGCCGTCAACGTCGCGAGCGGGCACGTGGCAAGGCCGCTCCCAAGGACCGCCAAGCTTCCTCGGCCCCCGAGGGCGAAGTCGACATCCCCCAAGCACCCGAACAGGCATTACTCAACCCCACCGACACGGCACCAGACAACGCCGATCCCGGCATGGGCTATATCTTCGAACACACCCGCGGGCGCAAGTGCCTGGTCTTTGCCAACTCGCGCGAGGAGGCAGAGGCCGTATGCTCCATGCTGCGTAGCTACTGCGAGAACCGGCACGAACCCGACCGTTTCCTCATCCACCACGGTAATCTTTCGGCATCGCTGCGCGAGACGGCAGAAGAGCTCATGCGCGATGAGGAGCAGGCACAGACAACCGTCACCACCTCTACGCTGGAGCTCGGTATCGATATCGGCCGCTTGGAGCGTGCCTTCCAGATCGACGCGCCGTTTACCGTCAGCTCCTTTTTGCAGCGAATGGGCCGCACGGGACGCCGCGATCTTCCGCCCGAGATGTGGTTTGTCATGCGCGAGGAAGAGCCCGAGCCGCGCACGATGATGCCCGAGACCATTCCGTGGAAGCTCTTGCAGGGCATCGCGCTCGTACAACTCTATCGCGAGGAAAAGTGGGTCGAGCCGCCCGAGCTCGATCGACTCCCCTACAGCCTGCTCTACCACCAGACTATGTCGACGCTTGCCAGCACCGGAGAGCTCACGCCGGCAGAGCTTGCCCAACGCGTGCTCACACTCAGCTATTTCCATCGCATCTCGGCCGATGACTATCGCATACTGCTGCGTCACCTCATTAAGATCGACCATATCCAGGTCACCGAGGGCGGTGGGCTCATTGTGGGTCTCGCGGGCGAGCGCATCATTAACAACTTTAAGTTCTACGCCGTATTCCAGGAAAACGAGGAGTTCACTGTTCGCAGCGAGTCGGCCGAGTTGGGCACAATCGTCAATCCCCCACCGCCCGGCGAGCGCATCGCCATCGCCGGACACTGCTGGATTGTCGAGGAAGTGGACTGGAAGCGTCATACCGTCTTTGCCACTCAGGTCAAGGGCCGTGTGCCGGCTTACTTTGGCGATTGCCCCGGCGACATCAACACGCATGTGCTCGAGCGCATGCGTAAAGCGCTCAACGAACATGCCGCGTATCCGTACCTTATGGGTAACGCGCGGGCCCGCTTGGCGCAGGCTCGCCATACGGCCGAGATTTCGGGCGCGGGAACCAAGCCGCTCATTAACCTGGGCGGCGACACCTGGGTGCTCTTCCCCTGGCTGGGCAGTTACGCCTTTTTGGCACTCGAGCGCATGCTCAAGATTAAATGTGCCGCGGAGCTGGGCCTTCGCGGACTCGACCCTTCACGCCCGTACTTTATGCAGTTTAAGATGAAGGCCGACGAGGAGACGTTCTTTGAGGTACTCGCCACCGAGGCCGAGAAGGACTTCAATCCCATCGAGCTCGTCTATCCCGGCGAGGTGCCTTATTTTGACCGCTACGACGAGTTTGTTCCCGAAGAGCTCGTGCGCAAGGGCTTTGCCGAAGGCGTGCTCGACATCGAGGGCATGAAGCAGCGCGTTCTCGGCTGGGGCGACCACGCCTAAGACCAGTCCTTTTTGGGACGGGGCTTGTTGAGCTACTTTGGGCATGACCATGAAGTAGCTAAAAGAGCCCCACCACAAACAGACTGGTCGCAGGGAGACGCGCTAGTCGTGGAGAGCAGCGCCGAGGAAGTCGGTGTCGAAGGGCACAGCTTCGGCAAAGGCATAGTCGCCGTCGCTGGCGATGAGCAGGTAGTTTTCCTCGCCGCCGAACTCCGTATCGCCACATGGGACCACCCAGGCGTGGGCGAACACCTCGAGTGCCGTGGCGGCGCAGTCGCGCAGGAACGTCACATCGCTCCCCTCGTTTGCGCTCACGATATTGGCAACGTAGACGCCACCGGCATTTAGGCTGCCTCGCACTAAACGCAACGCCCCAACCGTCGCCAGCTCGCGTACGGGTTCGGCGCCGCCAAAGCAATCGCTCACGACCACGTCGTAGCGACGATGGCCCACGCTCGTCACGCCCAGATACGAGCGAGCCTCAGCGGTAATCACCCGCAAGCGGTCGCCCGCCGCGCGCTCCAGCTCGTCTAGGTAGAACCAGCGGCGCGCCAGGCGCGTAATCTCGGCATCGTACTCAATGACGTCCATGCGCAAGCTCTCGTGCGACATCAGCGCGAACTTGGGATAGGCAAACCCGCCGCCGCCCAGCATGAGCATACGGCTGATACCGTGACCATAAACGTCGCGCATCGCATCCTCGGCCTCAAACACGTCGTCAAACGCGCGATAGTACGCAAAGACGGGCTCCGCCCAGCGCTCGCCAACGTAACTCGCACTTTGGTAGACACCGCCTTGCACCAATACGCGGACTTCATCGCCGCCCTCATCGTGCACGCGTTTCACACGCGCCAACCCATTGCGGGTTCGCGCAACCTGCAGACAGGCAGCACGAACAGCGACGGCGGCCGCACCAAGCGCCGCGGCCCCCAGAGCAACGCCGGCAACGACGCCGGCAGAAACACTCGGCTTGTTCATCTAGAGCTCCTTTTGCAGATAAAGGCCATGGTCATAAAAACCCAAATGGCGATAGTACTCGCGCGTACCAATCGCGCTGATCACGTTGATGCGCGTATAACCCGCATCCCGGGCAATCTCGCACGCACGCTCTACGAGCAGACGCCCCAACCCATGGTGCTGGGCCGCCTGGCCTTGATCCCCCACGCGCGCCGCCATGCCATACACGTGCACCTCGCGGATCATCGCCTCGTCCGGCGTCGTCGGCAACTCGTCCGCATGCGCGGCAACAAAAGCGCGAACGGGCAGAGACAGGCGCAAAAAACCAACAATCTTGCCCTCGGGCGTCACCCATTGCAAAAAACGCTCGCTCGTCACCGGCGTCTCGTACGCGACCTCATCAAGGGACAGCTCACCCAAGTCGGCACCCGCCGTACTGATCTCGCGATAGCGAATCTCGCGCACCGTCGCGCCTTCCCCCCGAGCAGCCAGGCGGTTCTCAACGAGCTGGCGCAGGTTGGGTTTCTTGTTGCCCACCATGATGTCGTCGGAGCTAAAGTCGCGAATCATGCGGCTGATGCGGCAGAACGCCGGCGTCACCACGATGTCATCGGTCAGCACATCGAGCAGCTCATCCTCGGTATAGGGGCGCCACTCGCCACGCTCATAGCAGCCCACCAGACGCGAGCCCTCGATGAGCGCACACGGGTAGACCTTGACCTCGTCGGGCATAAAGGCCCCTTCGGTCATAAAGCGCTCGTAGTCGCGCTTGTCCCCCTCGGGCGTGGCGCCCAGCAGGTTAAGCATAAAATGCGCATGGATCTTAAAGCCAAACAGGCGCGCAAGCGAAAACGCCCGCTCGATCTGCGTCACCGAAATGCGACGCTCGTTGATATCGAGCAGATGCTGGTCAAGGCTCTGAATACCCATCTGAATCTTGGTGCAGCCCAGGCGGCGGATAAGCGTGAGGGCCTGCGGCGTTACTGCATCGGGGCGCGTCTCGATAACGAGCCCCACCACGCGATGCTTCGCCGTCTCGTTGATGCGCTGCTGGTGCTCAAGCTCCTCCATCGTTGCCATCTGCCACTCGGCGACCTCGCCCCACGGCGTACCAGGGCCGTACAGGCGACGCACTGCGCGGTTGTAGCCGCCCACGGCAGCATCCACACGCCCCTGCTCGTCGGTAACGCCGGCGGCGAGCTCAGCCTCGTCTGTCGCAATGCCGGCTACCCGATAGCGCTCGCGGCGATCTGCTACCACCGGCGGCAGAGCATCGGCGGGAGCGTCATCGAGCAGGCGCCCCGCCTCGGCACGACTGATGCCCGGACGCGCCAGCATGGGGTTGGCCGCCACGCCGGCAACGGCATCGTCATTGAGCGCACGGAAAAGCTCCGACATAAACCACGTCTGGTAGCCTTGCGGATAGTCGCTCCAGGTACCGCCAAGAACGATAAGCTCGATCTTGTCGGTTGCATGCCCCATCTGCGAAAGCGCGGTCAGACGAGCACTCACCTGCAGATACGGGTCAAAGCAATTTTGCTCTGCACGGGCGCACGCCGGCTCGGCGTGCAGATAGCTCTTGGGCATGCGCAGATCATTGGGGCAAAACAGGCAATCGCCCGAGCACGGCCAGGGCTTGGTGATGACGGTAATGGTCGCTACGCCCGAAGCCGTGCGGCGCGGCTTCATGCGTAGCACCTGCAGCAGTTGGCGTTCCAGATCGGAATCGACATTCCACGCAGCCCACCGAGCCGGCTCCTCACGTTTAACCAGCTGGTAGAACGGCAGCAGACGGCGCTTGGCCAAATCGCGTTTGTCGGCACCCTCACGGCGCGCCTCGGCATGTATCAGTTTGACGAGCGCCTTGTCGTCCACGGTCTCGCCGTGACGCAGAGCCTCGAGTATGTTCAAGATAATCTGTTCCATGTCCCCATTGTAAAGGCAAAGGCGCCGAAGCCGACCACGGCTCCGGCGCCTCCATCAAAGAGCATGCCTATATGTACCGATCTCCGAAAACCGCATGTCACTCCGGATCAAACGACATGTCGCCCGAACCGACCTCAAAACGATACGTAGCAGACTTATCGCCGTTATCGAATTCAAGATTCAAAATGGTCTCGCCGTCGTAGCCAAGCGGAAGGAAATCGCTCTCGAAGTCGCCACTGCCCAAGGTGAGGCTCGCCTTAAAGCCCGTCGAGTTCGGAACCGTCATCTCCACATCGCCCGAGCCCACACTCACGTCCATCGACTTCGCGGGGGCCTGGTAGAGCTCGAACGTCACATCGCCCGAACCGACCTCGGCATTCAGGGTATCGGTCACGGTGCCCGTAAACTCAACGTCTCCAGAGTCCAAAGTCAGGTTGAGGTCATGACACGCAATGCCCGCGACCGTCAGGTCGCCCGATTCTACATTCGCTGTAATGCCCACCATGTTATCGGCAACTTCGCGCGGCAGTTCGACGGTAACCGTGCGGTCAATGGCGCGCTCGTCATCGCAATCGAACTGGCGAATCTTGAGCGTAGAGCCCTCGATTTCGGCCAGGTTCTGGGTTGCCGCATCGAAGGCAACGGTCCCCGTTGCCACGCGACCGCTTTCAATTACGCGCACTGGCCCGCCGGAGACGTGTTTGACCTCGACCGTGCCCGACGTCACGTCCAAGTCAAGCGATGTGAACGCATCGGCATCAAAGGTTTCGCTCGAAAGCTGCTGAGGCTGAGCGGAATAGTTACCGTCATCCAAAAGATCGCCCTCGTCCACCACATCGTCCATACCAGACAGGCCGGATACAACATCGTCGAGATCCCACGGGCCATCAAAATGAATCAATGTCCGCGAAACGCCAAAGACAAGCCCAACAATGAGCACAAACGCTCCGATGCCAACACCCAGGCGTACCTTGGATTCATGCGAAAGCTTCATCATTCGTCACCCTCTTTGGCACATGGCTCAGCGGTGGTCGTGGTAGCCACGTCAGCATCAGGTTCCGCAGAAGCATCCTTCCCCTGGGCCTTGATCGCCACCGACGCCGGACCAACCTGAATATCCCCACGTGCCCAATCGCCATCAAGCGCACGTGCCACCCAGTGATAGATAGGAATCGTAAAGAAGATCAGTGCGGCAAAGGGGCCGGCACCAAACAGGAACATCAGCAAAAAGAACAGCAGCCAGCACACGGCCCAATACGGGAACGACTGGAACGGCCCCTTCGCCGGAGTCGAGCCAACCGCGGTGCCACTCGTCGCCTGCGCCGTAGCGGCATTGGCGGCCTGTGCACTCCAGCTTGCCGCTTGCGCCGCCTTGGCCGCAGCATCACTCGCCTGTGTTGCCGCCTCGGTAGCGCGCGCCGCCGCCTCATGGGTGCGAGCACGCTCTGCCGCCTCGGCCTCGCGCTGACGGGCGCGGTCCTCGTTCTCAAACTCGATATCGTCCTCAATCTCGTCGCTCGGATTGAGCAACTCGTCCAAGCTCACGCCATAGAGTTTGGCGAGCGAGATCAGGTTCTCGGTATCGGGTGAGCTCTCCGCGCGCTCCCATTTACTGACCGCCTGGCGCGACAGCCCCAGCTTTCGCGCCAGCCCTTCTTGGCTAAAGCCTTTGCTGCGGCGAAGGTCGGCGAGCCGCTGCGCAGTTTCTACATTCATGGTTCCTCCTATGTGATGCCAGCCGTGCCGCCGGACCGTTTTTGTTCTTAAGGCGCCTTGCACAGTTAAAAATCTATCCGCCACCGCCAAAAGCATGCCACCTATTCTAGTGAGATTTTTGACAACCGGCGGTTGCGGGCACATATGAGCTGCGGAAATGTGTCTAAACAAAGCAATGACCCGCAGCTCGGTTGTCCCCGTTGCGGCGTTAACGGTAGTATGGTCGTACTGTTTATTTCGCACCGCCAACGGAGGGAGTTCCGCGCCGTGAACCGCGATTTCGCCTCATCGCTCATCCAGCTCAACAACACGTTCTATCGCGAGCACTCCGCCTCCTTCTCCGATACGCGCCAGGCCCCGTGGCCCGGCTGGGTGCGCACCATGGACATCGCGCTCGAACAGCTCGATGTCGCCACGATTGAGCATCCCGTCCGCGTCTTCGATCTCGCCTGCGGCAATATGCGATTCGAGAACTTCGCCGCCGGCGGCGCACTTGCCGCCAAGGGCGTCGACGGCGCAAACCCCTCGGCAGATGCCAGCTGCCCGTTTGAGTTTTACGGCGTCGACTCGTGCCAAGACCTGGCCATCGATGCACATGGCCACGCGCTGCGCATTCCCAACCTGCACTTCCAGGAGCTCGACGTGCTCGATGCCCTCATGAAACTCAATCCCGCCGAGGCGCCTGACGCGCTTTTCGACGCCCCGCTCGCCGACATCTCAGTCTGCTTTGGCTTTATGCACCACGTGCCGTCGTGCGAGTACCGCGTACGCGTGCTCGACGCCCTGGTGCGCCAGACGCGCCCAGGCGGCATCATCGCCATCAGCTTTTGGGAGTTTATGAACGACGAGCGCATGGCGCGCAAGGCCGTTCGAGCCGAGGCCCGCGCCGAGCTCACCCCGCCGTTTGAGGGTTACGATTCAGCGCAGTTTGAAGCCGGCGACCACCTCATTGGCTGGCAAAACGACCGCCACGCCTACCGCTATTGCCATCACTTTGACGATCAGCAGATTACCGACCTGGTGCGCGGCGTCCGCACGTTCTACAAGAGCGGTGAGGTCCCCGTACGCGAGCTTGAGCGCTTCCATGCCGACGGTCGCAGCGGAGAGCTCAACCGCTATGTAATCCTCAAACGCCTGTAGGCACCGACGACTCGCCACCGAGCCACACCGCATCTTTCGGGCAAACTATGCCCACCCTTTTTCAACCCATTGACGGAACGCGCGGCTATGCGTTCCATACTTATGACCAAGGAGCCTCATGGGAGCCGTCCACGTTCGCACGCCTAAGAACTTTGTGCTCGAGGAGCGCCTGGAGCGCTACGCCGATGCGATTGAGACGAACCCCGAGGCTTATGCCGGAGATTGGCGCGAGGCTTGCGCGCCAGCTGGCAGCAAGCCCTTCGAACACCTTCACCTGGATCTTGGCTGTGGCAAGGGAACCTATCTGGTCGAGCGCGCCCACCGCGAGCCCGACACCCTCTTTATCGGCATGGACCAGGAGCCCATCTGCATCGCCTATGCCGCGCAGAAAATCTGCGAACAGGGGCTATCCAACGCACTCGTCCTGCCCCGAGGCGCCGCATCGCTGCCACAGCTGTTTGCCGCAGGCGAGCTCGATGCCATCACCATTAACTTTCCCACGCCGCAGCCCAAGGCCAAGTACGCTAAAAAACGACTCGTCCATGTCGACCATCTGATGCTCTACCGCCCGCTCTTTTCAGCCGGCGCTACCGTCACGCTGCGCACCGATAGCAAGCCGTTGCGCGATTACGCCCTGGGACAGTTTGCCGCGGCCGGCTACGATACGCTTTGGGTAAGCGACGACGTCCGCCGCAACCATCCCGAGCATCCCGAGACCGAGTACGAGCGCCGCACGCGCGAGATGGGTGCCGCCGTCTATGGCATTTGCGCCACACCTGGAGCGCAGCCCAGCGATGAACAGCTCGCGGCGGGCCGCGCGCAGGAGCAAAGCCTAGCCTGCTACCTGCCCGATAACCTCGATGAGCTCGCCTATGTGCCTCTGGGCATGGAAGAGGCCGTCGAGAACTTTAGAAACCGTGCCCGCAAGGGCAAGAAGCGTCTACCGCAAGAGTCCTAGGGGCTTCTGATGGTCGCGGCGTTGGCAAACAAGCGCAAATAGGCGCCAGCGAACGGCCCTCAAACCTAAGTGAGTAGACTATTTTGCAATAGCCAAGCACAGCCCGCATAGCGAAACATAAAACCGACGCTCCTATAAGTTGTCAAGAGGCAGTTTGCGGGAGCGCTCTCTC
>CATVYG010000039.1 GCA_958348225.1 uncultured Collinsella sp.
GTCGTAGCGCCCGATCGCTACGGAGGCGTGCTGTCCGGTGCGGATGCGGTAGTGTTTGTGCCTGCGACGGCGGCAGCGTTTCGGCGGCGTGGTTTTGATCATATGGAGGCTATTGCGGGCCCATTTTGCGAGCTGTCGGGTGTTCCCCTGCTCGATGCTCTCGTCAAGTACGGGCATGGCGACCAGCGCGAACTCGGTCGTGAGGAGCGCTGCGAGCGTGCCCGAGGTATGTACGAGACGGTTGAGGATGTGCGGGGCAAGCGCCTGCTGCTTATCGACGACGTTATCACCACGGGTGCGACGATGGCAGCGGCTTCGGCGGAACTCAAGCGCGCCGGTGCCGCGGCCGTTGATGGCCTCGCTATCGCACGCGTTTGGTAGGGGTGGTTTTGTGGCAGTGAAGATGGCGCGACGCATCGAGCCGACAAGCGAGCAACTGGCGGCCTCCGTAATCTTGACCGGCGCCTCAGCGCTGCGCATGATGCGCGCCGAGCGCCGACAAATGGGTTACATCAGCTGGAGGGACCTCGATCCCGATGAAGAGCGCCGTGTGCTGCGCACGTCGTCGCCCTCGACCGAGGACATCTATCTTCCCGATTTGGTGCGGATTGGGGCCGCAAGCGGCGAGGTGCAAGAGGATTTGTGCTTGTTGGTAGGGTCTGCAGCGCAGCGCCGCCGTATTCTTGGCGTGAGCTGGTCCGTATGCTCCGAGTTGCCCGCCGGCTCGATTCTAGAGGTGGAACCGGGGGTGTACAGTCTATCTCCCGAGGCCCTTTGCGTAGCCGTCGCGCGCGAGGTCGGCTGTATCCAGGCATTTGCCCTGGCCCAGGAGCTGTGCTCTAAGATTTCGCTGAGTGACCGCGGGAAGTATCTGCCTCCCTACACCTCGCCCGTTACGAATAAACTTGCAAAGGACAAGGACCAGCCAGCAGACGTGGGCTACTTTGAGGTTGAGCCGGTGCTGACGCCCGATTGTCTGGCAGATTACCTCGCGGTATGCAAGGGGAATGTGGCCAAACAGCTGCTGCGCCTGTGTCCCTACCTGTCAGAAAATCTGCGCTCGCCCATGGAGTGCATCATGCTCGCTCTGTTTTCGCTTCCGTTTTCCTATGGCGGATTTGCCTGCGGTCCCTTTAAGACCGACTACAAGATCGAGTTCGATGACCGTGCGCAGGCAATCTCGGGGATGCCGCATGCAGTTTGCGATGCGTATCAGGAAGCAGCCCAGTTTGACCTGGAATACAACGGTGAGCTGGGCCATTCCTCCCGGAGGGGACGTATCCATGATGAAAAACGCAACACGGGCTTGATTACTATGGGAATCGAGGTCGCGACGGTCAATAACGAGATGCTCTGCGACATGGAGGCAATGGAGGCGCTCGCATGGCGCATGCACCAGCGTATGCGAAAGCGGTACCGGAATCGTGTCGATGCCCGCAGGAAAAAGCAAGAGGCGCTGCTTAACACGCTGCGGGCGTGTTTTGGGCTTAAGCCTGCCTAACAATGCTCTGAAACAGGGGGTTGGATATATGCTCTGGCCAAAATATGGCAAATATGAGTACTGTCACTAAATCAGTAACAGCAAAATCAAGGAATTTAGGACTCGGAGGCGTCGTAAAGTAAGAAGATAATAAACAAATGTAGAATAACTAAGCATCAGGTTGGCGACACTGAGCGCAAAATCTGTCCGAGAGGCCAAAATTGTCTGCTACTAAATTGGTAACAGTACTCATATTTGCCGTTTTTTGCACACGGCACCCTGAGACGGGTGCCCCGGAGCTCCCCGTGGGGGAGCTCCGGGCTTCATGGGGGCACGAATGATCCGTCCCGACCTGCAAAATCTGTACTCGAGATGCGAATAACGTCCCTAACCTTAAACTATAGCTTGAACTTAGCTATAATGCGCTACGTTCCTGCCAGGCTGTGGTTGCGGACGGACGAAATGCCCATCCTAGTCCAAGACAGACGCGGTCAAAGGGATCCACGTAAGCGACCGCGTGCGCGCGGCGCGATCATGGCGCGTCCTAGATGTAAGCCGCACCGTCCGTTCTACTTTCTTTGGGGCAATACCGCCTCGCGGGCGAGCGGGCCAGTCGTGAAGGTGGCTGCGGCCTCCCGAGCAAACGCCCCGGTGCGCAAGTGTGGGGTCAAATACCAGGTCAGCTGGTGGGAACAACCCGATATTCCGTGCGGGGCACGGATCGTATACGACACAGAAGGCAGGGTAGTGGACATGGTGAGGGGCAGCTTGATGCATGCGGCTCGGTTGGGTGCTGGGACCGCGGCGGTCATTGCCGTTTTGGGCCTGAGCGGATGCGCGTTCAATCCACTGTCCACGTTCACGACGCCCACGATCGACCAGATCGAGCGCGAGACCGTTACCCCCACGGTATCGGACAATGCCCTGGTCACGCCGGGAACCCTGACGGTCGCCCTCGATACGTCCGATGCCCCGCAAGCCATGCAGGATGCCGACGGAAACCTCACGGGCTATGCGGTCGATGCCGCTCGTGCCCTCGCATGCCGCATGGGTCTCAAGGTCGCCTTTGTCGATGCGTCCTCGGCCGATTCCGCGCTCAGCGATAAAAAGGCCGACATCTTTATTGGCGACATCAAGTCTGCGGGCGGCGACATCAGCTCGCTTGGCACCTGTCTGTACGATGCTGCCGCCGTGTTCGGCAAGACCAGCGACGGAGAGTCCCCGAGTGTCTCAACCGACACACTCAACACTGCTACTTTGGGCGTTCAGACTTCCTCGGCCTCGCAGGAAGCGCTTGCCAAGCAGAGCATCACGGCCAACCAAAAGACCTTCTCCAACATCAACGAGTGCTTCGAGGCACTCGAGTCGGGCGAGGTCGATTACGTGATCTGTGATTCCACGGCCGGTGGTTACCTCGCGCGCCTGATGAGTCAGATCTCCTATGTCGGCACGCTCGAGGCACCCTCCACGCTTGGCGTCGCAGGCCTTAGCTCTAACGATGAGCTGTGCCGTGCCGTGAGTGATGCCCTCGACGGTATCACGGTCGACGGCACGCTCGAGGCGGTCCACTGCGTCTGGTATGGCCAAATGCCCTATGACCTTACCGCCAAGACTGTTTCGGGGGCCAATGTGCAGGCATCCGACTCCACGTCCAACGAGACCGAGTCCTCCGATGGCGACGCCTCTGATAACAACGGCGACAGTCCGTCGTCTAGCCAGGAGGGCGCCATCACCGACGATGACATCAACAAGCTCAATAGCTAGTTATTGGTAGGGGTGGCGTCTGCCATACACCGAACAAGGCGCTTCTTCACGGTTTCAACACGCATGGCCGGGTCTCCCAAATAGGGGAGCCCGGCTTTTCTATTTTGGTAAAACTAGCAGGTCAAAGCTAATTTCCAGGAGAAAAATTAACTCCGTCGACGCCTTCCTATAGCGCACTTTGCCACGGAAAAGTGCGAGACTTCGGTATGCGGTATCAAGCAGTCGTTATTCGGGTCTTTGGGAATTCGCGTGATTAAATGCACGGCAATGGGTACATAGCCAGTACAGTAAGTCCCCGAGGCAGATTGGAGCCACGTATGGATATCAAGGTTTCTGGACGCAAGACGACGGTAACCGATGCTCTGCGTGCGCATGTGGATGAGAAAATCGGCGAGGCGCTCAAGGTTTTCGACATCGAGCCCATGACAGTCGACGTCGTGCTTCGTTATGAGAAGAACCCCTCGAACCCCAACCCGGCAATCGTCGAGGTCACGGTTCGTGCCCGCGGTTCGGTGATTCGCGTTGCCGAGCACGGCGCAGATATGTATGCTGCCATCGACCTCTCCGCCGATAAGGTTACCCGCCAGCTGCGCAAGTTCAAGACCAAGGTCGTGGACAACCGCCAGGGTGGTGCCAGCGCCGCGGATGTCGCGCCGGTCGAGCGCGTCGAGGATCTGGCCGACCTGCTGCTGCCCGAGGAGGAGGACGACCTGCTCGTCCGCGAGAAGGTTATTGACGTCGCCCCGATGACCGAGGAACAGGCGCTGGTGCAGACCGATCTGCTGGGTCACGACTTCTACGTGTTTGAGAACGCGACGACCGGCCTCATCAATGTGGTGTATCACCGTAAGAATGGTGGATATGGCATCATCAAGCCCCGCATCGAAACACTTGACGAGTAAAATACGTTAACTTGCATGAGTTAACGGTTGGCGGCCATCCCATGCGGGTGGCCGCCTTTTTTACGTAAGGAGTCGCTTTGATGGACAAGGCTGCATCTACCGGCCATTCGGACCGTTGCCGCATCGTCGTCGATACCTGCTGCGACTTTAGTCCCGAGGTCGCCGCGAACCTCGATGTCGATATCCTGGGTTTCCCCTTCATTATCGATGGCGAAGAGCGCACGGATGACATCTGGTCGAGCATGAGCCCTAAGGAGTTCTACGACCGCATGCGCGCCGGTGCCCGCGTGTCCACCTCGGCTGTGTCGCTCGGTCGCTATATCGAGTTCTTTACCGAGTGCGCCAAAGAGGGCACGCCCACGGTCTACCTGTGCTTTACCTCGGCGCTGTCGTCGAGCTACAACTCCGCGTGCCAGGCGGCAGATGCCGTGCGCGCCGAGTATCCCAACTTTGAGCTCTACGTGGTCGACAACGCTCTGCCCTGCGCGACCGGCGCGCTCTTGGCGCTCGAGGCCGTGCGCCAGCGTTCGGCAGGACTGACTGCCAAGCAGCTGGTCGATTGGGCAAACGAGGCCAAGACCTACGTACACGGCTACTTTACGCTCGAGAGCTTCGATGCGCTGGCTGCCGGCGGCCGCATTCCGCCCGCGGCGGCGCAGCTCACGGCAAAGCTCGATGTCAAGCCCGAGCTCTCCTACGACCTTGCCGGCTCGCTGTCGCTGATTGGCGTCAACCGAGGCCGCAAGAAGGCACTCAAGTCCATCCTCAAGTCGTTCCGCGAGAACTACGTGCCCGATCGCACCATGCCCATCGCCATCATGACGGCCGATGCCGAAAAGGATGGTGACTGGCTCGAAGCCGCCATCCGCAAGGAGGAGGGTTGCGCCGACGTCACGATCATTCGCGGCTCCGTGGGTCCCACCATCGGCTCGCACGTGGGCCCCGGCATGGTGGGCTGCGCGTTTTGGGGTAAGAACCGCGCCGACAAGGCGTCGCTTTCCGACCGTATCGCCCGCCGCGTGCGCGGTCAGTAGGCAAGCGCTGCGTCCGTAATCGCCCTCGACTCACAGCCCAAACGCTGGCACCGAGTATTCAACCTGGTAACAACACCCAACCCAAAAGGAAAGGTTTCATGGCAAACAAGCTCTCCGTCGCATTCATCGGCACCGGAATCATGGGTGCCCCCATCGCCGGCCACATTCTGGACGCCGGCTATCCCGTCACGGTCAACAACCGCACCAAGTCCAAGGCGGCGGCGCTTATCGAGCGCGGCGCCGTCTGGGCAGATACGCCGGCCGATGCCGCGGCGAACGCCGATGTCGTCTTTACCATGGTGGGCTATCCCTCCGAGGTCGAGGAACTCTACCTGGCGGGCGACGGCCTGCTCGCGTGCACTAAGCCCGGCGCGGTCCTGATCGACCTCACCACGAGCTCGCCCGAGCTTGCCCGTGACATTGCCGAGGCCGCCCAGGTTTCTGGTCGCATGGCGTTTGACTGCCCCGTCACCGGCGGCGAGTCGGGCGCTATCGCCGGTACGCTCACGGCTATCGTGGGCGCTACCGAGAACGACATCGCGCCGGTCCGCGACATCCTTGCCACCTTTGCGGCCAACATCTGCTGCTTCGACGGCGCCGGCAAGGGCCAGGCTGCCAAGCTCGCCAACCAGGTGTCGCTGGGCGCCTGCATGGTCGGCATGGCAGACGCCATGGCATTTGCCGAGCTGAGCGGCCTTGATCTGGAGAAGACCCGCCAGATGATCCTGGGCGGTACCGGCAAGTCCGGCGCCATGGAGAGCCTGGCGCCCAAGGCGCTCGACGGCGACTACAAGCCCGGCTTTATGGTCGAGCACTTCATCAAGGACCTGCGCTTGGCGCTCGCCTATGCCGACGATCGCGAGCTTGCGCTGCCCGGCGCCGACGTGGCCTTTACGCTCTACGACATGCTCGATGCCATCGGTGGTGCCAAGCTGGGCACCCAGGCCATCACGGTCCTCTATAAGGAGGAGGCCGACGCCATCGCCGCCGGTCTGGACTGGTCGCAGTATCGTCCCGAAGAGCACGGTGCTCACGAGGACGGCTGCGGTTGCGGCGAGCACGGCGACGACCATGAGTGCGGTTGCGGCCACCACCATGGCGAGGACCACGAGTGCTGCGGCGGCCACGGCCATGATGATGGCCACGAGTGCTGCTGCGGCCACCATCACGGGGAGTAGCGCCTATGAGCTGGACGTTCGTGGTGCTTGCGCTGGTGCTCTTTCTCTTCGCGATCTACATCGGCTTTTTGTGCGGCCAGTGGGCGTGCGAAAAGCGCGTCATCACCAAGCGCGACTACTGGATTGCCAACTTTGCGGGAGCGGCGGCAGTCATCCTGCTGACCTGGGTGTTCTCGCTGTTCCCGCTGGTGCAGTTTGCGCCGATCGGCTGGCTCGGCGGCTTTATCGCCGGCCTTAAGATGAGCTTTGGCGAGTCCGTCGGTCCGTGGCGCAAACACGACGAGGTCTTTAACGTCAACAAGGCTCACCGCGCCGCCGCCGACGCGGGCGATGCCGAGGAGCGCCGCCGTGCGCGTCGCAATGGCGCGGCCGACCGACAGCTCATCTCGGTCACCGATGACAGCAAGGGTGCTGACAAGCACGCTAAGAAATAGTAAAAAGAGGTAACTATGGCAGAAAACAAAGACGAACAGCTCACCGACGAGGAGCTGGCACAGCTCCAGCTGGCAGAGGAGAACGAGAACGCCGTCGACCGCCTGGTCCAGGAGCTCGGCTGCCCCACGCGCCGCATCCGTCAGTTTGCCGCCCGCGTGCTGCACCTGCTTGCCGAGCGCGATCCGCAGCGCGTCGTGCCCTGCGTGCCCGCGCTGATCGAGGCGCTCGACCGCCCCGAGGCTCAGACCCGCTGGGAGGCTCTCGATGCCCTGGCGGCGCTCGCCACCACCTGCCCCGAGCAGCTGGGCGATGCCTTTGAGGGCGCCGAGACCGCGCTGTTCGATGAGATTTCGTCCACGCTGCGCTATGCCGCCTTCCGCCTGCTGTGCGTGTGGGGCGCCACGAGCGTCGAGCGTTCGCGCGAGGCTTGGCCCATCCTGGACGAGGCCATCCAGTGCTACCACGGCGACCTCGAGTATCGCGACATGCTCGGTTGCCTGTACGAGTTTGGCCGGGGCGAGATTGACGCCGAGGTCGCCGAGAAGCTCGCGCTGCGCCTTAAGTTCGATGCCGAGAACGGCAAGGGTAGCTATCTCAAGGCCCGTTCGAGCGAGATTTGCGAAATGCTTGTTAAACGTTTTGGCCTGGATCTCTCCAAAAAGAAGAAGCGTGCTAGCGTAAAAAAATCTGACGACGCCGAAGACGAGGAGTAACAGATTATGGCGCACGATGTAGTCCTGATTCCTGGTGACGGTGTCGGTCCCGAGATTACGCAGGCCATGCGCCGCGTGGTCGAGGCCACTGGTGTCCAGATCAACTGGAACGTCCAGGAGGCCGGTGCCGGCGTCATGGACGAGTTTGGCACGCCGCTGCCCCAACATGTGCTCGATGCGGTCGCCGAGACCAAGGTTGCTATCAAGGGCCCCATCACCACGCCGGTCGGCACGGGTTTCCGCAGCGTTAACGTCGCCCTGCGCAAGCATTTTGACCTGTACGCCTGCGTGCGCCCCTGCCTGTCGCAGCCGGGCGACGGCTCGCGCTTCCGCGACGTCGACCTGGTTATCGTGCGCGAGAACACCGAGGACCTCTATGCCGGCATCGAGTTCGATGAGGGCGCTGCCGAGGTCGAGGAGCTCTCGCAGCTCGTCGAGCGCTCGGGCCAGAAGACCTTCGCCGCGGATTCCGCCATCTCAATCAAGCCGATTTCCATCGCCAAGAGCCGCCGCATTGTGGAGTACGCTTTTGAGTACGCCCGCCGCTGCGGCCGCAAAAAGGTGACGGCCGTGCATAAGGCCAACATCATGAAGGCGACCGATGGCCTGTTCCTGCGCGTTGCGCGCGAGGTGGCCGCCAACTATCCCGATATCGAGTTCAACGACAAGATTGTCGACGCCATCTGCATGGGCCTGGTCCAGAACCCCAACGACTTCGATGTCCTGGTGCTGCCCAACCTGTACGGTGACATTGTGAGCGACCTGTGCGCCGGTCTGGTAGGTGGACTGGGTATGGCTCCGGGTTCCAACATCGGTGCCGACTGCGCCATCTTCGAGGCGACGCACGGCTCCGCGCCCGATATCGCTGGCCAGGATATCGCTAACCCCACGGCCGAGATTCTGTCCGCGGCTATGATGCTCGATCACCTGGGCGAGAACGACGCGGCCAATCGCATTCGCGCCGCCGTTTCTGCCACGCTCGACGAGGGTGAGCAGGTTACCGGCGACGTTCGTCGTGCCCAGACCGGCTCCGTTGAGGGCGCTGTGGGCACGCAGGCCTTTGCCGATGCCGTTATCGCGCACCTGGCCTAAGGCATGCAGACTGCAAACGCCTAAATAGTACTTAAGTGTTTGCGTATAACCTGAGAATCAATACGCCCGGCGCTTTGTCGGGCGTATTCTATTGCGGACTATGTTTCCTAACAAGGAGTAACTGATATGGGTCTGATTCAAAAGAAGGACGAGAAGGACGAGATCGACGGCATCCAGATCATCGAGCGCGGCGAAGGCCCCGATGGTGATGAGGAGGAGAAGATCGATCTGGTCGCCGGTACGTCTGCCGAACATATTGCCGCCGGTACGACGGCCGAGGAGGAGGACGCTCGCCTGGAGGCAAAGATCGCCGCGGACGCCGCCGACGAGAACCTCATGCCCGAGGAGCAGGACGAGGACGACGATATCCTGGGTTCCGACGAAGACGACCGCGCATCCAAGCACAAGAAGACGATGATTGCCGCCTTCGTGGTTGCAGTCGTGATCGCTGCTGTGGTCGGCTTCTTTATCGGCAACGGTGGTTTTGGCGGCAAGGGCGTCGGCTCGGCGACCCTCACCGAGGACCAGCTCGATTCGACCGTGGCAAGCTACAGCTACAACGGCAAGAAGAGCGACATCACCGCGCGCGAGGCCATTGAGAGCCAGTACAGCCTCGACACCGTCAAGGATGGCGATGGCAACTACACCGCTCCCTCTGCCGACGTCATCCTGTCCTACGTGCGCAACAAGATCCTGCTCGACGCTGCCGAGGACGAGGGCATCACCGTTTCTTCTAAGGAGATGAAGAAGTACGCCGAGGATTCCATCGGCACTTCGGACTACAAGACCATGGCCACGCAGTATGGCGTGTCCAAGGACCAGGCCAAGCAGATCGTCCGTCAGTCCGCGACGCTGCAGAAGCTCTACAAGAAGAAGGTGGGCGATAGCTCCGCAAGCATGCCGACCGCCCCGACCGAGCCTGCTGACGGCAACGAGGAGACCGCGAGCAAGGACTACGCCGATTACATCATCAAACTTGCCGGCGACGAGTGGGATAGCGAAAAGGGCACCTGGAAGGACGCCGATAGCACCTACGCTAAGGCCTTCGCTGACGATGCCTTTACGGCTGATAGCGCTACCTACAAGCAGGCCATGACCGCCTATTACACCGCCTACCAGCAGTACTCTTCGCAGGCTTCGAGCGCCAGCTCCAAGTGGACCGAGTATGCTAACGGCCTGTACGCCAAGGCCAACATCAGCATCTACGGCCTGTTTGCGTAAAGATTTGTCTGAGCCACCGAGCGCGTAGCCGAAATATCTGAATAGCCCGCTAGAACGGATGTTGTTCTAGCGGGCTATTTGCGTTTAGGCGCTGGTGGCTAAATTATGCCTATGAATCTTTAAGTCCAAAAAGGTTATCGGCTTCATCGTCAGGCATATATTCCAGCACATCGCCCGGTTGGCAGTCGAGTGCCCGGCATATCGCATCAAGAGTTGAAAAGCGCACGGCAGAAACCTTGCCCGTCTTGATGCGCGACATATTGACCTGGGAGATGCCCACGCGTTCCGCAAGCTCTTTGGATGAGATCTTGCGTTCGGCAAGCATGCGGTCGAGCCGCAGAATAATCATGGATTCCCCCTAGAGCAACTCGTCATCTTGTTTTTGCAGGATATACCCGTAGCGGAAGATGCTGGCAATCAGGCAAATAATCAGGCCCGCAAAGAGCATGGAGGGCTCGAATAACTGGCCGGCGAACGCATCCGTAAAGCTGCCGCCAAATCCTGAGAGTATCATTCCCGTGATTACGGCACCAAGAAGCCTCACGGCAACGCCGCCGATAAGGAATAAATGTCCTACTCGACGAAGTGTCTGGTTACATTCAAGGTCAAAGGGCCTGCCTTCCTTTTCAATGTTTAAGAAAAGCCTGCGCACGCTTAGCGCGATGGTAAGCGCGAGGCATGTCATCAAGAGGCTCCCTATGGCAGTGTGACCATCGTGTGCGACGAGCATAAGTGGGGTCTGCGCATCGGTACCGACGATAGCCAGGCACGGCCCTTCGCCGCCTTGAAGTTCTACGGATTGGAGACACGACCCTTGGGAGAGGCTAGGCAATACGAGTAGAAGGTCAATCGCAATGACTGCGAGAAGTCCCAGAGCGAGCGCCACGGTGGTGCAGATTGTGGCCCATTTGCAGATGCGAGTGAGCTTCCTCAGATCGGCTATTGCCTGTTCACGGTCGATGGCTTCATTCGATTTGGATACGTTCCAGCGGATCATAGCTCCTCCAACCAATGTCTTGGATGATACTTGTATCTCATATCATATTTAATGATAAACGATAAACAATTACAGATTAGAGTAAGTAATGTTTGTGAGACGAATAGCGAGAGCTATGGCTCATTTTGGGTGTCGGAGTTTGGCGCGCGGGGGATGAGGACAAATGTCAAAACTTCCCTTGATCGCGCAAGCGCTCCATTGTGTTTCCCTAATTCATCTGGGAAAACGACTGCAAACGATTGCAAGTAACCGGTGAACGGTCGAAAACTACCGTTCACCGATAATCTCAAAACTGGTTCTAACTGGTATTAAGTCAAAAAGACCAATTCACATATCTTCACAATGACCTGCAATTTTTCTACACGCTATTTTTAGCCGCCCTGCGTTGTTTAGACACAGGAAAAGATCCGATCTTTTGCCAAAGCATTTCGGAACGGTTTCAAAACCGCAGGTAGAAGTGTTAACGACCGGTAAACGGTCGATTTATCACCGTGAGCGGTGCAAAAACGTTTTACCGTATGAATCAACGAAAGCGACCTCTTCTGGGGTGATATAGTGACAACAACACGTCACGTGGTTACTACCAGTTTAGAAACCACTGGTCTTCAAAGTACGCTTTCTAAGAAGCTTTAAGGGCGAGCGCCCGCTGGCTTCCGAAAATCATCGGACTCAGATCGTACACACCTTCGGAAGGGAAATTTGAATGGTTGGCTTTATTCTTACCGGTCATGGACAGTTCGCACCCGGCCTCGCAAGCGCTATCGCTATGGTTGCTGGCGACCAGCCCGCTTTTACCGTCGTTCCTTTTGAGGGCGACCAGGCTGCTTCCTACGGTGAGGATCTCCGCGCCGCTATTACCGCCATGCGCGAGGAGTGCGATGGCGTGCTCGTCTTTACCGACCTGCTTGGTGGCACCCCGTTCAACCAGGCGATGATGATTGCCCAGGATGTCGACAACGTCGAGGTTCTGACCGGCACCAACCTTCCCATGGTTATTGAGCTTCTGTTCCTCCGCGGCAACGCCACGCTCGCCGAGCTTGGCGAGCAGGCCGTGACCGTTGGCCAGACGGGCATCACCGCCCAGACGGTCGCATCCGTTGCCGGCTCCGACGAAGAGGATATCTTCGGCGACGAGGACGGCATCTAATGGCCGATTTCGGAGCCAACGTCCTGAGCTCCTCGGTCGCCCTTTTAGGCCTGCTTGTCATCATGGGCTTGATTTACACCATCTGGTCGCAAATCAACATGAAGAAGAAGCAGAAGTACTTCAAGGAGCTGCACACCGAGCTCAAGCCGGGTCAAGAGGTTCTTTTCGCCGGCGGTATCTACGGAACCGTCAAAGGCATCGAAGGCGAGAAGGTCCAGATCAAAGTCCGATCCGGAGCCGTCGTAGATGTTTCGCGTTACGCGATTCAGGAGATCAAGTAACTGTCGTCAGCAAATAACGAAAGGAAGCTGATCAACATGGCAGAACCCAACATTCTTCTTACCCGCATCGATAACCGACTGGTTCATGGTCAGGTTGCCACCCAGTGGAACTCCACCCTGGGCTCCAACCTCATCCTCGTCGCCAACGACGACGTGGCGTCCAACACCATGCGCCAGAACCTCATGAAGATGGCCGCTCCCGCCGGCGTCGCTACGCGTTTCTTCTCTCTGCAGAAGACCATCGACGTCATTGGCAAGGCGAGCCCGCGCCAGAAGATCTTCATCGTGGCCGAAACACCGGAAGACGTGCTTACGCTCGTCAAGGGCGGTGTGCCTATAAAGAAGGTAAACATCGGCAACATGCACATGTCGGAAGGAAAGCGCCAAGTCGCCACCTCCGTCGCAGTTAACGACGAGGATGTCGCTGCGTTTAAAGAGCTGCAGGAATTGGGGGTGGAGTTGGAGATCAGGCGCGTTCCGAGCACGCCTGTTGAGGACACGAGCAAGCTCTTCTCGTAATCCTCGTGATCCACGTTGTCAGGAGTGAAACCCTGACGTTCTGTACGTGAAATCCAAAGTGCGTACATACATTTTGAAAGGAGGAGCAAGATGGAATACTCGATCATCCAGATCGCTCTGGTCTTCGTCGTCACGTTCATCGCGGCAATCGACCAGTTTGACTTCCTCGAGTCTCTCTATCAGCCCATCGTCACCGGCGCCGTCATCGGTCTTATCCTTGGCGACCTCAACACCGGTCTTCTCGTGGGTGGTACCTATCAGCTCATGACGATCGGCAACATGCCGATCGGAGGCGCTCAGCCGCCTAACGCCGTCATCGGCGGCATCATGGCAGCCATTCTCGCTATCGCCACGGGCCTCGAGCCCAACGCGGCAGTCGGTCTCGCCATTCCGTTCGCTCTGCTTGGCCAGCTCGGCGTTACCCTGGTCTTCACGCTTATGTCCCCGCTTATGTCCACGGCCGATAACATGGCTCACAACGCGGACACCAAGGGCATCGAGCGCCTGAACTACTTCGCCATGGCTCTGCTCGGCCTGATCTTCGCTGTCGTCGTCACCCTGTTCTTCATCGCTGGCGCTACCATTGGTCAGACCATCGCTTCCGCCATCCCGACTTGGCTGCAGACCGGTCTGTCCGCTGCAGGCGGCATGATGCGCTTCGTCGGCTTCGCCGTCCTGCTCAAGGTTATGATGAACCGCGATATGTGGGGCTTCTTCCTCATGGGCTTTGGCCTCGCGCTCATCACCGTTGCCAACGATTCGCTGGCAACCCCTGCTCTGCTCATCCTCGCTCTCATCGGCTTCGGCATCGCTTTCTGGGACTTCCAGCAGCAGACCGAGCTGAAGGGTGCAGCTGTTTCTGACGGAGGTGACTTCGAAGATGGCATCTAATGAGTATGTGATCCCGGAGCACTACGAGGATCTCACTCCTGCTCCGCAGCTCGACCAGAAGACCCTCAACAAGATGGCTTGGCGCTCCTGCTTCCTGCAGGCATCGTTCAACTACGAGCGCATGCAGGCCGCTGGCTGGCTCTACTCCATCATCCCCGGTCTGGAGAAGATCCACACCAACAAGAACGACCTCGCGGCTTCCATGAGCCACAACCTGGAGTTCTTCAACACCCACCCGTTCCTTGTCACCTTTGTTATGGGCATCGTGCTTTCGCTCGAGCAGAACAAGGTTGACATCCCCACGATCCGCGCCGTCCGCGTCGCCGCAATGGGCCCGCTCGGTGGTATCGGTGACGCCCTGTTCTGGCTGACGCTCGTGCCTATCACGGCCGGCATCACCTCCAACATGGCCATCAACGGCAACGCCGCTGCACCGATCATCTTCCTGGTGATCTTCAACGTCGTCCAGTTCGCTCTGCGCTTCTGGCTCATGAACTGGTCCTACAAGCTTGGCACCAGCGCTATTGACGCTCTGACCGCCAACATGCAGGCCTTCACGCGTGCCGCTTCCATCATGGGCGTCTTCGTCGTCGGTTGCCTGGTCGTCACCATGGGTGGCACCCAGATCAACCTCCAGATCCCCAACGGCACCACCCGTGGTCTCTCCGCTACTACCGTGATCGTCTCCGAGAAGGAGGCCGAGAACTTCACCGGTATGGAGGGCATCGATACCGAGACCGCTGAGGCCGGTACCATCGCCATGACCGATAAGGACGGCAACGCCCTTACCGCTTCCGATGCCGACGGCAACGCTGTCGAGTGCGGCGTCACCGATCTGGGTAACGGCATGGAGTCCGTGACCTACGGCACCGTTACCGAGGATCCGGTCAACTTCTCTGTTGCCGACACCCTCAACACCATCGTCCCGAAGCTCGTCCCGCTTATGCTTACGCTGCTGCTTTACTACATGTTCGCTAAGCACAGCTGGACCCCGACCAAGGGCATTCTCCTGCTCTTCGTCCTTGGCATCCTGGGCGCTGGCCCGCTTGGTCTCTGGCCGAGCATCTGGTAAGGCTCTAGCTTGAGGGGTGTGTCCCTACGCGGCTCACACCCCGACCCCTTAAGCCATGTGTATGTTAAAAGCCGCGTGCTCGAAAGAGCGCGCGGCTTTTGTTTTCTTAATGATTCGGGTGTGGCAGACAGATAATGCATAACACCCTAGGTAGTTAGCCGAATTCGAGCAAAAGGGAGGATAGGATGGCGATCGGAGCGCGTAAGCAACCGCTGTACGATCAGCTGGTCGATATTCTGACCGAAAAGATTGACCATGAATATCGCGCCGGTGACATGATTCCTTCCGAGCGCGAACTTTCGGAGCGCTATGGTCTCTCGCGCACTACGGTACGCCTGGCTCTGCAGGAACTGGAGCGTTTAGGACTGGTGGTTCGGCAGCACGGTCGCGGTACCTTTGTGACCGACCGTTCGGCAAAAGCAACCAATCTTATGCAGTCCTACAGCTTTACCGAGCAGATGCGCGCGATGGGTCGAGAACCCGAGACCACGATTCTCGAGTTTTGCGAGATGGAGGCCGATAAGAATCTGGCCGAGCATATGGGATTGCGCATCGGTGATCGCATTTTTAAGCTCAAGCGCCTTCGCTCTGCCGACAACATGCCCATGATGGTCGAACGCAGCTATCTACCGGTTCGTCAATTTCTGTCCCTAAAGCGACCGCTGCTGGAGCGTAAGCCGCTTTACGATGTGATTGAGCAGGACTTTCAGCAAAAGATTCGCGTGGCCGAAGAGGAGTTCTATGCGAGCATAGCCCGTCCCACCGATGCCCACCTTTTGGGAATTGTCGAGGGCTCGCCTGTGCTCGATTTGGTCAGGACTACGTATAACGAGTCAAACGAGGTAGTGGAGTACACACTCTCGGTTGCTCGTGCCGATCAGTTTAAATACAAGGTTTACCACCAGCGCAGTAACTAGTGCTCGCATCGTTTCCATATGGTGATTCTTTGCATTTAACTGGTTACTACCAGATAACCAACCGAAGTGTATAATTGCACGTCAGAGGATTACTTCTAGAGAGAGGTATTAGAAATGTTCGAGAAGAGTGTCGAGGAGCTCACCGAGCTCGGCGCCCAGATCACCACGGCCGAGATTGCTCAGCAGCCCGAGCTTTGGCGTGATACGCTCAACATCTATCGCGAGAACAAGGAGGCCATCGAGGCCTTCCTGGCCGAGGCTCGCGCTATGGGCGAGGGTCGTCTGTCCGTTGTCTTCACCGGTGCCGGTACGTCCGACTACGTTGGCGATACCTGCGCCCCGTACCTGCGTCACGCTGGCAACACTGATCTCTACGACTTTAAGCCCATCGCCACGACCGACATCGTGAGCGCCCCGCGCGATTTCCTGCGCGCCGAGGATCCCACGCTCGTGGTTTCCTTTGCCCGCTCTGGCAACAGCCCCGAGAGCCTTGCCGCCGTTGCCGTTGCCAAGGAGCTCGTCCACAACGTCAAGTTCCTCAACATCACCTGCGCTCCCGAGGGCAAGCTCGCCGTCGAGTCTGCCGATGATCCCAACGCGCTGACGCTGCTCATCCCGCGCGCCAACGACAAGGGCTTCGCCATGACCGGTTCTTATTCCTGCATGACCCTGCTCTCCACCCTTATTTTCGACACTGCCTCTGACGAGCAGAAGGCCGAGTGGGTCGAGACGATTGCCAAGATGGGCGAGGAGGTCATCTCCCGTGAGCCTGAGATCGCCGATTACCTGGCTGGCGACTTCAACCGCGTGACCTACTTGGGTTCTGGCTCCTTCGGTGGCCTTGCTCAGGAGAGCCAGCTCAAGATCCTCGAGCTCGCTCACGGTCTGGTTGCTACTTCCTACGACACCTCCATGGGCTATCGTCACGGACCTAAGTCCTTCGTCGACGATAAGACGCTCGTCTTCGTGTTCGTCAACAACGACGCCTACACCCGTCAGTACGACATCGACATCCTCAACGAGATCGGTGGCGACAAGATTGCTCAGCACACTGTTGCCGTTCAGCAGGATGGCGCTACCGTCTACGAGGGCGAGTCCTTCACCTTTAAGGGCTACGAGGCGCTTCCCGAGGGCTACCTTGCCCTGCCGTTCGTGATGTTTGCCCAGGCTATCAGCCTGCTCAACTCCGTGCGCGTGGGCAACACGCCCGATACGCCGAGCCCCACCGGCACGGTCAACCGCGTGGTTAAGGGCGTGACGATTCACCCCTTCACCGCTTAATCGCGTCCCCCTGTAAGGGCGCCCGTCCGCTCATAACGGCGGGCGGGCGCTTTTTGTTTTTACATGGACCGGGTATAAGCATTACCACAGTCAACTGCTTTAGAAGCAAGGAGTGCATATGAGCACGTACGCAATTAAGGCTGACAAGTTCTTCTTGCCGGCAGGTCCGCAACTGGGCGGCTATCTTATGGTCGAGGATGGCGTTTTTGGCGCCTGGCAGGCCGACGAGCCCTCTTGCGAGATTAAGGACTACACGGGATCGTGGATCGCACCGGGCATGGTCGACACCCACATCCATGGCTTCTATAACCATTCGACTACCGATAACGACCCCGAGGGTATCGATATCAGCTCGACTGAGCTCGCCCGTCGCGGTACCACCAGCTGGCTGCCCACGACGTTCACCGATGGCGTCGAGCAGATCAAGGACGCCTGCGCCGCTATCGCCCAGGCGGACGAGGGTCGCGGCCCCGACTTCTGTGGTGCTCGTATCCAAGGCATCTACCTGGAGGGCCCCTTCTTTACCATGAAGCACGTGGGCGCGCAGAACCCCGCTTATCTTATCGATCCCTCCGAGGAGGTCTTCGATCAGTGGCAGGAGGCTGCTGGCGGACGTATCGTCAAAAGCGCCATGGCGGCCGAGCGCGACGGTGCCGCTGCTTATGCAGCTGCTTTGAACGCCAAGGGTGTGGTGACCAGCATCGGTCACTCCGACGCCACCTACGATGAGTGCATCGCCGCCATCAACGCCGGTGCCAGCTGCTTTACGCATACCTATAACGGCCAGCGCGGGCTGCATCACCGTGAGCCCGGTGTCGTGGGTGCTGCCATGTCCACGCCCGAGACCTACGCCGAGATCATCTGTGACGGCAAACACGTGAACCCTGCCGCCATCAAGGCGCTGCTGCAGGCAAAAGGCTGGCAGCACACGGTGCTCATCACCGACTGCCTTGGCTGCGGCGGCATGCCCGAGGGCAGCTACACCAGCGGCGGCATGGACGTCATCATGAAGGACAACCTGTGCTGGCTCGCCGACGGCAAGAGCATTGCCGGCTCGGTGCTCACGCTTGCCCAGGGCGTCAAGAACATTGTCGATTGGGGCATCGCCAGCGCCGATATCGCCATTCGCATGGCTACCGAGGTGCCGGCTCGCTCTGCACACATCGAGGATAAGTGCGGCAGCATCATGCCGGGTCGCGACGCCGACTTTGTCGTGTTCGACCATGAGCTCACCCTCGTCGAGACGTATGTTGGCGGCCAGAGCGTCGGCAACGCCTTTACCGAGTAACGATAGAAAAAGACGGCGGGCCCGAATCTGCTCGGACCCGCCGTATGGGTTAAACGCTCAAAAGCACCTTTACAGTTACAGCTTGTTAGCGATCTTCTTTGCCGTGCGCTTGACGCCGGCCACCAGACCTCCTGCAGGATGCTCCTTCTCGTAGGCTAGACGCTTCTCGCGCTTGGCATACTCTTCGACGATGATGTCGCCGTACTCGTCTTCGATCTTGTCGAAGAAGTCGACAGCGCCCTTAATTTCCTCAGCGGTTGGGTGTCCCTTCTGGACGCCGCCGGTGAGTTTGAACGGCCCCCACGTATCAAAGCCGGGGCAGCCGTAGACACCCATAAAGATGGCCTGCCTCATGCGGCAGATGCCATCGATATCCTTGCCGTACCACTTGTTTTTGCCGCCGTAGGTCATAAGGCCAAACACCTTGTCCTGCGGCTGCAGCACGTTCGTGAGAACGCGTGCCATGTCCTTGTCGATCTCGGAGTAATAGATGCCCGTGGCGACACCGATCAGATGGTATTCGTGCAGGTCGGGGTACTCGTTTTTACCGAGTGACTTCACGTCGAGGGTATCGATCTCGGGGTGCGCCTCGACGATGGCGTCCACGAGCTTTTTCGTATTGCCGTGGTGGTGTGAGGCATAAAGGATGATGGTTCGCATAAGAAGGCCTTTCAGCTGTAATTGCATCAATGTCTGTATGGTACCCCGTTGCATGGCTGGGAAACCGGACGCATCGATGAACGTGCGGGTTTGTCCTTTGGTCAGGGCCGAGACGGGTTCTTGCGAGCAAAAAGCAGTTGTTCGAAAGGATGGACAATGGAATACGCTCTCTCCAACGATTCGATTTCTATCAAGGTCTCCACGGCCGGTGGTTCGTTTACCTCGATTGAGGCTGGAGGTCGCGAGTACTTGTGGCAGGGCGATCCCGCCGTGTGGTCCGGCCAGGCACCGATTTGCTTCCCGATTTGCGGAGGTTTGCGCGATAACAGCGCCATGACGTTTGCCGGACATCATGTGAAGCTCGCCCGCCACGGCTTTGCGCGCAAGCAAGAGTGGAAACTGTTGAGCCAAAGCGCAAACGAGCTGGCGATGTGCCTGGCATCCGAGGATAACGCTGCATTGCTGAGCGATTATCCGTATCCGTTTAAGCTTGTCGCCCGCTATACGCTCGAGGACGCCGCCGTGCGTGTCGCCTACGAGGTGACCAACGAGGGCACCGAGGACATGCCGTTCTTTATTGGCGGTCATCCCGGCTTTAGGTGCCCGCTCGATGAGGGCGAGGCCTATACGGACTACGAGTTGCGCTTTGAGAAGGACGAGGCTGCGGAGCTCTGCACCGCTGTCCCTTCGACTGGCTTGATTGACGTTACCAACCGCTCCAAGAACCCCATGGTGGGAAAGACGCTGCCCCTGTCGCATGAGCTCTTCGATTTTGCGGAGACCATCTTTGACGTGCTCGAGAGCCGTCAGGTCACGCTTTCTAAGAAGGGGGAGGACAAGGGCGTTCGCCTGAGCTTCGAGGGCTTCCCGTACCTCATTGTGTGGAGCAAGCCCGAGGGTGATTTTGTGGCAGTTGAGCCCTGGGGCGGCCTCTCGACCTGTTCCGATGAGGATGACGTGCTTGAGCACAAGCGCGGCTGCCTTATCGCCAAGCCCAAGGAGACCGTCGTTCGCTCGTTCACAATCGAGATTCTGTAGTCGCATGTAGCCAATTCGTTTTGCAAGGCATAAGGAGCCTGCGAGATAAGGAGCTAGAAATGATCCTCACCGTTACGATGAACCCGTCCGTCGATACGCGCTATCAGCTCGATGAGCTCATTATCGACGACGTCAACCGCGTGACGCCCGAAAAGACCGCCGGCGGTAAGGGCCTCAACGTGGCCCGCGTCCTGGGCCAGCTGGGCGACGATGTCGTGGCAACCGGCTTGCTTGGTGGTCATATGGGCGCCTATATGGCCGAGCTCATGGATGCCAACGGCATTAAGAATGATTTTGTGCCCATCAAGGGCGAGACCCGCATCTGCCTCAATATCCTTCATGCTGGCAACCAGACCGAGTTGCTCGAGAGCGGCCCGACGATTGCCCCCGAGGAGCTCGATGCCTTTACCGCCAAGTTCGCCGAGCTTGCGAGCAAGGCCGATGTCGTTACCATCTCGGGTTCGCTGCCCCGCGGCGTCGAGGCGGACTACTACGCCAAGATCACGGGCATTGCAGAGAACGCCGGCGCC
The DNA here is from genome assembly GCA_958348225.1 of uncultured Collinsella sp. Lineage (GTDB taxonomy): Bacteria > Actinomycetota > Coriobacteriia > Coriobacteriales > Coriobacteriaceae > Collinsella. The sequence continues at coordinate 20,441 of CATVYG010000039.1, forward strand.
AAGGTGCTGCTCGATACCTCGGGCGCCTCGCTCGAGGCTGCGCTCAAGTCCAAGGTCAAGCCTGAGCTGGTTAAGCCTAACCTGACCGAAATTAACGGCCTTCTGGGCACGAGCTTTACCACCGACGATGTGGACGAGCTCCGTTCCGCGCTCGCCTCTGACGCCCGCTTCTCCGATATCCCCTGGGTCGTCGTATCCATGGGCGCTGCCGGCTCCGTTGGTTTCCATAACGGCCGTGCGTTCCGCGTCAAGACCCCCGATATCCCCGCCGTTAACGCTACGGGCTCTGGCGATTCGACCATTGCCGGTTTCGCACATGCGATTGCTGCCGGCGCCGACGACGAGACGGTGCTGCGTACCGCCAACACCTGCGGCAAGCTCAATGCCATGGATCCCATGACTGGCCACTTGGTTATGGATCGTTGGGACGAGGTTTACAACGGCGTTGTCGTGACCGAGCTGTAGGAGCTTGTGCTGCGGCCCCGGCATCGGTTGCTAGCTCATGTCGACGACAAGTGCGATAGCATTATGTCGGGGCGCGACGCCGACGTTGTCGTGTTCAATCCCGACCTTACCCTGGTCGAGACGCATGTGGGTGGCAACAGCGTCGGTAATGCGTTTGCCGAGTAGCCGCCAAAGAAACGATCCGAGAGGGGATTTAGATGATTTACGGTGCATTGGGCGATATCGAGGAGTACCGTGGAATGCTCAAGGGCCTCGACGTGCTGATCGACTGGCTCGAGGAGAACGATCCGGCGAAGCTCGAGGTCGGCAGCCATCCGATTCTGGGCGACAAGGTCTTTGCGAACGTCATGGCTCCCACGACGCGTCCCGAGGCCGAGGCTCATTACGAGACGCATCAGCGCTATCACGACCTGCAGATCGATGTCGAGGGTCGCGAGGCCTTTAAGGTCGCTACGGGCAGCTTGACGCTGGTCCAGGAGTTTGACGAGAAGGACGACTACGATCTGGTCGATTCCGACGCCTCGATCGCCGGCGATCTTGCCGACGACAAGTTCGCGCTGTTCGTTGCCGGCGAGCCTCATATGCCCACGCTCGAGTTCCCGGACGATGGCGCGCAGCCGGTCAAGAAGATCTGCTTTAAGCTGCTTGCAGATGCTTACTGGGAAGAGTAACGAACTGCTCGTGAGCTAGCGTGATTTCCCTTGGGGAACGCGTTTGAGCCCCGCTGATCGCGGTCCCCTTGGGGATTGCGGTTGGCGGGGCTTGTTGTTGAGTAGGGGAGTTGCCGACGGCGTTGTGCTTGGATTGGCGGATGCGCGCTCGAAATCGGCAACAAAAAAGCCGCCCGAAGGCGGCTATCTTGTGCAATGGAGCCAGCGACCGGGCTCGAACCGGTGACCCCCGCTTTACGAGAGCGGTGCTCTACCAACTGAGCTACGCTGGCGGCCATGTGATGACGCAACTGAGGCGTCAACGGCTGTCTATGATACGGGACATCGCAAATCCGCGCAAGTGTTCTGACGGCTTTTCTCACTTTAAATGCACTAATATTGGAGACGTGATGTCTTGCTCTTACGGGTATCAAACAGAATGGGGTGGCGATGGCTCAACCCAAGATTCTTCTCACACGCATCGATGACCGGTTTATTTACGGGCAAGACGTTGAGCTGTGGAACGAAGTCGTGGGTTCCAACCTTGTTTTAATCGTCAACGATGAGATTGCGGCTGATTCGCGCAAGTGGGCCCCTATGAGGGTGGCGACACCCGAGGGTGTCTGGACGCGGTTTTTCTCGGTGCAAAGGACTGTCGACATCATTCATACCGCAACGCCGCGCCAAAGGATTCTCATCATGGTGGCGTCGCCCACGGATGCACTCGCGCTGGTTAAGGGTGGTGTGCCGATCACCAAGATCAGCATTGGCCATATGCAGGCGGGGGAGGGCAAGCGCTCTGTAACGCCTGCCGTTGCCGTAGACGATACGGACATCGCCACCTTCAAAGAGCTGCAAAAGCTCGGCATAGAACTAGAAATCCGCTATCTTCCCAGTTCCGCCCCCGACCCCATCGGCAATCTGTTCAACTGATCCCTTGGGGACGGAGGAAAACGAATCATTGTACCCTTGCGAGGGACGCGCGCGATGCCGCCTGTCAAAACTATGCCCATTTACTACGTTTGATCGGCTATCGTCGAGCATGTCGAATTTGGGAAAAACAAAACCG
>CATVYG010000040.1 GCA_958348225.1 uncultured Collinsella sp.
TCGGCACCATTTTACCCTCCTGACGAGGAATTCGTCCATATTTCAAAAACCAAATTGCGTTTGCTATCGAAGCCTTGATTATCAACTTCATCCGAACACCTCCCACATTCATCCGCACATGTGCGGATGAATGTGGGAACCCGATACCCTGAGGGCCGGACCGGCCGGCCCCGGGAGATCGGAGGCGCGCAGGCCCGCGAAAGGTTCACGAGCTCCCCCGCGACGCGGCTGGACCCTCGGCTGCCCCTCGTAAAGGATGCAGAAGACACGGTCGAGGTCCGACGGTTCGACCAGGCTGTACCGGCAGTCCGCGTACAGTGCGCAGCCCCTCCCGCGCGGGTCGCCGTCCGAGTCCTCATCCGGCTCATGATGGCGCACCTCAACCCAAAGGCCCTCCAACACGTCGTCGAACCCGAAATCGAGCTCCGCCTGGACGCTCTCGCCGAGCGCATCGCCCAGGGCGAGCTCCGGCACCTTCGTCACACGGCCGTCCAGCCACTCAATCTCTGTCATCGCGCGCATGGTGCAAGCCCCTTCCGACACGGGATTGTCAGCTCAACCCGACCCTTACCCATACGGACGAACATAACTCGCCAGGGGGAAGCCCCTGAAGGCCGTGCGCCACAACATGAGGCCGAATCCGCCCCCGGCTGGACAGGCCAACAACGAAGGAGCACACGGAACCGGCGCGGCGTTACAACCGTCCCGGCAAGCGTGTCACTTGGCCAAGTCATGATGCCGACAAACCCGGAAATGCTCCAACGGAGCGCCGAACGAGCGTAACAATATAAAGCCGTGCAACACGTGTTGGACGACCGGAACATCCCAAACAAAGGCCTGTAGGTCCCACCTTCAAGCCCAATAGCAAAATGTGCATCAGCGGATTTGCAGCGATACAAGTCTCAACCGTCACCATCACACCGCAGCGCGCCTAGTCCCACTCATCCTACTGCAAATGTCCCAGAACGAGAAAACGACCAGCTTAACATGCCAACCTTTATATCCGCACGCGCGTAATTCAACTCATAAGGACCGGCTATCCCTTACCTGTGACACAATCTCAAACGCACAGAACAGAATCATCAGTCCAATCATCGTATAAGAGGCAGCCGAACCTTCAAGCACTATTCCACAAAGAACAATCTCCGCGCAGCCAATAAGAACTGTTATCAGGCGCTCTGCCTTTTTGCTCTCGCCGCTCGCATAAAAAGGCGGCAAAGCGCACAAGATCACATATAGCCCGGGAAGGGAATACAGGATCGATAGTCCAAGTCCCCCATCAACCGCAGTGCTTTGCGTAAGAATCAACTGAACCCAAACGGCAATTATCACTGAGCAGGTTGTCGATAAAAGAAGACTAGAAATATAGCACGCAACAAAGTCCCGTCGCGTTCGAGCAGAGAAATCCGCGAACTCTCTTCGCCGCGTGGAAACAATAAGGTACACAGAAATTGCAATAGAACCAATCAGAGAAAACAGCGGAACAACCAGCAATTCAAGCTTATTACCCCATCGATCAACCACACCCCCACTCCAATGAGCGGGAATTGTATCAGGGAGGACTGACCAAGCCGCCCATAGAATCAGAAATGGAAGAATAGAGAGGATGAAAGATGATAACACTGCAGTAGTTTTTTTTGAGGCTCTCATCGATTCCGCATCTCCTTGCGCGCCCACATTCCACTCCGCCTTAAATCAAGTATACGTTTTGGAACGGGATGTCACTCCGAACGCCTTACCCTCTTAGTGTGAATGCCGCTGCGGCATTGTTGACTCATCCTTAGTAATCGCGTCTATCCTCTGCAGCATCAGCCAAAGCAATCCGAGAGGAGCCGCACATGCATGCAGCGGAAATTCCTTTCGGGGGGGGGTATCTCCCAGATTTACCCGCCGCCCGAAGGGGCAGTCGACAGTCGAGTACGTACTGATCATCGCGATCATCGTCCTGGTGGTGCTGATCGCGGGACCGTGGGTCTCGTCGGCGATCACAAACCAGTTCAACACGGTGGCGGGGACGCTCGGCAACGGAATCTCAAAGGGGAGCTGGGAGTCGGGCGGCACGGGCGGCGGCAACGGGTCGTTGACCGACGCCGACATCGTGGACCCCGTTCACGGGATAGCGTTCGCCGTGTACTCGGAGGACGACCACAGCCTCATGTTCTACAAGCGCCGCGGGGTCCCCAGAGTCGGTGACATGCTCAACAGCCGCCGCGTGACGGCGGTGTATACGGGGTTCGAAAATGGATACGCCACCGCGACCGTGGGAAACGACGGCAAGACGACTGCCCCCTGGTGGCCTAACAGAAGTAATATCGTGGCCGTAAAGGCCATTGACGATGGCATAGAAATCCACTCGTTGGCATTTTGCTTTCAGTACATGGAGAACTGCAAGAGCTTTGATCTGGCAAAGTTCGACATGTCGAACTGCACAAATCTGCAGCACGCATTCGCGTATTGCGGCAATGCGACTTCCTTCAGTATTTCAAGCTGGGATACGTCCTCGGTCGTCGAATTCGACTCGGCGCTCAAAAACCTTTACAAGGTCGAGGAGATTGACATCTCCGGATGGTCGACGCGGAAAGCCGGCGATTTACGTCTCCTTTTTCCACCGACAGTTCGCTGAAAAGCGTGAAATTTGGACCAGGGTGGAAGACCTCAGATGTTATGGATATGCTCGGCATGTTTAGCTATTGCAAAAATCTAAACCTCGACTGTTCCGATTGGAATGTCCCAACCTATGCCAATCATAGTGACTTCAATCACTGCGCCCCCGGCGTTATCCTCCCGAAGGCGTGGCAGTAGGTCTGAAGAAACAAAACGGCAAGCAGTTTATGTGGCGCGGGCACCCGTGCCGCCGTTGCCTCAGCGGCACGTTACGGGCTAGTCGGTTCGCTTTAACGTACGCTCTGCATGCAATATCAATCCCCATGCGAAGGGAGTGTCGCATATGCATGCAGCGGCAATTAACCTTCGGGGGGTGGGTATCTCCTAGGAATACCCGCCTCCGAGGCCAAGGAGCCATCGAGTACGTTCTGGTCATCGCGATTATCGTCCTGGTTGTGATGATAGCCGGCCCTTGGGTCTCGTCGGCAATCAGGAACCAGTTCAACACGGTGGCGGGAGTATTGGTAAACGGGACAGCAGGTGGGACTTGGGAACCGAGCGGTTCCGGCAGCGGTAACGGCGCGGGTTCCGCGACCGTCCAGGCGGCGCTCGCCAAGGACGCGAAGGACACGCGAAGGACTGGACCCTCGGTGAGCAGAAGGCAGTTGCCGAGGACATCGCCGCCAAGGGCGAGGCGTCGCCCGCCTACGCCAAGGCGAAGGCCGCGATGGATGCCGGCACCGAGTTCTCGATGAAGCTCACCGATGGCAAGACGCTGACTTACCGCATTATCGGCATCAATCATGATGACCCTGCAGGCGGATCCGGCAAGGCGGGCCTCACGTTCCTCACTACCACGACGGGCATTTGGTCCCCCATGAACGCGATTGACACCAACGCCGGCGGTTGGGAGAAGTCTGAACTCCGTCAGAAAATGAACTCCGGCAAGATCTGGAATCTGATGCCCTCCGATTTCCAGTCCAAGGTGAAGGCCGTCAAAAAGCTATCGAACAATGTCGGGGGCGGTGATGAGAACAAGAACGCCGCCGTGACGGCTACCTCGGACAAGCTGTTCCTGCTCAGCTACTCTGAGATCGCCCCCCACCTCCTATTGGGCATCCTATCCCTGGACTTCCTCCGAGGGCACCCAGTACGAGGCCTTCAAAGGCAAGGTGACGGAGAACTATTCTGTTAATGCCTGTCTGAAGATTGGCAGCAGTTGGTGGGAGCGCTCGGTGAATCCGAGCAACTCCTACTACTTCCTCAATGTCGACAGCAGCGGCGACCCGACGTACGCCGACTACGCGGGGTACTCGTATTGCGTCTGCCCCGTTTGGTGCTTCTAGCTCAAATTTGATCTGATGTAAGGCCCGTGCAATCCTGCATGGGCCTTTCTTTTGGCAATTGCTCGACCGATTCGTGGCTTGAAACACAAATTATCGAGTTAAGGAGACATGGGGTCATACAGCGGCTCTCAGGGCGCCCGTAGCACTCCCCCGCCATTACCCCTGCGGCGTCCTCGTATAGAGCCCATTCTTCTTGGCGTTTCGTTGCAACAGCTCACTTGTCCACCGGTCAAGTGAACTACTGGAATAAATACAGCGACACGCTTGTTCGTTACAGTGGCTATATCGGTGTATATCGCCGCGATAAATACAGCCCGTTCTTGGCGTGTACCTGCTGCGCGTATGTAGAATCATATCGCGTTAATAAATCGGCTCAAGCGCGTGCAAAACGCACAAGTAACCGCAAAAGGCGATTATCGCGCAGGTAGATTTTTGGCACCCTGTTGCTTAATCAAAATTAAGCAATTGCTTAAAACAAAAAAGGTCAGGCACTAGGTGCCTGACCTGCAAACTTCTGGTCGGGACGACTGGATTCGAACCAGCGACCCCTTGACCCCCAGTCAAGTGCGCTACCAAGCTGCGCCACGTCCCGAAGCTTTTGCTTGTTGCTCTGCTCTCGCTCGCAACAGGGAGTATATTAACCCGAAACTTTGGACTTGTGCAAGAACTTTTTTAATTATTTTTGAGCAAGTCCAAAATTGTATCTGCGAGCTGGGGTTTTGTCAGCACGGGAAGTTCTTGCGTTCCTGCTGTGCTTACAATCCAGGCCTTATTGGTATCGGTTCCAAAGCCCGAATCGGCGCGCGAGACATCGTTGGCGATGATCGCATCGCAACCCTTGCGGTCAAGTTTGTGCTGCGCGTACTCCACGACGTTATCGGTCTCGGCTGCAAATCCGATCACGCACCGCTCTCCCTTTTGGCGCGAGAGCTCGGCCAAGATATCGACCGTCTCGACCAGTTCGATTCGATCCAGGCGTTCGTTGGCCTTTTTGAGCTTATGGTCCGCAGGGGCCGCGGGGGTGTAGTCGGCGACGGCGGCCGCACAAATTGCCGCATCCGCCGTCTGGAAGGCGCTCAGGGCCGCCTGGAGCATCTCTGCGGCGGTCTGCACGCGCACGCACTCCACGCCGCGGGGCACATCGAGTGATGTCGGTCCCAACACGAGCGTGACCGCAGCGCCGCGGCGTGCGGCCTCCCCCGCCAGGGCGATGCCCATCTTGCCCGAAGAGCGGTTGCCAATGAATCGCACGGGGTCGATCGGCTCGTGCGTGGGACCGGCAGTAATTACGATGCGCTTACCTGCCAGGTCCTGTGGCGCGGGGTTGAACACCTCACAGACAGCCTCTACGATGTCCTCGGGCTCGCTCATGCGTCCCGTGTCCACGTCGCCGCAGGCAAGGTAGCCGCTGCCCGGACCCACCACATGGACACCGCGCTCGAGCAGCGTGGCCATGTTGGCCTGCGTCGCCGGCGCCTTCCACATGCCGTTGTTCATAGCGGGTGCGATCACGATGGGTCGCGGCGTCGCAAGCAGCGTGGTGGAGATGAGGTCATCGGCGACGCCGTTGGCCATCTTGGCGATGATATTGGCCGTCGCGGGCGCCACGACCACCAGATCGGGCTCCTGCGCCAGCGAAATGTGGTGGATGGGGTCGGAGGGATCGTCGAATAGGCCCACCGCGACCGGCTCATTGGTGAGTGCGCGGAAGGTAAGCGGCCCCACAAACTCGGTGGCATGCTCGCTCATAACGACCTTGACGCGCGCGCCGCGCTTTTGCAGCAGGCGCACGATATTGCACGACTTATAGGCGGCGATCCCGCCGGTAATGCCCAGCAGGATCGTTTTTCCCTCAAGTTGCATTGAATTGTTGGGTGCCGCCATCGTTTAAGCTTCCTTGCTCGGGAGCACCAGGAGGCGGTGGCAGTACGGGCAGTGCGTAATCTCGCTACCGTCGTGGTTCAGGTCGCTCATGGACGATGCCTGCAGCGCGGTGTGGCAGACCGTGGGGATGTTGCCCTGGATGGTCTCGACGGCCAGGCCGCGGAACTGCTTGAGCAGACGCTCGTAGTCGGTGAGAACGTCTGCCGGCAGCGTGACAGCAAGCGCGTTGCGCTCCTTAGCGGCGGCGTCAATCTGAGCCTGCAGGTCGGCAGCCTTGGCGCGGGCGGCCTTGGTATCGGCCTGCACGCCCTCCTCGAACTTGGCGATGATTGCCTGCGCGCGGGCCTCGCGGTCGAGCGCCTCTCTGTGGGCGAAAACGACATCCTTGCGGGTGTGCTCAATCTTGTCCAGACGCTTTGCCAGGGTGGCAAGCTCATTCTCCAGGTCCTGCACCTCGCGGTAATCAGAACCGTCGACGTGACGCTTCTTGGCAGCCTCGATGGCGTTGTTGGTCTGAATCTCGGTGGTGTTGAGATCGTCGAGCTCAATGTCCAGATCCTTGCGCTGGGCGTAGAGCTTGGTCATCTCGGACTTGAGCTTCACATAGGTCTTGCGCTTGGAAGCGAGCTCCTTGAGCTCCGGCATATTGGCAAGTTCGCTCTTGTTGCGGGCGAGCTCCAAATCGATCTGTTGCAGCTTGAGTAGCGTAGCGCCGGCGCTCATAAGTTCTCTCCTTTTGTCACAGTCCACCATTGGCAAGGGTTCAGTATTTTAATCGCATGACGGGGGTCGACCCCGGCGTCAACTGCAGAGTTCATCAATATATCAACGAACGGCTCCTCAGATCGGTCGTGGCCGAGCAAGATCACCGGCAGCCCGCGCAAGGCAAGGTCTTGCGCCACGTGGTAGCCCGCTTCGCCCGTCACGACAACGTCCGCGCCCGCGGCGATGGCGAGCTCTCCAAAGTCGCCCAGGGAGCCGCCCAAAATAGCGACAGTTCGGCATGCGTGCTCGGCTTCGCCCCACACGCGCGGGTCGCTGCCGAAAGCCGTGGCAGCACGGGTGGATAGATCGCGCAGCGTGCACGGGTCGTTGAGCGTTGCAAGCGCGCCCAGGCCGGTGGCCTCGGGGTCGTCCACGTGCTCCAGTGAGCTCACGGGTGCGGCACCCAGCAGCTCGCTCAGGCAGACGCGGGCTTCGTGCGAGCGGTCCAGGTTGGTATGGAGCGAGATAATGCTCACGCCGCAACGAGCCGCCTCATAGAGCGCCGCGCTGCACTGGGGACGCGCAGAATCAGCCGGACAAAACGCCTCGGGCGCCTTGATATAGACAGGATGATGCGTCAGCAGCACGTTTGCGCCGGCTTCTTGGGCGCGGCGAACATTAGCTTCGGTCGCATCGAGTGCGCAGGCAACACCGGTGATCTCTGCAGCGGGATCTCCCACAGATAGCCCAACATGATCCCAGCCCTCGGCGTCCGCCTTGGGGTAGCGCTCCAGCAGCGCACGTTCAAGCTCGGCGACGATCATGCGGCACCCACGATCGAGAGCAGCGTCTGGGCAAAGTCGTCCAGGTCGGCAGGGTTCACACGGTCATCAAACGAGATACGCAGAGCGCCCAATGCCTGCTCGCGCCCAATGCCCATGGCGCTGAGAACATGGCTCGGGTCCATGCTGCCGCTCGAGCACGCCGAGCCGGCCGAAACCTCAAAGCCGGCGGCGTCGAGCTTGATGATGAGCTCCTCGGAGTCCATGCCGTCAATGTAGATCGATACCATGCCGGGCAGACGGTCGGCCTGCGCATAGTCGCCCATAGTGGCGTGAATGCGCGGATGAGCCGTAAGCGTGGCGTAGAGTTTGTCGGACAAGGCCTGCAGCGTCGTGCGCTCCTGGGCCACGGTCGGCAACAGCGCGGAGGCGGCGGCGGCAAAGGCCAGCTGCGTGCGCAGGTCCTGCGTGCCGGCACGACGTCCGGCTTCCTGTCCACCGCCAAAGATGCGCGGACGCAGCGGCGTGCGGTTCTTAAGGTAGAGTGCGCCGGATGCCACGGGGCCGCCGATCTTGTGCGCGGCAACGGTCATAGCATCGACGCCCAGCTCGGTGACATCGAGCGGAATATGCAGATAACCCTGGATGGCATCGGTGTGGAACAGGGCGCCGACAGCATGTGCAGCGGCGGTCAGCTCGCGGATGGGCTGCACCACGCCGGTCTCGTTGTTGGCAACCATGATGCTCACGAGCGCCACGTCGTCGCCGAGCAAGTCGCTCAGCGCGGCAGGCTCAATATAACCTGCACGGCAGGGCTGCACCAGGTCGACGGTAAAGCCGGCAGCACGCAGCAGCGGCAGGTTGTCCAGAATCGAATCGTGCTCGATGGCAGATACGATCACGCGGTTACGCTTGCGATCGCGCTGACGAGCGCCCTCGGCAAGACCGAGCAGCGCCAGCTGGTTGGCTTCGGTGCCGCCGTTGGTCAAAACAATCTCGGACGGGCGAACGCGCGCGCCAAAGCTGCGGGCAATCTCGCGACGCGCCACTTCCAGGCGTGCAGCGGCCTTGCGGCCGAGCGAATGCAGCGAGTTGGGGTTGACGCCGGCAAGCTCGCTGTCGTCGTACTCGCGCTGCGCAAGGCGCGCCTCGGCGCGCATGGGCGTCGAGGCGGCATAGTCAAGATTCACGGGTATGCGGTTTTGACCTGCGGTCATAAGGTTTTATGCCTCCTGTGCGGCCTCGTTGCCCAGCTTCTGCAGCAGCGCAACCTCGGCAGCGGGATCTTCGGACTTAAATACGGCGGAACCTGCGACGAGCACGTTGGCGCCAGCCTTGACGACCTCGGCGATGTTCTTGGAAGAGATACCGCCATCGACCTCGATGAGAGGCGAAACGCCGTGACGCTCGCACATGGCCTTGAGCTCGTGCAGTTTGGCAATGGTGCCCGGGATAAAGCTCTGGCCGCCAAAGCCGGGGTTCACGCTCATCAGCAGCACCATATCGACGACGTCGATGATGCTCTCGAGCACGCAGACGGGCGTTGCGGGGTTAAGCACCACGCCGGCCTTGACGCCGCGCTGCTGCAGGTGCGTGAGCGTGCGGTGCAGGTGCGTGGAGGCCTCGTAGTGTACGGTGATCATATCGGCGCCGGCGTCGGCGTACCAATCGACCGTCTCGTCGGGGTTCGACACCATGAGGTGCGCGTCGACCGGCACGTCGGTGGAGCGCTTGACGGCCTTGAGGATGTCAACGCCAAAGGTGAGGTTGCCGGTAAAGTGGCCGTCCATGACGTCGAAGTGCACAAAGTCGGCACCGGCGATCTTGTCGAGTTCGCCCTTGAGGTTGGCCATGTCGGCCGAAAGGACAGACGGAGCGATTTTGATGGAACCCATGGTAGAAGCCTTTCTGCGCTAGTCGGTGAGTCCGTAGAACTCTTGAGAAGGGACGCGATCGGTAAGAATCTCGAGCGCCCTATCCAAAGTAACACCGTTGTAGAGCGTTTGCTCCACGGCAAAGGTGAGCGGAATGTCTACGCCCAGTGAACGGGCAAGCTCGCTCACGCTGCGGGCCGCGACGGCACCCTCGACAACCATATGCGTGCGCGTCTGGTACTCGTCGAGCGACACGCCGTGGGCAAACTCGTAGCCAAAGGTGCGGTTGCGCGAATGCTCCGAGGTGCAGGTGGCAATGAGGTCGCCCATGCCGGCAAGTCCCATGCAGGTCATAGCTTGACCGCCGCGGGCGTGTACCAGACGGCTGATCTCGGCCAGACCACGCGTCATGATGAGGGCAAGCGTGTTGTCGCCCGCACCAGAACCGGCGGAAATGCCGCACACGATGGCGATGACGTTTTTCATAGCGCCGCAAACCTCGACACCGGTCATGTCTTGCGACAGATAGATGCGGAAGGCTGTGGATAGGAGCAGGTCCTTAAAGGTCTCCCCTATCTGCGGATCTTTGCTGGCGATGACGGCGGCAGAAAGTCCACCGCGGCAGATCTCCTCGGCATGGTTGGGGCCCGAGAGCGCCGCTACGCGCGTCTCGTTGCCAATCTCGCGGGCGATGACCTCGCTCATGAGCAGGCCGGATTCGGGCTCAATACCCTTGGTGAGGCAAAGCACCGGGGTATCGGCGGCGATAAAGGGCGCGGCCTGGTGGCACACGCTGCGAAGGTGCGTCGAAGGAACGGCGAAGATGATGGCCTCGGCGCCGTCGATCGCCTGGGTCAGATCCGTCGTGGCAACGACGTTGCCGGGCAGCTCGTAGCCCACAAGGTAGCGGGGGTTGCGGTGTTCGCCATTGATGCCGGCGGCCGTCTGCTCGCTGTGGGCCCACATGGTCACGCGCTCGGCTCGCGCGGCGGCGAGGCCGGCGACGGCGGTTCCCCAGGAGCCGGAGCCAATCAGCGCAACATTCATGACTCTCTCCTACTTATCGTCGGGCTCGGTGACGCGCTTGGTAAACGAGAGCTTGGACTCCTTACCGGTCATGAGCTTTTTGATGTTCGCACGATGGGCCCACACCACGGTGATGCCGATCATCGCCATGCAAAACTTAAGTCCCAGGCTGCTGTACGGAAAGACCGCGCAGGCAGCGATGGGAAGACCGATGGCAGCGGCAAGCGAGCCCACCGACACAAACTTGGTGATGGCGACGGCCACGATAAACATGCCCAGCAGCGACAGGCCAATAGGCCAGTACCAGGCGAGGATGACACCCAGACCAACTGCGATACCCTTGCCGCCATGGAAGTTGAGGTAGGGCGAGAAGATGTGGCCCCATACGGCTGCCAGACAAATGACGCCGAGCATCCAGTCGCCGGGGGCTCCGGGCGCCATGATGTTCGGCGGAAATCCATAGCCCAAGTCGGCAATGAGCGGACGCGCGATAAGGACGCAGATGGCGCCCTTAAGGCAGTCGAGCAGCAGCGTGAGCGCGGCCACCTTGGGGCCGGCCACACGCAGGGCGTTGGTGGTGCCGATGTTACCGGAGCCCGCCTTGCGGATGTCCGTGTGGTTGAACACGCGGCCCAGAATCAGGCCAAACGGAATCGCCCCGATAAAGAACGAGACCACGGCGCAGATGGCGGTCAGCAGAATCGGATTATGCATCCTTTTGCTCCTTCTTCCTAAAGAAGAGTCGAATGGGCGTGCCGGCAAAATCGAAGGTCGAGCGCATGCGGTTCTCGATGTAGCGCTGATAGGTGTCGTTGACCAGATCGCTGTGGTTGACGAAGAACGTGAACGTCGGCGGGTTGATGCCCGTCTGAGTCACGTAGTGCATGCGCAGGCGGCGCTTGCCGTCCACCACGGTGTGGCCGAACTCGCGCAGGTCGGTGAGGAACGTGTTAAGGCGCGAGGTGGTGATCTTTTGCGAGCGCGTCTTTTCGGCGGCGTCGACCATCGCCCAGATCTTCTCGACGCTGCGGCCGGTGAGCGCAGAGATGCGCAGATACTGGGCCCAGGGAGCCATGACGCCCAGACGGCGGTCGACGGTCTCCATGCAGGCCTCGCGCTTGCGGTCGTCGTCGAGCAGATCCCACTTGTTGAGCAGCACAACGATGGCGCATCCGCGCTCGATGGCAAGACCCATGACCTTCTGGTCCTGCTCGGTAACGCCCACGGAGGCGTCGACGACGAGCAGCGCCACGTCGGCGCGGTCGATGGCGCGCAGGCCGCGGACCATCGAGTAGTACTCGATGTTTTCGTACACGGTGCTCTTCTTGCGGATGCCCGCGGTGTCGACCATGCGGTAGTGCGTGCCGTTACGCTCGACGACCGTGTCGATGGCGTCGCGTGTGGTGCCGGCAATGTTGGACACGATGGAGCGGTCGGCGCCCAGGATGCGGTTGAACAGCGAGGACTTACCGGCGTTGGGGCGGCCGATGATGGCGACGTTCAGCGCATCGGGGAACTCGTCGGCGACTTCGTCCTCTTCCTCCGGAAGCAGGGCAACGATATCGTCGAGCAGGTCGCCCGTGCCGTGGCCGTGCAGGGCCGAGAGCGGCGTGGGCTCGCCGATACCGAGCGAATAGAACTCCCAGATGCTGTCGTTCTCGCGATCGGGGTTGTCGAGCTTGTTCACCAGCAGAAAGACCGGCTTGTCGCAGCGCTTGAGCATGCGGGCGACCGACTCGTCCTCCTCGGTGACGCCGGTGCGGCCGTCGACCACAAACAGGATGACGGCGGCTTCCTCGGCGGCGGCGAGGGCCTGGTCGCGAATGGACGTGGCAAACACGTCATCGCTCTTGAGCGGCTCGATGCCGCCCGTGTCGACGATGGTGAACTCGCGGCCGTTCCAATCGGCCGTGTGGTACGAGCGGTCGCGCGTGACGCCGCGGGACTCGTGGACGATGGCGTCCGAGGTCTGGGCCAGGCGGTTAACGAGCGTGGACTTGCCCACGTTGGGGCGTCCGACGACGGAGACGATAGGTTTCATCTGCACTCCTTTAATGGGTAGGGTTAGTGGAAATGTTAGAGTCCGCGGGCACAATGCCAAGGATGTGCTCCAGGGTATCGAGCAGCTCATGCGGCATGGTCGACACCACATGAACCTCGGCGCCGCGACTGGCAAGGCTTGCGAGTAAATCGTCACGATGATACTCGTCAAGCGTCATGCCGTCAGCGTTGAACATGAGCTTAGGCACAAAGAGCATAACCCCCGAGAGGTCCTGCGGCAGCTGCTCCAGAATGTCACACGCGACGATGAGGCCGGTCACGTCCACGTTGCCGCCAAAGTAGCGGTTCTTGATGGCTGTGACAGTGCCGGCGAGACCATGCGGCGACTCCACAAAGCGCGCCACGGTGTCGCGTGCGCTGGCGCCCGAGAGGCACAGCAGGTGCTGGTTGCGCTCGGCGATGCCAGCGCGGACGCGGCACAGGCGCTCGGCGTCGGCAGCAAGTACATCGTCGGTCTCGTCCAGATACGAGCGGATCATGCCGATACCGTCGTAGTACTGCGGATAGCCGTCGTAAAAGTCCGCCTCGGGCGGATCGATGCCGGCGTCCAGGTAAAACTCGTCGCTCATCTGGAAGGTGTGGCGGCCAAAACGCTCGAAGGCACGGTCCTGGTAGGGACGGATCATGGCAATGGTCTCGCGCGCCAGTTCGGGCTTGTCGCTGTATGACCAGCTAAAGCGGTTTTGGTGCTTGGTAAAACCGAGCGGCACGATGCCCAGGCTTGTGATTTGCTCGTGCTCCTCGCAAAAGCGCAGGGTCTTTTCCAGCTCCTCGCCGTCGTTCATGCCGGGGCACAACACGATCTGCGCGTGAATCTCGATGCCGGCGGCCATGATGGCCTCGAGTACGTCCATGCCGCGCTGGGCGTTGCGGCCCATCATACGACGGCGGACGTCGGGGCTCACGGCATGGACCGACACGTTCATAGGGCTCATGTTGCGTTGGATGACGTTTTGCACGTCCTCATCGGTGAGGTTCGTGAGCGTGACGAAGTTGCCCTGCAAAAAGCTCAGACGGTAGTCGTCGTCGCGAATATAGAGCGTGGAGCGGCCGCCCTTGGGGAGCATCGTCATAAAGCAGAACACGCAGGCGTTTACGCAGGTACGCATGCCGTCAAAGATGGGGCCATCGAACTCCAAACCCCAATCCTCGCCCGGGAAGCGGTCGAGCTCGACGGGGGTGACGCTGTTGTCGCGCGGGTCGAATACCTCAAGCTCGACGGTGTCGTCGTCTGCCTCCCAGAGCCACACGATCATGTCGGTGAGCACCTCACCGTTGACCGTGAGCACGCGCATGCCCGGCTCGATACCCACATCCCACGCGGGCGATTCGGGACGTACGTTCTTTACGAGCGCGCCCTCACCCGGCTCGGGGTCGCGGCTGCGCCCGTAATCGGCCACTTCGGCGGCGTATGCGGGTACGGTCTGGTCCATGGTTAGCGGCAAAGCTCCTTGATGCGCGTGACGGCGCGTTCGATGTGTTCTTGTGGGGTGGAGGCTCCGGCAGTGATGCCGATGTGGTGAGCGTCGGTAAACCACGCGGCCTGGAGCTCGGAAGCTTCCTCGATGTGATACGTGCGCTCGCAGGCGTCTGCGCAAATCTGCGCCAGGCGGCGGGTGTTGCCCGAGTTCTTGCCGCCCACCACGACCATGCAGTCGCAGCATTTGGCAAGTGTGGCTGCTGCCTGTTGACGCTCGCTCGTGGCGGCGCAGATGGTGTTGATCACGCGCAGCTCCTGCACGCGCGGGGTGATGGCAGCCACGACCTCGGCGAGGTTCTGCGCGGTCTGGGTGGTCTGCACAACCAAGCCCACCTTGCCCTTGAGCGGCAAAGCGTTGGCATCGGCGGCACAGCTCACGACCTGCGCATCATTGCCGGCGTGACCCAGAATGCCCTCGACCTCGGGATGCCCCGGCTCACCCACGACCACCACGTGGTAGCCCTCGCGCACCAGGCGCTCGGCTGCCACGTGAACCTTCTTGACGTAAGGGCAGGTTGCGTCGATGACGTTAAGGCCACGCTCGCGAGCGGCATCGATGACCTGCGGCACCACACCGTGGGCGCGGATGATCACGGTGCCGGTTGCGGCATTATCAAGGTTCTCGGCCAAGCCAACGCCTGCCTCAGCGAGCTCGCGTACCACGATGGGGTTATGGATGAGCGGACCCAAGGTATGAACCTGAGTGCACTCCCCTGCCTGCGGCGCGGCGGCCAGCGCCATATCGAGCGCACGCTGTACGCCGTAGCAAGTGCCGGCGTGTGCTGCGATCTCGATGGTAGGCGCTGTTGCCTGGTCGGATGCGGTCGCGGCAGTGTTCGTAACGTTCTCGCTCATGGCTAGAACCTGCCCGGATGCTCGGCGCACAGCTCGTCTCGCATAGCGTAGACGCGGTTCATGGCCTCGGACTCAAACCATTCCAGGCGCTCCGTGCGCTTAAGCCCAGCCGGTGCGTCGGAAAGCGAGACGGCCTTGCCGGCGCGGATCCAGCACTTCTTGGGACGCATGAGCTTTTTGCCTGCGGGCGTGATGTCGGACCAGCCGCAGATGGCGAGCGGGTTGACGGGCGCCTTGCCCATCTGGGCGATGAGCGCAAAGCCGCCGTGGACCTCGGGCTTGATCTCGCGCGAGCGGATGCGTGTGCCCTCGGGGAAGATCAGGACGTCCTCGCCGCGCTGCAGCGCATGCTGGGCGGCGCGCAGGCACTTCATATCGGCAGTACCACGCTCGACGGGGATGCCGCCAACGCGGCTAAAGGCCCAGCGCACAATCTTGCTCTTGGCGAACTCGGACTTAAAGATGGGACGAATGCGGCGGCCCCCAAAGAACAGCGCCGTCTCCACGGCCAAGAGCTCGGCCATCGAGGTGTGGTTGCAGATGACCACGCTGCCGCGGCCTTCCTGGCGCTCAAACAGAAGATCGGCGTCCTCGACCTTCCAGCGCCACATGAGCTTGGAGAAGGCCCAAAGGATGGCCATGACTACGACGACGGTGCCGCGGATGAGCGCTGGAAACTCGGCGTAGGGGGCGTTGTAATAGTCCTCGGGCGTCTGCTGAAACAGGCGCATGGGCTACCTCCTTTGGTTGATAAGGTCCTCGATTATCGAGACGACCTCGTCGATGGCGTGGGCGGTGGAGTCGACGTGCACGGCGTCCTCGGCGGGCACGAGCGGGGCGACCTCGCGGCTGCTGTCAAGCTTGTCGCGCTGCTTAAGGGCGTCGAGGGTCTCGTCGACCTCGGCCTCGAGTTGCGCGGGCGTGAGCGGCTGGGCGTCGTTTTGGTGACGCTGCAGCACGCGGCGGCGGGCGCGCTCGCGCGGGTCAGCGGTCAGGAAGACCTTGACCTGCGCGTTGGGGAACACGACGGTTCCGATGTCGCGACCCTCGGCCACGATATCGCGGTCCTCGGCGGCGCGGCGCTGATGGATGAGCATGGCGGCGCGCACGCCCGGGTAGGCCGAGACCTTGGACACGTTGGCGTCGACCTGCGGGGTACGAATGGCGGCCGAAGCGTCCTTGCCGTCAATGGTCAGGCGCGTATCCTCGCCGGTGCCGTTGGTAAAGCGAATCTCGATCTGCTCGGCGAGGGCGTCGATGGCCGCCTCGTCGTCCAGATCGATGCCGCGGTCGAGCGCGGCGAAGGTGACGGCGCGATACATGGCGCCCGTGTCGAGCTTGTTAAAGCCCAGCTGGCGGGCGATCTCCTTGGCGATGGTGGACTTGCCGGAACCGGCGGGGCCGTCGATGGCGACGATCATGCAATGCTTCCTTTCGATGGTTGACGTGCTGGTATGGTTCGCGGGTGCTGCGGCTTGGCGGTCTGCCTAGCCCGTGTAGCGCTCGCGGTAGGTGTTGCGCTTGGGTGCGGAGCCGTGGCTGCCGTGGTGACGCGTGCGGCTGGCGGGCGTGTCTTGGGGCTTGTCGCCGTTGCGCTTGGCGCTCGCCTGCTTAGGCGGGATGCCGCCGGACTTGAGGATCTGCACCTCGCGGTCGGTGAGCTCGCGCCACGATCCCTTGGCCACGCCCTCGAGCTCAAGGCCGGCAAAGTTGCAGCGATGCAGACGGATTACCGGATGGTGAATCTTGCTCAACATGCGCTTGACCTGGTTCTTGCGGCCCTCTCGAATGATGACCTCCACGGCGGTGGTGCCGGGCTTGACGCCTTGCGGAGCCACGGCCACGGCCTCGCGCGCGTTGATGACGCGGCAGATTGCTGGCTGGCATAGGCCGTCGTCGAGCTCGATGCCACGGCGGAGCGGTTCTAGATCGCGGTCGGTCAGCTGCCCGTCCACGAGTGCCTGGTAGGTCTTGTAAACGTGCTTGCTCGGGTGCAGCAGGTCCTGCGACAGGTCGCCGTCGGTGGTAAAGAGCAAAAGGCCTGTGGTGTCGCGGTCCAGACGACCCACCGGGAAGAGTCCCGGAAAGCGGTCGCGGGGGACCAGGTCGGCCACGCAAGGGCGCTCCTGCGGGTCGCTCATGGTGGTGAGGTAGCCGGTCGGCTTGTAGAGCATCAAGTACACGGCGCCCTGGTTGAGCTTGACGGGCATGCCGTCGACCTCGATATGATCGTGGTCGACGTCGACCTTGGTGCCCAGCTCGGTCGCGACCTGGCCGTTGACGGTCACGCGGCCGTCGGTCATCAGGTCCTCCGAGCCGCGGCGGCTCGCCACGCCCGCACGCGCCAAAAAGCGCTGCAGGCGCATGGTGTGCGGATAGACGGGCTGGGCGTCGGTTGCGGGTACTGCGTTGCCCATGGCGCGCGTCTCCCCTACTTCGTTAGTCCTCGTCATGCAAATCCTCCGAGGTCTCGTCGGCGACCAGGGTCTCCAAGTCCTCGACTGCCTCAACATCTTCAACATCGGTATCGAGCAGTTCGCGCTCTTCGTCCAGATCTTCGGCCTGCTCCTCGAGCGTGGACTGAATGCTGCGGCCGCTTAGACGCTCGCGGATAAACTGGCGCGACTGCTCGTCGGGGGCAAACTGCTCCAGATCGGGCAGGTCGCGGGTGGAGCGCAGGCCGAACTTTTCCAAGAAGGCGTTGGTCGTGCCGTAGATGATGGCTTGACCGCGCTGGGGATCGCGGCCGAGCTCGCGCACCAGGCCCTTGTCCACAAGCGACGCGATGACGCCGTCGGAGTTGACGCCGCGGATGCCCTTGACCACCTCGCGCGTCACAGGCTGGTGGTAAGCGATCACGGCTAGGGTTTCGAGCGCCGCTTGCGACAACTTTTGCGTATCCCAGCTCAGCACGTAAGCCTCGACCACATCGTGGTAAGCGGGGTGCGTAAACAGGCGCCAGCCTCCGGCGACTTCGCGAAGCTGAAAGCCGCGGTTGGCATCCTCGTACTCAACCTTGAGCTCGGCGAGCAGCGACGCGCACTCGCCGGGGGCGATATCCAGTGCGCCGGCCAGCGCGGGCGCACTCACCGGGTCGCTCGACACCAGCAGCAACGCCTCGAGGGCACCTTTGAGGCTGTTTGCCTCCAGCGTGGAAAGGGTTGACATGGTTGCGGCTCCTATTCGGTGAGCTCGGGGCCCTCGCCGGGCACGTATGCCTCGGCTCCCTCGACTCGGTTGATGCAGATGGTTCCAAAGATCTTGTCCTGGCTCAGCGTGAGCGAGCCGCGCTTGGCGAGCTCCAGCATGGCCAGGAAGGTGACGACGAGCTGCTCGGTGGTGGCATCGCCGTCCAACAGCTCGCGGAAAGTGCAGGTTTGGTGCGCCATGGTAAAGCGGTCGACCGAGGCCACCGTCAGGTCGAGCGGCACGCGATGCGGCGCCACGTGCTCGGCCTCCAGCAGGAAGGTCTGGCGCTTGCCGTCCAGGTCGGCGCAGATGACGGCGAGGCCGCGCAGGGTGATGCCGGCTAGATAGTCGGGCATGAGGCCCAAGAACTCGGGATCGGGGCCAGCCACACGCGGGTGCATGCGGCTTTCGGCCTGCATGCGGGCACCGAGGGCCGCAGCCGCGCCCTTAAACTGCTTGTAGGCAATCAGGCGCTGGATCAGGACCTCGCGCAGGGCATCGCCGTCGAGCGTGCTGAGCTCCTCGAGGTCTTCGTCGAACTCGTCATCGTCGTCGACTTTGTGCGGGGCCTCCTGCGGTACCAGAGAGGCAGCCTTGATGTCCAAAAGGGTTGCCGCGACCAGCAAAAAGTCGCTCGCCACGTCTAGGTCCAGCGCCTCGATACGCTCGGCCTCGGCAAGGTATTGCTCGGCCACCTCGCTGATCGAGATGGCGCCGATATCAACTTTTTGGCGGGTAACCAGCTGCAGCAGCAGGTCGAACGGTCCGCTGTAGACCTGCGTCGACACGCGATACGACATCTTCGACCTCCTTTGACGGCGCCTTCGCGGCGCGGTTTGGGTGCATGTTACGACCGTTATGCACGGTCGACCTGTAAGTTTACCTTAGATGCCGGCGATTGCGAAGTTGAGCAGCTGCTCAGCGAGCGGATACACGGTAACGTCGAAATAGCGGCCGATCACGTCGATGCCGGTCCACATGGGCAGCAGGTACAGCACCAAGATGAGGATGGGCATGGCGTATTGCTGCAGGCGATAGTAGTTGGCGAGCGCCTTTCCCTTGAGGAACGGGACGATAATCGACGAGCCGTCGAGCGGCGGAATTGGGATGAGGTTAAAGAACGCGAGCGACAAGTTGACCACGATAAAGGTGGCGCCGAAGTTCATGATTTGGGACGCAACGGCAAAGGACATGCTGGCATAAAGGTTGCCGTATGCCGCGTGCATGAGGGCCGCGGCCAGGCACGCGAGCGCGATGTTCGATGCGGGGCCGGCAACGCTCACCAAGACCTCGTCGCGTTTGGGGTGCTTGAGGTTATTGAGGTAGACGGGCACGGGCTTGGCAAAGGCGAACACCGGGCCGCCGGCGGCAAGCATGAGCAGCGGCAGGAGGACGGTACCGAACGGGTCAATATGGTTGAGCGGGTTGAGCGAGACGCGGCCGCGCGAACGGGCCGTCTTGTCGCCGAGCGCCCAGGCTGCGGCTGCGTGCGCGCTCTCGTGGATCACAATGCCCACGATGACGGCGGCAGCGCTGGCGAGCAGGTTCATGAAGTAGCTGCTGGACATGGCGCTCCCCTAGCGGACGCGGCGCGAGGCACGCGTGAGCAGGTAGTCGGCCACAAACAGGATGACGGCCACGATGGCGTAATCCAGGCGGAACACGCCGCCGAAAGGCGACGTGATGACGCCGTAGCCGGCGATGGAACTCGGCAGCGCGCGAGAAAGCTCGACGACAAAGCCAACGATCTGTAGCTTGGCGGTCAGGCCGCTAAAGCACAGCAGCACGGTCATCGCGCTCATAAAGATGCCGCAGATGCGGCACGCAATGGCGATGATGCTCATCGCCACGGCAGCGGCCTTACGAGAGTTCACGCGCGGTCTCCTCTTCGATCTGGGTGGAAAGCTCCAGCCATTCGTCCTCGAGCTTGGGCAGCTCTTGCTTAAGGCCGTTATATTCCCCCAGCGCGGCGTTGAACTTGTCCTGATCGGCATAAAGCTCTTCGCTTGCCATCATTTCCATAAGCTCATCATAGTGGGCGCGCTTTTTGTCGAGCTCGGCCTCGATCTTCTTGAGCTGGTTGCGCACACCCTTGAGTTTTTTGTTGAGTGCGGCGCGGGCCTGGGCCTCGGCACGCTTTTGCTCCTTGGTCTTTTTGCCCTCCGCAGGCTTAGGCGCCGCGGCGGGGGTGTCGGCCTGGGCGGCGCTGGCTTTGGTGGGCCTGGCCGCGGCGGGCGCGCTCTCCCCTGCTGCCTCGGCGGCGGCGCGGGCTGCGAGGTCCTCGCGCTTATAGAGGTAGTAGTCGTAGTCGCCGTCGTAGACCGTGACCTTGCCGTCGCGGATGTCGATGATGCGGTTGGCCACGGCACGCACCAGGTGCTCGTCGTGGCTGATCAGCACGATGGTGCCGGGGAAGTTTTGCAGGGCGTTCTCGAGCATGTCCACCGAGTCGATGTCCAGGTGGTTAGTGGGCTCGTCCAGGCACAGGAGCGCCTCGGGGGCCACGAGCATCTTGGCAAGCGCCAGACGCGCCTTTTCGCCGCCGGAGAGGACACGGACCTGCTTCTCGATGGAGTCGTTGTCGCTAAATAGGAAGGCGCCCAGCAGGCTGCGCTGCTGCGGCACGGTCCACTTGGGCGTGACGGTGTCGATCTCTTGCAGGACGGTGTTGGACTCGGTCATGCCCTCGAGCGCGTGCTGGGCGTAGTAGGCCACACCCACGTTGGTGCCCAGGTCGCGGGTGCCGGTGGTGGGCGGTTCCAGGCCGGCGAGGATCTTCATGAGGGTGGACTTGCCGGCGCCGTTGGGGCCGACGAGCGCCACATGCTCGCCGCGGTAGAGCTTGAGGTCGATGTCACTGTAGATGTGCTTGTCGCCGTATGACTTGGAGACGCCCTCGAGGCCCACGACCATATCGCCCGAGCGCGGCGGGTCGGGGAACTTAAAGTCGATATGCTTGTGGCCCTCGGGCAGGATGACGAGCTCCTTTTTGATCTGCTCGATTTTGCGGATGCGCTCCTGGGCCTGGGCTGCCTTGGTGGGCTTGTAGCGGAACTTATCGACGAAGACCTGCATGTGGGCGATGTCACGCTCCTGGGCGGCGCGCTTGGCGCGCATTTGCTCCAGGTTGTCCTCGCGCTGCTTGAGGTAGCTACTGTAGTTGCCGGTGTAGGTGGTCACGCGGCGGTTTTCGAGTGCGGCGACATGGTCGACGCAGGCGTCCATGAAGGCGCGGTCGTGGCTGACGATGAGGACGGCGCCGTCGTAGTTGGCGATAAAGCCGCGCAGCCACTGGACGCTTTCGAGGTCCAAGTGGTTGGTGGGCTCGTCCAGCAGCAGCAGGTCGGGGTGGCGCAGGAAGAGCTTGGCGAGCGCGATACGCATCTGCCAGCCGCCCGAGAACTCGGAGCACGGGCGCTCAAAGTCGGTGACTTTAAAGCCCAGGCCGGACAGGATTTTGCGGGCGTTGCTCTCGAGCTCGTAGCCGCCCAGATGCTCAAAGCGGTCCTGGACTTGGCCGTACTCGTTGAGGAGTGCGTCGACGTCCTTGCCCTGCTCGGAGAGCTCGGTGATTTGGGCCTGCAGCTCGTTGGCGCGCTCGCCCATGCGGCGGATTTCCTTGGCGGCGGCCATGACCTCGGCAAGGATGGTGGTGTCCTTTTGCTCCAGGTTGGTTTCTTGCTCTAGATAGCCTACCTGGCAGTCCTTGGCGTACTGGACCTGGCCGGCGTCGGGGCTGTCGATGCCCATGATGATTTTGAGCATGGTGGTTTTGCCGGCGCCGTTGGGTCCCACGAGCGCGAAGCGCTCGCCGGGGTTGATCTGGAAGGACGCGCCGCTAAAGAGGACGTGCGCGCCGAAGCTTTTTTCGATCTTGTCGACCAGGAGGATCATGGTGCCGCCTTTGACCTTGTGTTCCTATATGAAAAAAGGCCCCAACTTACGTTGGAGCCTCATTCAATGCTCGGGTGGAGACGAGGGGGATCGAACCCCTGACC
>CATVYG010000041.1 GCA_958348225.1 uncultured Collinsella sp.
TCGGAATATGAGACCACATCGCGTTTTAAAAGAAAACCGCAGGCGTTCTACCTGCGGTTTTCTTTTTACAATTTTAGCCGTGCTCGAGCTACGCCGACTCATCGTAGTAAACCGGCATAGTTTTTGACGGTCGGGCCAGACAAGCAAGTGGAGTGGCAACAATTACTGATATTTTGTCCCCCCAGCACCGCCGGCTCGTTCTAGCCTCGAGCTTCTTCCAGCATCTGCCTGGCGTGCGCTAGGCTTGCCTCCGAATGATCGCCGCTCAGCATACGGGCGATCTCTACAGTACGGGCGTCCCCTGCCACCTCATCCAGATGCGTTTGGGGAACATCGCCGGGCTCTTTGCTCACCACGTAGTGCTTATTGGCCATGACGGCAACTTGCGCCAGGTGGGTTACGACAATCACCTGATGCGTAGCAGCGAGATCCGCCAGCACGCTCGCAAGGGCACGTGCAGTAGAGCCGCCGACACCGGCATCGACCTCGTCGAACACCAGCGTATCCACGCCATCCGCGTTGCCGAGGACAACCTTGCTCGCCAGCATGACGCGGCTCAGCTCGCCACCCGACGCAATGCGGCGAAGGGGACGCGGTGTCAATCCGGCACCGCTGCGATACAAAAGCTCGTAGCTCGAAGGCCCCGCCGGCGTCCATTCGGCACGCGGAAGATCGCGCGACTCCCAAACGAGCTCGGCGCCGCCCATCTCCAAGCGCGCCATCTGACGGCCAACCTCGTGACAAAAACGAGGGGCTGCCATATTACGCGCACGTTTAAGCGCCTTGGCGGCGGCGAACAATTCGCGTTCCGCCGCGCCAAGCGCTTCACGCGCCTTCTTGATCTGCGCATCGCCATCGTCTACCAGCGACAACAGCTCTTGTGAGCGGTCGCGCATGGCAAAGACATCGTCCATGGTGGGCCCCCACTGACGCAGCAGGCCTTTAAGATCGGAATAGCGCTCGCGCATACGAGCCAGCTCGCGCGGATCGAAGGCGACTCCATCGCGATAGGCGCGCAGTTCGTTGGCACAATCCTCAAGCGAGATGCAGGCATCCGAAAGGGCATCAGCGATGTCGCCCAGCTTGCGGTCGACGGTCGCCATACGGGAAAGCTCCGCCACGGCACTGTTCAAGGCATCGAGCGCTCCCCCTTCGGCAGCAAGCGACGCATGAGCATCGTTGGCCGTGGCCACCAACACCTCGGCATGCTCGGAGCGCGGCAGAAGCTCCTCGAGCTCCTCGTACTCGCCCGGTTTGGGGTCGACCTCGGCGATGCGCTCCAAGGCGAAGCGCGCCTCCTCGACGCGACTCCCCTGCGCACGCGAGGCCTCCTCGACGCGACGGACCTCCTTGGCAGCCGCGCGCGAGGCTTTAAAGCACGCACGGTAGTGCTCAAGCGCCTCGAGCGCCGGGCGCCCTGCCCATGCATCGACCATGGCAACATGATGCGCCGGGTCGAGCAGGCGCTGGTGCTCGTGCTGACCACAAAGATCCATCATCACGCCGACGCGCTCCGAAAGTTCGCGAACGCTGGCGATGCGGCCGTCAATTTTTACGCGACTGCGGCCCTCGGCAGAAAGGCTGCGCTGTACGGTGAAGCCCTCCGTGTCGTGCGGACCGTCAAACAGACGCGCCTCGACGCTGGCAAGCGTCTCGCCTTCGCGCACCGTCGACGAATCTGCGCGCTCGCCCAAAATGAGCTTGAGCGCCGAGAGCAGCGCGGTCTTACCGGCGCCGGTTTCTCCGGTCAGAACCGTAAGGCCCGCGCTCGGAACCAACGTCGCCTCGCGAATGAGTGCAATGTTGGAAACCTGCAGCTCATCGATCATGACGCACTCCGTAGAACACGCGGCTCACCGAGTTATAGAAGCTCTCGGGGCCGTAATCCAGCAGCAGCACATCGCCGGGACCGCGACGCACAGCCACGCTCTCGACCGTGCCATCGCAGGTAATAAACTGTCCATCGATGGCGATCGCCGGCACGCTCGGGCGATCATCGGACATAAAGATCTCGACGACATCGCTCGGCGAGGTCAAAAAGGCGCGAGCCTGAATGGTATGCGGAGCGATGGGCACACAGACCATGCCCGTGTAATCGGGGCTGACAATAGGGCCGCCGGCGGAAAGCGCGTAGCCGGTGGAGCCAGTCGCAGTCGATACAACCACGCCGTCACCGCGCAGGCGATCGATATGATGGCCGGACACCGTGATGTCGAACTCGACCATATCGGACAGAGGCCCACGCGTAAGTGCCATATCATTGAGGGCAAACGTGCGCACGACATCCTTCGTGCCGTCTTCGCGAACCGAAACGATATCAGCGGCGATGGTGGCGCGGCGGCTCACATGGAGCTCGCCGGACAGGGCATCGCTCACGACCTGCAAAATGTCGCGCTCCTCGGGGCTCGCGGCCGTCAAAAAACCCAAATGACCATAGGAAAGACCCAAAATGGGAATCTCACGGTAGTTGAGAATGCGGGCGGCACGCAGCAGCGTACCGTCGCCGCCGAGCGTAATGACCAGGTCGGCATCGTCAACATCGGGCGCGCTCTGGATCTTAGAGCGCTGGTCGGCAGCCCATGCGACCTCGTAGCCCTGGCGCGAAAGCCAAAGCTCGAGCATCAGGCCGCTCTCGACCGCCTCTTGCTTGTAGTAATTGGGAACCAGAAAGACCTTCATAGCGTTGCAGCTTTCTCGCTCAAAACCGATACCTGGGATTGCAGCTCATCGTCGGCGCGCTCGCCGGGGGCAAACCTCGTGCCGTACAGGAAAAACTCAACGTTGCCCTTGGCACCATGGATAGGCGACACGCACACGTCGACCGGGAACAGGCCCTTGGCGGCAAAGAGCTCAATCGCCGCCACGAGCGTATCACGGCGGACGGCGGGGTCGGTCACGATGCCGCCCTCGCCCACCAGCGCAGCCGGCGCCTCAAACTGGGGCTTTACGAGCGTGCAAAACGAACCGGAAGGTTTCAGGCACGCCAGCACGGCATCGATGATATTCGCGATACTCGTAAACGACACATCGCACACGGCCAAGTCGATAGCGCCGCCGTAGCCAAGCTCGGGCAGCTGTGTCACGTTGGTGCGCTCATGGAGCATCACGCGATCGTCTTGGCGCAGCGACCAATCAAACTGGGCGCGACCAACATCAACCGAAACAACTGTGGCGGCGCCGCGCTTGAGCAGGCAATCGGTAAAGCCGCCCGTAGAACAGCCCACATCGAGGCAAGCAAGGTCCGTCGGATCAATCCCAAACGCATCGAGCGCGCCCTCGAGCTTGAGCCCGCCGCGCCCCACGTAGGGAATACGACCCTTAACATGCAACGGCAAGCCGGGCGTCACCTTAAGGCCCGGCGAGGTCAAACGCTCGCCGCCACACGAGACCAAGCCGGCCATAAGAGTGCGAAGGGCATCCGCGCGATCGGCGCAGATGCCCTGTGAAATCAGTTCGTCATCAAGACGCACGCGTTTCATGAATGCCATCAACCATTCGTATCCGGAGACGCGGCCTAGCTATCCTGGGATTCGTTTGCCGCATCCTCATCGTATTCCTGCTCAAGCTTATCGGCCTCGCGAGGCGTCAGCTCAAACTTATCGACCATGTCGACCGCACGGGAGCCCAGCTCAATCGCCTCGTCAAACAGATCGAGCGAACGCTCCAGGGACGTATCCTTGGAGCGAACGGTCGCGATGATCTGGTCCAAGCGGTCCGAGATCTCGTCGAAGTTGCGGACGGAACCCTCTGGCATGGCTACTCCTCGACGGTGCCGGTCTCGGCCTCGGCGACCTCAGCGTCCTCGTCGAGAACGCCGGCCGCTGCCTGAGCGGCGGCAACCTTGGCGGCAGCCTCGGCGGCCTGGGCCTCCTCGCGGGCACGATCCTCGGCCAGCAACTCCTGATACAGGTCCTCGCCCGGCAGCTCCTCGCTACGAGCGATCTTGCCCAGCACGCCGTTGACAAACGACGCAGACTGGTCGGTGCCATAGGCCTTGGCAAGCTCGACGGCCTCGTTGATAACGATGGCGTCCGAGACCTCCTCGTCGGTGAGGAAGCGCATCTCATAGACGGCGATACGCAGCAGATTGCGGTCGGCGCCGGGCATGCGCATAAGATCCCAGTTCTTGGCGATGGAGCGCAGGGCACAGTCGATGCGGTCGATGTGCTCGTAGGCACCGCGACACAGCTCCAGCGCGTAGGGGTCGAGGGGACCCTTCGAGATCAGGAAATCGCCCTCGAGGACGCGCTCGAGCGGGCTGTCCGTGGCCTCGGCCTGGAACAGCAGCTGCAGCGCCTGACTGCGGGCAAGCGTGCGCCCGCGATAAACCTTAAGGCTCAAAGGTTACTCCTTGGGGAAAACGAGGCCGTCGATGCAAACGTCAACGCGCTCGACCTCGACGCCCACCTGGGCGTCGATGGCGGCAACCACGGCGGCGCGAACGGCCTCGGCGAGTTTCTTGAACGGATAGCCAAAGAACACCACGACGCGCACGGTAAGTGCGAGCTTGTCGCCGATGACCTCGGCCTCGACCGCCGGCTCGGAAGCCGGGGCCTTGGACGAAAGCATCATCGAGACAAGGTTGGTGGCAAGGTCCTTGACGCCCACGGAGGCGATGCCCTCGACATCCGTGACGGCGCGCGAGACGATGGCGGTCAGAACATCGGGCGAAATACCGATGCCGTCAATCTTGATTTCCTGGGGCATGAGTCCTCCTAGAAAAGTTGGTTGCTAGACGCGGGAGACGAACTTGCCGTCGCGGGTGTCAACCTTGATGACCTCGCCCTCGTTGAGGTACATGGGGACCTGGATGACAGCACCGGTGTCGATGGTGGCCGGCTTGGTGGAACCCTGAACGGTGTCGCCCTTAAAGCCCGGGTCGGTCTGGACGATGGTGGTCTCGATGAACATCGGCGGGGTCACGCCCATGAGCTCGTCATCGGCGAAGAGCAGCTGGCAGGTATCGTTCTCGCGCAGCCACTTGGCGTTCTCGCCCACCATGTCCTCGGGAACGGGAACCTGCTCGTAAGACTCGTTGTCCATGAAGATGTAGTCGGCGCCGTCGTTGTAGAGGTACTGGAACTCACGAGTGGTGAGCATGACGCTCTCGAACTTGGTACCGGCGTTGCAGGTGTTCTCGACGACGCGGCCGCTCTTGATGTCGCGGGTCTTGTAGCGCACGAAAGCGCCGCCCTTGCCAGGCTTGACGTGCTGGAACTCGACGATGGTGTAAACCTTGTCCTTAATGCGGAGACCGAGGCCGTTCTTGAAGTCGGCGGTAGAGATAGTAGGCATAGCGACCTTTCTTGTTATTGGCGAGACGCACAAGCGTCCAAATTACATACGAGCGAAATTATACACTTGCAGACGGCGGCTGCAGCGAGCGCATAAAAAGAGAACGCGGGGCGCCCGAATCATTTCGGACGCCCCGCCTCCAAAAACCCAGCTGGATGGTTTAGCAGTCGATGACGTGCAGGTCGTGCGGGGTCTTGGTGAAGGGCTCATAGCCGTTCTCGGTGACGACGCCGAAGTCCTCCAGGCGCACGCCGCCCACGCCGGGCAGGTACACGCCGGGCTCCATGGTGATAACCGAGCCGACCTCGATAATGTTCTTGCTGCGGTTGAAGTTGGGCAGCTCGTGGATGTCGATGCCGACGCCGTGGCCCAGACCATGGTTGTAGTAATCACCATAACCGGCATCGCCGATGATCTTCTTAGAAAGCTTGAAGATATCGTTACCTTCCACGCCCGGATGGATAGCGGCGACGCACTCCTCATGGGTGCGGCGCACGAGCGCGTACAGGTCGAGCTGCTCCTGGGTGGGCTCACCCATCACGACGGTGCGCGTCATGTCGGAACGGTAATCGCAGTAGCCCGCGCCGTAGTCCATCAGGACAAAGTCGCCCTTCTCGATCACGCGGTCGCTCGGGACGGCATGCGGGTTGGCGGTATTGGGGCCACTCGCCACGATGGAGCCGAAGGCCAGGCTGTCGGCACCGTTGGCAAACATAAAGTTCTCGAGCTCGTTGCGAACCTGCTTCTCGGTCATACCGGGCTTAATAAAGCCGAGCATATGCTGGAAGGCGGTATCGGTGATCGACTGCGCATGGCGCATGAGCTCGATCTCCTCGGCATCCTTGATGGCGCGCATCTTGCGGATATCGTCGTGCATCAGCGGCAGCATGCAGGCGACGGAGCGGTCCTCCAGACCACGCTGAATACCCTGGTAGAAGTTAATCTGCATGTCATCCTCGACGGCGCAGACGCGGCACTTGTTGGCCGCGATCTTGCCAGCGACCCAGCCGGGAATGGTACCCTCGTCCATGTCGTAGACCCAAGGGCTGCCGGCGGGGGTGTTCTCCTCAAAGCTGTTGAGATAGCGCGAGTCGGTGTGGAACAGGCACTGATCGGCCGTAATAAACGCGGCGTGCGGGAACTCAAAAGTGTAGTCGAAGACGCCCTTCACGCCCGTGAGCCAGCGAAGGTTGGCCTCATCGCGCACGACGATGGCGTCGTAGCCGCGCTCGGCCATCAGGGCACGGACACGCTCGATACGGCCGGCAGGACCGGCAGCAAACTCAGACATGCAGATTCCTTTCTTGTTGTCCTCAAAAAGAGTGGGACGAGCCTCGATCGGAAGACAGATTCGCTTGCAATCCGCAGCCGATTGAAAACTCGTCCCTCAAAATGATACGAAAGATGATGGATGTCAATAAAGTTAGAGAAGTTCCTTGCGAGAAGCCAAGTACGCCTGCGTATGGCGCTCGAGAATCTCGTCCTCGACATTTGTCAGGCGGATAGCGCCGAGCGCGGCAGGAAGCGGCAGCATGCTGCGATTCGAGCGAGCAAACTGCTGCTTGCGGAACTCCCCAATAAACGCGGTGGACTCCAGGTCGAAGCCAAGCTCCTCGATGCCAAAGTCCTCCAGGCAGTCATCGACCTCAAACACGTAGTCGATATCGAAGTCGCAGGCATCATGTGCTAGGCGCGCTTCAAAGCGCATGCCCTCGGAAAGGAGCTGGTATGCGGGGACGTGTGCCGCGGCATCGCCCAGGCAGGCGCGAAGGGTACGCTCCCCCGTCTTGCCAAAATCGAGCGCATGGCGAGCACTGGGGTTCGTGGCCATGAGCACGTCTTTGCGCGCGGTCTGGGACCACTGCACAGCATTGACGAGCGCGACTTCCTCGCCGGAAAGAATCTCGGGGACTGTCTCAGTAAACTGATTCCAGCGCGATTTGCTGCTGGAAAGCATGGTACCCACGAGCACCGCATAGCCAAGCTTAAGGTCCTCGGAGCTGGCCTCGCGGACAAGGTCCAGATTGCACACGACCAGACCGGGCTCGGGGCGCACCGCGATGGCGGGCAGCGCGTGGTCGCCCGAAGCGACGAGGGGCTCCATCGTCGTAGCGACCGTGAGCATGGCGTCGAAGGTCGTCGGCAGCAGTGCGCACTCGGTACGACCGCACCACTGGTCGGCACACCAGCAAACAACCGAGCAGGTTGCGGCATCGCCAACGGCAACAACCAGGTCATCGCAGGTAATACCGTTAGCCGACAGCGCACCAAAGACGGCATCGGCGTCAGCCAAGCTCGCGCCGGCGGGCGAAACCTCGAGCGAAAGCTCCGACACAGCAAAGCCCGCATCGACCAGAGCGTGCTCAACGATCTCGCCAATGCGGTCGGACACAGCACTGTTCCAGACAACCATCGCGCGCTTGGGCTTGCCCACGGCCGAGGCAAACATGCGCGACAGCTCGCTAAACGCGTCAAAGCCGACGCGAACATCTACGCTGCGGTTTTGGAAATTGATGAGTTGACGGCGAATCATAGCAGTCCACGCTCCAAAAGCATCTCGGCACAAACATAGGAAACATCCTCAAAGGACTTATTGCGAATATCGAGGGTAATATCGGCCGCCTGGCGATACAGCGGACGTCGATGCTCGAACAGGCGCGCTGCGTGTTCAGGCGAGCGGAAATCGGGACGCGTGTCGGAGCGGCGTATCTGGCGCATCGAATCCTCAAAGTCACCCTCGAGGTACACACAGGTACCCATCTGGTGCATGAGCTCGATATTGACCGGCGTCTCGACTATGCCACCACCGCACGAAACCAGCAGGCTGCGCTCGCTTTGGAGCGAACGGAGCGCCGAGGTTTCGAGCTCGCGAAAACGCTCCTCGCCCTCGGTCTCAAAAATCTCGGTAACCGATTTGCCGCAACGACGCACGACCAGGCGGTCGGTATCGATAAACCGACGTTTGAACATGGTGCCCACGTTGCGCGCGAGCGTCGATTTACCCGCACCCAAAAACCCGATAAAGAAGATATGGTCGCAGCCGTGCTTGGTGTGCTGGGACATGACGAAACCTATTCCTCGCAGGGAAGGTCGCGCAGGGCCCGGCGCTCAAAAATACGGAAGATCTGCGTATACCACAGGTCCTGCGTGGCCTGCGGCTTTACCAGGATCGTATCGACGCCGGCAAAGTTACCGCTCCACACGTCCGTGTACAGCTGGTCACCGATCAGCACGGCCTCATCGGCCGTGGCACCCAGGCGCTTAAGTCCGGCCTTGAGAGCAAACGGCGCGGGCTTCATGGCATGGCTGATGGCCTCGAGACCCAGCTCGCGTGCGGAGCTCATGACCTGGTCGCGATGCCAGTTGTTCGACACCATGCACAGCTTAAAGCCCTTGGAGCGAGCGGCGTCGAGCCAAGCGGAGACCGCAGCAGGAACCTGCTCGGTATCACGCGGCACCAAGGTGTTATCGCGGTCGAGCAAAATAGCGCGCTTGCCGTCGGCCCAAAGGGCATCGAGGTCGATGCGGTCGACTGAGGCAACATATCGTTTGGGGCTGAAAATCCTCATGTTTAATTCCAAGACTGTTGGTGCTCTTCGTAGGTCTGCGAGAAAAACTCCTCGTCCTGCGTAATGTAGAAATACAGGTCATCGGAGTCGGTCGGCTCAAGGGTTGCCTTGAGTGCCTCGAGCGACGGAGAGCAGATGGGCGTGGGCGGTAGCCCTTCATGCTTATAGGTGTTGTAGGGACTATCGCTCTGCAGGTCGGCGGCGGTAACTTCGCCGCCGGTAACATACATCATGGTCGCATCGCTATTGAGGTAGCGTAGACCGTCGAGCTTGCCGGCAAGACGGTTGTAGAACACCGAGGCGACATGCGCGCGTTGCTCGGCGTTGAGGCCCTCGCGCTCGACGATGGAAGCGAGATTGATGATGTCGTAATCGGACATCCCGACGCCGTAGCGCTCTTTGATCTTGGCCTCGCAACCGGCAAAATCGAGCGACTTGTACTCGGTGCTGAATTGATCGAGCATGGCGCGGATGACGTCATCGGCGCTCGGTTTCTTGCCCAGCGAATAGGTCTTAGGGAACAGGAAACCCTCGAGCGAATCATTAGCAGCGCCTTTGAGGAACGGATAGTCGTTCACATAATTGCTGGCCTTCGCCTGGTTGAGGAAGTCATCTTTGGAGATGCTGCCGTACGCCTGGGCCACACGGTCGGCAACCTGGTCGACCGTCAAGCCCTCGGGGATCGTCAACGCATCGGAGCCGGCATTGGGTCCCTCAATAAGCTGCTGCACGACCTTGGTCGCATCCATCAGCGTCGTGAACGAGTACGTGCCAGGTTGAAGCGACATGTCCGCGTTGAGCTTTTTGACCGCCGCGTAGTAGTCCTTGGGGTTCTCGACAATATGGTTCTCAGAGAGAATCGAGGCGATCGTGTCGCCCGAGGCGCCATCGGGAATCGTAACGGTAACCTGCTGGCCAGCGGCGACGTTTGCGTCCTCCCCGCCAAGCAAGCCCTTGACGGTCGGTACGGCGAAGAAGGCGATAACAGCGAGAACGACCACCGCAACCACAGCGCCGATAATCATAGGCACCGGCGAGCTTTTCTTTTGGGCGCCGCGCCGAGCATGCGTGTTATAGCTCGAACGCGCGGCCTGAGCCACGCCATGCGTGCCGTGAGCATGATGCGCGTGCGATTGAGGAGCCTGCGCGCGCTGGGTGGATGTCCGCTGCTTAAAGCGGGCGCCGCCTGCGGGCTGGGCAGCGCGAGCGGCGGACTGCTGGGCAGGACGACTAGCAGGCTGCTGACCCGGTCGCTGACCGGGCTGCGCGGGACGGGAGGAAGGCTGCGCAGGACGTGCGACAGGTTGGACCGCGCGCGGGGTCAGCTGCACCGGACGCTGGCCGGACGGCACAGGGCGCGACGCAGGCTGTCGTGTACGACTCGGCTGACGCGGATCGGAAGCACTAGACATGCGAAACCTCCTCGTTTTTGCGATCGAGCCATGTCTGCAAGAACAGACTAGCGGCAATCATGTCAATCTTGCCCCTCATCTGCTTTTCGTTGAGTCCCTGCTCACGCAGGATACGCTTGGCCTCTTGCGAGGACAGACGCTCATCCTCAAACTCGAGCGGAAGATCGAGCTCGTCGGCGATCTTTTGCGCCACGGCGGCAACGCGCTCGGCCTGAGGGCCGGGCTCACCGGCCATGGTCAGGGGACGTCCGCTTACCAGGATGTCGGGCTCATAGTCCTCGACCAGGTAACGGAACGTCTTGGCCATACCGGTGACCTCGGCGGCCGGGAGCACCTTGACGGGCATCGCCATCTTGCCATCACGGCTCGAGACGGCGATGCCAATCCTGGTCTCCCCTATGTCCAGTGCGAGCGCGACCACAGCGACTACTTAGGCACCGAGCGCGGTCTTGGCGGCCGCGAGGGCATCGGCGATGCCGGCAGCATTCTTGCCACCGGCCTGGGCCATGTTGGGACGGCCACCACCGCGGCCGTCGACCAGGCCCGCAATCTGCTTAATCACGTTACCGGCGTGGAAACCGGCCTTCACAGCGTCATCGGAGCCGGCAGCGAGCAGGGCCGGAGTGCCCTTCTCGGTCACGCTGGCAACGACGCAGGCGACAGGGCCGGCGACCTTCTGATGCACGGTATCCCATACGTTGCGCAGGTCGGCAGCCTCAAGGCCCTGGAGCTCAGCGACAACGAGCTTATAGCCGTCAAGCTCGACGGCGTCCTCGATGGCGCTGGAGATGGCGTCGGAGGAGCCACCGGTCAGAGCCTTCTTGAGCTTATTGGACGTCTCGCGCAGCTCGGCCTGCAGGTTCTCCACGCGGGCGGGAACCTCGTCGACGCGGCACTTGAGCGCAGTAGCAGCGGCGTCAACGAGTGCCAGGCGGTCGGCCATATAGTCGAGGGCACCCTTAGAGGTCACGGCCTCGATACGGCGGACATTGGAGCCCGTGGAGGACTCGGAAATGATCTTGAACAGGCCGATCTCGGCGGTGTTGGCAGCGTGTGTGCCACCGCAGAGTTCGCGGGAGAACGGCTGGTCCTCAGCGCCCACGGAGACGACGCGGACGACGTCGCCATACTTCTCGCCAAACAGGGCAACAGCGCCGGCAGCCTTAGCCTCGTCGATGCCCATGACACGGGTCACGACCGGCTTGGAAGCGAAGATCTGCTGGTTGACCAGGTCCTCAACAGCCTTGAGCTGCTCGGAGGACAGGGCCTCGAAGTGCGTGAAGTCAAAGCGCAGGTGCTCGGGCGTCACCAGCGAGCCGGCCTGGGAGACATGCTCGCCCAGGACCTGCTTAAGCGCAGCGTCGAGCAGGTGGGTGGCGGTGTGGTTGCGGCGCAGGAAACCACGGCGCTCGGCGTCGAGCGCGGCGGTCACGGTAGCACCGACGGTCAGCGTGCCCTCGGCAACGTGTGCGACATGGGCATACAGGCCGTTGTGGTTCTTGGTATCGGCAACGGTCAGAACAACGCCCTCGGCGGAAAGCTCGCCGGCGTCACCCTGCTGGCCGCCCATCTCGGCGTAGAACGGGGTGCGGTCGAGCACGACCTCGACGTCCTCGCCGGCGGCAGCGGACTCGACGGACTCGCCGTTGCGAACGATGGCGACAACCTTGGCATCCTCGATCGCATCGTTGTCATAGCCGTCGAACTCGGTCGCGGCGACCTTGTCGGAAAGCTCGACCCACACGTCGTTGAAGCTGCCCCAGGCATCGCCCTTGGCGTTGGCACGAGCGCGGGCCTTCTGGTCCTCCATGCAGGCGGTGAAGCCGTCCATGTCGACGTCGTGGCCAGCAGCGCCGGCGATCTCGACAGTCAGGTCAATGGGGAAACCAAAGGTGTCGTGCAGCTTAAAGGCAACGTCGCCCGGAAGGACGGAGCCGTCGGCAAGCGCTGCCAGGGCCTCATCCAGGTAGACGCGACCGTTGTCGAGCGTCGTGGAGAAGCGCTCCTCCTCGGAGGCGACGATACCCTTGACGAGCGCGACGTTCTTGAGCAGCTCAGGATAGGCCTCGCCCATCTGAGCGTTGACCTCGTCGATAAACTTGGTCAGGAAGGCGCCCTCGATGCCCAGCAGGCGACCGTGGAACACGGCGCGGCGGAGCAGGCGGCGAAGGACGTACTCGCGACCCTCGTTACCGGGCAAGATGCCGTCCGAGATCATAAAGTCGACGGCACGGGAGTGGTCGGCGATGATGCGAAGAGAACGGCTGGCGCCGGAGTAATCGTCGGCGTCATAGGTCTTGCCGCTGATCTCCTCGCCCAGCTTGATGAGGTGCTGCATCAGATCGCCGTCGTAGTTAGCAGTCTTGTGCTGCATGATAGCGGCCATGCGCTCCAGGCCCATGCCCGTATCGAGGTTGCGGTGCGGCAGCTCCGGCATGGAGCCGTCCTCCTGACGGTCGTACTGGGTAAACACGAGGTTCCAGAACTCAAGGAAGCGGTCGCAGTCGCAGCCAGGCTTGCAGTCGGGGCTGCCGCAGCCGACCTCCTCGCCCATGTCAAAGTAGATCTCGGAGCACGGACCGCAGGGGCCGGTGGGGCCAGCGGCCCAGAAGTTGTCGTCCTCGCCCAGGCGGGAGATGTGGTCCTCGGCAACGCCCAGAGAACGCCACACGTCGTGGGTCTCGTCGTCCTCGGTAAAGACGGTAAAGTACAGGCGGTCGAGCGGCAGCTTGAACTCCTTGGTGATGAGCTCAAAGGCCCATGCGCAAGCCTGCTCCTTGGAAACGCCGCCAAAAGAGAAATCGCCGAGCATCTCGAAGAACGACAGGTGACGGCCGTCCTCGCCGATGCAATCGATGTCGTTGGTGCGGACGCACTTCTGGCAGGAAATCGCGCCGATCTCCTTCATGGTCTTCTTGCCCTGGTAGTACTCCTTAAACTGGTTCATGCCAGCGTTGGCAAGCAGCAGCGAAGGATCGTCAGGAACAAGAGACGAAGAAGGATAGAGCTTAAGACCGCGCTCCTCAAAGAAGTTGAGGAACTTGGAGCGGATCTCGGCCGTAGTCGTTGACGGGTAGTCAGCACTCATAGAGGGAATCTCCTCGGTTTCACATCGAAACAGTTCAAACGTAACGATATTACCATCCCACCGCGCAAGTGCAAAAAAGAGGGCCGGCACAATGCCGGCCCTTCAGCGAAATTGCATGTTAGCGCGTATGAATATTAATCCGAATTACCCCGCTAGTTGTCATCATCGTCCATGGAGCCGTCGATGCCGGTTTTGGTGTCGTCATCCGTGTTGGAATCGTCATCCTTAGCGAAGGGGTTCTTGAAGAAGCCCGTCGCATCGGGCTGCAGACCAGAGAGCTTGATCCAGGGATTATCGAGCTCGGGCTTGGGCATGGCCTTGGCCTCGGGCGCAGTCTCGTTACCGATAAGCTCAGACTCGTAGATGAAGGTGTCGTCGCCGAGCGCGTCGTAGGCGGCGACCGGGTTGCCATCGGCATCGCGGTACGGCGTGCCCTTAAACACGGCACCGTCATAGGCCACAAGCTGTCGGCCGGTCTCATTCTCGAAGTAGTACACGAAGATACCCTTGAGGGCCGCACACAGCGGGATGGCAATAATCATGCCGATGGGACCCATGAGTGCCGAGCCAATAACGAGCGCCGTGAGGCTCATGATGGGATGCACCTGCACCGAGCTCTGCATGACCTTAGGCGAAATCACGTTATCGGTGACGTTTTGCGCGACCATCGTCACGATGAGCGTCCATAACGCCAACATAGGGCTGAACATGAAACCGAGCACTGTGGCGATTGCTGCGCTCACCCAAGGACCGACGACCGGAACCAAATGCATGATGCCGGTAAAGATAGCCATGAGCGCCGCATACGGATGGCCGATGATCATAAAACCGATAAAGGCGAGGAAACCACCGCAGATGGACGTCACGACCATACCGCGCATGTAGCCGCCGACAGAGCGAGAAAGAATGGCGACCATAAAGCGGTACGAGGTCTCCTTCTCCTGACCGATGATGGTGCAAATCTCGTGGTGCATGCGAGGGTAGTCGCAGGCCATCCAGTAGGCAAGCACCAGGCCAAGGAAGATAACAAACAGCTGCGACGCTGTATTGGTGATGAGCGGGAACACACCACGACCAAGCTCGGCGGCAATCTGAGACACATACTTCGATGCCACGGCAACCAGCGACGAAAGATTATCGTCCAAATAATCCTTGAGCGGCGTGTTGTTGAGCGTCTTGGCATGCGAGATCATCTCGTTGAGATCGCCACCTGCAACACGAAGCTGCTCGGGCAGGCGGCTCAGGACTTCCATGATCTGACCAAAGAGAATCGGCGACAAGATGCAAACGACACCGACGAGCACGGCAACAACAACAATAAGCGCGATAAGCGAACCGATGCCGCGATTCACGCCATGGTGCTCGAGCCAATTGGTGATCGGGGACATCACAAAAGCAATGATGGAGCCGACGGCAAGAAACTCAATAACCGGTGCCAGGATGCCCATAAGGTTAAAGATGACAGCAGCAATAACAATGCAGCCGACAACAGCCCAAATGCGCAGCGTCAGAATGCGGGTGTCGCGCAGCACGCGATCGGTTTGTTGGGGGTGCTCACTCATGAACGAATCATCACTCCGTCGGGGTCGATCTTGTCCTGAATCTTCTTAAGCGTGCGGCGCAGCAGACGCGAAACCTGCACCTGAGAAATACCCAGCTTCTTGGCGATCTCGATCTGGGTCATGCCCTTCACAAAGCGCAGCTCGATCACCTCGCGCTCGCGCGGCGAGAAATCGCGGATGGCTTCCTCGATCACTAGACGGTCATCGGTAAAGTCGAGCTCGTTGTCGTCGTCGGCGTAACGGTCGAGAATCGAGGGGGCATCGTCGGAATCGGACGCACCAGGAGCCTCGATGGGCACCGAAGTATAGGCCGAAGACGATTCCATAGCCTCGAGGACCTCATCGACAGTCACATCTAGATACTCAGCGATCTCC
Organism: uncultured Collinsella sp.; assembly: GCA_958348225.1. GTDB lineage: Bacteria > Actinomycetota > Coriobacteriia > Coriobacteriales > Coriobacteriaceae > Collinsella. The sequence continues at coordinate 15,302 of CATVYG010000041.1, forward strand.
TCAACCTTGGGCGAACGCTGCAGCTCGTTGGTAAGTTTGTCAGTAGCTTGGTTGACCTTGGCCGAGAGCTCCTGCAGACGACGCGGAACGCGCACACTCCAGCCCTTGTCGCGGAAATGGCGTTTGATCTCGCCCAGGATAGTGGGTGTTGCAAACGTCGTGAACTCGAGCCCGCGCTCGGGGTCAAAACGGTCGATAGCCTTGAGCAAACCCAGATAGCCGACCTGCATGAGGTCGTCGAGCGGCTCGCCGCGATTCTTAAATTTGTTGGCAAGAAACCTTACCAGGTTCATATGGGACATGACGAGCTGCTCACGGGCGTCCGGATCACCGGTCTCCTTGTAACGACGAAACAGCTCGCGGGTTTTCTCCTTGTCCCAAGCGGTCTTGCCGCTCCGGGAACGTTCGGTCATATTAGATATCCGCCTTGAGGTCGAGGGAAAGCGTCAGGGGCGCCGCAGTCTTTTCGTAGGAATCGCACACGCTCGCGAGGATGAGTTCGGCATATACCGCTGCCTGGTCATCCTCATCGACAGTCGCCTGATCGCCAAAGGTAAAGGTCATGCCCACGTGCGATTCGTCGACATCGAATTTGATCGAGATATCGTCGGAATCAACAGCCGTGCAGCCAAAGATAAAGGCTTCCTCGGCAGCCATACGGATGTCCTCGATGCGATCGACAGACATAGAGCACAGGGCACCAACGTTGGCTGCCGTCATGCGCACAAGGCGAGCGAGACGCGGGTCACCGGCAACGGTCAGCGTGATGGGGCAGGTTGCTTCGCTACTCATCGCAGGACTCCTCAGAGGTCTCGGAGGGTGTATAGGTGTAATACTGAGCCGGCTTGGCTACAGACTTCTGGCCATCATCGTCGCCCGCGGCGGCCTCGTCCTCGCCAATCAAGACGCGCTCGGTCGGCTGCTCGGCTTCTTCGGCGGCAGCGGAAAGCTTGCGCTCGGCTTCAGCTGCAGGAGCCTTCACCTTATTGAAGAGCTTCTGCACAGCACCGGCGGCAGAGTCGGTCACGCTCGACACAGCATTGCTGGCCTCGGCCATGCTGCCCGTAACCTCGGAAATGTCGCGAACCACGGCTTCGACCTCTACGAGATTGGAGGTAAGGGCATCAACTGCCGTCTTGCTCGACTTAAGCAGCGGCTCCATCTGGGCAAGCGCCGGCGTAAGCTCATCGACAGCGCCATCGAGCTTTGCCACCACAGGCTGAGCCTCGGCGATGGTGTTGTTGAGGTCGTTCACGGTCTTATCGAGCGAGTCAACAACATTGCGGGTCTTGCGCAGGGTAAGCGCGAGCTCAGCGATGGCCCACACGCCGGCAACGGCGAGCAGCAGCAGGGCGATTTGAATGGGACTCATACAAGCCTCCCGGAAGAATCGAAATACAGACGCTTTTCATGGTACCCCAAAGGGGACCGAACATGCCAAGAGCAGCAACGTGGGACAAAATTATCAGCAGCTACTTCGGTGCATTCCCGCTGCGGTCACGTTCGCTTTGCTCTACGCGCCACTCTTCCCAGCCGCGCCCGGCAGGCTGCCAGAACGCACCGCGCTCCAGCCCCTCGGGCAAATAGCGCTGATCGACCCAGCCTTCAGGATAATCGTGCGGGTATTTATACACACCGTATTCATCGCTGCCCGGGCGATGGCGATCGCGCAGATAACTCGGCACCTCGCGAAGCCCACTAGAATGTATATCGGCCAGCGCCGCATCGATCGAAGCCTCACACGCGTTGGATTTTGGCGCCAAGCACACATAGAGTGCAGCCTGAGCCAGGTTAATGCGGCACTCGGGATAGCCAATGACCTCGGCAGACTTAAACGCGGCATGCGCCACCAAAAGCGCCTGCGGGTCGGCGTTGCCAACATCCTCAGAAGCGTGAATCATAATGCGGCGAGCGATAAACTTAGGATCCTCCCCAGCATCGATCATGCGCGCGAGCCAATAGATCGTGGCATCGGGGTCGCTACCGCGCATGGACTTGATGAACGCACTGATGATGTCGTAGTGCATGTCGCCGTTTTTGTCATACGTAAAGCCGCGACGCGGGTTGGCGATCTTTACGTCATCCACGGTGATGGGATAGCGCTCCCCCGCCGCGGGCGCTGGCGTTCCCTCGGTATCGGGACGCGTGACGGCAATCTCGCTCGCAAGCTCGAGCGTCGTGAGCGCCGAGCGAGCGTCACCCGCTGCCAGCGTGCAGATGGTCTTGACCGTATCCTCATCGGCCGAGAACTTACCGTTCAAGCCCTGCGGCGCCTCAAGCGCACGTTCAATAAGCGTGGCGATATCCTCATCCTTCAGATGCTCAAGCTCCACGACGCGACCACGTGAGAGCAGTGCCGAGTTGACCTCGAAGTACGGGTTCTCCGTCGTAGCGCCAATCATAATGACGGTACGGTTCTCAACTGCATGCAGCAGGGCATCCTGCTGCGATTTAGAGAAGCGGTGAATCTCATCGATGAATAGAATGGTGCGGCGGTCGTACGTATTCAGGCGCGTCTTGGCCTCATCAATCACGCGACGCAGGTCCTTCACGGTACCCGTGACGGCGCTGACCTCGACAAACTCGCTCTTGGTATGGTTGGCGATAATGTGGGCCAGCGTCGTCTTGCCCGTACCGGCAGGCCCGTACAGAATCACGCTCGAAAGCACGTCGTGCTCGATCGCGGCACGCAGCCACGAGCCCTTACCGACGGCCTTTTGCTGACCCACGTACTCGTCGAGCGAATTGGGACGCATGCGCACCGCGAGCGGCGCATTTTTAAAGGAACGCTCGCGCGTCGAGACAGAAAAAAGGTCGTCCATAGCCATCCCATGCATCAATCAAAAGCTTTGTTCGTCAACAGTATACCGAATTTATACGAACTACCGTTCGTTAATATAGGTACGGTGCGGAAACTCCAGACCAGGGAACAGCTTGCTCGTCAGTTCGCAGAAATAACCGTCCGTCATGCTCGCGATGTAATCCACCACCGCTTGATCTTTGTCGTCCTGCCAGGCATAGGTGCGATCGTAGTAGGAAAGCTGCTGCTCAATGCGCGAAATATGGTGCTTAAAGATGTAAGAGGACTCGTCACCACTGTTTAGATCCCGCAGGCAACGGTCGTAGAGCTTTTCGAACGCCTCGCGCAGCTCCACCTCGGAATCGCCTTCGATACCGCCCTTGCTATAGATCTTCTCGTAGTTCTCGCGCTTGGCTCGGCGGATTTCCTCAAACAGGTCCTCGCTCATCTCGATGCGCGGCTTACCATAGCTGTGCTCAACGATATCGATGGAAGCGTGCGTAAGGATCCAGCTGTTGTAGGCACCGCCCCGGCCATCATCAAAAGCGTCGGGTGACAGCAGGCCCGCCGCGATCGCATCCTGACGGTCACGACCGACGTAGGCAAGAATATCCGAGATGCGAACGACGCAGCCCTCGAGCGTCATGGGACGCAGATGCCCAATTGCGCTATAGCCCGTGGCAATGCAATCCTCAACCGTCTGGTCAAACTGGTCAAAGGAGCTCATGTCCGAGAGCTCAAACACACGTTGCTCGTACTCGCCGTTATGGCATAGCACGCCGTCGAGCGTCTGGAGCGACACGTTGCGGCCGTACAGTGTGTCGAGCACGCGGACCGACTGCACGTTATGGAAAAAATAACGCCCCGTACGCTCATGATAGATATCGTTGAGGAAGCGCTCGCCGGCATGGCCGAAAGGCGTGTGTCCCAAGTCGTGACCCAGGCTAATCGCCTCGATCAGATCGCAATTGAGCCCCAGGGCGCGACCGATATCGCGCGCAATGCGGGAGACGAGCTGCACGTGCAAACCGCGGCGTGACAGATCGTCATTGCTACGGAAGCTAAAGACCTGCGTTTTGCCTGCATAACGGGTGTACGCCGGAAGATGAAGTATCTTTTCGGTATCGCGCATAAACGCCGGACGCATAAGCGTGCCTTTGTCGGCGGCGCGATCAATACGACGAATGACCTGATCGTCGTTGCAACGATACGGGTTGACATAGCCCGAAGCACGATCGGCGGTAATGCGCTCGACAAGCTCGGGCGACAACGCCGAGGGAATACGGTCCATGCGCGCCTTAATGACGGCCGTTTCTTGATTAGATGCCATGGCATGCTCCTTAAGAAGGATGCGCAATCGGTTAAAATGTGCAGCCCACGACCTCGATTATGGCAAAAATCGGCACTAAAAACGGGAGCAATGGCAGGGAGCGCGATTTTGTGAAGAGGCAGGAGAGGGCCAGGGCCAGGAGTGCGACGGCAAATGCCACGATGCCACCCATAGGGTCGAGCGTGCAAAGCGCGAAGAGCGCCTTGGCATCCCCCATGCCGATGCCCGGGGCGTGGCGAAGGCGCCGCCAGAGCGACTCGGTAAGCACAAGGCCAAGGTAGACGATGACCGCAAGACCGGCGTGGTCAAGCGCTGTGTTCAAACCGAGGTCGAGCCAAACGCCCGCCAACGCCGTCACGGCACATGCGCCGGCAAGCCCATTGGGAAACCGTCGCTCTCGGGCATCAATTGCCACGCCGGCAAAGATGCAAATCCAAAACGGGATATAGACCATCGGACTCCTCCTCGAGCTGCATCGCAAAAGCAAAAACCACCACAAAGGTGCCTGTGAACTGCCTCCCATTTCTTGGACATCGGGAAATGGGAGGTTTTCCATGAGTATAGACCTCAGGGTGAAGCACGACCTGGAGTCCAGGAGGCGGGCCGTCGAGCTCTTCGACGCCGGCGTCGGCTGCAAGCCGGCGGCCGAGGCCCTGTCCGTCCCCCGCGAGACCGTGAGAGAATGGCAGTGGGTATACTGGATTGGCTACACTGATGTGGACAGTTCCGGGAGGGGCGCAGGAGACGGGA
>CATVYG010000042.1 GCA_958348225.1 uncultured Collinsella sp.
GGGAGGCGGGGCTGTCCCTCCCGGAATCGTCCAAATAGGTGTTGCCAATCCACATCCACTCCGCGACCTCGCCCCAGGGGTTGCCGCGGAACCTCCTCGTCACGGCCTCGCCCGTCTCCGCGTCGAGCGCGCAGACGGTGGTGGACCTGAGGTGTACGTCCATTCCGAAGGCGGTAGAATATCTAGGCACGGGAGCCTCCCAACCTCGTTGCGGCGCGGCTGCGCCTCTGGCACTTCAACAACATTGTCGCAGCCCCGACCCGCGGTCACGAGCGGGGGCTCCTGTCGTTTCCGTGCCTTCGGATTGGGTCATAGTGTCTGACTTTTGCTCAACCTATGGTGTCATCTCGCCCCAAAAGGACCTTGCTCGCTCTGGCGGGCTTTCGCTGTTGTTGCCAGGGCATCGGCGTTGCCTTGGCCGTCAATAGTCATTGGGGGCGTTCTCAAACGACTACCCAACGGCTATTGCACACATGGCTCGCATGACAGTCGTCTCTTTTATGTTTCCTTTAGCCGTCGCTGCCTAGGATGGGGGTTAGTCGGTAGGAAGGGAGCGTCTATATGGACGACGCGAGCGAGCGTGCAATCGAAGAGGACATGCTCGATCAGTTCAACTACTTTGATGATGAGGATGAGGAGCTAATCGATCGTCGCGAGCCAGCGCCGCTTGATTCCTTTGATCTGGTCGATGAAGAGCCCAACGAGGACGAGGGCGAATCAACGGAGCCCCCACAGTCTTCGCGCCTGGACTCGCTGCTTTCGAGAGGCCCTATGCACCACGGCGCTCGTGCCGGCGCGCTCCATATGAAAACTGACTGGCGCCAGATCGTGACGGCAGGCGATGAGCTTGCCGTCGATGCGCCGCTCACCGATAAGTCATCCATCATCTGTCGCACCGGCATGCTTATGCTGGCAAGCGGAACAGGTGCCTGGCGCGTGCGCGATACCATGAATCGTGTTGCTGCCGTACTCGGCGTCACGATTCACGTCGACCTGAGTCTTCTGTCGTTTGAGTGCACCTGCATCGAAGACGGCCACTGCTTTAACGAGGTCGTCAGCCTACCCACAACGGGGGTCAATACTCATCGCATTTGGATGATGGAGAGCTTCTTAAAGGAAATCGAGATTTACGGGCGCCGTTTTACCGTGCACGAGTACCACGAGATGCTCAAGACCGTTGAGAGCTCAAAGCCCGATTACGCTCCCTGGCAACAGGGCCTTGCGGCGGCCTGTGCTTGCGGCGCCTTCGTCTTTTTGCTCGGCGGCGGCCCTATCGAGATGGCCTGCGCATTCGTAGGCGCTGGTGTCGGCAACTTTGCTCGCTCCCATATTCTCAAGCAGGGCCTTGGCCAGTTTAGCGCGCTGACGATCGGCGTTGCGCTCGCTTGCGTTTCGTATCTGCTGGCATTGCTCGGCCTTGGCCAGGTCGTACCGGGGGCAATGTCGCACCAAGAAGGCTATATCGGCGCCATGCTCTTTGTGATTCCCGGCTTTCCCCTCATTACGGCAGGCCTTGACATCGCTAAGCTCGACATGCGAAGCGGTATCGAGCGTCTTTCGTATGCTGTGTCGATTATTGTGATGGCGACCCTCGTAGGCTGGATGGTTGCCGAGTGCGTGGGACTGGCGCCGGATGACTTCGCCCCGCTTGGTCTCTCACCGTTGGCTCTTACGCTCTTGCGCATACTGATGAGCTTTATCGGCGTATTTGGCTTCTCGGTTATGTTCAACAGTCCGGTAAAGATGGCAGCGGCGGCAGGGCTCATCGGCGCCGTGTCTAATACCTTGCGCCTTACGCTCGTCGATGCGCCGACGCTGTTTCCCTTCTTGGGCCTGAGTGCGGGCATGCCTCCCGAGGCGGCTGCGTTTACCGGCGCGTTGGTATCGGGGCTGCTCGCGAGCTTAGCCGAAATCAAGCTCACCTACCCACGCATCGCCCTTACGGTGCCATCGATTGTCATTATGGTGCCGGGTTTGTATCTGTATCGCTCGATGTATTACATGTGCACCTTCGACACGGTCAATATGCTCGGCTGGTTTGTGCGTGCAGTGCTCATCGTGGCGTTTTTGCCTGTTGGCCTGGGTGTGGCGCGCACCCTCACCGACCCTCGCTGGCGCCACACCAGCTAATTGGTGCAAGGGGGACATGTTACTTTGCACCAAATGAGTTGCGGTGAAATAGGGACTGAATTGCTGCTTAAAGGGTCAAAACAGTCCGTATTCCACCGCAACTTAGGGGGTCGGGGGATTATCGGTGCCCTGCATCTTCATAAACTCAACGCTTACGAAGCGCATGCGTTTCGTGCTAGGCTGGTTCCACCACATAAGTAGTCGCAGACGCGCGTACCACGGGCGGGCGAGATGAAGTTCCAACAGCTCCATCTTGCCCGCCCGTTTTTGTTGCGTGGCGCCGCGGCACAACACAGAGAGGAATCTGCCCTTTATGCCTATCAACAAACGAGAGAGCCTGCTGTTCACCTTTATCATGTGCTTTTGCATGGTGCTCTGGATGAGCATCTACAACGTTGCCCTACAGCACGGGGCCATCAACGGCGAGGTTGTTGCCGCTGCGTGGCTCGGCTTCCCCGTTGCCTACATTTTTGCCATGTGCTGCGACTGGTTCGTCGCCAGCCCGCTCGCCAAGGGTTTCGCCTTTAAGTACTTGGTCACGCCGGGCAAGAGCTCGCCACTTGCCATGACGCTCGCCGTCAGCTCCTGCATGGTCGTTCCCATGGTCATCATCATGTCGCTTTACGGTGCCTGCGAGGGTCTGACGCACATGCCCGGCGGCATCCTTGCGAACCTGTATTCCGTGCCCGCGATCTGGATGATCAACATCCCGCATAATTTTGTGATGGCGCTGCCGTGGAACCTTTTGGTAGCCGGTCCGATTTCCCACTTCGTCTTCCGTCGCGCCTTCCCTGTGGGGACGGTTTTCGAGGAGGAGCATGCCGAGCTCTTGGAGCAGGCTATGGCTCCTGAGTGCGAGTAGCTCGCTTAGGGATCTGCTGAGCGCGGGCGACTTGCTTGGTTGGAGCCCTAAGCGTGGATAGCTCTCTCGGCGACATCGCGGGCGTGAGCGGTGCGCATGACCGGAGGGCCCGTGCTGCTCCGTTGCCCGACGTGCTAGCGCGCAGAACAATCTGTTGGTGCATTCGGCGGCTGCTGAAGCGTTTCGGCAGCCGCGTTTTATACGGAGTTTAAATACAACAGTCTGTTGTATTACGTAGAGTGGTATATCTCTAGCAGGAAAAATGCGAGAGACGGAGCATTATGGCGTTGCTAGTAGGACTGGACGTAGGGTCGACGACGACCAAAGTTTACGCGATGCACGAGGATATGACCGAGGCGTGGTGGGGATATCGCCGCCACGGGGCGTGTCAGACAGCGAGCGTGCGCGCCATGCTCGGCGAGCTCGCCGAGCGCTTTCCCCATGAGTCGCTGCGCGTTGCGGTGACCGGCTCGGGTGCGCGCGATATCGCGACCGCGCTGGGCGCCTCGTACGTTCAGGAGGTGGTCGCCAACGCGCTCGCGATCAGCAGATTCTATCCGCAGACACGCTGCGCCATCGAGCTGGGCGGCCAAGACGCCAAGATGATCTTCTTCCGCACCAACGATAAGGGAGACATCGAGGTTGCCGACATGCGCATGAACGGCTCGTGCGCAGGCGGTACCGGTGCATTTATCGACGAGATGGCAAAGCTCATGGGGGTCGGCACCGAATCGGGCGAGTTCGAGCAGCTCGCAAGCCGGGGAACGACCGTCCACGAGGTCTCGGGCCGCTGCGGCGTGTACGCAAAGACCGATATCCAGCCGCTGCTCAACGAGGGCATTCCTACCACCGACCTGGCGCTTTCGGCGCTTCACGCGGTCGCCCGCCAAACGATCGGCGGTCTGGCCCAGGGTATCGACATCGAGCCGCCGGTAATCTTCGAGGGCGGTACGCTCGCCTACAACCCCACGCTGGTCCGCGTGTTCCGGGAGCAACTGAATCTATCGGACGATCAGGTTATCGTCCCGCGCGATCCGCAGATCATGGTCGCGCGCGGTGCCGCCCTGTCGCTGACCGACATGTTCGCATCGTCCCAACCGATCGACCTTCCCGACGCTTTTGTCCGGCTGGATAAGCTCGAGACGGTCGCGCCCGCAAGCGGGGAGGGACGTCTTGCCCAGCCCTTTTTTGCCACACCTGCCGAGCAGGCGGATTTTACGGCACGCCATGGCAAAGAGACGCCGGCAAAGGGTCCGGATGCGTATGCGCCCGGAGAGACGGTGCGTGTGGCGCTCGGTATCGATTCGGGGAGCACGACGACCAAGTTCGCCCTGGTCGATGAGGCGGGTGAGCTTGTCGATTCGTTCTACGCGTCTAATAACGGCAGACCGCTCGACGTCGCCCAACAGGGTCTTGTCAGCTTGAAGAACCGCTGGGAGACAGCGGGAGTCACGCTTGCGATCGATGCCGTGGGCACCACGGGATACGGCGAGGAGCTTTTCGCGCGCGCGTTCCACGCCGACTACCATACGGTCGAGACGGTCGCGCACGCCCGCGCCGCGTGCGCATGCGTTCCCGATGCGACCTTCGTGCTCGACATCGGCGGACAGGATATGAAGGCCATCTGGCTCAACCACGGCGTGCTGACCGATATCGTCGTCAACGAGGCGTGCTCTGCGGGCTGCGGCTCGTTCCTCGAGGGTTTTGCCAAAAACCTCGGAATAGCCATTGAGGATATCGCGACCGAGGCATTTTCGTCCAAAGCCCCCGCCGTTCTCGGCAGCCGCTGCACGGTGTTCATGAACAGCAGCGTCGTTTCCGAGCAGCGGCGCGGTAAGGGTCCGGGCGACATCATGGCCGGTCTCTGCCGTTCGATTATCGAGAACGTGTTCACCAAGGTCATTCGCGTTTCAAATCTCAACCGTCTGGGCGACAAAGTCGTCGTCCAGGGCGGCACGTTCCGAAACGACGCGGTGCTGCGCGCATTCGAGCAGTATCTGGGCAAACCCGTCACGCGTGCGCCCCACCCGGGGCTGATGGGCGCTATCGGTATCGCCCTGCTCGCGCGCGAGGAATGCCGCAAGGGCGACGCCGGCACGTCGTTTATCGGGCTCGATGCCGTGGAGCGCTTCGAGCATCGCGAGTTCGGCGGCGTTACCTGCCGTCGGTGCAACAACCGCTGCCAGCGCGCGGTCGTGGCATTTGGCGACGGCTCGCTTTACGTCACGGGCAATCGCTGCCCGCGCGGCGGCGTCATCTCATGGGATGAGCTCGTGCGCGAGGTTCCCGCGGCGGAGGAGCTGCGTCCGCAGGGTGCTTGCGAGGCACAGGCACCCGGCACGGGGCGCGACCGGACCGCGGCTGCCCCCAATCTCTTTGTCGACCGCGAGAAGCTGCTGTTCGAGTCGTACCCCACGGTTCCCGTCTGCGGGGGGCGCGATGTCACGATCGGCATTCCCCGTGTGCTCGAGTTCTGGGACACCATGCCGTTCTGGTCGACGTTCTTCAGCGCGCTCGGCTTTAAGGTGCGCGTCTCGGGACGCAGCACCAAGGCGATGTACGAGCGCGGTCTGGCGCACGTCACATCCGACACCGTGTGCTTCCCGGCCAAGCTCGTCCACGGGCACATCCGCAATCTCGTCGACGCCGGCGTCGACCGCATCTTCATGCCCATCATCACGACGGTGCCCACCGAAAACACCGCCTCTACCAGCGAGTGGATGTGCGCCGTCGTAAAGGGATACCCCTACGTGATGCGCAATTCCGATAACCCGGAGGAGCGTTTCGGCGTTCCGTTCGATACGCCGCTGTTCCACTGGTACGACGAGGGCGACCGAAACCGCCAGCTCAAGGCGTGGTGCAAGGAGACCTTCGATGTCGATGCCGACCTGGTTGCCAAGGCGACCGAGCAGGCGGACCGCGCGCAGCAGACGTTTGAGAACCAGCTGCAGCTGCGCGGCAGGCAGGTGCTCGAGAACGTGCACGAGGACGGCGGCTACGCGGTGGTGATCGCTTCGCGCCCGTACCACAACGACCCGCTGGTCAACCACGGGCTGCCCAAGCTCTTCTCTGAGCGCGGCATCCCCGTGCTGACGCCCGATGCGGTGCCGGGGGTCTGCAACGTCGATCTTTCCAACAGCCGCATCGACATCGTGAACAACTACCATGCGCGCATGCTGTCGTGCGCGGTCATCGTCGCATCGACGCCCGAGCTCGAGCTCGTGCAGATGGGCAGCTTCGGCTGCGGCCACGATGCGTATCTCACCGACGAGATCGCGCGCATGATGGGCGAGATGGGCTCCAAGGTTCCGATGATGATCAAGCTCGATGAGAGCGACGTCGCCGGTCCCATGGGCATTCGCGTGCGTTCGTTTATCGAGTCGGTCAACCGTCGTCGCGCGGAGGAGCGTGCCGAGGGCGCCCGGGTGCACGCGGTCCATCCGCTCGACGACCCGTATAAGGTCAAGTACACCAAGCGCGACCGGCACGACAAGATCGCGCTGGTCCCCAACACCTCCCATGCGTTCTGCAGGCTCATGACCGCGGCGATGCGCAATCAGGGCGTGCGCGCCGAGGCCCTTGATATCGGGCGCGAGGATGCCATCCGCCTGGGCAAACGCTATGTGCACAACGACATCTGCTTCCCCGCGCAAATCGTGATCGGCGAGGCGCTCGCGGCACTCGAGAGCGGTAAGTACGACCCGCACGACGTCGCCGTGGTGACTGGCAAGTATATCGGCGACTGCCGCCTGACGCACTACATGCCCCTGCTGCGCCGCGCGCTCGACGACGCGGGATACGACTATGTCCCGGTGCTCACCAACGACGACGTCGATGCCCACAATGCGCATCCGGGCTTCAAGCTCGGCCTTGGCCCGAGCATCCAGATCGCCTACGGTCTTCCCATGATCGATGCCCTCGAGGCCATGCTTAGGCGCATCCGTCCCTACGAGCTCGAGAAGGGCGCGGCGGACGCTGCGTTCGACCGCGCGCTCGATGAGGTTATCGAGGGCATGGAGCGCTCCGGGCTGAGAGGCCAGGCGACGGGCTTCAAACGCGCGCTTGCGATCATGGACGCCGTTCCGTACGACCGCTCGAACCCGCATCCGACCGTTCTCATCGTGGGCGAGTACCTGCTCAATTTCCATCTCGGCGCCAACCACGAGATCGAGCGCTACCTCGAGGACAACGGGCTCGAGGTCATCGAGGCGCGCATGACCGACGTGATCCGCAAGACCTATTTCTACAAGCATGCGCAGTCGCGCGAGTTCCACGTCGACCTGTCGCTGCCCGAAAAGGCCTGGTACGCCACGGCGGACAACCTGTTCGAGCTCGCGCACGACCGTTGCGACCGCCTGGGCGCGGCGAGCCCGCTCTACGAGCCGCCGACGCGCATGCCCGAGCTCGTGCGCGCGAGCGATAAGATCCTGCACCATACGTTCGATGCGGGCGAGGGCGTGCTGATTCCGGCGGAGATCCTCGAGCACGCCAAGCGCGGCTGCCGCAACTTCGTGATCCTGCAGCCGTTCGGGTGTCTGCCCAACCATGTCGTGGGGCGCGGGCTCATCCATGCGCTCAAGGAGCAGTATCCCACGGCGCAGTTCCTGCCGCTCGACTACGATCCCGACGTGAGCTTCGCCAACGTGGAGAACCGTCTTCAGATGCTCATCATGAACGCCAAGGCGCAGGGGTGCGGTGAGGCGCATGGCGAGACCGCGTAAGGACGCCGATGCGCCCGATGCACGCACCCGTATCATCGAGGCGTTTTGGGAGCTCATCGAGAACAACAGCATCTTCGAGCTGTCGGTTGGCGTGGTGACCCGCGCCGCCCAGTGCAATCGCGGAACGTTTTACTACTATTTTCACGATTTCGATGAACTCGTCGCCATCGCCATAGCCCAGCTGCTGCAGGATAACGAGCTCATCACCGATGCCCTCTGGCATTTTTCGAGCGAGGGCGACCTTTCGGCGTTCGACCGGCGCGGCGTCCGCTGCCTGCTGCGGCGCATCGTCATCACCATGAGGGCGGGTGCCGCCGAGCAGGTCGTGCAGGGCATCCATACGATCATCATCGACCGCGTGAGAGAGATCGTCCACCCCGACGGAGAAGAGCTCAAGGCAGATTCGAGCTTTGCGGTGGGCTTTCTGGTCTCGGGCATCATGGGCTTTGTGATGGCGGTCGGCTTTGCCCGGGAGGGCGGCGAGGAGATAGGCCTCGAGCAGCTGGGGGACAGCGCGTGCGCGTACCTGAGGGCGGTCGCCATGCAGACGGTGGAAACGGTCGCGCAAGTCGAGGGCGTCGATACATCCGAGCTGCTCGAACGCATCTCCAAGGAGGCCGATGCCTATCGCGCATCGCGTGCGACGAGTCCCGACGTGGTGAAAGACGCCTAGGGTTTCTCTTGCGGGGCGCCTGTCGCGCATCGCGCGGTGAGTCCCGCGATGCGGTCATAACCTGCATTCATGTGAGCCGGGTTTATAGATATTCCTCCAGCTGTTAACATAGACAACCTGTGGGTAAAGAGACAAAAGCGCCGCCGACGGGCGGGCGTTTTGATTGCGATGAACTCATGTAAGGAAACGAGCATGTTAGATAGATTTACCGATCGAGCGCGTAAGGTCATGTCCATGGCCAAGCAGGAGGCGCTCGATCTTCATTCAAATAAGGTGGGCACCGAACACCTGCTGCTCGCGCTTGCCAAGGAGGATGAGGGCATTGCCGCCGAGGCACTGCGCTCGCTTGATATCTCCTACGACGACATCATGGACACCCTCAAGGAGGTCCAGACCACGGTTCCCGAGCCCAGTGAGGAGACCGAGGCGGCTAAGCTCGCCTTTACGCCGCTCGTCATTAGCGTTATGGAGCGTTCATTCCGCGTGGCGCGTGAGAATAACCAGACCTACGTGTCGACCGAGCACTTGCTGATCGGCATCGTCGAAGAGGGCAACGGCATGGCCATGGACATCCTCATGCGCCTGGGTGTGTCGTCCGCCTCTATCAAAAAGGCTATCGAGAAACTCACCGCCAAGGACCAGGACAAGAAGCGTCCGCTCGCCGGCGCCGGTGCTGGTCGTCCCGGTGCGGGCCTGCCGTTCTTTAGCGGCTCGGATGCCTCTCAGCAAAAGGGGAGTGGCACCGATACGCTTAAGCAGTTCGCGACTAACCTCACGCAGAAGGCGCGCGACGGCGAGCTCGACCCTGTAATTGGTCGCGAAAAGGAAGTCCAGCGTATGATGGAAATTCTTTCGCGCCGCACCAAGAACAACCCGCTCATTCTGGGCGACCCCGGCGTGGGCAAGACGGCCATCGTCGAGGGCCTAGCTCAGCAGATTGCAGCCGGCAACGTGCCCGAGAACCTCATGAACCAGAATATCTGGACGCTCGATCTGCCGGGTCTTGTCGCGGGCGCCAAGTATCGCGGTGAGTTCGAGGAGCGCCTCAAGAACGTGATCCAGGAGGCAACCGAAGCCGACGACGTCATCCTGTTTATCGACGAGATGCACACCATCATCGGTGCCGGTTCTGCCGAGGGTTCCATCGACGCGAGCTCCATGCTCAAGCCCGTACTTGCGCGCGGTGCCTTCCAGATTATCGGCGCCACCACGGCCGAGGAATTCCGCAAGTACCTCACCAAGGACCCGGCCTTCGAGCGTCGCTTCCAGACCATCGATGTCGAGGAGCCGAGCGTCGAGGACACGGTCAAGATCCTGACCGCGCTCAAGCCGCGCTACGAGGAGCATCACCATGTGCGCTATACGCAGGGTGCTATCGAGGCTGCCGCGAACCTTTCCAATCGCTACATCCAGGATCGCTTCCTGCCCGATAAGGCCATCGACCTCATCGACGAGGCCGGTGCCCGCGCTCGCATCGCCGCGAATCGCGCGCCCGAGCCGGTGCGTGAGGCCGAGCATCGCGTGGAGGAGCTCAAGGCCGCCGCGCAGGAGGCCACCGAGAGCGACGATATGAACAAGGCCGCCGAGATCACCGAGCAGCAGAAGGCCGCCGAGATCGAACTCGCCGAGGCCAAGGCCGCCTGGACCGCCGAGCTCGACGCCAGCCCGCTCACCATCGATGTGAGTCAGATCGCCGATATCGTGTCCGTGACCTCGGGCGTGCCGGTGTCCTCGCTCACCGAGAGTGAGAGTCGCCGCCTGCTGCAGGCCGAAAGCGTGCTCAAGACGCGCATCATCGGTCAGGACGAGGCTGTCGAGGCAGTTGCCAAGGCCGTGCGCCGCAGCCGCTCGCCGCTCAAGGATCCGCGTCGCCCCGGCGGCAGCTTTATCTTCCTGGGTCCCACCGGCACGGGCAAGACCGAGCTCGCCAAGACGCTCGCCGAGTACCTCTTTGGCAGCAAGGACGCGCTCATCAGCTTCGACATGTCCGAGTTCGGTAGCGAATTCGAGGTCTCCAAGCTCATCGGTAGCCCTCCGGGTTACGTTGGTCACGACGAGGGCGGCCAGCTCACCAAGGCCGTTCGTCGCCACCCGTACTCGGTCGTGCTGTTCGACGAGATCGAGAAGGCGCACCCCGATATCTTCAACATCTTGCTGCAGGTGCTGGAGGAGGGCCGCCTGACCGATAGCCAGGGCAAGACGGTCGACTTCCGCAACACCGTGATCATCATGACGTCCAACGTGGGCGCCCGCGAGATTGCGCAGGATGCGAGCGTTGGCTTTGGCACCACCGGCGAGCAGGGTCTCACGTCGAGTGAGATCCGTGGTCGCGCGATGGGCGAGCTCAAGCGCCTGTTCCGCCCCGAGCTGCTCAACCGTATCGATGACATCGTGGTGTTCCAGAAGCTTTCGGGCGAGAACCTGACCAAGATCGCTCACCTGCTGGTGGACGACCTGCGCCAGCGCCTGATTGCCAACGGCATGAACATCAAGCTCACCGATGCGGCCTACGACAAGATTGTGGCCGAGGGCACCGACCTCACCAACGGTGCGCGTCCGCTGCGCCGCGCCATCCAAAAGCTCATTGAGGATCCGTTGTCCGAGGAGCTGCTGGCCGGCGAGTGGGGCAGTGGCGATACCGTCCTGTGCGACGTGGCCGATGGCAAGTTTGTCTTTAGCCACGGCACGGGCGAGATCCCGGCACCGCGTCCGGCGGGCACGCTCGGTGGCGATACCGCCCCGGCGGCACCGCACACCGGCAACGCCGCGCCCGTGAGCGGCGGCGTGACCTCGGGCCCCGGCGGCATGATGCAAGCCGGCTCTGGCGCGCTGTAGGGCGTGGCGACAATTTGATACGCGCAATCGAGGCGCTCTGGCAAGGGCGCCTCGATTTGTAGAGCTGCGAAGTTGTGACCGTTACGCTATGCGGTCCACCGTTAGCCGATGATGCGAGGGCGCTCGGCGTTTTCGACTGGTTTATGCACGTAAAGTCTGGGAATATACAAGGCGCATGTCTTATTGTCTAACCAGTTGCGCCAAGGAGGCACCATGGACTACAAGATCACCGGCTACGAGCCCGCCCAGCTGTTCCATTTCTTTGAGGAGATCAGCGCGATCCCCCGTGGGTCTGGCAACGAGAAGGGCATCAGCGATTTCTTGGTTGCGTTTGCCAAGGAGCGCGGCCTCGACGTGTATCAGGACGAGGTCTACAACGTCATCATTCGTAAGCCCGCATCTGCCGGCGCCGAGAATGCCCCGACCGTGATGCTGCAGGGCCACATCGACATGGTGTGCGACAAGCTGGGCTCCGTTGAGCACGACTTTACGACCGATGGTATCGACCTGGTCGTCAAGGACGGCGTCCTCACCGCTAACGGCACCACCCTGGGCGCCGACAACGGTATCGCCGTCGCGCTTATGCTTACCGTGCTCAACGACGATTCGATTGCTCATCCGGCCCTCGAGTGCGTATTCACCACCGACGAGGAGACTGGCCTGGTCGGCGCCGAGACGCTCGACAAGTCCCAGATTAGCGCCCGCACCATGATTAACCTTGACTCCGAGGAAGAGGGCGTTGCCACCGTCAGCTGCGCCGGCGGCGTCGTCGTTACCTACACCTGCCCGATCGCGCGCGAGCATAAGACCGGTAGCACCCTCACGCTTGACATCTCCGGCCTGCTGGGCGGTCACTCCGGCAGTGATATCCACCTGGAGCGCGGCAACGGCAACCTCATCATGGCCCGCATCATCGACCGCCTGATGGCTGCCGGCGAGCCCGCCATCGTTAGCTTTAACGGTGGCACCAAGGACAACGCCATCAACCGTGAGTGCAAGGCCGAGCTGGTCTACGCCGACCACGCTGCCGCCGAGGCCGCGGCCCAGATCGCAAAGGGCATCATCGCCGACGTCACCGCCGAGCTCGAGGTCTTCGACCCCGGCTTTACCTGCACCGTCGAGATTGCCGACGACACCGAGGTCGAGGCCATGGACCAGAAGTCTGCGCTTGCCCTCATCCGCGCTCTGCGTCTTGCCCCTAACGGCGTGATTCGCCGCAACGTCGCCACCGACGGCTCCGTCGAGGTGTCCTCCAACATCGGTGTGGTTGCCACTTCTGACGACGAGGTCAAGATCATGCTGTCCCCGCGCTCCTCGATCACCTCGCTGCAGAACGAGTTCAAGGACCGCCTGCAGACACTGGCCGATGTCCTGGGCTTCGACGCCAAGTTTGAGTTCGAGTATCCCGGCTGGAGCTATGCCGAGCATTCGCCGGTCCGCGACGTCTTTGTCGAGAGCTATCGCGAGCTCTTTGGCTCCGAGCTGCGCATCGAGTCCATTCACGCCGGCCTTGAGTGCGGCCTGTTTGCCGAGGCCCTGCACGGCCTGGACGCCATCGCCGTGGGCCCGACGCTCTCCGATGTCCACACCCCGGACGAGAGCATGGAGCTCGCTTCTGCCGAGCGCTTCTACGAGCTGCTCATCGACGTCCTCAAGCGCCTCGCTGCGTAAAGGTTGCGCTAGCAGCAGTCTGAGCTACGTGCTAGCGGATTGCAAATGACATTACGAGAGGGGGCATCCGAGCTTTTGCGACGGGTGCCCCCTCTCTTCTTTTAAGAAATGGGAAATTGATTGGCGTCTAGCCCATATCCGCCTTGATGAGGTCGAGGGTGCGCTGGCAGTTTTCGCGGACGGGGCCGAGCATATGCTCGCGCAGGTCCGCCATGCCGGGCAGGTCGGCGTATTCGTCCATGACCTCTTCCATGCAAATGGGTACCTCGTAGGCGAGGTCCATCATGGTTGCAAAGCAAAACTTCTCGGATAGCCCGGCATCGGTAAGCGCCGCCTCCAGCGCGGGGTCGCCCATACCGTGGTATCGGCGGATAGCGCCTGGACCGATGCGCCCCACACGATTTTCGCCGCCAACGCTCATGGCGAGGCGCGCCCGGCGGCGCATGCGCTCATACGCCAAACCCGACGCGACATCGTACATACGAGCCATCATGGCTGCGCCGTCGTTTCCAAGGAGCAGGGAATAGTTTTTCGCGTGCGCATCCGGTGCGCCGATAATGGCGTTGAAGAACAGTATCTGCGTAAACAGATACAGGTTAAGTTGATGGTGGCTCGTATTTACGAGGAGCTCCTGAATATCGCGTGTGGTCGGGCCGCCGTCTGCCGTGTACTTTTGGGCGGGCATCACCCCAAGTGCCTGACAGAGGTCTTCTTGATGTAGACGCTTGATCGTTCCGTCTTTGACTTTCACGCGGTCATAGCGCTCAACAATGAGGGCAGGTTCGTCCTCAAACATTCGATATTCGACGTTTGCCGTTGCGATACCGGCGCGCTGGGCGCTTTTCATGCAGACAAACTCATTGAGAGCCTCGAGTTTAAATCCGATAACGCCATTTTTTAAAATATGCGTCGTGGGCGAGGAGCCCATGCATTCGCACCAGCGGCCGTTTATGAACGCGAGCGCGAACTTGCCCTGGTTGCCTCCAAGTGACCAACTTTCATCTAGACCCATCCACGATGCATCGCGGTCATCTCTGATCGACTTGAGACGGAGAGCAATTTCGTGGTCGTCTATAGGGCGGTATTCGCCAACGCGATGCAGGACGGCGTCGGCATCTTCTTCGGCACAAAACTGCACTCCGCCCGGACAGTCGAGTCCGATATGGCTGAGCAACGCAACGGGATTGTTGGGCCTAACGTCGAATTCGGCGGCAATCGCTTTTCGTTGGTCTTCGCTGTCGGGTAGAAGGCCAAACAGGTACGGATTCATGACCTGTTGTCCGTATGTGCGATTCGATACGGGTATGTTGGTCGATAGGGCTGGCCCGTCATAGTCATGATCGTAGGTAAAGCTGATAAGACCGTTCTCATCTTGCGTGAGCGTTCCCGCAGGCACGCCGCAAATAATGGTCCGAAGTGATGTTCTGGCCATTGGCTATTTCCCTTCGGGCTTGGTTTGGCTAGATGCGTTTGCGGCAATCGAGACTCCGAGATTGGACATGGCGAAATCGGCGAAGACCTCGTCGTAGAGTGCGGATGTAAAGGGGACATCTGCAAGAGCCGGAATGGCGGTACTACGACGGTTGCGATGATGAGGACGTTGAGCGTGATGGCGCCTAGGGATGCTGCGAGGCAGCGGATTGGCATGCGGGGCGTCGACTGGTCGCTCGTTTTTCGCTTCGCCGATATCCCCTTGAGCGGCGAGTGCCAGTCCAAGAGCATTGAAAATCGTCAGCAACTTATCGAGCCGAATACCCGTAGCGTCGCCCAGCTCGAGCGATGCGAGCAGGCGCTCCGAAACACCGGCTTTTTTAGCGAGGGCCGCACGGGTGATTCCCTGCGACTCGCGTGCCTGGCGCACGTAGATGCCAGCTTGGCGCGGTGTGGTGATGGGAAGAGTATCCACGGCGATCTCCTAACGTGCAGACTTTTGCATATCAGTATGACATGCAAAAGTCTGCACGAAAAGGCCTCATGCAAAACTCTGCATAAGGCCTTGTGCTGGCGTTGAGTTTTGAGCGATTGTGTTTGGCGTTACAGCGCCAAAATCCCCAGATGCTCAAGCAAGATCTTAAGCCCGATGAGGATGAGCACGACGCCACCCACGATGGTGGCGGGTTTTTCGTAGCGCGCGCCAAAGGTGTGGCCGATCGCTACGCCGGCGACGGAGAAGATAAACGTTGTGACGCCGATAAGCGATACAGCGGGAACGATATCGACCGAGAGCGCGGCAAACGAGATGCCCACGGCGAGCGCGTCAATCGAGGTGGCGATGGCAAGGATTAGGCACTCGCCCAGGTCGATCTTTTCGGCATCCTTGCCGTCGCCTTCATCCTCATCCTCGTCTTCGGTAAAGGCTTCCCACAGCATCTTGCCGCCGATAAAGGCCAAAAGGATAAAGGCAATCCAATGGTCGATGGGTCCGATGATGCCCATGAATTGACTGCCGAGTGCCCAACCGATCACGGGCATGCCGGCCTGAAACCCGCCAAAGAACAGACCGAGCACCACGGCGACTTTAAGGTTGATCTTTTTCATGCCAAGACCCTTGCAGATGGAAACGGCAAAGGCGTCCATCGAAAGGCCAACGGCGAGCAACATGAGCTCTGCGAGTCCCATAGTCTGGCTCCCTCTTTGCGGGCGAACCCGATTACACGACTACTCCCTCATTTATATGAAACCCGATGCTACCACATGAGCAGCTAAAAGAGCCCCGTCCCAAATGAGCTACCTAAGCGGTGTTCGCTCATTCTGTAAGCATCGGATTTCGCAAGCGTTGCGGGGACAAACCGTGAGAAACTATTTAGCGTTTATGGAGTGTATACGATGGGAGCGATGCCTTGGATAAGAACGAGCTGCAAAAGCGTATGGAACAGGCCATCCGCCTGACGGCACCTGGTCAGCCGATCCGCACCGCCCTCGACATGATCATTGCCGGTCACCTGGGTGCTCTTATCTGCGTCGGCGACACTGAAAACGTGCTCGCCGCCGGTAACGACGGCTTCCCGCTCAACATTTCGTTCACCTCGAACCGTCTGTTCGAGCTCTCCAAGATGGATGGCGCCATCGTCATCGACGGCGACCTCACCCAGATCCTGCGCGCCAACTTCCACCTCAATCCCGATCCCTCGCTTGCCACGAGCGAGACGGGCATGCGTCACCGCACCGCCGCTCGCATGTCGGTGCTCACCGATGCCATCGTGATCTCGGTCTCGGCCCGTCGTGCCGTCGTCAACGTGTACGTTCACGGCAAGAGCTACGAGATCCAGCCCGTCACCACTATCATGAGCTCGGTCAACCAGCTCGTCGCCACGCTCCAGACCACCCGTCAGTCGCTCGATCGCTCCCTGCTGCGCCTGACGGCCCTCGAGCTCGACGACTACGTTACGCTCGCCGACATTACCGGTATTTTCTCGAGCTTCGAGATCATGCAGCAGGCAAAGACCGAGCTTAAGGATTGCATCGTCAAGCTGGGCAACCAGGGCAAGCTCGTGCAGATGCAGCTCGAGCAGCTCGCCGGCTCCAGCATGGATACCGAGTACGACCTGATGATTCGCGACTACGCGAGCGATTCCTCCGAGGCAAACGCCGAGAAGATTCGCGCCGAGCTTGCTCGCATGACGCCTAAGGACCTGTCCGACCCACAGCATGTGGCGGCGGTTCTGGGTTACGACGACCTGGACGAGGACTCTGTCATGACGCCGCTGGGCCTGCGCACGCTTTCGCGCGTGTCCGTCGTGCGCGACGGCGTGGCCGAGAAAATCGTCGACGAGTACGGCTCGCTGCAGGAGCTCATGGACGACATCAGCGAGGATCCGGAGCGCCTGGGCGACTTTGGCATCAACAACCCTGCTATTCTTGCGGACTCGCTGTACCGCATGAAGGGCACCAAACAGGGGAACGCATAATGGCGCCCGTATGCGCCGTGGTCGTTGCCGGCGGCAGCGGCCAGCGCTTTGGAAATCCCGGTGGCAAGCAGCTCGTTAACGTGGCGGGCCGTCCGCTTATGAGCTGGTCCATCCGCGCATTTGACCGTAGCGATAAGGTCGGCCACATCGTCGTGGTTTGCCCTGCCGAGCGTCGTGCCGAGATGCGACGCCTGGCCATCGACCCGTTTGACTATGACACGCCCATCAGCTTTGCCGATGCCGGCGCGACCCGCCAGGATTCCACCCGTGCCGGTGTGCGTGCGGTTCCGGCGGGCTTTGAATACGTTGCCATTCACGATGGCGCTCGTCCGCTCATTACGACCGAGGCCATCGACCACGCTATCGACGTGCTCGTGAGCGACCGTGCCCTCGACGGTGTCGTGTGCGGTCAGCCCGCGATTGACACGCTCAAGATCGTCGACGGCGACAACATCGTCGAGACGCCGCCGCGCGAGCTGTACTGGGCCGCGCAGACGCCGCAGATCTTTAGTGTCGACGCCATGAAACGCGCCCATGCCGCGGCGATTGCTGAGGGCTTTATCGGCACGGACGATTCGTCGCTGGTCGAGCGCATGGGTGGGCGTGTCCGCTGCGTCCAGAGCCCGCGCGATAACCTTAAGGTGACGGTGCCCGAGGACCTGCGTCCCGTAACCGCGATTCTGCTCGGCCGCATGGCCGAGGGAGAGGACCTTCCCCATGTTCAGTAACCTGCGCATTGGACACGGCTACGATGTTCACCGTCTGGTGGAGGGGCGTCGATGTATTATCGGCGGTGTCGACATTCCCTACGAGTGCGGTCTGCTGGGCCACTCGGATGCCGATGTGCTCGCGCACGCGCTGGCCGACGCCATTCTGGGCGCCTGCCGCGGGGGAGACATCGGCAAGCTGTTCCCCGACACCGATCCTGCCTATGAGGGCGCCGACTCGATGGTGCTGCTTGCCCGTGTGATGGACTATGCGCGCGAGCTGGGCTTTGAGTTTGTCGATGCCGATTGCACCATTGCCTGCCAGCAGCCCAAGATCACCCCGCACCGCGATGCCATGCGCGCCAACCTGGCCCATGCCCTGGGCGTTGACGTCGAAAACGTGGGCGTCGCCGCCACTACGACCGAAAAACTCGGCTGGGAAGGCCAAGGCGAGGGAATTGGCGCCTGGGCCGTCTGCCTGCTACAGAAAACCGTTAAGGAGTAACGAATGCGTATCTACAACAGCGCTACCCATAAAAAGGAAGAGTTCCAGCCCATCGAGCCCGGTAAGGTCCGCATGTATGTGTGCGGCCCCACGGTCTACGACAACATCCACATCGGCAACGCCCGCACGTTCATCAGCTTTGACGTGATTCGCCGCTGGCTCATCGCGAGCGGCTACGAGGTCACGTTCGCTCAGAACCTCACCGATGTCGATGACAAGATCATCAAGCGCGCCAACGAGCAAGGCCGTACGGCTGCCGAGGTTGCGACGGAGTTCTCCGACAAGTTCATCGGCGTCATGCGCGCTGCCAACGTGCTCGATCCCGATGTGCGTCCCCGCGCCACCAAGGAGATCGGTCCCATGATCGCCATGATCAAGACGCTTATCGAGCAGGGCCACGCTTACGCAGCCGATAACGGCGATGTGTACTTTGCCGTGCGCAGCGATCCCAACTACGGCCAGGTCTCGGGCCGCAACATCGACGACCTCATGGTGGGTGCGCGCATCGAGGAGAACGAGGACAAGAACGACCCGCTCGACTTTGCCCTGTGGAAGGCCGCCAAGCCCGGCGAGCCCAGCTGGCCGAGCCCCTGGGGCGAGGGCCGTCCTGGTTGGCACACCGAGTGCGCCGCCATGGTGCACCGCTATCTGGGCACTCCGATCGACATTCACGGCGGCGGCTCCGACTTGGCCTTCCCGCATCACGAGAACGAGTGCGCCCAGGCCACCTGCGCCTGGCACCAGGGTTTCTCCAACACCTGGATGCATACGGGCATGCTGCTGGTCGACGGCGAGAAGATGTCCAAGTCGCTCGGTAACTTCTTTACGCTGGCCGAGGTGCTCGAGCAGCACTCTGCCGCGGCCCTGCGCCTGCTGATGCTGCAGACGAGCTATCGCTCACCGCTCGACTTCTCCTGGGAGCGCCTGGAGGGCGCCGAGAATTCGCTCACGCGTATTGCCGGTACGGTCGAGAACCTGCGTTGGGCTGCGAACCACGCGACGGCCGATGCCGATGCGGCTGCCGCCGAGGCGTTTGCCGCCAAGGCCGCCGAGACCCGTGCCGCCTTTAAGGAGTGCATGGACGACGACTTTAACACCGCCGGTGCCATGGGTGCCGTCTTTGGCTTTGTCACCGAGTGCAATCAGTATCTGGAGCAGGCGGGCGATGCTGCCGACAAGGCCGCAGTCCTGGCTGCCGCCGATACGCTGGCCGAGCTGCTCGATGCGTTTGGCGTTGAACTTCCCGAGCCCAAGGTCGAGCTGCCGCTGGGTCTGCTGGGCGTTGCCGCCGGTTTGGTTGCCTACACTGGTGACGACGTGGATGAGGCCGCTGCTAAGATTCTCGAGGCTCGCGCCGAGGCCCGTGCCGCCAAGAACTGGGATCTGGCAGATGCCATTCGCGACCAGCTCAAGGACCTGGGCCTCACCATTGAGGATACGGCCGCGGGCACTCGTATTAAGAGTCTCTAGTATTTGTCGACCGTTCGAGGTGCGGCAGATTGCCTTGAAAGAGGAGGGCATAGACCTGGTGGTCATGCCCGACGATTGAAAGGCAAGGTGCCGCGGCTCGGACGGTCGATTCTTGTTCGTTATCTATTTAAGGAGGCCGTCCTATGGCCGACAATCGCAAGCGTGCGCCTCGTGGCGGCAAGCAGGCTGCTTCTGGCTCGCGTCCGATTCGCCGCAATGATCGCGCTGCCGCTCCTAAGGGCCAGCGCGATCGCGCCCAGGCCGCTCGTCCGCAGCGCGATCGCAACCGCGACGCTGTTCAGGCTCCCAAGGGCGAGTTTATCGAAGGC
>CATVYG010000043.1 GCA_958348225.1 uncultured Collinsella sp.
GCGCGATCGCAACCGCGACGCTGTTCAGGCTCCCAAGGGCGAGTTTATCGAAGGCCGTCGTGCTGCCGCCGAGGCGCTACGCACCGGTTTTCCCATCAAGTGCGCGCTCATCGCCGAGGGCGGGGAGCGCGATGCCGCCCTGTCGCGCCTGGTCGATGACCTCAATGCCGCGGGTGTCCGCATTAAGTACGTGCCGCGTGCACAGCTCGATGCGCTGTCGAGCCATGGCGCTCACCAGGGCATCGCACTCGAGGTAGGCAACTTCCCCTATGCCGATGTCGCCGATATCCTCGACCGCGCGGGCGACGGTCCGGCGCTTGTCGTGGTGCTCGACCACGTGACCGACGACGGTAACTTCGGCGCCATCGTGCGCTCCGCCGAGGTCGTGGGCGCCGCGGGCGTTATCATCGCCAACAAGCGTGCCGCTGGCGTGACTGTGGGCAGCTACAAGACTTCAGCCGGTGCCGTCATGCATCTGTCCATCGCGCAGGTGCCCAACATCGCCCGTGCACTCGACGATCTTAAGGCCGCTGGCTTTTGGGTGGGCGGTGCCTCCGAGCACGCCGAGGGCAGCTGCTGGGACGCCCCCTTCGAGGGCCGCGTTGCGCTCGTCATGGGCTCTGAGGGCGACGGTATCTCGCGCCTGGTGCTCGAGAAATGCGACTTTTTGACCAAGCTTCCCCAGCGCGGCATGACCGAGAGCCTCAATGTTGCCCAGGCAACGACGGCGCTATGCTTTGAGTGGCTGCGCCGCAACGCCGGCGAGCTCATGGGGGAGGAGTAACGCATGTCCAAGAAGAACCGTGCCAAGTCCAAGGCCAAGCGCTTTGGCGAAGGCTCGGCCAAGCCGATTGTTTCGGCCGCGACCTATGGCGTGGGCGGCAATGCGTTTGCACAGGCTATCGCCGACCCAGTCTCGACGGTGCATTCCAATAAGCCCGAGCTGCTGGTGGTCGACGGCTACAACGTGATCCACTGCACGCCGCGCTACGAAAAGCTCGTCTACGACCATTCCGACGATCCGTATTCCAGCGACGTCCACGATATGGCGCGCACCGCACTCATCAACGATGTTGCGGCGTTTGCCCAGGGCCGCTACGAGGCCGTGATCGTGTTCGACGGCGCGGGCAATATCTCCAGCGAGCGCCCCAACCTGCCGGCCCGCGGCGTGCGCATCGAGTTTTCGCCGACGGGCGTCTCTGCCGATACCGTGGTGCAGAAGCTCTGCATCGAGGCACGCGAGGAGGGCCGCGCGTGCTCCGTGGTATCGAGTGACGGCACAATCCAGGCCGTCGTCATGGGCAAGGGCGTCACGCGCATCTCGAGCCGCATGCTGGTGGACGAGATCAAACAGATCGATAACGACGTTCACGAGGCAGAGGAAGCTCCGCAGATCAAGATGACTCTGGGCAGTCGCCTGAGCCCCGATGCCCTGGCCAAGCTCAAGGCCCTGCGCGGGAGGTAGGGGAGCTGACGGCGCGACGCTGTCTCGCTAATTCCATTCAGCGATGTTGATCATTCTTTCGAGGCGCCACGTTAGCGCCTCTTTTAGATATGGCAGCCTTGCCGTGAGCGCGTCGTTTCTGGACAGAATTTCGATTGCCTCGTCAACGAAGCCTTCGAGTTTGTCGCCGTCAAACCAGTCCATGTCCTCGACGAGCAACATCTGTTTGGTGGGGCTTGAATGAAATTGTGCGCTGGTAAAACTGTGCTCTCCTGCCCTAAGCTCATCTAGAGATATGTTGCACCAGAGCGATGAGCCCGAATCGAAGATGGGGGCAGGTCTGCAGGCTAGCGTGTTTACATTTCGCACAAGGCCAAAGTTACGCCAATGGCGGTCATAGTTGGCGATGATGTCGTCGCACACGAT
Organism: uncultured Collinsella sp.; assembly: GCA_958348225.1. GTDB lineage: Bacteria > Actinomycetota > Coriobacteriia > Coriobacteriales > Coriobacteriaceae > Collinsella. The sequence continues at coordinate 1,871 of CATVYG010000043.1, forward strand.
CATGCGGTCAAGGGCGTCCTTGACGCCTGTCACCCCGAGCTCCTCGCAGTTTGCTACGTATCGCTCGTAGTCGGTTAGTCGTTCACCTGCGTTCGCGTACTGGTTTACATAGAACGCAGGGACATACTCTTCTTCATCAGTTAAGAAGACATCGCATATGCTCAGGGCAGAAGTGCCCGTGCCCTCGAGCGAGTAAGGCACATAATCGCAGGCGTTTAGGATGCGACGGTGGAGTGCGGTCGCCACCAGCTCGTTATAAGGTTCCTGGTTCAGGTGCGCTCCTGCCTTATGCAGAATTCGACGCCCGCCCTCGCATGTCCAGTACTTTTGAAGATTGCCGTCCGAGGTGTTGTCGGGCTTTGCGTCAGCTGCCTTGCCCTCTGGGGCGAAGGACGCGATGGACAGAGAGACGTCGTCAAAAGCATTATTGAAGAAGTTAATATCTTCCCACGCGAGACCGGAGCCTTGGGGTCTAATCCAATACTGGTCGGATAAGGAGAGGCCAAGATTTCGCTGTACGAGTTCATCGGGAACATCGACTGCGGCTTCTGCAAGCAGGGAGGCTAGCCCAATGCGTGCGAGCGGGATACCGCGGCCGCGCCACCAGATGCGGAAGGAGTCGAGCGATATGGGGCTATTAGGGCCAAATACTCCAATAGGGGCGTGGGCACGATCGACGTCGGCGCCGATGTGGGTAAAGTCTTTTCGCGATGTGCTGTAGACCAGCTGAGCGACTTCGTACGTGCGGTTCATGAGGGTGAACGCGATCTCGCTCTTACCGTGGCCGCGGCGGGGACGTCCCCCCGTTTTGGTCACGGAGCGGAGTCGCGTGTCGACGCTGTCTTTGTCGATGAGCCATACACCAGAAGCCTTGCGGGCCTCAAGTGCTCCGTTTTTTATGAGCTCCTGCACCCTGCGCGGGGTGATGCCGAGCAGTTCGGCGGCTTTCTTGGTAGTAAGCATTGAGAAACCCTTCGCCAGAACGAATAGTTTTATATAGCCAATTGTAATTAAAACTATTCGTTCTGGCGAATGGTTTTAAGATCGAGGCGCACTGATAGAAATGAACGGGCCTGGTACGTGTTGTTGCTGGATTTTGCATATTTGTATAACGCCGTGCGGCCTGTTGCGCCCCGTCCGCAATTCCTTTATTCTTAACAGGCTTCGCGCAAGAGCGCCAAGTGTGCCAGTGTGGCGCAACGGTAGCGCAACTGATTTGTAATCAGTGGGTTGCAGGTTCGATTCCTGTCACTGGCTCCATGAGTTTTTGCAGGTCGGGGGCCGTATGGCTCCCGATTTTGCATTTTCATGCAACAGCTCATGCAACAAAAATGCAACAATTAAATCGAAATTGTACTTGGATGTGTTTTGTGACCGATAGTCATTGTCAATAAACGCGTGCAATGAAGCGGGAAAAGCCAAGCTTACAGTTGCTGTCTCCATTAGAGTTTTTGGGCTTTGTCTCTACAACTGGGATAGGGTGGAAAGTGACCAAGGCGCTGAGAGCTCCGATGCTGCTTCTCGAAAGACCGTGCGCCATGCACGGCTCTCTTTCCTGTAGCCCATGGGTATTACTATGGTTTAGATTTAATTCGGCGTGAGAGGTCAAGAGCGACAAGGATTTCCCGTCGTTTGTGAGCAAGCCGGTTGAAAGGACTCATGATGATTAACAACGTAGAGGACCCAACGGTTGCCAATATTTTGTCGACCGATATGCTAAAAATCTATGACATCCCTCGTTACCAGCGCGAATACACTTGGAATCAGCGCGATTGGGCGAATCTCTATGACGATATCACCCAAAACGACGCCGGCTACTTTCTGGGCTCGTTTATTGTCGTGAACGGGACTGTGAATTCCAAGATGGATACCATTCACTATGAAGTTATCGATGGCCAGCAACGCCTGACGACGCTCAGTCTTTTCCTTGCCGCCCTCTATACTCGCATCATGGAGCATAAGGATTCTATCGATGACGACATGATGTTGGACGATATCCGACCCCTGCGCAATCGTCTGATCTTGAAATCTGACAAGTCAATGACACGAGTTATTCCTCAGGTTCAAAATCATAACCTTGAGGATTATCGCTGGATCTTGAAGGAACATATCGGCCTAGATGCGGTTATGCAAAAGCCGAAGTTCCTTGGTCTGAGAAAGATGTCTAAGGCATTCAACTACTTTTACGATCGACTGGGTGAGGACGTCGGAGGCAGGGACGGAATCGAGTGCGTTCGCTGCCTCCTTGATATCTGCAGGCTGGTGTGCTCGGCGGTCGTGGTCCAGATTACCGTCGATAGCCATGCTGACGCCTACACCTTGTTCGCGTCCCTTAACAACCGCGGTGTTCCCTTGAGCGCTGTCGACCTTATCAAGAACATGCTTCTCGGCAAGGTTGCCGGGGTGGATGACGGACAGCTCGACTATTACTTTGAACGCTGGCAGGAAGTGCTCCACAATCTCGGCGATGACTACAAGACGCAGGAGCGCTTCTTCCGCCAGAACTACGATGCCTTCCGCCGGGAGGTGAACAAGCCATTTATCGGCGAATCTGGCTCCCAGCTCCCCCTCGGTTCCGTTGCCACGCGTTCCAACCTTCTGAAAATCTACGAGAAGCGGATGGAATCTGATGACGGCGCCCTTAAGGTGTTGGACGAGCTGACCGAAAATTCCGCACTCTACTCGAGGATCATTGGGCTCGATCAAGAGAGCCCGGATTCCGAGCTTTCGAATCAGCTTTTGGAACTTTCGAGAGCGCAGGGCGTCGCATCTTACCTGATGCTGCTGTTCCTCTTCAAGAAGCAGAACCAGTTGGAGCTAAAAGATGAAACCCTCGCGCTTCTTGTTAAGCTCCTCGTCTGCTTCTTTGTCCGGCGCAACCTCACCGATACGCCTCCCACACGTGACCTTGAGAGACTCTTCATCAGTATTTGTGAGAGCCTCGAAAGCGAGGGTCTCAAGGGCATTGCAGCCGCGGAGTACATCAAGAAGCGCCTTGTCGACGTGTCTGCCAGTGACGCTTCCTTCAAAGAACGTCTTGAGGGGCCGATTTACGACGTCAATCCCGATATGACGCGCTACATCCTTACTGTTATTGCATCTCCGAGCGTTACGAAAGAGATGAAGCCACTTTGGGAACGATATGCCTCCGGAAACTACGTCTGGACAATCGAACACATCTTCCCGCAGGGCAAGAACATTCCAGATGAATGGATGAAGATGGTTGCAGACGGCGACATGTCTAAGGCGGTTGAGGTGCAGGAGAAACAGGTTCACACGCTTGGAAATCTAACCATCACCGGGTATAACTCAAAGCTGGGCAACATGCCCTTTGTGGCCAAGCGAGACCGCAAAGATCTCTACGGGGCGAATGTCGGATACCGCAATGGATTGAACCTAAACGACGAGTTGGTAAACACGGATACCTGGACAGGCGAGCAGATTCAAAAGCGCACAGACAAGCTCGTAGGACTCACTTTGAAAGCTTTTGACTTTGACGAGATTAAGTTCTAGTGACCAACAGCCAATATCTTGGGGGCGTTCAGGCCAAACGATTCAATCTTAATACGTAACATCTAGACCGGTATTTGTCTTCAAGCTGTTACAGATTGAGATGTTAAGACGGGTTGGGCGGGGAATGTCTCGATCTGTAACACGAAGGGGCGGAAAACCGTTCGTACTGTTACAGAATGAGACGTAAGCTGGGGTCTCTGCGTAATATCTCGATCTGTAACAGATGGGGGAGAAAGTGCTCTCTAAATGTTACAGATCGAGACAAAGGCCGGACCGAGGCCGGACCGGTCCCGCTCATCCTGGTCGATCGTGTCGTGGAAGCCCGATCGTGACCTATGGAATAGTGCAAGAGGGTCGGTATCGAAGGTCGATGGTGCAGATGTACTCCACCGTGCCAAAGTATTCCCTCGGGAAATGTCACCAGCGCAGCCAAATCCACCGTCCTTCATATCCAAACTCAACAAACCCGCAGGTCACGGCTATATAGATACGCCCGGCACCGTGTATCTAGAGGTTTTCGTTGACAGCCCCCAAGGTTGCATCGTATTATCTTTTTCGTTCGCGGGGGCGGCGGTCCAAAAGACCAAAGAACCTGCGGATACTTGAACGATTGGGAGTTTGCCCGAGTGGTTAATGGGGACGGGCTGTAAACCCGTTGGCTCTGCCTACATAGGTTCGAATCCTATAGCTCCCACCCGTCAAGTGCCTGTATAGCTCAGTCGGTAGAGCACTTCGTTGGTAACGAAGAGGTCACCAGTTCAAGTCTGGTTGCAGGCTCCATCCGGCGGTGTAGCTCAGTTGGTTAGAGCACACGGTTCATACCCGTGGCGTCACTGGTTCGAATCCAGTCACCGCTACCATAGGTAACACGGTGGCTTCTCAATAGTATGTTGAGAGGCCACTATGGTATAAAGGCAAAGTCCCGTCCGGGGACGACCTGTTAAGAGGAGGGCTTTATGGCCAAAGAGAAGTTTGAGCGCACTAAGCCGCATGTTAACATCGGCACCATTGGTCACGTCGACCACGGCAAGACCACGCTGACCGCTGCCATCACCAAGGTTCTCTCCGAGACCGAGGGCTGCAAGGCTGACTTCACTGCGTTCGAGAACATCGACAAGGCTCCCGAGGAGCGCGAGCGCGGCATTACGATCTCCGTCTCCCACGTCGAGTACGAGACTGCTGCCCGTCACTACGCTCACGTTGACTGCCCGGGCCACGCTGACTACGTCAAGAACATGATCTCCGGTGCTGCTCAGATGGACGGCGCTATCCTGGTCATCGCCGCTACCGACGGCCCCATGGCTCAGACTCGTGAGCACATCCTGCTCGCCCGTCAGGTCGGCGTTCCCTACATCGTCGTCTTCCTGAACAAGTGCGACATGGTCGACGATGACGAGCTCATCGACCTCGTCGAGATGGAGACCCGTGAGCTCCTCTCCGAGTACGATTTCCCCGGCGACGACATCCCCGTCATCCGTGGTTCCGCTCTGGGCGCTCTCGAGGGCGACGCCAAGTGGATGGATGCTATCCGCGAGCTCATGAAGGCCGTCGACGAGTACATCCCGACGCCTGCTCGTAACAACGACCTCCCGTTCCTGATGGCCGTTGAGGACGTTATGACCATCTCCGGCCGTGGTACCGTTGCTACCGGCCGTGTCGAGCGCGGTGAGCTCAAGCTCAACGAGCCCGTCGAGATCGTCGGCATCAAGGATACCCAGAACACCGTTGTTACCGGTATCGAGATGTTCCGTAAGTCCATGGACTTCTGCGAGGCTGGCGACAACGTCGGTCTGCTGCTCCGCGGCATCAAGCGTGAGGACATCGAGCGCGGTCAGGTTCTCTGCAAGCCCGGTTCGGTTACCCCGCACACCAAGTTCACCGGCGAGATCTACGTTCTGACCAAGGAGGAGGGCGGCCGTCACACCCCGTTCTTCGATGGTTATCGTCCTCAGTTCTACTTCCGTACCACCGACGTTACCGGTACGGTCAAGCTCCCCGAGGGCACCGAGATGGCTATGCCTGGTGACCACATCACCATCGAGGGCGACCTCATCCACCCGATCGCCATGGAGGAGGGCCTGCGCTTCGCTATCCGCGAGGGTGGCCACACCGTCGGTTCGGGCATCGTCTCCACGATCATTGAGTAAATTAGCTCTCTGATATAGCTGACTTAGAGAACCCGGCACTTATATGGGTGCCGGGTTCTTTTCTGCAATGGTTATTGTGCCGTTGCTGGTGTCGAGAGGATCGATAATGGTTCTGGTGCACCGTCGATTAGATCTCGCTGGCTCCATTGATGTGTTCCAAATATGAATGGATCCACCGAGAACCAATTGATTCGAGGTTTTCATTGACAGCACTTACATAGAGCTGATAAAGTACCATCTCGTGCCCGTACGGGGCGGATATGAAAGGTTCAGGATACATGCGTACTCTAGTTACTCTTGCGTGCACTGAGTGCAAGCGCCGCAACTATACGACCACCAAGAACAAGGCGAACATGCCTGATCGTATGGAGATCAAGAAGTATTGCCCCTGGTGCCGTCACCACACGCTGCACAAAGAGACTCGCTAGTCTCTAGTCACATACGCCAGTAGTTCAATTGGTAGAGCATCGGTCTCCAAAACCGAGTGTTGAGGGTTCGAGTCCTTCCTGGCGTGCCAGTCATTATTCCGTAAGCTCCCAATTGGGGGCTTACGGTTTACTCATGTATAAGCGCATTGCGCGGAGGTAACCCAAATGGCCAACAAGAAGAACAAGAAGAAGGCTAAGCAGCCGGCACCTGCCAACAACGCTGCCGCCAACTCCAAGGTTGAGGCCAAGAAGGCCGTTGCCAAGAAGAACGAGAAGGCTGCGAAGTCCAAGAAGAACGAGAAGCCTGGTTTCTTCGCCCGCACCAAGAAGTATTTCGCTTCGGTCAAGTCCGAGATGAAGCGTGTCACATGGCCCGATAAGAAGGAGCTCGTGAACTACTCGGTCGTCGTTTGCGCTTCTCTGATCGTCGTCGGCGTCGTCATCGCTCTGCTCGATGCTGGCTTTGGCGAGGCTCTTGCTCTGTTCTCTGGATTGAGGGGCTAAACCATGTCTAAGCGTTGGTACGTCGTTCACACTTACTCTGGATACGAGAACCGCGTTAAGTCCGATCTCGAGCATCGCATCGAGACTATGGGTATGCAGGACCGCATCTTTGATATCGAGATTCCTATGGAGCGCGTCACCGAGATTAAAGAGGGTGGCAAGCGCGAGACCAAGGATTCTAAGATCTTCCCGGGTTATGTCCTGGTTCGCATGGAGATGGATGACGATGCCTGGACGTGTGTTCGTAACACGCCCGGTGTCACCGGTTTCCTGGGCGGCAACGGCAAGCCCGCTCCGCTTTCCCGCGACGAGTACAATAAGATGACTCGTCGTCCCGGTAAGGGCGATTCGCCCAAGCGTACGTCGGTTGATATTGAGGTCGGCACGTCCGTCCGCGTCACCGATGGCCCGCTTACCGACTTTGATGGCAAGGTCTCCGAGGTTAACACCGAGGCAGGCAAGCTCAAGGTCACGCTGATGATCTTTGGCCGCGAGACGCCGGTAGAGCTCGACTTTAACCAGGTCGCTGTCATCGCTTAAGTTTTCGTCCGTTCGCGCGAGCGTGCTTCTTCTGTGACTGCTCATCTCAGGAGTGCTTCTAACACGTGCGTGCTTACGATATAGCAAGTACTTCACACTCGTGATTCGAAAGGAATGACCATGGCTGAGAAGAAGGTTGCCAACGTCATTAAGCTCCAGATTCCTGCTGGTGCAGCTAACCCCGCTCCTCCCGTCGGCCCCGCCCTGGGCGCTGCTGGCGTGAACATCATGCAGTTCTGCCAGGCCTTTAACGCCGAGACGCAGGACAAGAAGGGCGACATCATCCCCGTTGAGATCACTGTCTACGAGGATAAGTCCTTCTCCTTCATCACCAAGACCCCGCCGGCGGCTCACCTCATCAAGAAGGAGCTGAACCTCAAGTCTGGTTCCGCTAAGCCCCAGGCCGACAAGGTTGGTCAGCTCTCCCAGGAGCAGCTCACCAAGATCGCCGAGATCAAGATGCCGGACCTCAATGCCAATGACATTGACGCCGCCAAGAAGATCATCGCCGGTACCGCCCGTTCCATGGGCGTCACCATCGCTGAGTAGCGATTTCTTTAGGTAACGACGGGTGCTCCAACCGGGGCGCCCGTTAAATGTGTGCAATAGGGCACACGATACGATGTGGGAGGGCTCGCGCCCGTTTAACCACAGGAGGTAATGCACATGGCTAAGCATGGTAAGAGCTATAACGCCGCTGCCGAGAAGATCGACCGCGCCGCGCTCTACACCCCCCTTCAGGCTGCCAAGCTCATCAAGGAGCTCGACACCGCCAAGTTCGACGAGACCGTCGAGGCCCACTTCCGTCTGGGCGTCGATACTCGTAAGGCCGACCAGAACATCCGCGGTTCCATCTCCCTGCCCCACGGTACCGGCAAGACCATTCGTGTTGCCGTCTTCGCCGAGGGCGAGAAGGCCCGCGAGGCCGAGGCTGCCGGCGCCGACATCATCGGTTCCGACGAGCTCGTCGCCCAGATCCAGAAGGGCGAGATTAACTTCGACGCCGCTATCGCTACGCCGAACATGATGGCCAAGGTTGGCCGCATCGGTAAGATCCTTGGTCCCCGTGGCCTCATGCCGAACCCTAAGCTCGGCACCGTGACCATGGACGTCGCCAAGATGGTCTCCGAGCTCAAGGCCGGTCGCGTTGAGTATCGCGCCGACCGCTACGGCATCTGCCACGTGCCCCTGGGCAAGAAGTCCTTCTCCGAGCAGCAGCTCGTCGAGAACTACGCTGCCCTGTACACCGAGATCCTGCGCGTCAAGCCCTCTTCTGCTAAGGGCAAGTACGTTAAGTCCATCTCCGTGTCTTCCACCATGGGCCCTGGCATCAAGGTTGATCCCGCTATCCAGCGCGACTTCCTGGCTGAGTAACTTTTAGTTACTGCCTGAGCAAAGCAAGCATTGCTAAAGAAACCCGGTTCTGTCTCGTGCAGTACCGGGTTTCTTGCTATCGCGTTAAAACCACCTTAAAGGGGACAGCGCCCCCTTTAAGGTGGTTACCAGGGTGTTCTAGCGGTTGAGGACTCGATAGCCTCGTGGCGCTTGAGTTCGCGACGCATGGTTTGCGAATTGAGCCAGGCTGCCTGCCAGCCACGGATGGGGTAGCGCGCTTCGTCCAGCTCAAACTGCGTATAGCCGCAGGCGTTGATGATCGTTGCCCCGCATGCATGCTGACGCACACGTTGAAAGTCGCGACCATAGCATTGGTGCACATGCCCGTGCACCATGTAGTCGGGGTTCCAGGACTCGAGCGCTGTGTTAAAGCATTCGAATCCCCGATGTGGCAGATCGTCCAGATCGCCCATGCCAGCGGCGGGTGCATGGGTCAGCAGGATGTCACAGCCGCCGACCATCCTCACTTTGCGGGACAGCTTGCGCATACGCCTGGCCATCTCGTGTTCGGTGTACATGTTGGCGCCGTCGCGATAACGCATGGACCCGCCAAGGCCCGCAATGCGGACGCCGCGGTACACGTAGACAGCGTCTTCGACACAGATGCAGCCACCTGGTGCATGACGCGCATAGCGGTCATCGTGATTGCCTCGCACGTAGATGAGCGGTCTGTTGATGACCGTGACCAAAAACTCAAGATAGTCCGGGTCCAGATCACCAGCGGACAAAATCAGGTCGACACCCTCAAAGCGTTCTTTGCGAAAGCACTCCCAAAGGCATCGTTCTTCGGTATCGGCTATGGCAAGGATTTTCATAGGGCGCGGACCTTCGGCTCATCGTCGGGCTGCGGAATGGTGCCCACCACGTTGTCTGCCAGCCAGTCCATCTCGACGATTTGCGTGCTCGGCAGCGGGGGAAAGCCTTCGATCTGCACCACGCCGTCTTGGCTATGGAGCTCGCCGCCAAATGGATTGATGGAGCCCTCGACAATGCCATTGCGCAGTAGCTGAACGAGCTTGCGCGTCTGATAGGGCAGGCCTGGAGCGTAGCGAATATCGATAACGCCCGAACTCATGCCATACCAGTAGTTGACGGCGCGAACCTGGCTGTCGTCACTGGTCTCATCCCAGGTGCCATGCAGCAGGCTTCGCACGATAAGCTCGTAGTAACGGCCCCAGTTCCATACCGGCATGGCAATGCCGGCAACCTTGCCATCGACCAAGCGGTGGAGTCCGTAGGCCGTGGGGTCTTCGAGCGGCTTTGACATGTCGGCGCCGGACATGACGCTTACGCCTTCGCGGCACATGGCCTCGGCAAGGCCACCGGCGGGCACATCGCCCCAGGTCAGGATAATTTGCGCACGGGGGTCGAGTAGCGAGGCTCCAATCGCAAAGGCGTTGATCTCGCTGAGTGCGCCCGAGGCGAAGACCGGCGCGTGGTAACCGATGCGGTGGTTGTCCGCCATGCTGGCGGCAAGGGCGCCCAGGAGGAACTTGGCCTCGTACATCTTGCCAAAGTACGAACGGACGCTTTGGTGGGGAAGGCCGATAGAGCAGTTGAGGAACCGAACCTGGGGATACTCAACGGAAGCCCTGAGCGTGTATTCCATCAGGCGGTGCGAGGTCGAGAAGATGACGCTGTCTCCATGTTTGACAGCCGTTTCCACGGCGGCGTAGAACACGTCCGGATCGTGGCAGTCCTCAAACGCCTCGGTGCGCACGATACCGCCAAAGTGCTCATCGAGATACTGACGCCCTTGGTCGTGCAGGCTGTCCCAGCTCGACGTCGCACAGGGGAACTCATGGATAAAGGCGATGCGCAGGGGATTGGCCGCCGAATAGACGGTCTTGCCCATAAAGAAGTTGAGCACGCCGGAGGTGGACTTGGCGGGTGACTCTTCCTCATCGACGCTCGGTGCTTCGACAAGATCGACCTTGTCCTCGTTATTTTTGCCGGCAATGACCAGCTCACGCCAAATCTTACACAGGCGGTTTACGACGATATCCGTCGGCGTATCCAGCAGGCGGTCCTGGTTGTACACATTGAGGTAGACGAGCATAGCGTCGGCGGGCGTAATGTCCAGGTGGTCGCCGCCCGCGCGAAGGTAGGCGCGCTTAAAGAGCAGGAAGGTGTGGCGCAGGTAGTCGACCTTTTTCTGCGGCCATTTTTCGATAAGATCCTGACCGAGCATCTTGGCGAGCGTCTCGTAGCTTCCCTCGCGCGAGAACTCGATCTCGTATAGGGGGCAGACGCGCCAAAACGCACAGAACTCACCGTACAGGCGGCTTTCGACGGAATCCCATGTGCCTGGGTAGAGACGGGTGACCTTGGCCGAAACCGTCGGGGCGTCCAGGAATTTGAGGACACTGACGCGCTTGTTGCCCTCTTGGACGTAAAACCGATGCATGAACTCGGTGACGATGACGGGATCGCGATAGCCCTCGGTCACCTGGATGTCGTAGAGGTTGGACCACTTGCGGGCGAACTCCGTGCTAAACGGCAGCAAGGGCATAAAGTTGCATGAAAAGGCCGACTGACGGCCCTTGGTAACCGTACCGACGACCATTTCGAGTGGAATGTCTCTCAGGCCGACATTCTCTCGCTGGCCTAAGGGGAGCTGGGCAACCAAGCTATCGAGGTCCGTGAGATACGGATGCTCGCTTTGACTAATGGCGCGTCGACGTCCTTGCTCGCCGCGCTTGCGTGCTTGACGATAGGCCTCTTCCATAGTTTTGCTCCCTTAGTCGTTTAAACAACTATATGAACCATGGTATCACGAATGAAAACCACCACAAAGGTGCCTGTCCCCTTTGTGGTGGTTTAGGCGATGATGGGGGCGATGGCGCGAATGCAGGCGTCGGCCGCCGTGAAAGTGGTGCTGTCGTCGCTGACGATAAAGATGATCTTGCCCTTAATGCCAAAGTCGCCGATCTCGCTAAAGAGCACGTAGGGCTCCTTGTCAAAGCTCGAGATGGGAAGCACGGCGGCCTTGGTGGCGCTGGTCAGCTCGTCTGCCAGCGCGTCGAGCGAGGCCCACTTGGATGTGTCCTTTACGGCAACGGGCACAGCCACACGCCCAAAGGGCATGAGATGCACGAGCGTGTTCTTGGAGATATTTGAGTTGGGGACGATGATGGTCTGCCCGCAGGCGTCCTCGATGGTCGTATGACGCCAGGTGATGTCCTGGACCACGCCCGACACGCCACCGACTTCGATATTGTCGCCGGGCTTGATGATGCCCATAAAGGTTACCTGCATGCCGCCGATAAGGTTTGAGAGCGTGTCCTGAAAGCCGAGCGAGATGGCGATGCCGCCGACGCCAAGAGCGGCGACGAGGGCGTTTGCGTTAATGCCAAAGCAGTTGTCGAGGATAAAGCTGCCGCCGATCATCCAGATGACGGCGCGCGCAATGTTGATGAAGATACTCGATGCCGGAAGCGGGTTGTCGTCGCGGTTGAGCAGGTGGCGCAGGGTCTTGGATACGACCTTGGTGGCGATGGCGGTGCCTATTACCAAGATGCCGGCCCAGATGATGTTGTGGACCCACCGTTGTTCAAAGAAATGAAGAATCGGTTCAAACAATTCCATGTTGGGAAAACCTCCTCATGATCGTCCAACCATGATACCCACCAAAAGCCCGTCCGATCACATTCGGACGGGCTTTTGCGCTCGATATAAGGTTTGTACGGCGGGGCTGCAAGGCCCGGCGGTGTAGCTTAGCGGCGGCGCTTCCAGATAATGCCGAGAACGATGATGACGATGCCGCCGATAAGGCATGCGCCGACCACGGTCGGCGTACGGTCTCCCGTTGCGGCAAGCTTACCGGCCGTCTTCTTGGTGGTGATCTGCGTGGTCATCGTGCCGGGTTTGGGTGAGGGCTCAGGCGTTGGGGTCGGATGGGGTGCGGGGCTCTCAGCGGAGCTAAAGCTGATGGTGCCCGCGAGCGAGGCCACCTTGTGCTCCCAGTCGTCCTGCCCGATCAGTGCCCTCAGCGCTGCCTCGCACGTACCCCACTCGGTGAGCTTCTTGGCGTTTGCGAAGGTGGGGAAGTCGGTCGTGTTGGTGATGATGTAGTTGTTGGTGGCGACGGTATAGGTCTTGGCGGGGTCGAGCGTGCTGCCGTCTTTGGTGAGCGTGGCACTCACGATGCGCTTGCCTTCAGACTGCGTCCAGTCGATTGTTACGTTGATGCCGCCAAAGGAAAGAACGCTGCCGGAGTCGTCGGGCCACTTGTACATGTCCTGGGCTTCCTGCTCGGTGTGGCCGGCTGCGACGTAGGCTTGCTGAAGTTCGTAGCTGTCATTGCATTTGTCGCTAATTTCCAACGAGTGCTCAAGCGCTGCGAGGAAGTCCGCGCCGGTCATGGTCCAGGTCTCCAAGGTGTTGCCGTAGGGCGAGATGGCGATGACGTCGCCGGCGGTCACGTTTCCCGCCGCGATGCCGCCGCGGATGCCGCCAGCGTTCTCAATAGCAAGGTCCGCGCTCGTCAGGCCAGGGTCCGCGCCCGTCAGGGAAAGATAGGAGCCGCAAATCACGTGGCCGATGGTCTGGGCCTTGGTGGTATCGCCTTCCTTGCTGGGACGCAGATCGGTGGTGCGCACCATCTCCCAGCCATGCGTACCCGCGGCGTCCTCGCCGTAGAAATAGTTGGTGGAGGATGTGCCGAGCACCTTGTTCGATTCGCTTTCAAAGGCATCGTCGAGTGGCTTGATTTTGTTGTTGCGAACCTCGTCAAGGATGTTCTGGTTGTTAGGGTCTGCCAAAAGGTCGTCGACGTCCTTGGCGGTGTAGAGCTTCTCGTCGCTGTCGCCTGCGGAGACCGTCACCATGTCGTCGTTGGTGGTTTCGGTACCCCTGGTGTCGTACTCATAGGGAATGGAAAGCAGACCAACCTCGGCAAAGGCGCTGCCTGCCTCGACGACGCGGACCGGCTTGCCGTCGGCCCCCGTCACGTTTTCGTCTAAGTTGATGTGCTCGTGGCCCGCGACCAGTGTATCGACCCCAACGAGCTTTGCGGCAAAGGTCTTGGCGTTGAGCGTGTGCGCGATGCAGACGATAACGTTGCAGCCCTCATCCTCGCGCAGTCGCTTGGCCTCGGCATTGATGGCGTCCGCCGCACCCGAGAACGACGTGCCCGCGACCAGGTCCGCGCGTAGCGAGGAGCCCAGCGACTCATCCATGGCTCCGACGACGCCGACCTTAATCTTGTAGTTAAACGTGGGGCTGCCCTCGCCGTCCTTCCAAGTGCGATTGAGCGTCTTGGTGATGCTCGAGCTCCATACGCCGTTCGAGGACGTTGCATTCGCGCAGAGCATGGCGAAAGGTGTACTGGTGGCACCATTGCCGGCCATCGTGCGAAGCTTGTCCGCGCCGTAGCTCCAGTCATGGTTGCCCGGTGTGGTTGCGTCGTAGCCGTTTGCGTAGAAGGTGTTCATGAGTTCGGCGATGCTCTTGCCCTCGCTCATGGTGGCAAAGGACTGCCCGTGGAAGGTGTCGCCTGCATCGAGCAGAAAGTCGGGGGCGTTGCTTTGAGCGCTATAGAGAACCGCCAGCCCGTCAAAGCCAATGGTGCCCGTGCCCTTGCTTGCGTTGTAGCTGTACTTGTAGCTGCCGTGGATGTCGTTGGTGTGCATGACGGTTACGGCGCCGTCAATAGCGACGGGCAGGTTCCCCGCGAAAGCGAGGCTTGGGATGCCTGTGAGCGCGCCGGCAAACAACGCGGCAGCTAACGCAAGGCGGGGGAGTCTTTTCATGGCTGTCTCCTTACTCTTTAACAAAAACCACCACAAAGGTGCCTGTCCCCTTTGTGGTGGTTTTCTAGGTCGTTAGCTCAGCAGCATGCGGTCGTTGGCGAGCTCGCCGCCCGAGACCTCCTCGAACTTCTGCAGCAGGTCGGCAACGGTGAGCGACTTCTTCTCGTCGCCTGCCACGTCGTAGATTACGTGGCCCTCGTGCATCATGATCAGACGATTGCCCAGACGGATGGCGTCGTTCATGTTATGCGTGACCATGAGCGTGGTCAGGTGGTGCTCGTCGACGATTTCCTCGGTCAGATTGAGCACCTTAGAGGCCGTCTTGGGGTCGAGCGCCGCGGTGTGCTCGTCGAGCAGCAGCAGGCGTGGCTTGGTGAGCGTGGCCATGAGCAGGGTGAGTGCCTGGCGCTGGCCACCCGAAAGCAGACCGACCTTGGCGTTGAGGCGCGTGTCCAGACCGAGGTCCAGACGCTTGAGCAGCTCAACGTACTCGTCCTTCTCGGCCTTGGTGACGCCCCACGAAAGACCGCGACGCTGGCCGCGGCGCTTGGCGAGGGCCAGGTTCTCGGCAATCTGCATGTCGGCTGCGGTGCCGCGCATGGGGTCCTGGAACACGCGACCCAGGTACTTGGCGCGCTGCGACTCGCTCAGACGCGAGATGTCGGTGCCGTCGAGCTCGATGACACCCGAATCGAGCGGATAAACGCCGGCGATCATATTGAGCAGCGTGGACTTGCCGGCGCCGTTGCCGCCGATCACGGTTACAAAGTCGCCGTCGTTAAGGGTGAGGTCGACGCCGGTGAGCGCGCGCTTCTCGGTGACGGTGCCCTTGTTAAAGGTTTTCTTGACGTGTGAGAGCTTAAGCATCTGCCTCATCCCCCTTCGTGTAGGAGCTGCGGAGCTTATAGCGCTCCCAAACCACGGGCACGCACAGGGCCACGGCGACGATCACAGCGGAGAGCAGCTTCATGTCGTTGGCGTCCATGCCCAGCTGCAGCACGATGGCGCGGATGAGGAAGTAGACCACGGAGCCAAAGACGGCGGAGGCCAGGCGAACGCTAAACTGCGTGAGACCGCCGGGCAGCAGGCGGCCGAGCACCTCGCCGATAACAATGGCGGCAAGACCGATAACGATGGCACCGGTGCCCATGCCAATGTCGGCGTACTTCTGGCTCTGGCAGATGAGCGCGCCCGAAAGGCCAATGAGGGCGTTGGAGAGCACGAGGGCGATCATCTTGGTGGAGTTGGTGTTGACGCCCAGGGCGCGGATCATGTACTCGTTGTTGCCGGTGGCGCGCAGTGCCGAGCCGATCTCGGTGCCAAAGAACCAATACAGGATGGCGACGATAGCAACAGCGAGCAAGATGCCCAGGATGATGGCGACGGTGGACTGCGGCAAGCCCGTCATGTTGCTGACAGACGAGAAGATAGTGCCTTTGGCAAGGATGGGCGTATTGGATTTGCCCATGATGCGCAGGTTGATGGACCACAGACTGATCTGCGTCAGGATTCCGGCGAGGATCGCGGGAATCTCAAAGACCGTGGTCAAAATGCCCGTGACCGCGCCCGCGATGGCGCCGGCGCACATGCCGGCCAGCACGGCGAGCAGCGGGTCGACGTTGTTATTGACGATGAGTACGGCGCAGACGCAGCCGCCGAGGGCAAAGCTGCCGTCGCAGGTCATATCGGGGATGTCGAGCAGGCGGAACGTGATAAACACGCCAAGCACCATAATGCCCCAGAGGACGCCCTGCGAAACGGCGCCCTGCAATGCAATAAGCATGCTTCATACCTCCTAGGATAGGGTGGACACGTGAATCACCATGATAGCGGTAACAATGCATAAAAGAGCTGCGGCCGGATGTTTTGTCTCATCCGTAACAAGCAGGGCGAACGCCGGTCTTTGGCGTTCGCCCCTGTGGCTCAGATATTGAATAACACGGCAACGGCGCGAGTGCGTGCCTCAGACGCGCTACCGTGCATGGCGCTACTCGTCCAGAGCGGAAAGATCGATGCCCAGAGCCTCGGCCATCTCGTCGTTCTTGACGACGACCAGGTCCTTGCTCGAGAGGTGCTTGATCGGCATTTCCTCGGGCTTGGCCTCGCCCTTCAGGATCTTGACGGCCATCTCGCCCGCGGCGTAGCCCAGATCCTCGTAGTTGATGGAGAGGGTGAACAGGCCGCCAGCCATGCACATACCCTCCTCGCCGGTCACGTAGGGAAGCTTGTTCTCCTTGCAGATCTGGCCCACCTGCGAGGCGCCCGCGGCGATGGTGTTATCGGTGGGGGAGTACAGCGCGTCGACCTTGCCCACGGCAGATTCGACGACGGACTGGATCTCGTTGGAGCTCGAGACGGTAAAGTCGGTGTACTCCAGGTCCAGCTTGTCGAGCTCTTTCTTGGCGGCCTTGATCTGGACGTCGGAGTTGGACTCGGCGGTGCAGTAGAGCAAGCCGATCTTCTTTACGTCGGGCAGGACCTTCTGCATCATCTCGAGCTGCTCGGCGACCGGGGTGAGGTCGGAGGCACCGGTGACGTTGGTGCCGGGCTTGTCGTTGTCCTGGACCAGGCCGGAGGCAGCGTAGTCGGTGATGGCGCAACCCACGATGGGGATATCGGCCGTGGCACCAGCGGCGGCCTGCGCGGCGGGCGTAGCGATGGCATAGATCAGGTCGACGCCGTCGCCCACGAACTTGTCGGCGATGGACTTACACGTGGACTGGTCGTTCTGGGCGTTCTTCTGATCGATCTTGACCTTGAGACCGCTTTTCTTGATAGCCTTGACAAAGCCGTCGTTGGCGGCGTCGAGTGCGGAGTGCTCGGTGAGCTGCAGAACGCCGATGGTGTAGTCGGAACCGGCGGCAGCAGAGCCGGAACCAGAGTTGCCGCCGCATCCGGCGAGCGGAGCGAGCGCGAGCAGGCCAGCAGAGACCAGAAGGCTCCTGCGGCTGATGGTGATGTCCTTCATATCGTTACCCCCAGTATAGAAATGGCTGGAAACACTGCACTCAAACAAAGTGCAAGTGGAACTATAGTAGCGCGGATGTCCATTTTTACAATAACCTGGCGGGTTTTTTAATGGCTCTGTTAGACCAGGATTGACATACATGTGTCCCCACGGTGCCATATCGTTG
>CATVYG010000044.1 GCA_958348225.1 uncultured Collinsella sp.
GTAGGCTTTTGGAACTTTGGCGACCAGGCAGTTTTGTAACAAGCTATCTACCTGCGGTTTTGAAAAGCAGGATGACCGGGCTGCTCGGGATGTTCAAAAAAGTCTACTCACTTGTCGCGCAAAGCTTCTGCATGAGAAAAAATGGGGTTTTCAACAGAACTTCGTCCAGCTCTCGGCAAGCTTTTGGCCAGTTGGGGAGGGCTGTTGAAAACTTGGCAGTCCGTTCGGCACCATTTTTGGCGCGTTCGCGCCAATGCGTGACTGACTGGGTTGAAATTCGTGTTTTCCTGTGCCTATGAAAGATCTACTTTGTGACATATCGGCTTTTAGGTACTGGCGTTTGCCCCCTCAGGTCCGCGCTCTGTGTCCGCCGCTTCCACGACCGGAAGAAGACCGGCAGCGATATGATCTCGCCCGCAACCCGACGGCTGCGGTCGCGCTCGGTTTTCCGTTGTATACATTGGTTCAGACGAGAAACAAACGGACTTGTCCTACCAGCATTAGGCAGCGGCTGTTCCTTGGTGAGCCCCCCAGGGAATCCGTGCTGGAAACGGAGCATGGATTTTTGATTACGTCTCCTCTACTGACGGCATTCATCATGTCGCGGCATCTGACGGATCTTCAGCTTCTTTTTGTGTTGGCGGAGATGTGCGGCCTGTTTGCGGTGTGTGCTCTGCCGGCGGCACTTGAGGCGGAGCTTACGCGTGCAATTGATTCGGGCGCGATTTCGACGACGTTGGGTTGGGTGCGCTGCCCGTCCGAGGACGGCACCGCTTCAAATTTATGGCGTCGAGACGCTTTGGTTTTGGGCAGAGACCTTGACCGTTTTTGTTCAGATGTTTGCGGGATGCGTTACGGCAATAGATTTATGGCGGTATCGCAATTCGTTCCATTGGGTGCCGCGTCGCCTTTTGAGGTCGAGGCGTATTTGCTACTTGCACTGCCGCGATCCCTGGGAGGCGAAGGTTTTTGCGACATAGAGCTTATTGTTGAAGTGATGCTAGGCACAAGTGCTCGAGCGATTGTGGGAAAGTCCCGTGTATATATCGACCTACTTCTTTCTTCACCGGACGGTAGGCGACAGGTGGCCATTGAATGTCAGGGAAAGGCCTCGCACGGACGCGCAGGGGATGGCTTGCGTGACGCTGACCGCATGACGGCCCTTCAGGCCATGGGCTACGATGTGCTTCTCCTGACACACAGACAGATATCGGATGAGGATAGATTCCGCGCGATCGTTAAGGCCGTATGCAGGATGCTCGATGCTGAATATCGTGATAAAAGCTCAGATGAGCAAAGGGCTGAGGCATTACTCCGGTCTGAACTATTCGTTGACTGGACAAAATTGGGAGTAATCGACGGAAAGATGCCCGCTAGACACAAAATGGCTCGATCGTGGACGGCTGCGGTTCTAAGTGAGTAGGCTTTTAGCACTTTGGCGACCAGGCCGTTTTGAAACAAGTCATTTACCTGCGGCTTTATAAAGCAATATGGATGGCGTGCTCGGCAAGTTCCAAAAAGTCTACTCACTTAGTTTTTGACGAGAAACCTATGCCGAAGGCGGTCCTATTTCAGGTAGTTAACAAGTTTGTGAGGCACGAAAAAGGCCCGAACCAATACGGTCCGGGCCTCATTGAGCTAGAGGTTATGTCTCAGGCGTTTGGCTTAGCCAAAGTAGCGCTTGAGCAGGCCGGCGAAAGCCTTGCCGTGGCGGGCCTCGTCGCGAGCCATCTCGTGCACGGTGTCGTGGATGGCATCGAGACCAGCGGCCTTGGCGCGCTTGGCAAGATCAGTCTTGCCGGCGGTGGCGCCGTTCTCGGCCTCAACGCGCATCTCGAGGTTCTTCTTGGTGGAGTCGGTCACGACCTCGCCCAGGAGCTCGGCGAACTTAGCGGCGTGCTCGGCCTCCTCGTGGGCAGCCTTCTCCCAGTACAGGCCGATCTCGGGATAGCCCTCGCGATGAGCGACGCGAGCCATGGCCAGGTACATACCGACCTCGGAGCACTCGCCCTCAAAGTTGGCGCGCAGGTCGGCAACGATGTCCTCAGAGACACCCTCCATCTTGGCGACGCCCACGACGTGCTCGGCGGCCCACTCGAGCTGGCCCTCCTCCTGCTTCAGGAAACGAGAACCGGGAACGCCGCACTGGGGGCACTTAAAATCCTCGGGCAGCTGGTCGCCGTCGAACTCTTCCACATAACCGCAAACGGGGCAAACAAACTTCATGATTCGATCCTTTCGATCGATGGCGATTGCGCGCTCGTCCGGTCCCGTAAGGGCCCTCTCCGGACGTGCGTCTTGACGAGTTCTATTATCCATAAATGCAACCAAATGTGAAGCCTATTAGGAATGATTTTTAATAAAACAATTTTGAGATATGAAGATGTTGATTGATTAACGATTGGCAGGCCGTCTTTGACCGCCGCTGAGTACAATCGGGCGAGCAAATGTTGACCTATCAACAAATGAAGGAGTTTCCTTTATGCATCTAGCCCTTCGTGCCTGGTGCCGAACATATCAGACGGTTTTTCGCATTGCATTGCCGATCCTGCCCTATACCGAGCCGCGCATTTTAGAGCATGCCGAGGATGTGCCCGCGGTGCTTCAAAAGCGCTCGATCCAGAAGGTCCTTATCGTGACGGATCCCGGCATTGCCCGTCTGGGGCTCACGGCACCGCTCGAGACGGCGCTCGCATCCAGGGGGATTGGCGTTACGGTCTATGCCGAAACGCGTGCAAACCCCACGGTTTCAAACGTGGAAGAAGCGGCGTCCCTGTATCGAGAGAGCGCCTGCCAGGCCATTATCGGCTTTGGCGGTGGCTCGGCCATGGACTGTGCCAAGGGCGTGGGCGCACGCATTGCGCAGCCAAACAAGCCCATCAACAAGATGCGCGGCCTGCTGCGGATTCATCGTCGCCTGCCGCTGCTCATCGCCGTTCCCACTACCGCCGGTACGGGAAGCGAAGTCACGCTTGCGGCGGTAATTACCGATGACGAGACGCACTACAAATACCCCATTAACGACTTTGTGCTCATCCCGCGTTTTGCAGTCCACGACCCCGAGTTTACGTGCGGCTTGCCCGCTTCCATTACGGGGCAGACGGGCATGGACGCCCTGACGCATGCCGTTGAGGCCTTTATCGGGCGAAGCACCACGCCCTATACGCGTAAGATGGCGCGACAGGCGGTGCAGCTTATCCACGACAATTTGCTCGAGGCCTATGAGCATGGTGACGACATGTGCGCTCGTCGCAATATGCTTTCGGCGGCGTATAAGGCGGGCGTTGCGTTTACCCGCTCCTATGTCGGATATGTGCATGCCATCGCGCACAGTCTGGGCGGCCGATACGGAATTCCGCACGGTTTGGCCAACGCGATCATCCTGCCGCACATGCTTCGCGCCTATGGTGACGCCGCCGCCCCCAAGCTTGCCGATCTTGCTCGCATGGCGGGCATTGCGCCGGCTACCGCGCAGGATAGTCTTGCGGCCGAGGCCTTTATCGATTGGGTCGACCGCATGAACGAGGCCCTGGGAATCCCCAAATATGTCTCGGGCATTCGCCGCTCTGACATTCCCGAGATGGTGGCGCATGCCGATGCCGAGGCCAATCCGCTATACCCCGTTCCGCTTCTAATGGACCGCTTGGAGCTCGAGCATATGTACGAAGTCGTTGCGGGTGGTATGTTTGAGGACGAGAATTAGGAGGGTCCATGAACACCGAGGAAATTGCGCGCATCGTCGGCGATCAGCGCGCCTACTTTAAGACGCACGCTACGTTTGATGTCGATGCTCGACGTCGCGCGCTCGTGAGTTTACGCGATGCGGTGCGGGCCCACGAGGCCGATATTGCCCATGCGCTCAAGACCGATTTGGGAAAGTCGCATGACGAGGCATATATGTGCGAGATCGGCACGTCGCTTTCCGAGATTCGTCATCAGATTGCGCATGTGGCTCGATGGAGTCGTCCGCGCCTGCGTCCGTGCGATCTCGCTAACGCCGTGAGCGTGTGCAAAACGCAAGCCGTGCCCTATGGCGTCACACTCATCATGGCGCCGTGGAACTACCCGTTTTTGTTGACGCTCGAGCCGCTCGCCGGCGCCCTTGCCGCGGGCAATACCGTGGTCATCAAGCCGAGTGCCTATGCTCCGGCATCGAGCACGGTGCTCAAGCAAATCTGCGAAGAGGCGTTTGACCCCCGTTTGGTGACGGTTGTCGAGGGCGGACGTGCCGAGAACGAGGCGCTGCTCGATGAGTGCTGGGACAAGATCTTCTTTACCGGTAGCGTTCCGGTCGGCAAGCTCGTCATGGAGCGCGCGAGCAAAAACCTCACGCCCGTGACGCTTGAGCTGGGCGGAAAGAGTCCCTGCATCGTGGATGCGACGGCAAACTTGAAGGTCGCGGCACGACGTATCGCCTTTGGTAAATGGCTCAACGTGGGGCAGACCTGCGTGGCGCCCGACTACCTGCTGGTCGATACGCGCGTGCACGATGAGCTGTTGGGCCTCATCAAGGAGGAGGTCCGTCGCATGTTTGGCGAGCACCCGCTCGACAACGAGGACTACGGCCATATTGTCAACGCCAAGCATTTCGCGCGCGTACGCGGGCTGATCGACCCCGATAAGGTTGTGCTGGGAGGAACGGCGCGCGAGTCGTCGCTCAAGATTGAGCCGACGATCCTAGACGGCGTGGCGCCTGAGGACGCCGTGATGCAGGAGGAGATTTTCGGCCCCATCTTGCCGGTGCTGACGTTTGAGAGCCTAGACGAGGCCGAGACGTTTATTACGGATCGTCCAACGCCGCTGGCCCTGTATATCTTTAGCCGAGACCGTGCGGTTCAGCAGCGCTTTGTGCGCTACGTGCCCTTTGGCGGCGGCTGTGTCAACGACACGATTATGCACTTGGCTACGAGCCATATGGGCTTTGGTGGCATGGGCGCGAGCGGCATGGGGCAGTACCATGGCCGCGAGAGCTTCGATACGTTTAGCCACAAGAAGAGCATCGTGAACAAGGCAACCTGGTTGGACGTGCCATTCCGCTATGCCCCCTACGCAGGCTGGAAGCACAAGTTCGTGCGCATGTTCGTGCATTAGGAAATGGCGGGTAATACGAACAAGTGTTCCTATTACCCGCCATTTACGTTAGACTACTGCTATGGGGTACGGATGGGCCAACTCCCTTTAGAAGGGAATTGGTATGAACGTAAGCGATGTTATTTCGTTACTGGCGTTGTTAATCGCGGCTATCGAACTCGGCCTGTTTATCGGCCGAATGAAATAGCCGCCCCCGCGTAAGCGAAGACGGCCACTTCTCACGATGAAAACGTGTATCGGAGTTGGCAAGACCCGCTGCAACGGGTGCCATCCGTGCCTCTATCTTATCTGCAAGCGCTCTGTCTCGCAAGCGTTGCGGCAAATGGTTGAAAGGTGCGGGCGGGTGAATCTGTGTCCGTACGGGCTCGTAGACTTCTCAATAAGGTTAAGCGCCGGTTTATCCGGCCGTTAGAGGAGCTGCCATGTACGAGCCTTCACGTGTGCTTCTGTCGTTTCATATTGCAGGATTTCAATATGCCGACGGCGCTTTGGTCCTAGGCGATATTAAAGCGGGCGATAAACTGACGCTGTGTGCCGAGCGCGATAATCCCCATGATCCCGAGGCAGTTGCGATCTACTACGGCAACACCAAGCTCGGTTATGTTCCGGGAAACGAGGTCGGCCCGCTGTCCTTGATGATGTATTACGGCCACGAGGACGTATTTGAGGCGCGCGTGCAGCAGGTTGCCCCCGAGCGTAGCCCGTGGCACCAGGTGCGCGTTGGCCTCTATGTGGTGGATGCCCGCTAGTCGGTAAGGGGGGCTGCCATGTTTGATGACGATGACCTGTTCGATTTGACAGATGATCCGTTTGAGTGGGATATGCTGCTCGACGATGATGAGCTGGAGCAGGATCGTAAGAAGCGGCAGGACAAGAACGCCCAGGGTGACGCGTCGAAAAAGAAAGACAAACGCCGCCGAGGTCTGTTCGGCGGGCTCTTTGGCTAACCGACGCGCCAAAGCGTCTGTATACTAGGCACGTGTTAGACACGTTGCGAAATGAGGACAGAGACGATGATGTGGTTTACCGCCGATCTGCACCTGGGCGATACGAATATCTTGCACGACATGGACCGGCCGTTTGGCTCGGTCGAGGAGATGAATCGCAAGGTCATCGATGCCATCAATGAGTGCGTGGCTGTGGATGACCGTCTCTACATCCTGGGTGACTTTACCTATCGTTTGCCCCTGGCGGAGGCGGTGCGCCTGCGCGAGCGTATTGCCTGCCAAAACGTGACGCTCATCCGTGGTAACCATGACGGCGATTGGGAAGATCCCGACGTGCCGCAAATTTGGGAAGACGTGCGTGATTATCTGGAGATTGCCCCCGGCTATGCCAAGGGCCATCGTCTGGTTATGAGCCACTACCCCATGCTTAGCTGGAATGGCAAGGCACGTGGCGCCATCATGCTGCACGGGCATATCCACAGCAGGGGAGACCGCACCAACGCGCGCAACCGCGATCGCGAGCGCCCTATCTTTCGCTACGATGTCGGTCTCGATGCCAACGACTACAAGCCCGTAAGCCGAGACCAGATCTTGAGCTTCTTTGGACTGTAGCTGCAAGTGCAGGTAGAATGAACGCGCCGTGTGGATGGTCTGCACGGCGTGTTTTAGTAGGAGCGATGATTCCATGAGGGCTGTCCAGCGCATTAACCACAACGCTGCCATCTGCGAAGACGGCGCGGGGCGCCAGCTCATCGCGTTGGGTCGCGGTATCGGCTTTGGCGATATGCCGCACGATGTCGATTTGGATGTCGTCACCCGCACCTTTTACGGTATCGATTCCAAGTACCTGGCGTTTATCGACGAAGTTGATCCCGAGGTGCTGGAGTTTTCCGCCCAGCTGGCCGATATCGCAACTGGGCAACTTTCGTACGAATTGAGTCCTAATCTGCCCATTACGCTGGCAGATCATATCCAGTTTGCCATTAAGCGCGCCCGCGAACATATGGTGGTGTCGTTGCCGCTCAAGCGCGATCTGGAGCAGCTGCATCCTATTGAGTATCGATTGGGCGAGCTAGCCGTTCGCGGCATTAAGAAAACTTTTGCCATTCGCATGCCCCAGAGTGAGGCCGCGGGCATTGCCATGTCGATTATCAATGCGGCGATTAAGCCGAGTGAGCGGCGCGTGCTTGCCGAACAGCACGAGGAGCATCTGCTCGACATGACGGTTGCAATTATTCAAGAAGAGTTGGGTGTGACGGTCGACCGCTCGTCGTTTGCCTTTACTCGCTTTGCCACCCATGTGCGCTATCTGCTCGACCGCGTGGCAAAGAAAGAGCCGATTGATACCGAGAACTCAGGTCTCTACGACGTGCTCGTGGAGCAGTATCCGGCGGCATCGCGCTGTGCTCATCGTATCGACGATCTGATTCAAGAGGCCTTTGGCGAGCCATTGGCCCAAGAAGAGCTCGTCTATCTGATCATGCACGTGAATCGCGTGGCTCCCACCAGCCTGGATAGATAGGGGGTCTCTGGCGCCCCCTTTCCGTTATGGCGACCGTTTGCGGGCCGTTTGCTACCGTTCATCGGTAATCTGAGCCGCAGCGAACGCATCTGCCGCATATACTCGCCGTGTGTTGGGTGTTACTCACGGCGCAGCTCCGAGAGGCACTACCGATTCTGCCGAGGCCATTATTGGGTCTCTGTCGGTTGTGCGCGGGGCTTTTTTCATGTCGATCCACCCGGGAATCACATGCAATGAAATCTCTTGCCAACGGATATCGCGTGCTGCGCAGGCGCGAGCGGAATCGTGCGTCTTGATGCTGTGAAGGCCCACAGACCTTTAGTTGGAAGAGAAGGGATTCGACATGGCTGTCGATAACAAGAAGATTGCCGAGGACGTGCTTGCTGCCGTCGGCGGCGCCTCCAATGTGACGAACGCGACGCACTGCATGACCCGTCTGCGTCTGAACCTTAAGGATCAGTCCATCCCCAATGACGATGAAGTTAAGAAGATCAAGGGTGTTCTGGGTGTCCAGTGGTCTGGCGGCCAGTATCAGGTCATCATCGGTCAGAACGTACCGAAGGTCTACGACGCCGCCATTGCGCTGGGAGTTAAGGGCGAAGGCTCCATTGACGAGAACCTCGATGGCGGCACCAAGGAGCCGCTGACGCTCAAGACTGCGGGCAACAAGATCCTCAACTATCTCTCCAAGACCATGGTCATGACGATCCCCATCATCATGGGTGCTGCCATGTTCCGTACCATCGCTGTGGTTTGCGGTGACGGCATGCTCGGTATTTGGTCTGCCGACTCCGACATCTACAACTTCTTCTACAGCTGGATTTATAACGCTGGCTATTATTTCCTTCCCGTTTATTTGGGTTGGGCTGCTGCGAAGCAGCTTGGCTGCAGCCAGCCACTCGGCATGATGCTCGGCGGTGTGCTCATTGCTCCTGAGTTCATGACGTTGGTCAACGCTGCGGCGGATTCGGGCGTAACGACCACCATGGTCTACGGCGTGCTGCCGGCCCAGCTGAACAACTATTCCTCCACCGTGCTCCCCATGGTTCTGTCCATGCCGGTGCTTATGGTCGTCGAGAAGTTCATGAAGAAGGTCGTTCCCGACATGCTCTCTACGGTGTTTGTACCCGTGGGCACCATGGCCGTTATGATCCCCGTTTCGTTGTGCGTGCTGGCTCCGATCGGCTCCATCCTGGGCAGCATGGTCGGCAACTTTATGTTCGGTCTCGGTAACGCCGGCGGCATCGTCACCATCCTCTCCCTCGTCGTCATTGCCGCACTTTGGGAGTTCCTGGTTATGACCGGTATGCACCAGGTCCTGCTTGCCCTTGGTATTGTGCAGCTGCTCACCCTGGGCTCCGACTCCTGCGTTATGGTCGCGGCCGGTATCTCTCAGTTCGCTACGTGGGGCATGGCCTTCGGTGCCTTCCTGCGCCTTAAGGAGACCGACGAGAAGGGCGCCATGCTCGGCTTCTCGCTCTCCGGTATCGTGGGCGGCGTGACGGAGCCCGCATTGTATGGCTGTGGCTTTAAGTACACTCGCTGCCTGGGCGCCATGGTTGCCGGCGGTGCTATCGGCGGTTTGATCGCAGCCCTCACCAATGTGACAACGTATGTTCTGGGCGCGACCAATATTCTGGGCGTCACCGGCTTTGTTGCCGGCGGAACGGCTAATCTCGTCTGGGGTTGCGTTGCATCGGGCGCTGCATTTGTTGCCGCCGCTGCCATCGCCTACCTCTTTGGCTTTAGCAAGGATCAGCTCGAGGAAGATGTTGATGCCGCTAAGGCTTAAGACATCTGTTTAGGTAGGATAATTACCTGGGGCACTTGGCTACACTCCAAGTGCCCGTTTCCATAGATTGGAGTCGTTGTGAAGCAATTGCTTATTCGTGCCGATGATCTTGGTTATTCGTACGCCGTTGACTTGGGGATCGCCCGTAGCGTCAACGAGGGCTTGGTGCGCTCAGCGGGCCTTATGCCAAATATGCCCGAGGCCGAGCGTGGGTGGTCGCTCGTGGCGGATGCCGATATTGCAGTGGGCCAGCATACCAACGTGTGCCTGGGCAAGCCGTGTGCCGACCCGGCGCTCATCCCGAGCATGCTCAACGAGAACGGCGAGTTCCATAGCAGCCGTACCTTCCGCGAGCATTTTAAGCGCGGCGAGGAGCTGATAGACTTCGACGAGGCCTGCATCGAGATTCGTGCGCAGCACGACCGCCTTGTCGAGATTGTGGGCCGCGAGCCCGATTACTTTGAGGCCCATGCCGTCATGAGCAAAAATCTTAACCGAGCGATCTCGACGGTTGCTCAGGAGCTGGGCCTTAAGGAGCAAAAGGCAAGCTTCGACCCGACGGCGGTGGTGCGTTGCGGAGATACCGACCTGCGCATGGTGATGCGCTCGATGGAACCGGGCTACGAGCCCAAAGAGGCAATCATGCAGACAGTTCGCGAGATGTCCGACGGCGAGACGGTCGTCTTTGTGTGTCACCCGGGCTATCTCGATCGTTTTATCCTTGAGAACAGCTCGCTTACGGTCGATCGTGCCAAGGAAGTCGATGCGTTGACCGATCCTGAGCTGCGCGCTTGGCTCGAGTCTCAACCCGATCTTCGCCTGATCGACTACCGCGACCTGTAAAGACCCAAACCACTACAAGGGAACAGGCACCTTTGTGGTGGCTCTGGCGCCGTTGCCATTATGGCGGCGGCGCCTTTTTTGTCCGCGCGGCGCGGTAGAGTGTAGCCGGTTGATATTTGCGTCCATCGAGGAGCTGCTATGAACGAGATCAAGTGCCCGCATTGCGGCGAAGTTTTTAAGGTCGATGCATCCGGCTATGCGGATATCGTCAAGCAGGTGCGCGATGCCGTGTTTTCGCGCGACCTGGATGAGCGTGTGAAGGCAGTCCAACGCGAGGGCGAGCAGGCGCTGGAGCTTGAGCGCTCGCGTTCGACGGCTGCCTTGCAACAGGCAGAGTCTCAGCGCAATGCCCAGCTTGTCGAGCAGAAGAACACTGCGGATCAGAAACTGGCGCAAGAGGTTGCCAAGCGCGATGCTGAGCTTGCCGAGCTGCGCGCTAAGCTCGAGGGCGCTGCCGCAGAGCGCGAGAGTGCAAGCCAGCGCGCGGCGGTTGAGGCCCGTGCCGACGCTCAAAAGGAGAATGCCGAGCTTCAGCGCGAGATCGACAATTTGCGTGCGCAGCTGGGGCGCAAGGATGACGAAGCCAAGCTTGTCGAGTCGGCGGCGCGCAATGCCGCTCAAAACGATTTGGCCGCACGCGATGCGCAGATTGCCGAATTGCAGGCAAAGCTCTCCGCGGCGGACAAGGCCCAGGAGATGGCGCTCGCCGCAGCCGCGGCCGAGTCGCAGCGTGAGCTCGATGCCGCTCGCAGCGAGGCCGAGCGCGCGCTTACTGACTATCGCGCGAAGGTGCAAGAGAAGTTTTCCGCCGCAAAGGCTCAGTCCGAGCAAGAGGCCGAGGGGCTGCGTGCCCAGTTGCGCGAGCAGGAACTGATGGCAAAAATGAACCTGTCAGAGGCGGTCGCCGCGGCGGAGCGAGAGCGCGATGAGGCACGTGCCAAGCTGACGAGCGAGCTGGCGGTGCGCGATTCTCGCGAGGAGCAAGCCAAGGCGGCACACGAGCTGGAGCTTGCGCAGGCCAAGCGCGCGAGCGATGACCTGATTCGCTACAAGGATGAAGAGATTGAGCGCCTTAAGGACATGAAGGTCCGTCTGTCCACCAAGATGGTGGGCGAGTCGCTCGAGCAGCACTGCGAGACCGAGTTCAACCGTCTGCGCATGACGGCGTTTCCCAACGCGTACTTCGAGAAAGATAACGATGCGTCCGAGGGTACCAAGGGCGACTTTATCTTCCGCGAGCGCGACGCGAGCGGTAACGAGGTCATTTCGATTATGTTCGAGATGAAAAACGAGAACGACGAGACCGCGACCAAGCATAAAAACGAGGACTTCTTTAAGAAACTCGATCACGATCGTCGCCAGAAAGGCTGTGAGTACGCGGTGCTCTGCACGCTGCTCGAGCCCGAGAGCGAGCTCTATAACGCAGGGATAGTCGACGTGAGCTATCGCTACGAGAAGATGTACGTGATCCGTCCGCAGTTTTTCATTCCCATGATCACGCTCCTTCGCAACGCTGCCATGGGTTCGTTGCGCTATAAGCAGGAGCTGGCGGAGTACAAACAGCAGAATATCGACGTCACGAACTTCGAAGCCAAGATGGAGAAGTTCAAGAACGATTTCGGCCGCAACTACGAGATCGCGAGCCGCAAGTTCCAAACGGCAATCGATGAGATCGACAAGACGATTAGCCATCTGCAGAAAACCAAGGAGGCGTTGCTGTCCTCCGAGAACAATCTGCGCCTAGCCAACAAGAAGGCCGACGATCTTACCATTCGCAAGCTCACGTGGGGCAACAAGACCATGAAGGCGGCGTTTGACGAGGCGCGTGGGGCTGCGTCAGAGACAAACGATGAGCCGGCCGAGGCGGATTCGTATGAGGTCGAGGATGCCGAGTAAGGCATAACGTATAGTGCAAAAGCGGGGCCGCTAGCGATGTTGCCAGCGGCCCCGCTTCGTTTCGTTCCAGTATGTTCGGCTAGTCCTCGAGCAAGTTCTCGATAAAGCCCACGCGGTAGTTTTTGAAAATGACCTCGCCACCGTCTTGTGTGGCGTCCAGATCGACATCGCCCATAATGCCAAAGTCGTGGTCGCCATCCTCGTCGGCAAAGATCTGGTGCACGTGCCATACGTGCGCGGTCTTCTCGTCGGACTCGTCGATGGAAAACATCGCGGCGCTGCGAGCATCTCCGTCGGTGAGGATTTCCTCGTGCTGCTCGTGGTAAGCGTCGAGTGCTTTTTGCCAGCGGATCTCGCTCATGCCCCAGTCGTCGTCGAGTTCGCCCAGGTCGCGAACGTGCTCGCGGGCGGCAAGGGTCACGCGACGGAAGAGCGCGTTGCGCACCAACAGCGTGCAGCCGCGACGGTCCGCCACGACCTCGTCGATGCCCTGCGGCGGCGCAGCATCGAGGGCTGCCGGGTTGCCGGCGTTCTCCCACTCGTCCACCAGGCTCGAGTCCACCGAGCGCACCACAAAGCCCAGCCACGAGATAATGTCGCGCAGGCGCTCGTCGCGCTTCTCGATGGGCACGGTACGGTCGAGTGAACGGTAGGCCTCTGCCAGGTAGCGCAGTAAAATGCCCTCGGAGCGGGCGATGCCGAGCTTTTGAATGTAACCCTTAAAATCGCTCGCGCTTTCCAGCATATCGCGCAGGACACTCTTGGGAGAGAGCTGGTAGTCGTTTGCCCAAGGCACTTCCTGGCAGTACTTGTCAAAGGCGGCGTCGAGCAAATCCTCGAGCGGCTTTTCGTACGTGACGTCCTGAATGCGCTCCAAGCGCTCCTCATACTCGACGCCGTCGGCCTTCATTTCGGCCATCGCGCGGTCGCGCGCGGCGCGCTCCTGTGCGCGCAGCACCTGCTTGGGATCCTCGAGCGTTGCCTCGACCATCGAGATCAGATCCATGGTATAGGTCTCGCTCTCGGGGTCGAGCAGTTCCAATGCGGCAAGCAAGAACGGCGAGAGTGGCTGATCGAGCGCGAAATCCTCGGGTAGATCGACCGTCAGCGCATAATCGATGTCTGGTGCGGCGTCAGCCGGGGCGTCAGGCGCGGGCGGCACTTCGGTGCGAACGACGACGCCGGAATCGATGAGCGTGGCGAAGATTTCGTCGGCGCGAACCTCGAGCTTGGCCTTTTCCTCGGGAGTCTGCAGGCTCGTCTCGATGAGGTCGTGTACGCGGGCTCGGGCATCGCCGCCCTGCTCGACCACGCTAATCACCATGGAGTGCGTGATGCGCAGGCGCGGCTTGAGCGTCTCGGGCTGCGTCTCAATCAGGCGCTCAAAGGTCTGCTTGTTCCAGGTGACAAAGCCCTCGGGGGCCTTTTTCTTTTTAATCTTACGGAGTTTTTTGGGGTCGTCGCCCGCCTTGGCCATAAGCTTGGCATTCTCGATCTCGTGCTCGGGTGCCTCGGCAATCACCATGCCCTCGGTATCGAAGCCCGAGCGGCCGGCGCGACCGGCAATCTGATGGAACTCACGGGCGCGCAGACGACGCATCTTGTAACCGTCGAACTTGGTGAGCGCGGTGAGCACCACGGTGTGGATGGGCACGTTGATGCCGACGCCGAGCGTGTCGGTGCCGCAGATGACGGGCAGCAGGCCCTGCTGCGCCAGGCGCTCAACCAGTAGGCGATAGCGCGGCAGCATACCGGCGTGGTGCACGCCGACGCCGCAGCCGAGCAGGCGCTTGAGAATCTTGCCGAAGGCGGTGGAGAAACTCGTGCCTTTGGCAGCTTCCTTAATGGCCTCGCGCTGCTCCTTGCTAGCGATGCCAAAGTTGGCAAGCGACTGTGCCGTGGCAAGCGCGGCGTCCTGACTAAAGTGAACGATGTAGAGTGGGGCCTCTCCGCGGCGCATGGCGAGCTCGACGGTGCCCTCGAGCGAGGTCGTCACGTAGTCATAGCTCAGGGGCACGGGGCGCGGGGCGTCGACAACCAGGTCGCAAGCAGCGCCGGTGTGCTCTTCGAGAGAGGCGGCGATTGCAGTGACATCGCCAAGTGTGGCGCTCATGAGCATAAACTGCGCATGGGGCAGGGTGAGCAGCGGCACCTGCCAAGCCCAGCCGCGGTCGGGGTCGGCAAAGTAATGGAACTCGTCCATGGCCACGCAGCCCACATCGGCGTCCTCGCCCTCGCGTAGCGCATCGTTAGCAAGGATTTCGGCCGTGCAGCAGATGACGGGAGCCTTGGTGTTGATATGCGTGTCGCCGGTGATCATGCCTACGTTATCGCGGCCGAGCACCTGTACCAGGTCGAAAAACTTCTCGCTGACCAGAGCCTTGATAGGAGCCGTGTAGTAGCAGCGTTTGCCCTGCGCCATGCCCATAAAGAGCATGCCCAGCGCGACGAGCGACTTGCCCGATCCGGTCGGCGTGCCCAAAATGACGTGATCGCCGGCGGCCAGGTCCATGAGGGCCTCTTCTTGGTGATCCCACAGCTCAATGCCACGGTCGCTCGTCCATTCAAAGAAGCGTTCGAAGGCCTGATCGGGCGTGAGCCATGGTTCGGGCTCACTGCCATCCTCGGGCTCCCACCAGGTGGGGGAGAGCGCGCCGAGCGAGCCGAACTCGGCTTCGGTTCCCGTGCCGCCCGAGAATGAACTGGCGGCGCCGGCGCCGGAGACGGTGCCGGCGGCGGTATCTGTCGTGGTCTGTGCCATGTGGTTGCTTTCTCTCGCGATTGTCCGCCAACTATTATGGCGTAGCGGCGGCGTGGGGTGCCAGCGCGCGAGAAAATGCAGGAAATGGGCGTTCTGCCCAGCCGTTTAGTGTAGTCGCTAGCTAAGTGAGTAGACTTTTTGCGATATTGCGAGCACATGGCTTTTGCGCAAGGGTTCTACCTGCACTGATAATTGTTCTCGGGGGAAGCGGGCACTGCGGGGCGCGGC
>CATVYG010000045.1 GCA_958348225.1 uncultured Collinsella sp.
GTCGTCGCATGCTCGTTACAGAAAAGCTGATAATAAGTTTGTGTGCCGCTCCTTTGGGGCGGCACTTTTTGTGTGGGGTCCCGGTCTCCACAATTTCCGTCAAGCTTTTGGTTAGATTTTGGTCAGTTGGCGTAAGGGTGGAAGGCCAAAAGATTGCTGGCGAAAAAAGCTCAGAGAAAGTGCTGGTAGGGGAGTTGTTGAGCTTTTCGACAGCTTTTGAGCAAAAGAAACTTTGTGGCTATTGCCGGCGATTGCGTTGTCGCGGTCATGGCGGTGCGGGATGCTGGGCGTAAGCGTCGAATGCTCCGATTTTGGAGGCCAGCATGGATTTGTTTCTTGAGACTCCGCAGCAACAAGCTGAGCGCATGTTGCGCCAGCAGCAACGACTTATGGAGATGCAAATGCAAGGGGTAGCCGCCCAGCCCCCTGCGCAAAACGTTACGCCCGCGGTTTCGCCTGCGGGCGGATTGGCGCCAGAGAACTATTCCGTACAACAAGATTCATATGCGCAGGAGCTTGCGTTCGACAAACGCCGCACGCGTCGCCGCCGCGTGGGCCAGCGCCTGCGCACATTGGCGATGATCGTGCTCATTCCGCTAGGACTTGCGGCGATTTTCTTGGTCTCGTATGCGCTCACCTGCATCCTCAACGGCGCTTCGCCCGGCGAAGTGCTCCAACATCTGTCAGCCCTCGGCCAGCGCCTAGGCGATGTCATAACAACCATTCGCGCCAGCTGGGAGAGCTAGCGCTTTAATGCCTGTGCGCCAAAATCCATTTGTCCGATTGCCGTGGGGCGCTCTGCGTGTATGGCGGGGTAAGATTGATCTCGGTATTGATTGGTGCTCGATTGGGTTTGTTGGGCGGAGTTTATGTCTGCTATTGATATTGTGCTTGTTGTGATCGCCTTGGTGGCGGTGGGGGTTGCTGTGGCTTGCGCCCTCCAACTCAAGAGCCTGCGTGCCGAGTTGCGGGAGCGTAGCGACAGTAGCGCGGAAACGCTGGCAGCACTCGAGCAGGCTAACAACGCGCTCGATGCCCTGAACGTCGCGCTGGCCGAAACCCGCCGCACGGCCAATGCCATCGCGCAGCAGCAGACGACCGATGCGGCCGTGGAGCAGCAACGCTACCTGACCATCGCACGCGAGTTCTCGCAAGCTGGTGACCGGATGGATGACCTGCGCCGCGAGACGGCCCAACAGCTCGGCGCCAACCGCGAAGGCATTGAGCATCGTCTGGACAAGGTGCGCGAGACGGTTGATGCTCAGCTGGGCGCCATCCGCAAAGACAACAACGTGCAGCTCGATCAGATGCGCGCGACGGTGGACGAGAAGCTCTCTCGCACGCTCAACGACCGACTGTCGGCATCGTTTAAGCAGGTGAGCGACCAGCTCGAGGCCGTGTACAAGGGCCTGGGCGATATGCAATCTATCGCCACCGGCGTTGGCGACCTTAAGCGCGTGCTGGGCAATGTAAAGGCGCGCGGCATTTTGGGCGAGGTGCAGCTGGGTGCGATCCTGGCGGACATCCTTACGCCCGACCAGTATCTGGAAAACGTCACCACCAAGCCCGGCGCCTCGGAGCGCGTTGAGTTTGCCGTCAAGCTGCCGGTAGACGAGGGCGATCCCGTGCTGCTGCCGATCGACTCCAAATTCCCGGGCGACGCGTACGAGCACCTGCTCGACGCGCAGGAGTCGGGTGATGCGGAGGCCGTGGCGGCTGCGCGCAAGACGCTCGACACCATGGTCAAGCGCGAGGCAAAGGACATTTGCGAGAAGTACCTGAGCGTGCCCGCGACCACCAACTTTGGCATTCTGTTCGTTCCGTTTGAGGGACTGTACGCCGAGGTCGTCAGCCGCCCCGGGCTTATCGAGACCCTGGGCCGCGACTATCACGTCAACGTTGCCGGTCCCAGCACCATGGCGGCCATCCTCAACAGTCTGCAGATGAGCTATCAGACGTTTAAGTTGCAAAAACGTACCGACGACGTGCTGCGCGTGCTCTCCGCCGTCAAGGCCGAGCTGCCGCGCTATCAAAAGGCGCTGCGCCGCGCCCAGCAGCAGATCGAGACCGCGGGCAAAACGGTCGAGGGTATCATCACCACGCGCACCAACGTTATGGAGCGCAAGCTCAGGGACATCGACGCGCTGGAAGACGCCGACCAAGCCGATGAGATCTTGGGACTCACGCCCGCGGGCCTTCCCACAGACCAAGAAGACGAGGACTAATTGCAACAAGACGGTGGGGCATCGGCGCAAACGCGGGTGCCCCACCGCTTTTCGTATCGCACTTGTCTGAAGCGTGCTCCAATGTGCAACAATGGCGTTTCGCCCTATCAGACGCGAAAGGAAGCCCATGTCTCAGAGAAGCACCAGCCCGCTCAGCCGCTCCACCGTGCGCCGCACGCTGCAGCGGTTTTGGGGTGTCACGCGCACGCAGCCGCTGATTGTCTTTCTTTCGGTATTCTCGTCGGCGGGCTACATCTTTTTGCTGACGTTTGCCAATACCTATGTGATGGCCCTCATTGTCGACCGCGTTCAAGCCGGTCCCGTGGCGGGTGACCAGGTGTTTGAGGTCTTCGGCCCCTATATCCTGGCGCTCGTACTCGTTAACCTGGTGGGTCAGATCCTCTCCAAGTTACAGGACTACACCGTCTACAAGCTCGAGATCGCAGGCAACTATCACCTGGCGCGTCTATGCTTCGACACGCTCTCCAACCAATCCATGACATTCCATACCAGCCGCTTTGGCGGATCGCTCGTGAGCCAGACGAGTCGTTTTATGAGCGGCTACACGGGGCTGGTGGACGTGACGGTGTATTCGCTCATCCCCACCATCACCTCGGTCATCTGCACCGTGGCCGCACTCGCCCCGGTGGTACCGACGTTTACCGTGATCCTGGTGTGCATCATGGTCGTCTACATCGCGTTTGTCTGGCTTATGTACAAGCGCATCATGCCGCTTTCGGCCGCGACGTCCGCCGCGCAGAACAAGCTCTCGGGCGTGCTCTCCGACGCGGTCACGAACATCTTGGCCGTCAAGACCTGCGGGCGCGAGGACTTTGAGCGCGATCTGTTCGATGCCGCCGATCGTGCCGCGCGCGACGCCGAGACGGTCTCGATGCACGCCATGATGCAGCGCAACTTTACGACCTCGGGCCTTATCGTCATCACCATGGCCGTGGTGAGTGTATTCGTGGCGGGCGGCAACGCGTGGTTTGGCATCTCGGCCGGCTCGCTCGTCATGATCTTTACCTACACCTATAACCTCACCATGCGCCTGAACTACGTAAGCTCCATGATGCAGCGCATCAACCGCGCGCTCGGCGATGCGGCCGAGATGACGCGCGTGCTGGACGAGCCGCGTCTGGTGGCAGACGACGAGAACGCTCCCGAGCTTAAAGTGACCGAGGGCGCGATTGATTTTGAGCACCTGAGCTTTGCGTACCGTGACGCTGCGGCGGGCGAGAGCGTGTTCGACGACCTGACACTTCATGTGGCGGCGGGCCAGCGCGTGGGCCTGGTGGGCAAATCGGGCTCGGGTAAGACGACGCTCACCAAGCTGCTGCTGCGCCTGGACGATGTTCAGGGCGGCCGCGTGCTCGTGGACGGTCAGGATGTCTCGCGCTGCACGCAGCAGAGCCTGCGCCGCCAGGTTGCCTACGTGCCGCAGGAGGCGCTGCTGTTCCATCGCTCCATTCGCGAGAATATCGCCTACGGCCGCCCCGACGCCACCGACGAGCAGATCCGCGAGGCGGCTCGCTTGGCCAATGCGACCGAGTTTATCGACCGCTTGCCTCGTGGCTTTGACACCATGGTGGGCGAGCGCGGCGTCAAGCTCTCGGGCGGCCAGCGTCAGCGCGTGGCTATCGCCCGCGCCATCCTAACCGACGCGCCGATTCTGGTGCTCGACGAGGCGACCTCTGCCCTCGACAGCGAGTCCGAGGCGTTGGTGCAGGAGGCGCTCGAGAACCTGATGCGCGGCCGCACCTCCATTGTGGTGGCACATCGCCTGTCCACCGTGGCGGCGCTCGACCGCATCGTGGTGCTGGCCGATGGCGAGATCGTCGAGGACGGCACGCATGCGCAGCTCGTCGAGGCGGGTGGTGAGTACGCGAGCCTGTGGAGCCGTCAGACCGGCGCATTCTTGGAGGCGTAAGCGTCTCGGACGTGGGACAATTGTGCCCATTAGTTTATTGTGCCGTTGAGCTAAGGAGTCGTTATGCCACGCGAGACCAATGCCACCAAGCGCGAGCGCGCCATCGAGGTGTGTGAGCGCCTCAACCGTCGCTATGGCCCGGTCGAGTGCTTTTTGGACCACGAGAATCCCTTCCGCCTGCTGATCGCGGTGTTGCTCTCGGCGCAAACGACCGACGCGCAGGTCAACAAGGTGACGCCGAAGCTGTTTGCCCAGTGGCCCACGCCCGAGGCCATGGCCGGGGCGAGTGTGGCTGACGTGGCAGACACCATCAAGTCACTCGGCTTTTATAAGAGCAAGGCCAAGCACGCCGTGGAGGCCGCGCAGATGATCGTCGCCGACTATGGCGGCGAGGTGCCGGCCGACATGAAGGAACTCGTGAAGCTGCCGGGCGTGGGACGCAAGACGGCGAACATCGTGCTCAACGTGGGGTATGGCATCGTGGAGGGCATTGCGGTGGACACGCACGTCAACCGCATTGCGCATCGCCTGATGTTGAGTCCTAAGACACATGCCAAGGAGCCGCTCAAGACCGAGCAGGATCTGCTCAAGATTTTGCCGCACGAGTATTGGGAGTCGGTCAACCATCAGTGGATCACCTTCGGTCGCGAGATCTGCGACGCCCGCAAACCCAAGTGTGACGAGTGTCCGCTGGCAGATTTGTGCCCCAGCGTGCGCGTAGCGGGGTAGGGCGGAACGCATCTTCGTCTGGCGTTTTTTGCGGGGCTGGGTTTGCTCTTGAGCCGGAGTCCTCTCCATGCGCTACCATGACAGGCAATGAAATCCGCCGCATACCCGCCGAGCTTGCCCCGGCGGGCTTTTGGCGTTGCAATGCCGGAGGAACAGCATGCTCATTCACCGTATAGCCGCGCAGCTCTACACTGCCGAGGCCTTGCAGGCCGTCGAGGCCGGGCTCGATGCTGGCGAGGACGTGACGCTGGCTGTGTCGCAGTCGGGCCGCACGCTTATGGCGGCCGCCCAGTTTGC
Organism: uncultured Collinsella sp.; assembly: GCA_958348225.1. GTDB lineage: Bacteria > Actinomycetota > Coriobacteriia > Coriobacteriales > Coriobacteriaceae > Collinsella. Next base: position 5,182 of record CATVYG010000045.1, read on the forward strand.
GCGCCGTCCGCGCCCGACGGTCTATATCGTGAGCGGCGAGGATGCGGCCGATCGCGCCGCTCGTAGCCTTGCCGCCTATGTGGGCCTGGCGCATGTGTGTCGTTTCCCCGAGCGCAAGGATTATCCGTGGCGCGAGCAGGCGCCCGACGACGCCGTGGTAGCGCAGCGATGCGAGGCCCTGGGACGCATCGTGCGCGGGGACAACTGCATCATGGTTGCCTCGGCTCGCGCGTTGCTGCGCTGCGTGCCGCCGGTCGAGAGCCACTACTGGGAGTCCACTACTTTTGCGGTGGGCGAGGAGATTCCTTTTGATGAGGTGCCGCAGCGCCTGGTGGGCATGGGCTACACCAATGCCGGCGCCGCCGATGCGCCCGGTCTGTTCCGCGTGCACGGCGACACCGTCGAGGTGTTCCCCGCACAGGAAAAGGCACCCGTGCGCATCGAGTTCTTCGGCGACGAGATTGACCGCATCCGCCGCATGGTGAGCTCCACGGGGCAGACCATCGGCAACGAGGACAGCATCGAAATCTTTCCCTGCCGCGAACTGGCACTCACCGACGAGGCCGTCCACAACATGCATGTGGCGCTCTATCGCGCCAGCCAGGATGACAGCAAACTGGCGGCGCTGCTCGAGATGGTGGATGCGCGCATCGTCACGCCCGAGCTCGACCGCTTTTTGCCGGTGATGTACGGCCAGACCGTAAGCCCGTTGGCGCACGTGAGCGGCAAGGCGCTCGTGGTTCTGTCCGAGCCGCGCTCGCTGTTCGACGACTGCCTGCGCGCCCACGAGGATATCGAGGCGCGTGCCGGCGAGGCAGGGATTGACCGCCTGGATGGTCTGTACGTGCGCGCTCAACAGCTCGATTTTGGTGCCCAGCAGCGCTTGAACTACGTAAGCCTCATCCGTGCCGGCGGTGCGGTGACGGCCGAGCTCAAGATTGAGCAGCCTGCTATCGCAGGCTCGGACAACCGTTTTATGACGCGCGTTCAGGAAGTCGTGGGCAAGCGCTATGCCTGCGTGTTTGCCATTCCCGACCGCGGCGCGCGCGAGTCGATGGAGCTCACCTTTGGCGACGAGGGCATTACCTTTGAGGAATCGCTGACGGCCGCGCCCGAAAACGCCGGCGTCATTGGCGAGCGCGTGCGCGTGGCGGCGGCAGATTCTGCCGATCGTGCTGCCCGTCAGGATGCTCATGCTGCAATTCGCGAGCGTAAGGCTGACGCGCTCAACGCCCGCTCGCTCGAGGCGGGCGCGGCCCAGGCTGCCGCCGGTGCTGCCGTGCCCACTATCTCGCGCGGACGCGTGACCTTTGTCGATGCCGCCCTGCCGCAGGGCGTGGTGGTGCCCGATGCCAACCTGGCCGTGTTCTCGATCGCCGACCTCAACGCCCGTATGGATGCCAACCGCGCGCGCAGCCGCCGCAAGGTGGACATTACGCAGATCACGTTTCCGTTTAAGCCGGGCGACTACGTGGTGCACGCCACTCACGGCATCGCGCTCTTTAGCGAGATCGCGCGCCAGGAAGTGGGCGGCAAGGAGCGCGACTACTTTTTGCTGGAATATGCCGACGGCGACAAGCTCTACGTGCCGCTCGAGCAGGTCGACCGCATCACGCGCTATGTTGGCCCCGACGGCGACAAGCCGCGCCTGACCAGGCTCAACACCGCCGACTGGACGCGGGCTACCAACAAGGCGCGCAAGAATGCCAAAAAGCTGGCGTTTGACCTGGTCGACCTGTATACACGCCGCTCGTCGATTACCGGTATCGCCTGTCCGCCCGATACGCCCGAGCAGATCGAGATGGAGGAGAGCTTCCCCTACGACGAGACACGCGACCAGCTGGAGGCTATCGCCGACATCAAGGCCGACATGGAGGCGCCCAAGCCCATGGACCGCCTGCTGTGCGGCGACGTGGGTTTCGGCAAGACCGAGGTCGCCCTGCGCGCGGCGTTTAAGTGCGTAGACTCCGGCCGCCAGGTCATGGTGCTCTGTCCCACGACCATTCTGGCCCAACAGCACTACGAGACGTTTTTTGAGCGCTTTGCCCCGTTTGGCCTGGAGGTCGAGGTGCTCAGCCGCTTCCGCACCCCGGCGCAGCAAAAGCGCGCGCTCAAGGCGTTTGCCGAGGGCACGATCGATGTGCTTATCGGTACGCACCGTCTGCTTTCGGCCGATGTGAACCCCAAGAACCTGGGCCTGGTGATCATCGACGAGGAGCAGCGCTTTGGCGTGCAGCACAAGGAGCAGCTCAAGAACCTGCGCGAGCAGATTGACGTGCTCACGCTTTCGGCAACGCCGATTCCGCGAACCATGCAGATGGCCACGAGCGGCGTGCGCGATATGAGCCTGATCACCACGCCGCCGACCGGGCGTCGTCCCGTGATCGTGCACGTGGGGGAGTACGACCCCGACGTGGTGAGTGCGGCGATTCGCCTGGAGGTGGGCCGCGGCGGTCAGGTGTATTACGTGTCCAACCGCGTCAAGACCATCGACGATGCCGTGGCGCGCGTGCACGAGGCCGCGCCCGAGGCGCGCGTGGGCGTGGCGCACGGCAAGATGAGCCCGCGCGAGGTCGAGGACGTGATGATCGAGTTCGCGACCAAGAAAATTGACGTGCTTATCGCCACGACCATCGTGGAGAGCGGCATCGACAACGCAACGGCCAACACGCTCATCATCGAGGACTCGCAGCGCCTGGGTCTGGCGCAGCTCTACCAGCTCAAGGGCCGTGTGGGCCGTTCTGCCACGCAGGCCTACGCGTACTTTATGTTCCCGGGCGAGTTGCCGCTCACCGAGGAGGCAACGGCGCGCCTGACCGCGCTTTCCGAGTTCCAGGACCTGGGCAGCGGCATGCGCATCGCCATGCGTGACCTGGAGATCCGTGGTGCCGGCTCGCTCATGGGCGCCGAGCAGCACGGCAACCTGTCGAGTGTGGGCTTTGACCTGTTTACGCAGATGCTGGGACAGGCCGTGGCCGAGGCGCGCGGCGACGACGATGCCGGCGTGGAGGCGGCGAGCGTGGGCATTAACCTGCCGGCCGACTACTTCTTGTCCGAGGAGTACATGCCGGCGGTGGACCAGCGCGTGCTCGTGTACCGCAAGCTCGCTGCGGCTGAGGACCTGGAGAGTATCGACGAGGTGCAGGAGGAGACCGAGGCCGCGCATGGCGAACTGCCGTTGGCGGGACTCAACCTGTTCAACCGCGCGCGCATCCGTATTCGCGGCGAGCGCCTGGGGCTCGAGAGCGTCACGCTCAGTGGTGGACGCATTACCTTCCTGGGGGTTGACGTTCCCAAGAAGGTGGCCTTTGAGTTCAAGAATCGCTATGGCGCGGTGAACTTCCCCAAGAGCCGCAAGCTATCGGTGCCCTACAAGGCGGGCGCCGGCGCGGGCAGCGGCCTGGGTCGCGGTCTCGACGCCAACGACGGCACCGGCCCCGTGGCCGCGGCACTCATGCTGCTGCAACAGCTGGGTGCGAGCGACGACGACTAACGGGTCGACGCTGCAAACGCCCCATTTGGGCAATCTGACCCTCACTCGTCGGTCGCGTACGCAAGTACGCTTCCCTCCTCCTTCGGGCCACCTTGCCACAAATGGAACGTTTTCGCTTACTTATGCTCAACCTGTAAGGGTATTTACGGGACAAAGCCATCTTCGTCTCACCCACATTGCAGGTTGACCGCCCTTCGCCCGACCGAAAGGAAAGCATGTTCGGATACATCTATAAGAAAGATGTCGCCATTATCGCGGTTGTCCTGTGCCTTTGTCTGGGCGTGGGCAGTTTCTTCGATTACCAGATCTCGAGCGCGCTGTTCAACGTCGGCAGCATGTACGGCCGCTTTATCGAGGCCGCCGGCGAGCTGCCGTTCGAGCTGACGGCGAGCGTCGCGGGCGTTATGCTCGTACGCGCGATGCGTCCCGACTCCAGGGGGAGCAAATGGCTTGCCGTGCTCGGCATCCTCGTCAACGTTGGCCTGGCCGGCTACGAGATCGTTTCGTCCCTGCGGGTTAGCGGTAAACTCATTGCCGTTCAGCTGGTGCTGACGTTTGTGCTGGTCATCGCCGCCAACTTTATCATCTATCGCCTCACGCGCGCGACCGAGCCCGATGAGCTCAGGCGCTGGGCGTTGATGGTGCTTGCCGTGTGGGTCGCTCAGGCCATTATCCTCAACGTGATCGTCAAGCCGCTGTGGTCGCGTCCGCGCATGCGCGTGATCGAGGTCACGCCGGGGCTCAATTTTCAGCCGTGGTGGGTGATTGGCAACCCCGACAAGTGGAGCTATATCGCCGCCGGCGTAATCAAGGACGGCTTTAAGTCGTTCGCGAGTGGACACACCGCGCATGCGGCGATTGGCCTGATGCTCGCCGGGCTTCCCGCAGCGGCCTTTAAGGAAAAGCCGTCGCACCGCCGGGTGGTCTTTTGGACGGCGGCTGTGGTCGCGGCGCTCGTCGCCTTTGGCCGTATCGTGATCGGGGCGCACTTTTTGAGCGACGTGAGCTGCGGCTTTGCCCTGGTGCTGGCGCTTGAGTGTCTCGCCGCGCGCATTGCCTATCCCAACGGCGTACAATAGCTCCGTTTGAATCATCTGGCCGATACCCGGTAAGAGAGGATTGCCATGCTCGCGTTCAACAACGATTATTCCCACGGCGCACACCCGGCAGTGCTGCAGGCGCTCGTCGACACCAATATGGAGCCGCAGCCCGGCTACGGTACCGATGCGCACACCGAGCGTGCCAAGCAGCTTATCCGCGAGGCCTGTCGGGCTCCCGATGCCGACGTGTTTTTTCTGGTAGGCGGCACGCAGGCCAACGCGACGGTGATCGACATGCTGCTCGCGCCGTACGAGGGCGTCGTTGCCGCCGAGACCGGCCATGTCGCCTGTCACGAGGCGGGCGCCATCGAGTTTGGCGGCCACAAGGTGCTCACCATCCCCGGCTACGAGGGCAAGATGCACGCCGAGGACCTCGAGAACTATATCCAGGTGTTCTACGAAAACGAGAGCTACGAGCACACGGTGTTCCCGGGCGCCGTGTACGTGAGTCTATCGACCGAGTACGGCACGCTGTACTCCAAGGCCGAGCTCGCGGCGATTCACGCGGTGTGCCAGAAGCGCGAGATTCCGCTGTTTGTGGACGGTGCTCGCCTGGCCTATGCGCTGGCGGCCGATGAGTGCGACATTACCCTGCCCGAGCTGGCGCAGCTGTGTGACGTGTTCTACATCGGCGGCACCAAGTGTGGTGCGCTTTGCGGCGAGGCTGTGGTGTTCTGTGGCATGCACGCCCCGGCGCATCCTATTCCGCGCATTAAGCAGCACGGCGCGCTGTTGGCCAAGGGCCGCCTGACGGGCGTCCAGTTTGAGGCGCTCTTTACCGATGGCCTGTATTTTGAGATTGGTCGCCAGGCGATTGAGACCGCTCGGGCGCTGCGTCGTGTGCTGCACGAGCGCGGCTACCAGTTCTTCTTGGAGACGCCCACGAACCAGCAGTTCGTGATTCTGCCCAACGAGGATATGGCCCGCATTCGCGAGCATGCGGCGATCGAGTACTGGGAAAAGTACGACGATACTCATACGGTGGTGCGCTTTTGCACCAGCTGGGCCACGGCGCAGGAGGACATCGACGCGCTGGCGGCTGTCCTGTAGCCTGATGTAATGACGAGGGGCCGCCTTGCGCCGGGTTTGGCGCAGGGTGGCCTTTGCTTTTGGGGGAGAAGGGTTGTATGACCGAGATGTCCGAGCCGACGATTCGCCTGGCGACGCCCGAAGACGCGCCGGCGTTGCTTGCCATCTATGAGCCGTATGTGCGCCAGACGGCGATTACCTGCGAATACGAGGTGCCGAGCGTTGAGGAGTTCGCCGGGCGCATCGAGCGTACGCTCAAGCGCTATCCGTATTTGGTGATGGAGCTGGACGGGCGTCCGGTAGGCTATGCCTATGTGAGCCCGCTCAACAGCCGCGAGGCATACGACTGGTCGGTCGAGACGTCGATCTACCTGGCGTGCGACGTGCGCCACGGCGGGCTGGGCCGCAAGTTGCACGATGCGCTCAAGCAATGTCTGATCGCGATGGGCATCACCAATATGTGCGCGCTCATTGCCGTGCCGCACGACAAGGACGACGAGTATCTGACGCACAACAGTCAGGACTTCCATGCCCATATGGGATATCGCCTGGTGGGTGCCTTCGACCGCTGTGCCCAAAAGTTCGGTCGCTGGTACGACATGTGTTGGATGGAGCTGGTCCTAGCCGAGCGCACGCCCAACCAACCCAAACCAACCTGGTTCCCCGACCTCCCCAAACCTACCATTTAGGGACAGGTTTATTTTGGCAGGTTAGCCGATTGGCTCGGTGTATTTGGCGCGGTCGGTGCGCTGGATGCGCTTGGAGACATGGAGCGGGCGGCCGTCGGTGTCGTAGACGTAGTCGGTGATCAGGATCAGCGCCTGCCCGCGCTCAACGTTGAGCAAAAACGCCTCGTTTTGCGAGGCATAGCACACCTCAAAGGTCTTGTGCCCCTGCGCCGGCGCGCGATGGAATTCTTGGCGCAGCGTGGCGTAGAGCGAACCGTTGATATCGCGATCGATGAGTGCTTCAAAGCTCGGTGGTAGATAGGTGGTCTCCAGGCACAGCGGCGCATCGTCCAGATAACGCAGGCGGACAAGTTTGACGAGCTTGCTGCCCACGGCGGCGTCAAAGAACTTAGCTATGCTGCCGGCCGCCTTGGCAAAGCCCGAGTCCACGGTGCGCGTGGTGGGCTTCATGCCCTGACCCTGGACCTGCGCCGTATAGCTCGAAAACACCAGGTTGTTCTCGTGGAGCGCGGGCGTGTCGGCCACAAAGGCGCCACGCCCGCGCTCGGTGCGCACCAGGCCCTCATCAACGAGCACCTTAAGGGCGTGGCGCACGGTGCTGCGCGACAGCCCCGATTCGTCCATGAGTTCCATCTCGGACGGCAGCTTGTCTTCGCGCGCGTAGACGCCGGCGGCGATGCGGTCACGCAGCATGCCCGCCAAGCGCTCGTATTGGGCCAGTTTCTTTTTAGACGAAGCTTTCATGCGATCAACCTGTATCTAACTTGTATGCGAGTCTAATCAAGCATGTATTCAATACAACAACAAAACTGCTGGTAACGAGAAGTCGAAAACCTTACCAGCAGAATTTCTAAGTCAAATATAGCATACAACTAGTCGACATAACCAAAACATGTATGTAACTTGTATGCCATCGAGAGCATCAAACGAGAAGAAAGGCTGATGCACGATGACTACTCAGGAACAGGTTAAGGATGTCGTCTCCCAGGTTTTGGCTGACAAGGCAGACAAGGGCGGCATCAAGCGCGTCGTGTGGATTGGCGCCGGCGGATCCAACGGCGGCAACTATCCTGCCCAGTACTTTATGGAGCACGAGGCCACGCAGGTCGTGAGCTCCAGCTACACCAGCAACGAGTTCGTGCACGCCACCCCGGCCTACGTCAGCGAGAACACCCTGGCCGTCGTCGTGTCCATGCGCGGCACCAAGGAGACCATCGTCGCCGCCCAGGTCGCCAAGGACCACGGCGCCAGCACCATCGCCATCTATGTTGACGAGTCCGGCCTCACCGAGGTCTGCGACTACAAGATCCAGTACGACAGCCTGGCCGTCGACGAGTCCTGCATGGGCCGCACCAACTCTGCCGTCGTGACCATGATCGCCATGGAGCTTACGCAGCAGACCGAGGGCTATGCCGAGTACGAGACCGCTATGGCCGCCTTCGACTTGGTCGACCCAATCTATCGCAAGGCCGTCGAGTACACCCGTCCGCTCGCTGCCAAGTGGGCCGAGCAGAACGCCGACAAGCCCTGCATCAACGTCATGGCCCAGGGCCCGCTCTTTGGTGCCGCCTACGTCTTTAGCATCTGCAACGTGCAGGAGATGCTGCAGATCGACTCCTGCACCATCAACACCTGCGACTTCTTCCACGGCCCCTTCGAGATCCTGGACAAGCGCACCTCGCTGTTCCAGCTCATCAGCGTCGGCCGCAGCCGCTGCAACGACGAGCGCGGCATCCGCTTCGTCAACCAGTACGGTGGCGAGCGCGTCTATCAGCTCGATGCCAAGGAGCTTGGCCTCAACGACATCAAGGACAGCGTGAGCGAGTACTTCAACCACCTGATCTTTGCCCCGATCCTCAACAACGTGTATATGCGTGCACTCTCTGCCGTTACTCACAAGGACTACATGACGCGCCGCTACATGTGGAAGCTTGAGTATTAGTTACGCGGTTTTACCAAACCGCGTAACGGCTCGACGCTGCGCGGTCCGCATTTGGGCAATCTGACGTTCAACTTCAAGGGCGCGACCAGAAGGTCAGCGCCCTTTCGTTTCACGTCACCTTGCCTCAAATGCGGCCCGCTCGCTCATATGACCCAATCCGCTGTCAAGAGCCACAATG
>CATVYG010000046.1 GCA_958348225.1 uncultured Collinsella sp.
GCCCGTGGGTTATACCCTAAGAGCAAACCACCCTTTTTAAGGGTGGTTCTGATTTCCAAAGACTTTGCATGACAAAGGGGCGTTCCTTTGCTGCGTCCACTGTTGACGGCTACACTCAGAGAGCGTCCCAAATTAGCTATCATTTTATTTGGCAAGCAATATCTGCAGGTAATCGCGCTTTCTGTGGAGGACGCGGTCGATATAGACCTTCTGGTGATAGCGGTAAAACGTGAGATAATTGTCACAGATCACGAACCGGTAATCGGAGCGTAGGGGATGGATCGATGAAAGTGGCGTGCCCGACTCCGGGAAGCTGGAGAGCAGGTCTATCCGAGCGAGGATGCCCTCTACGATTCTCTCCGCTGCTGCGGGATTGTCCTTTTCGACGGCAATATAGTCCCAGATGTCGTCGAGATCTTGCAGAGCCAGCGGAGAGTAGACGACCGCGCAGCTATGCATGGCTTGCGGCCTTGCGGCGGAAGTGCTCGGCGACGTTGTCCGACGAGACCCATCCGCTCTCATCACCCGAGCTGCGCCCGCGCTCAAGCTCCGACATCAGCGTGCTGATGGCGCAAAACCGGTCGTAATCTTTCATGTCGAGCACAGCGTAGCAACCGTGCCCATTTTTGGTCAGAAACACCGGGGAGCCCTCGTGGACATCGGAGAGCACCTCGTTGTAATTGCGCAAATCGGAAACAGGTTTAATGGCAGGCATGTAAGGCTCCAATCGATGTACGGGAACTTACGATAAATTATACGAATAATATACAGCACCTGCCAGCCAAAATACCCCCACACAAAACGAGCCCCTGGCCAATCGGCCAGGGGCTCACAATCTTTTATTCCGCTCTAAGTGACGGGCTGATTGTGCGCAGGAGGGTGCCCCGCCACCCTCGGGGCGCCCTCCGTCAGTAACCGGTCCTACTCGAGCTCAAACGCACCCGTGTACAGCTGGTAGTAATACCCGCGCTTGGCGATCAGCTCGTCGTGATTGCCGCGCTCGATGATGCGGCCGTGGTCCAGACAGATGATCGCGTCGGAGTTGCGCACGGTGGACAAGCGGTGCGCGATGACAAACGTCGTGCGGCCTTCCATGAGCTTGTCCATGCCGGCCTGCACGATAGCCTCGGTGCGGGTGTCGATGGAGCTCGTGGCCTCGTCCAGAATCATTGCTGGCGGATCGGCGACGGCAGCGCGTGCGATCGAAATCAGCTGGCGCTGGCCCTGCGACAGCTGTGCGCCGTTGCCGGTGAGCATGGTGTCGTAGCCGTCGGGCAGGCGGGTGATAAAGTCGTCCGCGCCCGCGAGCTTTGCCGCCGCGATGCACTCCTCGTCGGTGGCATCCAGGTTGCCGTAGCGGATGTTATCCATCACGGTGCCGGTGAACAGGTTCACGTCCTGTAGCACGACGCCCAGCGAGCGGCGCAGATCGGCCTTGCGGATCTTGTTGACGTTGATGCCGTCGTAGCGGATCTTGCCGTCGGCGATGTCATAGAAGCGGTTGATGAGGTTGGTGATGGTCGTCTTGCCGGCACCGGTGGCGCCGACAAACGCGACCTTCTGGCCCGGCTTGGCAAACACAGACACGCCGTGCAGCACCTCGTGGTCGGGCGTGTAGCCAAAGTCGACGTTGTCCATGACCAGGTCGCCGCGCAGCGGCACGTACTCAATCTCGCCGGTTGCGCGGTGCGGATGTTTCCATGCCCACATGCCGGTGTGGTGGTCGGCCTCCTCGAGCTGCCAGGTATCGGGGTTCACCTGCGCGTTGACGAGCGTCACATAGCCTTCGTCGGCCTCGGGCTCCTCGTCGATGAGTTCAAAGATACGGTCGGCGCCGGCGAGGCCCATGACCACGGCGTTGATCTGCTGCGAGATCTGACCGATCTGTCCGCAGAACTGCTTGGTCATGTTGAGGAACGGCACCACGACGGCGATGGACAGCGCCATGCCCGAGATGCTCAGGTTGGGCACGCCCAGCGCCAGCAAAATGCCGCCTGCCAGTGCGACCAGCACGTAGAGCAGGTTGCCCAGGTTCATAAGGATAGGCATGAGGATGTTGGCGTACATGTTGGCCTTCTGCGAGACCTCGAAGAGCTTTTCGTTGCGCTCGTCAAAATCGGCCTCGGCGGCAGACTCGTGGCAGAATGCCTTGACGACCTTCTGGCCGTTCATGACTTCCTCGATGTGGCCCTCGACCACGCCGAGCTCGGTCTGCTGCGCAATAAAGAAACGCGCGGAGTTGGAGCCGAGCAGCTTGGTCATAAAGGTCATAAAGGCGACGCCTGCCACAATGACCAGGCACATCCAAACGCTGTAGTACAGCATGATAAAGAACACCGTGACGATGACGATGGTCGTCATGAGCAGGTTGGGCAGCGACTGGCTGATCATCTGGCGCAGCGTGTCGATGTCATTGGTGTAGTGGCTCATGATGTCGCCACGCTGGTGCGTGTCGAAGTAGCGAATCGGTAGGTCCTGCATGCGGTTGAACATCTTCTCGCGCAGCTTCTCGAGCGAGCCCTGCGTGACGATGGCCATGGCGCGGTTCCAGAAGAGCGAGGACAGGATGCCGACGCCGTAGATGCAGGCGAGGGTGGTCACGAGCTGTGCGATCTTGGGCTGCGCGGCTTCCCAATCGCCCGACTGCCACGATTCGCTAATAATCTGCAGGGCGCTCTGAAGGAAGGTCGCGCCGATGGAGTTGATGATGGCGCAGAGCACCACGCCGGCGACGACGAGGGGCAAAAGCACGGGGTAGAAGCCAAAGAGCGTCTTGATGAGGCGCGACATGGTGCCGCCCTTGCGGTTGAGCGCGCGCTCGGCGGTCGTTGCCTTACTCATGAGCCTCGCCTCCTTCCTGGGTCTGGGCTTGCGTTGCGGATGCCTCGGTGTCGGCCTCGACGGCCCCTTCGCCCTCGGCAGACATCTTGTTCTGCGAGGTGAAGGTCTCGCGGTAGATCTCGCTCGTCTTGAGTAGCTCGTCATGGCTGCCGATCTGAGCGATACGGCCGCCCTCCATGACGATGATGCGGTCTGCGTCCTGCACAGAGCTGATGCGCTGGGCGATGATGAGCTTGGTCGTGTTGGGCAGATAGCTTGCCAGCCCTGCGCGAATCTTGGCGTCGGTCTTGGTGTCGACGGCGCTGGTGGAATCGTCCAGGATCAAGATCTTGGGGCGACGCAGCAGGGCACGCGCAATGCACAGGCGCTGCTTCTGACCGCCGGAAACATTGGAGCCGCCCTGTTCAATCCAGGTGTCATAGCCCTTGGGGAAGCCATCGACAAACTCGTCGGCGCAGGCCAGATGCGCGGCCTCGCGAACCTCCTCGTCGGTGGCATTCGGGTCTCCCCAACGCAGATTTTCGGCGATGGTGCCGCTAAACAGCACGTTTTTCTGCAGCACCATGGCGACCTGGTGGCGCAGCGCGTCCAGGTTGTAGTCGCGCACGTCCATGCCGCCCACGCGTACGGTGCCTTCGGTGGCGTCGTACAGGCGGGCAATGAGGTTTACGAGCGTGGACTTGGCCGAGCCGGTGCCGCCGATGATGCCGATGGTCTCGCCGCTCGTAATGTGCAGGTCGATGTCGTCGAGCGCCTGGCGCTTCGCATGCGCGGAATACTTAAAGCTCACGTGGTCAAAGTCGATGGAGCCGTCGGCAACCTCGAGCACGGGCTCGGCGGGATCGGCGATTGTGGGCTCGGCGGCCAGCACCTCGGTAATGCGGTGTGCCGATTCGTCGGCCATGGTCACCATGACAAAGATCATCGACAGCTGCATCAGGCTCATAAGGATCTGGAAACCATAGGTAAAGATCGAGGAGAGTTGGCCCACGTCGAACAGCGTTCCCTGGCTTGTGATGATGAGCTTGGAGCCCAGGTAGATGATGACGACAAACGCGCCGTTGACGCAGATGTTCATCATGGGGTTGTTAAAGGCGAGTAGCTTCTCGGCGCGGGTGAAGTCCATCTGGACGTCGCGTGCGGCGGTCGCGAACTTCTCCTTCTCAAAGTCTTCGCGCACGTAGCTCTTAACCACGCGCATGCCGGTGACGTTTTCCTCGACGGACTCGTTAAGGGCATCGTACTTGTGGAACACGCGCGAGAAGATGGGGCGCACCTTAAAGATGATAAAGAACAGCCCAAAGCCCAGCAGCGGAATGATGATCAGGTAGACCATGGCAACGCTGCCGCCCATGATAAATGCCATGGTAAAGGCGAAGATCAATACCAGCGGCGCGCGCACGGCGATACGGATGATCATCATAAAGGCCTGCTGCACGTTGTTGATATCGGTGGTCAGACGCGTGACGAGCGAGGAGCTCGAGAACTCATCGATGTTGGCAAAGCTGAACGTCTGGATCTTGTAGAACAGGTCGTGACGCAGGTTCTTGGCGAACCCGCAGCTCGCATGGCTGCAGGTGACGCCGGCCGCGGCGCCAAAAGCAAGGGATGTCAGCGCGATGAGCACCAAAAGGCCTGCGGTGGGAAGCATCTCGGCTACGGTGGCGCCGTCTTTGATGGCGTCGATCAGGTTGGCGGTGATAAATGGAATCAGCATCTCGCAGAGCACCTCGCCAAGCACGAGCAATGGCGTGGCAACAGTGACTTTCATATAGTCGCGGATGCTGCCCATGAGGGTTTTAATCATCCAGTTCCTCCCAGGTTTTGCGGATTTTCTCGAGCATTTCGGCGAGCTGCTCGCGCTCGTCGTGAGTGAGGGCACTAAAGGCGCGCTCTCTAAAGCGGATGCGGGCCGCCTGCTCAACGCGGGCCTTTTCCCATCCTGCTTCGGTCAGGCGGATGGTGAGCTGCCGACGGTCTTTGGGATTGCGGTTGCGCTCGATAAGACCGCCCATTTCGAGCTTGGACAGAATCTCGGAAAGGGACCCCGGCTTGAGGTCGAAGTGCATGCCAAGTTCCTGTTGGGACAGCTCGCCGGTCGGCTGCTTGGCGAGCAGGCAGACGATGGGCGCCTTGCCAGATATGCCGCCGCCGTGAAAATGCATGTAATGGCCGCAAAACCCCAGCCCATGGAGGATTCTCTTGGCGAGACGGTCCTCCTTGGACTGAGTCTCGGGCTCGTCGGCCGGCCGTGAGGGGTCGCCGCCGGGTTCATGCGGATAGGCGAGTGGTTCAACACACATAATCGAAGCTTCGCTCCTTTCTTTAGTTAGGTAGATGAATTGTTTTGTGCCTAACTAATCTAGGAGCGTGAGAAATGAATGTCAAGGTACCAAACTAGTGGTTACGCGGTTTTGCCAAACCGCGTAACGGCTCGACGCTGCAAACCCGCCAGAGCGGCAATCTGCCTTTCAACTTCGGCGGCATGACCAGAAGGTCAATGCCGCCTTGCTTCAAGGCACCTTGCTCGCTCTGACGGGTTTTCGCTGACTTCGCCAAAACATCGGCGTTGCCCTTGTTGGGATAGTCGTTGGGGACGCTCTTGTTGAGTGATCCGTGGGGGACGGAGGAAAACGAATCATTTTGGGCTGCGGTGACACCCTTTCGAAGTTGCTTTGTCCAAAACTATGCCGGATTACTACGATGAATTCGAAATATCAGACCTCGGCATTGTTTTTCGTAAAATCACAAGCTGTCTACCTGCGGTTTTGCCGGAGTGCAATTCGTTGTGGTTGGAGGCTAACGGTTTATCGTAGTAATCCGGCATAGTTTTGGAATGGTAGTAAATAGATGGCAGCTACTGTGCCGCTACCGCCGCGATTTTGCCTCCCATTTCCGTAACCTTTCCGCAACAATGTGCCCTCCTCGGCGCCTGCGCCCGCTTGCAACGCCCCCTGCGCTACACTTAGTCGCACTATGGCGCCGTCGCGTCGCACCCGACCCAAGGGGGGACACTCATGAAGAACACTCAGCTGCTGCTGATCAACGATATGTGCGGCTACGGTAAGGTCGCGCTTTCTGCCATGCTGCCGGTGCTGTCGCACATGGGTTACCGTATCCACAACCTGCCGACGGCCCTCGTTTCCGATACGCTCAACTACCCCAAGTTTTACATCCACGACACCACGGAGTACGTGCGTCAGAGTCTTGCCATCTGGGAGGAGCTCGGCTTTGAATTCGACGCCATCTCGACCGGCTTTATCGTGACCGAGGAAGAGGCGCGCATCATCTCGGACTTTTGCCACCGCCGTTCGCAAAAAGGCACCAAGGTGTTCGTCGACCCCATCATGGCCGACAACGGCAGGCTCTACGCCGGCGTGCCCGAATCGACCATCGGCCTTATGCGCAGCCTGGTCGAGTGCGCCGACTACGCGGTGCCCAACTATACCGAGGCGTGTCTGCTCACCGATACGCCTATGGCCGAGCAGATTACGGCCGATGAGGCTCGTGCGCTCGTGGACGCCATGCTCGCGCTGGGCGCCAAGTCGGTGGTCATTACGAGCGCGAAGGTCGACGGGGCGAGTGCCGTCATCGGCTACGACCATGTGGCGGGAGAGTACTTCACGATTCCCTTTGAGCTGATCCCGGTGTATTTCCCGGGCACGGGCGATACGTTCTCGTCGGTGCTCGTGGGTCGCGTTATGGCCGGCTGGAGCTTACAGCGTGCGACGACCGACGCCATGCGTGTGGTGGCCGAGCTTATCGAGCGCAATGCCGACCAAGAAGACAAGTCGGCCGGCCTTCCCATCGAGGCCTGCCTGGATGTGATCGACCATGAGTAACGCCGGCGAGGGCGGCGTCAAGCCTGCGGGCGAGAACGGGCCGCTCGGTGCGCCGCGTAGCAAGCGTCCGCGTATCCGCGTGAGCTGCGTGGACCAGCTGGGTGCGTGCCGTTGTCACCATGGTCACAAGCCGGGAGACGTCTTCGACTTCGATCGAGACCGCGGCAAGATGTGCGCTATGGCCTGTCACGTGGGCTTTCCCTATATCGATATCCTGCGCTATGGCGGAACCGTGCCTGGCAACGAGCCTGGTGCGGCAAAGTTCTGCTGCCCCGAGGTCGATACGCTGAACGTCTGGCTTGCCGAGATCGTTGACGAGTAGTCGAGCGCAATGTGACAAAGGGGCAGCCCCTTTGACACATTCGCCGGTGATGCCCCTTCTTTTGCTTATAATTTCAAATCTCTGCATTTCATCCGATTTTAGGTTCTAAAAATTCTGCGTTTCATCGATAATCAAGCATATAAAACTTTGCATTTCATTCGATGACACCGAGGGGAGAGCCTATGCTGCGCAGGAAAATAGCGGCAGAGCTGGAGCGTTGGCTGAAGTCTTCCGAGCAAAAGGCCTTGTTCATTACTGGTTCTCGCCAGATTGGCAAAAGCTATTCGATTCGCGCATTTGGCAAAGCCAACCATGCAACCTACATCGAGCTTAACCTCATGGAAAACCGCCAGGCAAAAGATGCTCTTCTCGAGGCGCGGAATGCCGATGATTTCATCAGCAGGGTGACGCTTCTTTCGGGAAAGTCGATTGCGCCAGGCAAAACGCTCGTGTTTATCGATGAGGTCCAAGAGGCCCCCGACATCATGACGATGGCAAAGTTCCTTGTTGAGGACGGGAGGTGCCGCTGGGCGTTTTCGGGGTCAATGCTCGGGACTCAGTTCAAGGGCGTCAGGTCCTATCCCGTGGGGTATGTCCACGAGCTTAGGATGTTCCCGCTCGATTTTGAGGAGTTTTGCTGGGCAACCGGGGTGAGCGAGGGGGCTCGCCAAACGATACGTGACGCGTGTATCAGCGAGAGGCCCGTTCCTGATTACATTCATGACGCGATGATGGCAAACTTCAGGACCTATACCGTTGTCGGCGGAATGCCGGAGGTCGTGCAGCGTTTCCTTGACACGCAGGGCGACCTTGCCTCTGTTCGTCAGCTACAGTCAGAGCTCAACGAACAGTACCGGCGGGATATCTCCAAGTATGCAAGCGGGCGAGCCCTTCAGGTGCAGAGCATTTACGATCAGCTCCCTATTATGCTCGAGGGCGAAAACAAGCGCTTCGTGCTCAATTCCATTGACCCCAAGGCTCACTACGAGAAGTATCAGCGAGATTTTGTATGGCTTGTCGATGCCGGCGTTGCTCTCAAAGCCGATATCGTAACCGAGCCAAAATCGCCCTTGCTCAAGACGGCACGGCCATCGCAGTTCAAGCTATATCAATCGGATACGGGCATGTTGATGGCGCGCTACCCCGTCGGAGTCGCCCAAGCGGCGTATCTTGATAGCAAGGAGCCCAATCTGGGCGGCATTTACGAAAACGTGGTGGCCCAGCAGCTGGCTGCCCAAAATCGCCAGCTTTACTACTATCAGACAAAAAAGCGCGGTGAAGTGGACTTTGTGGTCGATGGACCGGATGGGACGGCTGTTCCGATCGAGGTTAAATCGGGCTCCTATTACCACGCGCACGCTGCGCTCGGTCATGTGCTTGATACGGCTGAATATGGCGTAAGGCTCGGGATTGTTTTCTCGAGAGGCAACGTTGAGCGCAACGGAGCGGTTCTCTATTTGCCGCTATATGCGACCTGGGCCCTTTCGGATGTTTTGGGCGACTCCTGCGCCGAGGGGATAAAGCTGGAGGTCAAGCCGGTCTAGGGCTAGTCCCGGATGTGACAAAGGCGTGGCCCGCGACCTCGATTGCCTACAGCTGCTCGAGCATAGCGGTGCAGCCGTCGAGTACGTCGCGGTAGGTGGCATCGAAATTGCCGGTGTACCAGGGGTCGGCCACGTCGCCGGGGCGCTCGGTCCAATCGAGCATGCGCGTAATCTTGCCGTCGGGGTCGTCGCCAAAGATGCGACGCAGGCCACGCGCGTTCTCGTCGTCCATATAGACAATGTGGTCCCAGTCGCCATACTCCGCGCGACGCACCTGACGTGCACGATGTGCGACGACGGGAATCCCGACCTCGCGCAGCTTGGCAACGGTACCGTGGTGTGGCGGGTTGCCGATCTCCTCGGTCGAGGTCGCAGCGGAGTCAATGACAAACTCGCCCGCGCGCCCGGCGCGCCGCACCAGCTCGGTAAACACCGACTCAGCCATCGTCGAGCGACAGATGTTGCCATGGCAGATAAACAGTATGCGTTGCATGAGCGGTTTCCTTTCTAGGCGGTCGTGCAGGGCTTACAGACTGCTCTTGAGGCAGTTTGCTCCAATAAAGCCCGCTGCGTACAAGGGGAGGTGGCGTAGCTCGCGCCCGTCATCGGTTTCGCTGCGGAAAAAATTGTTCTCGGACAAAATGTAGGCATATGGCGATCGGGCTTTGTCCATGAACGACCCGAGGGTTCTCGCGCGCACGTTGCGTGCGGACTTTACCTCGACGGGCACGATTTCCATACGGTCGGTCTGAAGTAGAAAATCGAGCTCGCCGGTCGTCTTCCAAGACGACGGCGGCACCCAGTAATACGTCTGCAAGCTGTTACCCGAAAATGCTTGCATGACCGAGTTTTCCGCCAGGGCGCCTCGGAAGTCGGAAGATAGCGCTATGGCGGAATCTTCTTTGAGGTCGAGCCAGAGCCTCGGGTTGATGCCGAGTTTGTAGAACATGAGGCCGGTATCGAGAAGATAGACCTTAAAGAAACTTCCATCTTCGTCGTCGAAGGGAACGAGGGGAGGCTCGATGCCTTCGGTCAGGTTGTTGACCGATATGATACCGGCGCCTTCGAGCCAGTCGAGCGGCTCGATAAGCTTGGCGCGACGGCCTCCGCGTTCGACCTCGGAGTACTTGAATTTTTTTGTGGACGATCTCAGCAGCTGGGACGGAATGGAGCGCCAGACCTTGCGTGCCGCCACGCCGCTGATCCCGTTTTCGGGGTCGGTCATATCGGCGGTATAGGTCTCGTTGATTTCGCGCTGCTCGACGCGCGCATCCTCGATGGATAACGTCTTGCGATATGCGTTGACGGCGGCGGGCATGCCGCCCACGATCTGGTATCGATGAAACAGGCTGAGCGCGGCTTGGTGCGCGGCGTAGGTCTCGAGCGTGCCGGCGTGGGTACGAATGGCATCGGCCATCTGCTCCTCATCGAGCGCCCAGAGAAACTCCTCGAACGACATAGGATGCATGGTCTCTTGACGAACGCCGCTGGGAAAAGGCAGCTTACGTTTGCGCGTGGCGACGCCGAGCTGACTGCCGGTCGCGCATATGCGCCAGCCAGAACCCGAAAAAAAGCGAAGCGAGTTGAGCGCCCGTTCGCAGAGCTGCACCTCGTCAAACAGGATGAAGGTGGTTTCTTTGCGAATGGGGGCGCGTTTATAGTCTGAAATCCGCGCCACGATGGTGTCAACGTCGTCGGTGGGACAATCGAACAGCGGAGCGATCAGCTCAAGATCGGTCTGAAAGTCGAGTTTGACAAACGCATCGCCGGCGATTCGCCTGCCGATTTCCTCGGCAGCGTACGTTTTGCCTACGCGTCGCGCACCACGGATGAGGAGGGGGCGTGAGGCGTCCTTTGTCGCCCATGATTCGATAACGGACTCGATTGGTCTGCGCATGGGGCCGCCTTTCCAATTTCGTGTACTTCAGATACATAGTTTAGTACGATTTCATGTACTTGAAATACACGAAATAATAGAAAAGCGTGTATCTCAAATACACGAAATTGCACTGCTGAAGCTTCCAGGCGGATAAACATACTCATATTGGGCGGTTTTCACCGGTTACTCGCCACCTTGGGCTATGTTTGCCCCTATGCCCGTATTGAGGGCCGTGCTGATTGACGACGGCGCTCCCAGCGAGCCAGCTTAATCGTCACCAGCGTGAGCGCCCAGGCCACAAGCGAGAACGCGGCACCCACTGCGCCCACGTACGCAATGCCAACGCCGCTTACCACGGCACCGCCCACTGCGGTGCCAAACGAGATGCCGACGTTAAACGCCATGGGCTCGACCGAACTTGCGAGTACCATCGACTTGGGGTGGCGGCTGCGTGCCACGTCCATAAAGTGTGTGATGCACGACACTGAGAACAGGTACATGAGCAGCGCCAAGCTAAAGACAAAGACCAGCGCGAGCGGCATGGTGCCGCCCACAGCAAACAGCCCGAGTAACGCCGCAGCCTGCAGCACAAACGTAACCAGCAGTGCCTTCATGCCAAAGCGCGCATCGATCCACCCGCCCAGGATGTTCGAGATCAGGCAGAACACGCCGTAGGCCATAAGCGTGGTGCTCGCCTGAACGGTGCCCATGCCCAGCACCTGCTCAAGATAAGGCGTCACGTAGCCGTAGAATACGTAGACCGAACCCACGCCAAAGAAGAAGATGAGCATGCCGGTGATGATACTCGGCTCGCGTAGTAGCCCCGCCTGCTCGCGGAAGGTGGCGGGCTCATCGGTCTGCCCGGCGCGAGGCATAAACACCACGAGCGCGCTGCAGATCAAAACGGCAAAGGCCAGCGTGCCGTACATGGCAACGTGCCAGTCGAGCGTGTCGGCCACAAACTTGCCAATCGAAGTGACAAAGACCATCGCCACGGAAAACGCACCATATACCACCGAGATGGCAAGCGAAGTTTGCTGCGGGGACAGAAGCTCAGGGATGTACGTCACGCCCACGGCGAGCAGCGCGCCCGAGACAGAGCCCAGGACAATGCGCGAGATAAAGAGCGCTTGGAAGTTAGGTGCTAGCGCCATAACCAAATTGCCGAGCACAAAGACGATGCTGTAGCACACGAGCAGCTGGTGGCGGCGGAATCGCCCCGTGCTGAGCGCGAGCACCGGCGTCGCGATAGCGTAGACGAGCGCAAACACGCTGATGAGCTGGCCCGCAGTGGCAAGTGATATGCCGAGTTCCGTTGCCAAGTCGCTTTCGATGCCGATGACCACGAACTCGGAGCAGCCGAGCGAGAATCCCAACAGCACGAGCAGCGCCAGGCAGAGCTTGGTGCGCGCGGGGGAGAGCGCGGCGGCGGTTGGCTTACTTTTAGGCGTGGTTGCGGCGGTCAAGGTTGTCACTCCAATGTCGCATGAATAAGCGGGATTCAATCCCTGCAA
>CATVYG010000047.1 GCA_958348225.1 uncultured Collinsella sp.
GGAGATATATTGCCAGACCGGAGGGGCCCCGGGGGCGGGAATCGCGCACTCCATAATTTGTTCACAAACGAATATGTCCCTCAGTCGCGTCCCTGAGGTTATAACTGAAGCATTGGCTTCTGATATTGGCGATGACCAGCTGTTTTATGAGTATTGAGACATCGGTCATCTCTGGAGCGCTACTTTACCCCAAAGGCATCAGCTATTTGTTTCCCATCGGTAAAAGGCGGGTTTTGTTCGCCAAGCGTTCTTATATATAGATAGATACGGGTTCGAACCCATGAAAGGGCGACAAAAAAAGACAGCCAACCGAAGTTGACCGCTTTCTATTCTATGCTGGAGCATCCAGAGGGTGCTTCCGAACTCGTTTTCTCGCTGCCATTCATGCTTTCGAAGCATCTTTCGACCTTCGCAGTCTCATGTTTTGAGGATCTGCCGTGTTTATCACTGTTATCAATGAGTGTGTGGAAGTGATCCTCATACAGATTCATGCGATCCGCCAGAGAACTGAGAAGCATCTTTCTGCAGCCCTCGTTGTCTATCCTCGCATCTCTCAGGTCTTCCGGAAATTCACAAGCAGTCTTAGGGTCAATTTGTTTCTGCTTTCAGAGACTTCTTTGAGAGTTTTTAAAGACAGTTCAAAACAATAAGCGAGACACCATAAAGCAGAGCAAGATGTGCCGGATAGAAAATGTAGAAGAAATATTTCAGCTTCAGCCCTCGCTTGCCATTATAAAGATTGATAAGCAACAACGAAATTATCGCGGCAGCAACATCAGGATTAAAAATATTAGCTGTAGTGAACTCAAATCCGCCGCCAATTATATGGCATGACGAAAGGAGCACTGCACATACTGCAGCAAAGAACATCTTAGCTTTGCTGTCGTGGAATAAATAGAATGCAGCCACAAGCAGAATGCCATACGCACCGCCATCCAGCTTAGTGTATTCAGCTGCCAGTGCTGTCAAAACAATCAGAGCAATTTCTGCAATGTGCCTCTTCCATTTTGAAAGACTTTGTATCTTTTCCAGAATAATCAAAAAGACCAAGGAAAGCAGGAGCTCATACATAACATTCTGTTGCCGAAGGTCAAATAGCTGCCCGGTTTGAACGAAATCGTATATGGGCTCCGCAATGATTGCGAAGACAAGCATATTTCGCAGGTACTTCTTTATGTCATGAGTGTGCAAAAATCCCTCAACTATCAAAAAGCAAAATAAGGGAAATGCAATTCTGCCAAGAACATGAAGCACATCCGAAGCCTCGCTTAGAATCGCCCACTGTTCGTCTGATATCTGATTGTACGATGCGTGAGTCATGATTCCATTGGTCAGGACGATCCTGCTTACATGATCGAGAACCATCGAGATGGCCGCTATTATCTTTAATGTGCTGCCGCTAATTCCGTATCTATCTGTTTTCATTTCTTTTTCCTTTCTTTGGGTGGGCCGTCAGGGGTTCAGCCTGCTTCGCAGGCGGCCGCTGCGGCGCTTTCGCGCCTTGCGCGCTGCGCTGGCAAACGCTCGCGCGTTTACTCAGCTCCGCGCCCCCCGACGGGTTCGAACCCATGAAAGGGCGACAAAAAAGACGGCCAACCGAAGTTGACCGTCTCAACAATCTTTGGGTGGGCCGTCAGGGGTTCGAACCCTGGACCTTGGGATTAAAAGTCCCCTGCTCTGCCAGCTGAGCTAACGGCCCGCGGGTGGCATTGTACCACGGTCTGGGGCTATTCCCAACTCCATTGGCCGTTCTGGAAAATCACAACTTCACGTCCATCAGGCGTAATGCCCGCAATATCGATATCGTCCGTGCCAATCATAAAGTCGACGTGCGTGCTCGAAACGTTGACGCCATGCTCTAGGAGCTCTTCTTTGGACATATCATATCCGCCCTCGATGCACTCGGGGAAGCCGACGCCCAGCGCAAGGTGGCAGCTGGCGTTCTCGTCATAGAGCGTATCGTAGAACAGAACACCACTTTCGCGGATCGGCGTGTTCTTGGAAATGAGCGCGACCTCTCCCAGGTGAGCAGCGCCCTCGTCAGTATCGATGATACTTGCGAGCGTTGCCTTGCCCACGCGGGCGTCGTAGTCCACCACGCGGCCGCCCTCGAACTTAATCCAAAAATCGTCGACTTTATTGCCGTGGTGAATGAGCGGCATAGCCGAATACACGATACCGTCGGCACGCATACGATCAGGCGAGGTGAAGACCTCCTCGGTGGGGATGTTGGGGAAGAAGGGATGTCCATCGGGCGTCCTGCCCTTGCCACCGGCCCACTCGTGACCCTTCGTCATGCCAATCGTCAGATCGGTTCCATTTGCCGCGGTGTAATGCAGGTGGTCAAAACGATTGTCGTTCAGGAAGCGCAAGTTCTTTTCGAACGCCGCGTCATGAAGCTCCCAGTCGCTCTCCGGGTCCTGGCCATCGGCACGAGCGGTGTGCAGAATCGCATTCCACAGCTTATAGATTGCAACCTCATCGGCGTCTCCCGGGAACACCTCGCGCGCCCAAGCCACGACCGGCGCGCCGGCGATGCACCACGGGTTGATGTTGTAGTCCAGTCCACGGCGGAAGACCTTGCACTGCGTGTTCCTCGCCTTGGATGCCGCGGCCGGCTTGGCGGGATCGATACCCTTGAGAGCCGCAGGATCCGCACCCTCGATAAAGATAAAGCAGGCACCGTCCTGGGCCAAGGAATCAAGCTGCAGGCGCTTCCACTCGGGCGTCTGCTCAAAATAGCTTTTATCGACATGCTCGTACGTGAGCCTCGTCACGGCATCATCGGCCCAAATGACCGTCACGTGGCCGGCGCCGGCAGCATAGGCCTCCGCGACCACCACGCGCGCAAACGGCGCGCACTCGACCGGAGACTGAACGACGACCTCCTGACCGGGCTTGACGTTTACGCCCTTGCGGACGACCAGGCGCGCGTAGTTTTTAATCTTGGGCTCCAGGGCCTTCATGCCCTCCAGAGCCTCTTCGACCGTCAGGGCAGCTCGAATCATGTGCCACTCCATCTATCTATAGAACAGTAAAAAGGCGCGCCGCAAAAACGACGCGCCTTATATCTTAGCGATAAGTATGTATGCAAACGCTACTTCTTCTTGGAGTCCTTCTTGTCCTCCTCGGCAGCCGCGCGCTCAATAAGAGCGTTGAGCTTGTTCTCGGACATGCCCTCGGCCTGCGCGCGGTACATGTTGCGCAAGGGACGAATACGAGCGAAGTCGTAGATAAAGTCACCTAGGATGATGACATAGGACAAAACGATGCCGACCATCTGGACAGGGCTGGACACCATGCCAGCGGGAGCGAAGTACAGCGAGGCCCAAATTGCCACGACGAGCACCATGCCAATGGCGAGCACAATCCACCAGATGCGACGGCGCTTGGTGTAGTCCTCGTCCTGCTTGAGGAGGATATTCGACACCGTATAGATGCGGTCCTCCTTGGCGCGCTGCTTGGCCTTGCGGGCGCGCTTCTCCTCTTTAGAGAGGCCCTCGAGGTTCTCGCCCTTCTCGAGCTCTTTGCGGCGTGCCTTAGACGAAGCCGGCACGACGCGAACGGAGCTCGCTGCTTGGCGGGCGGGCTTAGCAGATGCGGCAGACTTGCGCGCAACCCCGGTAACTTCATGGGATTGCGTGCGCTTGTTCGTGGCGCTACGGGTACTCACTTATGCGTTCTCCTTCATGCTTGTGAACTGGGAGCCCGTGATGATCTGGAAGGCCTCGCGATAGCGCTCGGACGTGCCATCGATGACCTCGGCGGGCAGGTGCGGGGTCTCCCCTGTCATATCCCAGTTGGCCTTGAGCCAATTGCGGACGAATTGCTTGTCGTAGCTAGGCTGGATCTTGCCCTCCTCGTAGCTGGCAGCAGGCCAGAAACGGCTGGAGTCGGGCGTGAGGCACTCGTCGATCAGCGTGACCTTGCCATCAATAACACCAAACTCGAACTTGGTGTCGGCAATGATGATGCCACGGGTCGCGGCGTACTCGGCAGCGGCCTTGTAGATCTTGAGGGAAAGGTCACGAATCTGCGTGGCGATGTCCTCGCCCACGATCTCGCAGCAACGCTCGAACGAAATGTTCTCGTCGTGGTCGCCGATCTCGGCCTTCGTGGACGGCGTGAACAGCGGCTCGGGAAGCTTGGAGGCCTCGGTCAGACCCTCGGGCAGCTGAATGCCGCAGACGGTGCCGTTCTCGTCATAGGTCTTCTTGCCCGAACCGGTCAGATAGCCGCGGACGATGCACTCGATAGGAATCGTCTGGGCCTTCTTAACCAGCATGGCGCGGCCAGCGAGATAGTCACGATACTCAGCAAACTCCTCGGGGAAATCCGCCGGGTCGATGGAAACGAGATGGTTGGGGACGATGTCGGCAAACTTATCGAACCAGAATGCCGAGATGCGATTGAGCACCTCTCCCTTAAACGGAATCTCGTCGGGAAGAATGAAGTCGAACGCAGAAATGCGGTCGGTGGCGACCATCAGCAGGTTTTCACCGGCATCGTAGATATCACGAACCTTGCCACGGGAATCCGGACGACGCTCCATCGTTGTCACGTGAGTCACTCCTTACCTAAATACGACAGAAATGCGGGTTCTTTCCCGCATGTTTTCGCAAACTCGGAGCGGCAGGGACGCGGCCCCTCCTTCACCGAATAGCGAAAAGCTAGTGCTCCATTGTAGTAGATGCCGCGTCCGCCGTGTGCTCGCGGGGCAGATGAATTGTAAAAGTCGTACCCTTTCCAAGCTCCGACTCCACGGATATGTAGCCATGGTGACGCTCGACGATCTGCTTGGTCACGGCGAGGCCGACGCCCAGGCCGCCAGCTTCGCGGGCGCGGCTGGCATCGGCGCGCCAAAACCGCCCGAAAATGCGCGACAGATCGTCCTTGGCAATACCGATGCCGGTATCAGAAACGGCAATGCTGACGTGCCTGCGGTCACTGAGCACCGACACCACGACCCAACCGCCCTCGGGGGTGTAGCGCATGGCGTTGCTCATGAGGTTGATAACACATTGCGTGATCATGTCGGGATCGGCTTCGACGACATCGTCGTGACCCTGGGTCTCGTCCGCAAAACGCAGGCGCAGATCGCGGTCGGCAAACAGACGCTCCTGGCCGTTCACAATCGATCGCACGAAAGGAACCATGTCCACCGGCTCAAGGTTGAGCGGAGCCGTGCTGTTTTCCATGCGCGACAGGTCGAGCATCTGCTGCACCAGACGAGCCAGGCGACGCGTCTCGGAAGCAACGGTCTCCAAATGCTCATCGTCGGTGGGATACACGCCGTCCTGCATGGCCTCGACCGTCGCAAGCATCGCCATAAGCGGCGTGCGCAGCTCGTGTGCGACATCCGAGGTCAGGCGCTTCTCGTGTTTCATATCCTTCTCGAGCGAGGTGGCCATCTCATCGAAGGTCTCACCCAGCTGATCGATCTCGTCATCACCGCGCAGCCCCGTGCGAGCCGACAGGTCGCCGTCACGGATTTGCTTTGCGGTACTGGTGATGCGATGAATCGGTTTGGTGAGCATGCGCGACACGAGCGATCCGATAACGACCGAAATGCAGATTGCAACAACCGCGGCGAGGGCCATGGCGTTAAAGGTCTTCTCCCTAAACGCAGAGTCCGCCTTGGTGAGCAGAGCGTCGGAGCCGATGGCCCACAGCTTTACCTGTCCGACATGCTCGCCGGAAGACGTTACAATCTCGACGTTAGCAACGCTATCGGAGTCGGTTGGAGCAGACGAGACCGGGCTATGCGATGCCCTCTTGCCGCTCGTGTCGTCGGTCGTAGCCTGGTTTTCGCGTACATCGGCGGTGGCGCTTGCCGAGGGCCAGGAATCGTCATAAACGATCACACCCTTTTTATTGACGACCTGCATGCCCAGATCGTCGGAAACCAAACTCGACGTTGCGACCGTGCGCAGTTCTCCCGCGGTCCAAGAGCCGTTTTCCTCATATGAGGTCGCCAACTTCTCGGCAGCGGAATTTGCGATTTCGACGATATTGGAGCGTGTGTAATCCGAAAAGACCGTGCCCCACACAACAGAGACAACGCCCACCAGCACCAATACCGTCATGAGCGATGTCAGAGCAAAAGCAAGTGCCATGCGCGAGGGATAGCTCATCGTTGGCCGTGAATCGGAACGAGGCGTGTTCCAACTAGCCTTGGAACCCGCCTCGCTCTCCTGCTTGTGCTTTTGTCCGATTTCAAAGCGCGCAGGTGTCATATGTGATTTCCCTATTTCTCGTCCGACTTATCGGTCTTGGCCGGAACCTCGAAGCGATAGCCGACACCATGGACGGTGTAGAGCCACTTGGGCTTCTTGGGATCATCGCCCAGCTTGGCGCGAAGATTCTTCACGTGGCTATCGATGGTGCGCTCATAGCCCTCAAAGTCATACCCGAGCACTTTCTCGACCAGCTCCATGCGGTTATACACACGGCCGGGATGACGGGCAAGTGTGGTGAGCAGCTTGAACTCGGAAGCCGTCAGATCGACTTCCTTGCCCTCGACCAAGATCTTGTGGCCCGAGATATCGATGACCAGATCGCCGAAGTCGAGTACCTCGACGGCGGGCTCGTCGGCCTGATGGGCACGGCGGAACAGAGCGCGAACGCGGGCGACGAGCTCGCGCGGCGAGAACGGCTTAATCAGATAGTCGTCGGCGCCGAGCTCAAGACCGATAATACGGTCCTCGATCTCGCCCTTAGCCGTCAGCATGATGATGGGGACATCCGAGGTATCGCGAATGGTGCGGCAAACGCGCTCGCCGGGGATCTTGGGGAGCATAAGGTCGAGCACGACCAGGTCGAACTGATGCTTCTCGAACTCCTCGATCGCGGACTGGCCGTCGCCGACGCCCACAACCCAGTAGCCTTCGCGCTCGAGATAGGCAGCGACGGCGTCACGGATTGCCTTCTCATCCTCGACCAGCAGAATCTTTTTTGCATCTGAAGCCATAACACGGCCCCCCTGTCTCAATTAGCTAAGAACAAGCCCATTTTAACGCACCTGAGCCCGCCAGATGCCGCTATGACGCGGCAGCTCGGCGGGCGGTACTCACAATTACAACGCGTTTATTCCCCTGTTGGCGCCTTTTTAACCCCTCTAAGCTTAAAGAGAGAATAGGCGTGCAGTGACCGTCTCTGGTATACCCTGGCTGTTGCGCACCGTGGCGTACGTAAGGAATGAGTCCGATTTTCCCGCCGTAGCTGGATAATCGCCATACTCCAAAGCGCGGTCGGGCGACAGCAGCGAGCCATAGGTCTTGGCAGAGGTGTCGATCAGGAAATGCGACGCCTGTACCTTAACAAGGTATTTATTCTTCTTGCCAGCCGCACATGCGAGCGGCTCGCGTGACAGGAAGAGGTACGGCCCTCCTTCATTACCGATATACGTGCCCATATTGCCCAGGCTGCCCACGCCACTATAGGCCGCCTCGATAGAAAACACGAAGGTATCGCCCATATATACGGCCTCGAAAGGCAAAACTGAAGAAGGAAGGACCAACTGGGCACGCTTGGTGTTGTTGCCGTCGGTCAGATCGATTGCCGTTATGCCGTAGTAGACGCCCTCGTCGTTGCGGACACGCGGCGAGATGGTCAAAATGCCGTCGCTCGCGCGCGGGGCCGATGCAAAGCGGCCCGTCGATTTCCAAATTGTCTCGGCCTTGGATTCATCAAGTGAGCGACGATAGCAAAACGAATCGCTACTCGTTTTATTGCCACCTGCCGAGGGCATTTTATACCAGATGACTGATGACCCGAACGCCGTAAACAGCGGCGGATCATAGTCCTTGCCACCTCGATCGAGCTCAACCACGTCGCCAGAGAGCGAAGCGCCCGACAGATTTTGACCGTAGAGCTTCCACGATGAATTGGCAAAGTTCATCTCAACCCACGCGAATACGCTGTCGCCGGCACGGACATCGTAGAATGCATATCCCGTGCCCTCGATAGGATCCTCGATTAATGTGGTAAGCGAGCCATCGCCCAGGTTGAGCACACCGAGTGTGTTGGCGTGCAGTGCCGATGCGGGCGCCATCATCGCCGCGGCGTAATCGCCGTCGCAGTAGTACAGCAGCGTACCCAGAGGCAGCGTCCATGACGCCGCCGGCTCAAGATCGATGTCGACTGCCTCGTACTCATCCGTAATCGAGATGATTTTGGAATCATCCTTGATAACCTGCGGCTCGCCGGCGGCATCATCGCTGGTGCCCGTTTTTTTCGAGCATCCGGCAAGCACCGTGGCAGCGCCCGCGGCAGCCCCACCGAGTACAAAGCCGCGACGCGATATTCCGTTCTTGATGTGATCGGCGATACCCATTAGGCGATCTCGGTGCGAGCGGCCTCGATAGCGCGTGTAAGCTGGTCGGCGCAGGAGGTCTTTTTCATACCGCAGGTATTACCGGCGAGAACCTCGATTACGCGATCGGCAGGAGCGCCCTCGACCAGCTTGGAGATAGCCTTGAGATTGCCGTCGCAGCCGCCGGTAAACTCAACGCCCATCACCTTGTTGCCGTCATCGGAAAGATCAAGGTGAATATTGCGAGCACACACGCCCTGAGGCTTGTAATCAAACGAAATCATGCGATCCCCTCTCAGAATGTTATTCGAGACGACTATTATCCCCGTCTTTCCCTAAATGCAACGAGGCGCTTTGCCGGCAACACACATTACCAGCAAAGCGCCCTAAAAAGCTAACGTTATGCCCGAACCTACTCGAAGCTCAGCTGCTCCAGACGATCAAAGACCGTGTCGATACGGGTGAGGAAGTCCCACGGATCAAAGATCTCGTCGAGCTTCTCCTGACTGACGGTGCAGCGCGGGTCGGCCTCGAGACGCTCCTTAAAGGTGGGGCCGGAGACACAATCCTGTACCTCGTGCCAGGTTGCCATAGCGTTCTCCTGCACAATGGCGTACGCGTCCTCGCGGGTGATGCCCGTGTCGACGAGGGCGAGCAGTACCTTGGAAGAGAAGATGAGGCCGCGGGTCTTATTGAGGTTGGCCATCATGCGGGCGGGATACAGCTGCAGGCCGTCGATAACGCGGATGAGGCACTGGAACATGTGGTCGAGGGCGATGAAGCTATCGGCCTGGGCGACGCGCTCGGCAGAGGAGTGCGAAATGTCACGCTCGTGCCACAGGGCGACGTTATCGAAGGCAACCTGGGCGTTGGACTTCACGACGCGCGACAGACCGCAGACTTTCTCCATGGTGATGGGGTTGCGCTTGTGCGGCATGGCTGAGCTGCCCTTTTGGCCCTTACGGAACGGCTCCTCGGCCTCGAGCGTATCAGTCTTCTGCAGATTGCGGACCTCGGTAGCGATGCGCTCACAGGTGGCCGCTGTAGTGGCAAGCACGCCGGCAAGGTAGGCATGGTGATCGCGGCTGATGACCTGCGTGGACAGAGGATCGTGGACCAGGCCCAGGTGCTCGCAGACGTACTCCTCGACGAACGGCTCGATGGAGCTGTACGTGCCGACAGCGCCTGAGATGGCACCGAAGGCAACATTCTTGCGGGCGTCCTCAAGACGATCCAGATCGCGCTTGAGCTCCCAGGCCCAAGAGCCAAACTTCATGCCGAAGGTCATCGGCTCGGCGTGGATGCCATGAGTGCGGCCGGCACAGAGCGTGTTGCGCTCCTCAAAGGCGCGACGCTTGCAAATCTCGCCGAGCTTCTTGACGTCCTCGATGATCAGGTCGCAGGCCTGGGTGAGCTGGTAGCACAGGGCCGTGTCGCCCAGATCCGAGCTGGTCATGCCATAGTGAACCCAGCGGCTGGGCTTGGGGTCGCCCTCGGGAACATCGGCATCGATGTATTCCTTCATGTTGGTCAGGAAGGCAATGACGTCGTGGCGCGTGACTTCCTCGATCTCATCGACCTTCGCCTTCTCAAAGTTGGCATGGTCGCGGATCCACTGGGCCTCGTCTTTGGAAATACCGATCTTGCCGAGCTCCGCCTGGGCCTCGCAGGCCAGAACCTCGATCTCCTGCCAAATGGCGTACTTGTTCTCGAGGGAGAAGATGTGTCCCATCTCCGGGCGGGTATAGCGATCGATCATAGCGGCTCCTTTTTGGTTATTGGCACGTTGGTCGTAACCCAACCATTGTACCGTGCGCAGGTGCAAGTATGGGCAGCAGGCATTAACCTAACATTTTGGAATTGGAGCGGGCATGGGGACGTCCGCGTATTTGCTTCGCAAATACGCACCGGCTTCAGTGGCATACCGAGATCCGGGGAAGTGTGGGAGCAAAGCAGGCTGAATCTACCATTCCCGAAATCTTCCTTGCTCCATGGAGCGGGCAACGGGACGTCTGCGTATTTGCTTCGCAAATACGCACCGGCTGCGGTCGCCTATCGGCGACCTTGCCTGCTCGCTATAAACGCTTCGCGTTTATTTAACGCTCGCACCCTGTCGGGTTCGAGTCCCGGCACTTTATTGAAAAAGGCACGGTAACGAAACGTTACCGTGCCTGAAATTCGAATGGAGCGGGCAACGGGACTCGAACCCGCGAGTGTCAGCTTGGGAAGCTGATGCCTTACCACTTGGCGATGCCCGCATATGTGGGGGATAGTATAACGCGGTTGTCTTGTTCGATACAAGGGTGTCGATGCTTGTTTTAGCTGTGGAGAATCGTT
>CATVYG010000048.1 GCA_958348225.1 uncultured Collinsella sp.
ATATGGCACCGTGGGGACACATGTATGTCAATCCTGGTCTAACAGAGCCTTTTTTAATCCCCGTCCCAGAAAAACCATTCTAGGCTGTGTAGGCAATCGTTGATTTCACGGCGTGGCGCCAGCCGGCGATCTTTTTGGCGCGCTCGTCGGCGGGCATCGACGGCTCCACGATGCCGCGGGCGCCGTAGACGTCGACGACATCGCGCGTGTACATGCCCAGCGCAATACCGCAGGCCCAGGCCGCGCCCAGGCCGCTCATCTCGTCATTGCTCGCGATGCGGATGGGCGAGCCAACCAAATCGCTCTCAAACTGCATCAGGTACGCATCGCGCGTGGGACCGCCGTCAACGCGAAGCTCTGCCAGCGTTGCACCCGAATCCTCGACCATCGCATCGATCACGTCAAAGATCTGATAGGCGATCGACTCGTCGGCGGCCTTCACGAACTCCGCGCGACCCGTGGTGCGCGTCATGCCAAAGACGCAGCCCTCGGCGTCACTCGCCCAGTGCGGCGCGCCCAAACCGGTAAACGCCGGCACAAAGTAGACGCGACTCGCCGGATTGGCAGCGTAGCACAGGTCGGTAACTTCCTCGGGGTTATTGATGAGCTCAAGATCGTCGCGCAGCCACGTCTTGACGGCGCCGGCGTAGCTCACGTTGCCCTCGAGCACGTACTCGGTCACGCCGTCCATGCGCCATGCGAGCGAGCTCGAAAGCCCGTGCGAGCTGGCAACGAACTCGTCGCCGACGTTCATCATGACCGAGCTGCCGGTGCCATAGGTCGCCTTGGCCATGCCGCGGCTATGGCAGCCCTGGGCAAACAAGGCCGCGTGGCTGTCGCCCAGCACGCCGTGAATGGGCACGGGCGCCGGCAAAAAGCCGCCCAGATCCGTCGTGCCGAACAGTCCATCGGAATCGGTCACCTGCGGCAGGCAGGCCACGTCAACGCCAAAGGCCTCGCACACTGGCTCGCTCCAGCAGCCACGGCGCAGGTCAAAGAGCTGCGTGCGGCTGGCGTTGGACCAGTCGCAGCGGAACTCTGCGCCGCCCGTGAGCGTCCAGACCACCCAGGCATCGATGGTGCCCAGGCACAGTTCGCCAGCCGCCGCGGCCTCGGCAGCAGCGGGAACGTTCGCGAGGATCCAAGCCATCTTGCCCGCCGGGTAGTAGGGCGAGAGCACCAGGCCCGTCGTATCACGCACCAGCTCGGCCGCACCCTCGCGCGCGGCCAGCTTGTCGCACAGCTCGCGGGCGCGGGCGCACTGCCACACCACGGCGTCGCACAGCGGCTCGCCCGTCGTGCGGTTCCAGGCAACGGTGGTCTCGCGCTGGTTGGAGATGCCGATACCGGCGACGTCGGCCGGATCGACCCCGGTCTCCTCCACCACGGCACGTGCCACGGCCAGCACATTGGTGGCAATCTCGGCCGGATCATGGCTCACCCAGCCGGCCTCGTTGACAATCTGGCGATGCGAACGGTCGGCACGATGAATCAAATGGCCGCCCTCGTCTACCAGCAGCGCCTTGGTGCCCTGCGTGGATTGATCGATTCCGATGATGTAGCGGCCCATGGCCACCCCTTTCAAAACGAATGTGACAAAGGGACGGTCCCTTTGTCACATTCCAATTACTCTGCGGGCAGGAATTCGGCAACGGTCTTGGCGATTCCGACACCCGTCAGGCCGTAGTGTGCAAAGACCTCGGGGCTCGTGCCGGTGATGACCGGCGC
This sequence comes from uncultured Collinsella sp., assembly GCA_958348225.1. Lineage (GTDB taxonomy): Bacteria > Actinomycetota > Coriobacteriia > Coriobacteriales > Coriobacteriaceae > Collinsella. The sequence goes on from CATVYG010000048.1 coordinate 1,729, forward strand.
GTCGGGCAGGGAGAGGCACTTGACCGGGCGCGGGCAATGCTCACCCACCACCTGCGCGACCATAGAGCCCAGACCGCCGAAGGGGCTGTGCTCCTCGACGGTCACGACGGCGCGCGTGGCACCGGCGGCCTCAATCACGGCCTCGGCGTCGAGCGGCTTGACGCAGTACATGTCGAGTACCGTTGCCGAGATGCCCTGCTCGGCCAGCAGGTCGGCAGCGTCCACGGCATGGCGGACCATCTCGCCGGTAGCGACGAGCGCTACATCGGTGCCGCGGCGTACCCAGGTGGCGCGATCCATCTGGAACGGGCACTCGTCCTCGGTGTACACGTCCTCGACCGGGTTGCGGCCCACGCGGATGTAGGCCGGTTTGTTATCGGCGACCAGGGCCCGCACGAGCTCGGCGGTCTGGAAGCGGTCGCTCGGCAGATACACGCGCATGTTGGGAATCGCGCTCATGGCGGCGATATCCTGCGCGGAGTGATGGCTCATGCCCAAGGCGCCGTAGGACACGCCGCCCGAAATGCCGATGAGCTTGACGTTGGTGTTGGAGTACGAGACGTCGACCTTGCACTGCTCATACGAGCGCGTGGTCACAAAGGACGCCGGCGAGGCGGCCCAGGCCTTCTTGCCGCACGAAGCCATGCCGGCGGCGATGCTCACCAGGTCCTGCTCGGCAATGCCGACCTCGACGGACTGCTGGGGATACTGATCAAAGAACGGCGTGAGCGATGCGGAGCCGCGGGAGTCGGAGCACAGGACGACGATATCCTTATCGGTCTTCGCGGCCTCGAGCAGCGTGTCGCAGATAACCTTGCGATTGGCGATCTTGTTAGCCATTGATGGCCTCCTTATGGGCAGCGAAATCGGCGATGATCTGGGCATATTCCTCATCATTGGGCAGGTGATGATGCCAGGCGGCCTTGTCCTCCATAACAGGCGAGCCATAGCCCTTCACCGTGTTGAGGATGATGACCGTGGGCTTGCCGCAGGTCTCGGCCGCAAGCGTCAGCGCGGCGTCGATGGCCCGGACGTCGTTGCCCGGAATGGAGAGCACGTTCCATCCGAAGGCTGCCCAGCGCTCCTCCTGCGAGTCCTGCTTCATAACGTCCTCGGTGCTGCCGCTGATCTGCAGGCGGTTGCGGTCCACGAGCGCGCACAGGTTATCGAGCTGGTAGTTGCCGCCGCTCATGGCGCCCTCCCAGACCGAGCCCTCGGCAAGCTCGCCGTCGCCCATGATGGTGTAGACGCGATAGTCGCGGCCGTCCATCTTGCCGGCGAGCGCCATGCCCACGGCCACGGGCAGGCCGTGACCCAGCGAGCCCGAGTTCATCTCGATGCCCTTGAGCTTGTTGTTGGGGTGGCCGATGTAGGGGCTGCCGAACTTGGAGAAGCGGGCCTTGACGTCGTCGAGGTCAAGATAGCCCTCGTGGCAAAGCACCGCGTAGTAAGCCTCCATGGCGTGGCCCTTGGAGAGCACGAAGCGGTCGCGATTGGGATCGTCGACGGTCTCGGGCGAAATGTTGAGGTGGTTGGCGTAGAGGGTCATGAGGGCGTCGATCACCGACATGTCGCCGCCGATGTGGCCGCCGGCGCCAGCCATGATGATATCGACGCAATCGCGGCGAAGGTCCCAACGCAGGGACTCAAGCTCTTCGATAGTTGCCATTTCTACTCTCCTCGCAGGTAGGCTTTAACGTCTTCTTCGATGGGGTCGTACAGGTCGGGGGCAATGCCGATGTACTTGCACGCCTCGTAGAGCACCGGCACCACGTTGGCGTGAATAGCGACGCAGTGGTGGATGTAGGGGCCCTCGACGATCTTGGCTTCGAGGCGCTTGAGGTTGTCGACCTCGACCCACAGGTAGGTGCCCATGCCGGCCGGGCCGTCGATGCCGCGGGCGTTGCCCAGTAGCAGCGAGTACTCGCCGTTGTCACCGTCAAAGCGGGCAAGGGTGAGGTCGCCGTGCTTGGCCTCGGCCGTCAGCGCGCCGGGGTGATCGAAAGCCAGCGGGTAGGTGAGCTTGGGCTTGACGGCCGCGCAGCTGCAGGGCCAGGGGCCGCAATGCTGCAGCAGCTCGCCGTTCTCGTTATCGGGATGGCGCACGGTCCAGTCGGCGAACATGCCGCGGTGACGGCCCAGGTCGGCGGCCTCGACCATCAGCGCGGTGATGGCGCCGTGGATATCGGTCTCGCATACGATAGGAATGCCCATCTCGTTGAGGATGGCGTTGGCGGCGCAGGGCATAATGCCCAGCTCGTCCTGCAGAGCGTTCCAGCACTGAATGGCACCGGCGTTGCAGCCATACTTCTCGACCAAGCGCTTCATGGCGATGGCAAGACCGGCGACCGCGGGGACCTTGTCCTCGGGGATGCAGATCTCAAAGCTGTCGTTGATGTGGGCAAGCATGGCGGCCATGGCCTGCTCGTCGGCCTGGGCGTCGCGCACAACCTGGACAAGTTCGGTCATGGGGATAGGCGAAAGCTGGATGTTGAACTTCTCGAGCAGCTCGCCCTCGTTGCACATGGTCGACCAGAAGTCGAATGGACGGGTGGCCATCTGCAGGATGCGGGTGTGCTTGAAGGTCTTGACCACGTTGCAAACGGCCAAAAAGTCCCAAACGCCGCGCTCGAACTCGGGGTCGGTCAGGCGGCAGTTGGTCATGTAGGTGAAGGGAACCTGGAAGCGGCGCAGGACCTTGCCGGTGGCGAACAGGCCGCACTGGCTATCGCGCAGGCGTGTGCCGTCGGGCTCGGGGCGCTCGTCGCGCGGACCCCACAGCAGTACGGGTAGACCGAGCTCGCGGGCAAGGCGAGCGCAAACGTACTCGGTGCCAAAGTTGGCGTGGCACAGCATAATGCCATCGACGCCCTCGGCGCGGAACTTCTTCACGATAGGCTCGATATGGCTGTCGTCGAACAGCAGGCCCTCGTCATTGATGTCGTCGATATCCACGATGTCGACGCCGATCTCGCGCAGGCGATCAGCCGTCAGGCCGCGATACTTGATTGCGTCCGGCGCGCTAAAGATACTGCGGCGCGTGGGCACAAAGCCGAGCTTGATCTTGTCCATGTACGTCCTCCTCTAATCACATGTTCAGTAAACAGACGCATGTTTCGTTTTGTTCTGTTTACTAAATGTTTTACTCTACTGTTTAGAAGTTTAACGCGAAATACCCGTAGACGGTAGAGAAATCAGCCTAAACGGTATGTAAACAAACTGAACATACAAGGGCATCAAAAAGAGGGCCCCGAAGGACCCTCTCTTAGTAGCGTTATGTATGGCTGCCTTAGCGAGCTTTGCCTCCCTACGGCCTAGCGTTGCCTTTGCCTAGATTTCGCGCACGCTTTGGCGCTCGACAAAATAGGTCGACACGGCCGTCTTGCAGGTATAGCTCTTGGGATTGCGGATGTTGCCCACCAGGCGGCGCACCGCGATCTCGCCCACCTCGTGCTTGGGAACGTGCACCGTGGTGAGCGGCGGATTGGAGAAGGCGCCCAAAGACAGATCGTCAAAGCCGATGATTGAGACATCCTCGGGGACACGTATGCCGTGCTCGTTCAGCGCGCGCATGGCGCCTACGGCGAGCACGTCGTTTTCGGCAAAGAAAGCCGTCGGCAGGTCGTCGCGCGAGACGCTGTCGAGCCATGCGCCCATGTCGCGATAAGCACCTTCGAGCGTGGTGCCCAGTGTGATGCGCCATGTCGGGTTGGCCTCAAGGTCCGCATCCTCAAGCGCTTGGCGATAGCCGCGCTCGCGATCCTTAAAGTTGCGGATGCGAAGGTCGCCTGCCAGATAGCCGATTTGCTTGTGACCCTTCTCGATAAGGTAGTCCACGGCGCGCAGCACCGAGTCGGTGTTGGCAATGACTACGGCATCGAAGTACTGACGATCGCTCCAGCCATCGAGCACGATCAAGTGGGCGGCAGCGTTGGCGAACAAGGCATAGTCTTCCTCACCCAGCTCGGTACCCATCAGCACGATAGCGGCGGATGGATCGGCGATCAGGCCCTCGACCTGCGGACGCACGGCGTCCAAGTCGCTAAAGTCGAGCGAGACAAAGCTCGTGCTCATACCGTGACGGCGCGCCTGGCGCTCCACGCCCTCAATGACCGCAGGATGGAAGGTGCTCTCGTCCAGAATGGCGCCCGTCTTGCGCGCAAGCACGAACTGAATGCTCTCGAGCTGCGTCGACTGCTGATAGCCCAGCGACTGTGCGCACTCCAGGATGACCTTGGCGGTCTCCTCACTCACGCTGCGCTTGCGGTTGAGCGCGTTGGACACGGTCGCAGGCGAAAAACCGGTGATGCGGCTGATCTCGCGAACACTTGCTTTGGCCATTGTTCCCCCTAGCAACGGCCGTGGCGGAGCATCGCAACTCGATAGCTCGGCAAATAAACGACCGCAAATTCAATCTAAACAGAGTAGTAAATGTTTATTAGCTAGTTTAGCCTGTTGTCAAGCGAAGTGGCACGACTATTCCCCCAACGGGCGCATTTGTCCATCTTAACGTTATTACGCAAGGTCTTCGCCATTGCTTGCTATTACGCGTCGGTACCATTCGAAGCTTTTCTTTTTACGTCTCTCAAACGAGCCCGCACCGCTATCGTCTCGATCGACATAGATAAACCCGTAGCGCTTACGCATCTGTCCTGTGGCGACCGAAACCAAATCGATCGGGCCCCAACAGGTATATCCCATGAGTTCCACCCCGTCGAGCTCGACGGTCTCCCTCATCGCCTCGATGTGGGCCCGCAGGTATTCAACTCGATAGTCGTCTTCTATTTCACCCGAATCTTCCGGCACATCAGGAGCACCCAAACCGTTTTCGACGATGAACAGCGGCTTTTGATAGCGATCCCAGATTTCATTCATGGTGACGCGCAGCCCTTTGGGGTCGATAAACCTCCCCCAAGGCTCCTGTTTTAGATACGGATTAGGCGCCGAGCGAAGAAGGTTCGAATCGAACTGACCTTCCGCATGCGCTTTTGCGACGCGCGTCGAGTAATACGAAAACGAGACGAAATCGACCAGGTTTGCAGCCAGTACTTCGCGGTCATCATCCCGATAGGGCACCTCAAAACCATGGCGGGCGTATTCCTTGAGAACATAGCTCGGGTACGCACCGCGCACCTGGACGTCGGTAAACATGTAATGGCTGCGATTCTCAGCCTGCGCAGCCAGCACATCGTCCGGATCACATGTAGCCGGATAGAAGACACCTGCGTTGAGCATGCAACCGATCTTCGCCCCAGGGCACAGTTCATGACACGCCCCGACCGCACGGGCGCTCGCAACCAATACATGGTGCACGGCCGTGTGAACCGTTGCATAGCGATTCTCCCCTTGCTCGAAGATGATCCCCGCCGCCATAAAGCACGCCTGCGTCATGATGTTGATCTCGTTAAAGGTCAGCCAATAATTGACCAATCCCCGATAGCGCTCGAACACGGTACGCGAATATCGCTCGAACAGGTCGACCAACCTGCGATCGCGCCATCCGCCATACGCATCGACGAGATGCATGGGGACATCATAGTGGTTGAGCGTCACCAAAGGCTCAATGTCATGCGCGCGACACGTCCTAAAAACATCCTCGTAAAAGGCAAGGCCTTCTTCATTGGGCTCGGCTTCGTCTCCTTTGGGAAAAATGCGGCTCCAGGCGATTGATAAGCGCAGGCATTTAAAACCCATCTGGGCAAACAGTTCAATATCCTGCTTGTACCTATGGTAAAAATCAATGCCCTTGCGAGCGGGATAGAAGCTGTCGGGTGCCAACGCACGCGGATCAAGGTCTCCCCGCATGACGTCCATGCGTTGATCGCCAAACGGCAGCATGTCGGAATTGGCTAAACCGCGACCGCCTTCGTTCCATCCTCCCTCGCACTGGTTTGCAGCCAGAGCCCCGCCCCATAAAAAATCTTCTCTAAACATTATGGTGTCGTCCTTTCTATCAAATTCCCGGCCCACACTGTCGAACGCAACGGACTCGGCAAGTGCCGCGCAACAGCACAGTACCGTTGCGCGGCCAAGGGGTCGGACCGCGCAACGGCTGGGGAGCATATTTGTGTAGTAGCCTCTTATGCCTCGACGGATTCAACGGCCTCAGAATCGCCGCTCTTGGACTTCAACGGCATCTTCTCCTGTCCTTCAAATCCAAAAATCATCGCCAACGCAAACGTCACGGCACCGCCAGCAAGACACCCGATGGTGCCAGGGATGATATCCTGAGCAAACATGAGCACGTTCATCCATGGGAAACCAACGCCAGTGAAGATATAGACGTTGGCATGAAGAAGGCTTACCAGCAGACCACCGACAGCACCACCAATCATGTTCCAGGCAAGAGCCTTCTTGTCGCGAAACAGGATGCCGTAGATGATGGGCTCACTCACGCGACCGAAGGCATAGGTGATGAACAAGTTCCAGCCCGTGGCTCGACTCTCCTTGCCCTTAGCGCGCAGGCCATAGGCGAGCGCGATGGCAAGCGTGGTGTAGGCTACAACCGCGGTGCCGGGGTATAAGATGGCGTCGTAACCGTTCTGGAGCGCGGCGGGCAATATGGCGGTATAGATCGGCACGTGCATGCCGGTGGCGATGATCAGATTCCAGAATGCGCCGATAACCGCGGTCGCAGCGGGACCGGCAACAGAGGCGAGCCAAATGATGAAATCGGCCACAAGGCCCATGACAAATTGGACGGCAGGGCCGCAGAGGCACAGCGCAACCGGCAACATCACGAGCACCGTACCCACGGGTACGATCAGAATGCGCAACATATCAGGCGAGATCTTCTTAAAGAAGCGCTCAACATAGGACTGGGCCCAGGTGATCAAGATGACCGGAAGAACAGCCTGGGTGTAGTTGACGAGCTGCATGGGGATGCCGAAGACGCTGAAAGGCTTTCCGTCCTCAACAATAGCGAGCATGTCGGGATAAATCATCACAACAGCGATGAGCAGTGCCAGCACAGGACTCGTTTTGAACTTCTTAGCCGAGCTATAGGCGGCAAACACCGGGAAGTAGTAATACGCCGCATCGCCCACCAGGGAAAGGATCCGATACAGGTCGCTCGTTTCGGACATAAAACCGGCGCCTTCGGGCCCAAACAGAATAACGAGCATCTTGAAGATACCGGCGACACAAAAGATCGGAAGGATCGGGGTGATAGCGCCGCTCACGGCATCGAGCAGCTGATTGAAGAGGTGCTTGGGCGCCAAGCGCTCCTTCCAGCTAAGCTGAGGGCCATCGAGTTCCTCGTCAATCGATACCGTGACCTCGAATCCGCCCTGCTTACAAACCTCGTCGTAGACCTTGTCGACCGTGGGCCCGACCACCAGCTGCACCTGCCCTCCGGCGTGCACGACGCTGATGATAGACGAGATGTCCTCAAGCTTCTCATCATTCGAGAGGCTTTCATCCTTGAGGTTGAAGCGCAGGCGCGTCATGCAATGCGTAACCGAAGCCACGTTTTCCGCCCCGCCCACAGTGGAGAGAATCTGCTCTGCCACCTTTTTGTAATTTGCCATCATTGGCTCCTTTGCACAATCTTGGCTTACTGTTCGAATCGGCAAAGGTCATGCCCCGAATGGCTACGGGTTACAATCCTTTTTTGGAGATGATCCGGTTGAGATGGATCATCAGATAGAGTTCCTCCTCCTCGGAGAGCGTGGCGTCCCACGTTTCACGACAATAGGAACCGATATGCTTCACGCACTCTGCCAACTGCGGAAACTCCTCACGAAAGTTCTTGTACATCTGCATGTTGGCGCTGTTCAGCGACTCGCCGGCTTGAATGCGCTTGAACAGGTACCGCAGATGCGTGGCATAGCGAGTGAAATCGTAGGAATCGCGGTCAACGATGATGCGAAAATCACTCTCGACGATCTCAGTGACATCTTCTAGCATATCGTCAAACTGCTTGGTGGGTTTGCTCGCGGTCTCGATGGCCTGAACAACCCGCGCATTGACGAGATTCATCGCAATACTGGCAATCTCATCCTTGGGAAGCCGCTCTCCGAGCTCCTTCTCGAGTCGCATGACGATAAACTGGGCAGCCTTGTATTCCTTCGGATACGTCTCCCGCACTTCATAGGCAAGAGGCATCGCGATGCGGACCCCCTTTTGGGCTCGCGCAACGGCAAACGACAGGTGATCAGCCATGAACAGCGTCGCATTGGTCGAGAGGTCGTAGGGCAGTTCGTTGGCAACGATGTCCATAACTTTCGCCGCAAACATCACGATATCCGAGGGAAGATCCCTCATGACATCTTGTCCTTTAGGATCAATGTCGTAAAACGTATGCTCGATTTTAGAAAGAGGGAGCTCTCGAGGAAAATCTCCGCCGAAACCGACGCCCCTGCCCATGGCGATGACATCTCGCCCCTGTCCGTCACGGCAAAGAACCGCGTTGTTGTTAAGCTTTTTAATTGCAAGCATGGTGAACCTCCTTTCAAGAACACTCACAGAAAAAGGCATGATAGCCAATAGCAGTGCTATTGCGGTCATGCCTTACGTAACAATCCGTGTTGTATTGCTCTTGGGCATGCCTCCACACAGGAGTAACAATCCAAGATGCAGAATGCATTATAGCGCTCTCCCCGCCCCGGGGACCATCGGGCTGGCGAACGGTAGATGTCGGCCCGCCAGC
>CATVYG010000049.1 GCA_958348225.1 uncultured Collinsella sp.
GGTGGGCCGTCAGGGGGTCGAACCCTGGACCTTGGGATTAAGAGTCCCCTGCTCTACCAACTGAGCTAACGACCCAAAGCTAAAGTCCGTTGTGGCGGACTTTAGAGGAGATATCGTGTGGTGGGCCGTCAGGGGTTCGAACCCTGGACCTTGGGATTAAGAGTCCCCTGCTCTACCAACTGAGCTAACGACCCGATATCAACACGAAACAAGAACTGGGGTGGGTAAAGGGACTCGAACCCTCGACCTACGGGACCACAACCCGTCGCTCTAGCCAACTGAGCTACACCCACCGTGTCCTGTGCGCTTCGCGCTCGATTATTATTGCAAGGAACGCCACGCGATGCAAGCCCCAATTTTCAAGAATTTTGAAAAGAGTTTTTCGAGACCATTTCGAGCAAATCCCACCGGTTTCATAGGAGTAAACTTGCCCCACTGCAAATGCTCGAAAGGACCGGCATGAAAGAACTCTCCAACCGCACGGCAACGTTTACCGATTCCGTCATCCGCCGCATGACACGCATCTCCAATAAGTATGGCGCTGCCAATCTCTCGCAGGGCTTCCCCGACTTCGATCCCCCGGCGCAGCTGCTCAACAGCCTCAGCGCCATCGCCAGCGACCCGAAGCCGCTCTATCACCAGTACTCCATCACCTGGGGCTCCCAGGCCATGCGCGAGGCGCTCGCCGCCAAACAGGAGCACTTTATGGGCATGCCGGTGAATCCCAACGAGAATATCGTAGTCACCTGCGGCTCCACCGAGGCCATGATGGCCGCCATGATGACGGTCACGAACCCCGGCGACAAGGTCGTCATCTTCTCGCCATTCTACGAGAACTACGGCGCCGACACGATCCTTTCGGGTGCCGAGCCCATCTACGTACCGCTCAACCCGCCCACATTCGACTTTGACCGCGAGGCGCTCGAGGCTGCCTTCCGCGACAACGACCCCAAGGCCATCGTCCTGTGCAACCCTTCCAACCCCTGCGGCAAGGTCTTCACGCGCGAGGAGCTCACCTTTATCGCCGACCTCTGCAAAAAGTACGACGCCTATTGCATCACCGACGAGGTATACGAGCACATCGTCTACGCGCCCCACGAGCACGTCTATATGGCCACGCTGCCCGGCATGTTCGAACGAACCATCAGTTGCAGCTCGCTGTCCAAGACGTACTCCATCACCGGCTGGCGCCTGGGCTACACCATCGCCCCTGCCGAGATCACCGAGCGCATCAAGAAGGTCCACGACTTCCTCACCGTGGGTGCTGCCGCTCCCCTGCAGGAAGCTGTCGTCACCGCCCTCAACTTCAACGACAGCTATTACGATGAGGTCCTTGACCTCTACACCGACAAACGCGACCTGTTCTGCCAGGGACTCGACAGCATCGGTCTTGAGCATAACGTGCCGCAGGGCGCCTACTACGTGATGATGGATATCTCTGAGTTTGGCTACGACAGCGACCTCGAGTTCTGCGAGGACCTGGCCTCAAAGGTGGGCGTGGGCGCCGTGCCCGGCTCGAGCTTCTTCCGCGAGCCCGTCAACCATCTGATTCGTTTCCACTTTGCCAAGCGTGACGAGACGCTCAACGCGGCGCTGGAGAACCTCAAGTCCCTGCGTGATAAAATCAAACCGCGCGGGTAAGGACGGCCCGGCAACTAAAGCAACCAAAGAAGCCCCGCACCGCCCGCCACGTTGCGAGGCTTCTTTTTATAGCGCTTTCTTAAATGGTTTAGAGCCCTATACTTTAGTCACGGAGCAACTCGTCCCAGAGAGAGGAATACTATGGCAGAACAGCAGCTTATCGGAGCGCTCGAGGCCGGCGGCACCAAGATGGTCTGCGCCACGGGCTATGCAGACGGCACGGTCCTGGAGCGTGAGCAGATCGCGACCACGACCCCGCAGGAGACCGTCGAGGCCGTCAACGCGTGGTTTGCCGACAAGGGCATCGCCGCGCTGGGCATCGGCGCCTTTGGCCCCACCGCAGTCAACCCCGCTTCGCCCCAATACGGCAAGATCCTGGAGACGCCCAAAACGGCATGGCGCTACTTTGACCTGCTGGGCACTATCCAAAACGAGCTCAATATCCCCTGCGGCTACGACACCGACGTCAACGTCGCCTGCCTGGGCGAGGTCACCTTTGGTTGCGCCCAGGGCCTCACTGACGTTGTGTATCTGACCATCGGCACCGGTGTGGGCGCCGGCGTGCTCTCGGGCGGTAAGCTCGTACACGGCATGATGCATCCCGAGGCCGGCCACATCCTGGTCACGCGCGACCCGCGCGACACCATCGGCGAGCATAGCGCTTGCCCCTTCCATGACAACTGCCTCGAGGGCCTCATCGCCGGCCCCGGCGTTAAAAAGCGCTGGGATGGCAAGAGCGCCGGAGACATGGCCGATGACCCAGAGGCCATGGACCTGCTCGCAGGCTATCTAGCACAGGCGCTCATGACCTACACGCTGTGCTACGCGCCGCAAAAGATCATCATCGGCGGCGGTGTGGCCGACCACACCCCCATCGTGCCGCTCGCACGCAAAAAGTGTGCCGAGATGCTCAACGGCTATATCGTCACGCCCGAGGTCAACGACATCGATAACTACATCGTCAACAACAGCCTCGAGGGCAAGCAGGGCATTATGGGCTGCCTGGCCCTGGGCGCACAGGCGCTTCAGTAGCAGACGCACCCACAGGGCGTGGCGCGCCCGGCAAATCCGACCTACGGAACGACGCCACCACGCCTCATATAAGCCCTCACTCATATAAGCCCTCAAATAAAAAAGGCCGCCTAGGACCAAACAATACGTCCTAGGCGGCCTTTTTAGCGCACATCAGCGACCGTAAGAGATATCGGAGCACAACGCCCGTTGCAGCTCCACAGCAGTCGATCATCACATCGGTGATCATGCCGGCGCGTCCCGGCACAAAGAGCTGAATCGTTTCGTCGATCGAGGGAATCAGCAGCAGGAACACCGCCGTGGGCAGCAGCACGTCAAAGGTGCGCCGGCCCTCAAAATCAAAGGCGTGCGTTGCCAAGATGCCGAGCACCATATACTCGGTAAAATGCGCGCACTTGCGAACAACAAAGTTGGTCACCCATTCATATGGAAGTCCCACGCCGTGCAGGAAACCGCGGATAGCTTCCATGACCGTCAGGCTCAGCGAGCCCGACCCCGAGCCGGGAACCAGCGAATTGCCCCAGATCAAGAGCGCCATCAGGCAGGTTACAACCGCCCATTTTCGATTGATCTTAACCATGCAGAAGTTATGCCTCCGCGCGGAGCGGCGCGAAGCTGGCGGTACCGCCCTCGATAACGCTCAAATAGGCACGGCCCGTACGCTTGGCGGTAGAGGACTGCAGGCGCTCGATCTCTTCCTCGAGGATCTGATTGACGCGCTCGTGACGACGATTTTCCATAATGCCGGCGGCAATAGCCTCGGCCCGCTCGATGCTCTCGCGCGAGATGCGGGCAGTATCCTCGGGGAACACAGCGCTGTGACGGCCGACATAGGCGGGGGCAGCAGGCTGAGGGGCAGCGACGGGAGCGGGGACTGCAACAGGAGCAGGCTCGTCAATCTCATCCAGAATCGCGGTGGCGGCGGCCCACATGTCCTCGTGGCCCGAGTAATCGGCCATGGGGACATCAACCTCGAGCGAGGCGTCCGGAAGGTCGCCGGTGTCGATGCGATCTTGGGCATCAATCGATGCGGTGATGGCTGCAGGCTCATCGAGGTCATCGAGATCGATGTCCGCGGCACCGGAGATGATAGGCATGCTGGCGAGGTTTGCGTTGTACGGCGCAGCCTCAGCCGCCTGCTGCTGGGCAGGAGCGCCCCAAAGCGAGCTTTCGGCGGCACGGCGGGCGGCAACGGCCTCCTCGTCCGCGGCCATGGCTTCATCAACGTACGAATTGTCGGCAGAAGCGTTCGCGTCCGCCGAGGTAGCGCTGTAGGCGTTATTGGCTGCCGCGTTGGCGACGAGTGCCACGAAAGCCGCCGTGCTGCCCGCAGGGGCGGCCTGGGAGCCAGACACGGCGCGTGCCGCGGCGGCGATGTCGTCGCGATTGAAGGAGCCGGTCTGCCCGCCGTTGGTGAGCTCGTCGATGGCGACTTGATAGACGTCGCGCGAGTGTGCAGGGTCGCAGCTCACCGGCGAATCGTCGTCGAGCATACTGTCGATCATGGACCAAGCCTCGGCCTCGTCCATAGCATCTGCGGCTCGAGCGATGGTAGGAACACCATCATCGGCATGACGGCGCTGGAACGCACCGGTCAGGCCGGAAAGGAATGCCGAGGTAGACTGCTCCGACTGAGTCTGAGAAGCAGAAGCCGCAGCGTAAGGAGTCGCATCCTGCTGCTGGGCTGGAATCGAGGCGGTCTTGAACTCGCTTTGATGCTGATTGAGATTGGCGGCACCGCCCATGGCATCGGGCTGGAACAGACGCTCTTCACGCTGCGCACGGTACTCAGAGATACCCAGCGAGGCGGCATAGATACCCACGCCCGCCACTGCGCCCACGGCGAAGGGAACCGCACCTGCCACGACCGTCTCGTTCACAGACGAAAACGGCAGCGTCGCGGCATACATAACCACGGGAGCGGCAAGGCCGATCCCGCACGAAAGTCCGGCAAGGACTGCTCGTTGTGTTGCATCAGAAGAAGCCATGAGCTCTCCCCATCTTCCAGCACCCAAATCGCATCATTCAGTTGGCTGCGCGAGAGAAGATGAAGCGGGGCTATGCCCCAAAGCAACGGTATATGGTTCGTTTCATCTGCGTTTTCCGTCGCGAAGCTTAAAAGCTATTATGCGAAACCGCCCTGTCGATTGCAAGCGACGATGTCGGATTGAAACGGGAAACCTGCTGCTTGCCAGTCTTATGGTCAAAAAAGCGCGGAGCGGCGATATATAAAAAGGGCCGAGGCTCAAAGCCCCGACCCTTTAATGCATTGATGATTAACGCTGCTGTGGATTACAACCTAGAACGTCTGCTCGTAGTCGCTGTGCTTTTTGGCCGAACGCACCAGGAACTCCTGGTTGGTGTTGGTGCCCTTAAGACCCTTGATAAACGACGCGGCTGCGCGCTCGGTGTTGTTCATGCCGGCAAGAATGCGACGCAGACCAAAGACAAACGGACGCATCTGCTCGTCGACCAACAGGTCCTCGTTACGCGTACCGGAGGCAACGGGGTCGATAGCCGGGAAGATGCGGCGATCGGCCAGGTCGCGGTCGAGCTTAAGCTCCATGTTGCCGGTGCCCTTGAACTCCTCAAAGATGACCTCGTCCATCTTGGAACCGGTGTCGATGAGGGCAGAGGCCAGGATGGTGAGCGAGCCACCGTTCTCAATATTACGGGCTGCGCCCAGGAAGCGCTTGGGCGGATACAGCGCCGCCGAATCGACGCCGCCCGAAAGGATACGGCCCGAGGCGGGCGCCGCCAAGTTGTAGGCGCGGGCAAGACGCGTGATGGAGTCGAGCACCACCACGACATCGCCGCCCAGCTCCACGATGCGCTTGGCGCGCTCGATGACGAGCTCGGCCACGCGGGTGTGGTTGTCGGCGGGCATATCGAAGGTCGAGGCCACGACCTCGCCCTTAATGGAGCGCTGCATATCGGTGACCTCTTCGGGGCGCTCGTCGACGAGCAGGCAGATGAGGTGCACCTCGGGGTTGTTAATCGAGATAGACTGGCAGATCTTCTTGAGGATTGTGGTCTTGCCGGCCTTGGGCGGGGACACGATCAGGCCACGCTGACCCTTGCCGATCGGCGACACGATGTCGATGGCGCGACCGGTAATGGAGTCCTTGCCATGCTCCATGCGCAGCGGCTCGTTGGGATAGACCGGGGTGAGGTCACCGAACTTGGGGCGGTTGCGAATCTGCTCGGGGTCTAGACCGTTGACGGTCGTGATTTTGGCGAGGCCGGCGCGCTTGTCGCCGCCGCGCGAAGGACGAAGCGAGCCCTCGATGACGTCGCCCGTGCGCAGACGCGCGGAGCGGATGAGGTAGGCGGGGACGAAGGCGTCGTCGTTGGACTTCATGTAACCGTGGGCATGGATGATACCGGAGCTGTCCGGACGAATCTGCAGGATGCCCTTGATGTCGCGGAAGCCCTCGGCCTTCGCGGCGGTGACGTAGATCTCCTCGACGAGCTCGGCTTTCTTCTTGCCGGTCGTCTCGATCTCGAACTCTTTGGCCTTCTCGCGCAGTTCGGCGACCTTCATGGCAGCGAGCTCCTCACGCGAAAGCGTGGGCTCGGTGGGGGCGGCGTTGCGCTCCTTGTTGCGCTGCTTGCGATCGCGCTGACGGTTGCGACGGTCGTTGTTGCGGTCGTCCTTGCGCTCGTTGCGCTCGTCGTTGCGCTTGTGCTGGCGACGGTTGGGACGAGTGCCGTCTTCGACCTCGGCGGGGGCGGCACCATCAGTTGCAGCGGCGTCGCCATTGGCCGCAGCAGCGCCATTGGCCTCGGCGCCGGAATCGACCTGCGCTTCGGCATCAGCCTGCTGCTCGGGCGCCTTGGCCTTAGCGGACTTCTTACGACCGCGCTTGGGCTTCTCGGACGCAGTCTGTTCGACGTCCTGGGGCTCGGCGGCATCAGTCGATGCATCGGCGGTCGTCTCGGCGGAATTCTCGGACGCACCCTCCTTGGCAGCCTTGGCCTTGGACGTGCGCTTAGCAGCAGTACGATGGCTGCGACCAGGACGGACGTCGGCGGGCTCGACATCGGCGGGAGCGGCCTCGGAAGTCGTAGCATCCTGGACGGGCGCGTCGGCGGCGGTTGCAGACTCGGCGGTCGCCGCAGCATCCCGAGCGGCTGCAGCTGCGGCTGCGGCCTTCTCTGCCTCGACGAAGGCCTTGGGCTTGCGACCGCGACGGTGCGGGCGCAAAGCCGGATCGACAACGGGAACTTCGCTGGCCTCGACAGGCGCAGCGGGCTCAACAGGCGATGTGCCCTCCCCTGCCGCGGAACGGACCGAAGCCTCAGTGAGCTCGGGGGTTACCTGATCGGCAACCTGCTCGGCCTTAGCAGCCGTGCGACGGCGTGTGCGCGGTACCGGCTTCTCGGTCGGCTGGTCGGCGACAGGGGTCTCGGTGGCGGCAGGCGTCTCGGACACAGACGGAGCTGCAAGCTCGGTCAGAGCCGCGGCCTCGCGCTCGGCAGCACGACGGCGGGCGCGCACCACCTGAGCCTCGCTAATCTGCGCCAACGCACGTGCCTGCGCGACCTCATCGGAAATCGGCGCCGAGGAGTCAGCTGCAACGGTGCGCTTGACGCGCGTCATGCGCGTGGTACGGCGCTTGGGCTTGGTGACCTCCTCGCCGTCAGCAGCAGGCTTGGCCGTGCGGCGCGTACGCTTGGGCTTTGCCGGAGCAGCCTCCTCACCAGTTGCAGGCACGGCCTTCTCAGCCGTTGCAGGCGTAGGCGTCGAAGCAGCCTTAGGCGTCTCAGGAGCCGAGGCATGCGCGGGCGCCGCGACCTGGTCCGACGCAACCGGTGCAGCGGGAGCGGCTTGCGTCGTCGTTATTTCGTTTTCTTGCTGTTGATCAGACACAGTGTTTGCTCAACTTTCTTTTCAAGCCCTGTGATCACATGCTCCCTGCATAAACCTTCAGGGCGGCTAAACAGTCTAGTTCCGTTCAAAACGACGGACATCATTGATCTGTATCGAGATGATTGCGTCATATACGCAGCATTAGTGTAACACAACCGCCACCACCTGCAACTTAGTCATTGGGAACGCTCTTAAACGACTAGTCAAAAGGGGCACTCTTTGGTTTAACACCCACAAATCTGACTGCCTCCGCCAAAACTATGGCGGTTTACTACGATGAATCGCTCAACCGCGACCACTCCGAAACTTGTTGAACTAAAACCGCAGGTAGATGCCCTGCACTTTTTTGCGAAAAGCTGGCGTGGTTGGAATTTCTCATATTCATCGTAGTAAACCGGCATAGTTTCGTATTTCCAGCAGTTCCAAATTCGTCAATACGTCGGCGTTTGCAAAAAGCCCGACCTCCGTGTGAACCGCGCCCCAAATCTTGGACGCCCTAAATAGCGACTAGGCTGGAGTGGGAAGGATAAACTGGACTTTCTTTTAAGGATCCTCAAGCGTATTGCC
>CATVYG010000050.1 GCA_958348225.1 uncultured Collinsella sp.
AGAGCGCTCCCGCAAACTGCCTCTTGACAACTTATAGGAGCGTCGGTTTTATTTTCACGAATATCGGTATGGTTGGGGACTCGTGACTCAGCCCCGTAATCCGGCATAGTTTTGTTCGGGCGGCCCTGCACGAGTGCCTCCGCCAGCCTCGCGGGACCAAAATGATCCGTTTTCCTCCGTCCCCAAGGGATCAGCCGGAACCGCTCGCCACGAAATCGGCCCATCTACTACGTTTGACTCGATACCCCTGACCATACCTTCGTTTTGAACAAAACCACAGGCGTTCTACCTGCGGTTTTGTTTCCGCGCTTTTCGGCATGGTCGGGGATAGGCAGTTAAACGTAGTAGATGGGCCGATTTCGTGGCGCGCCCTCCTCCTCCGCGCACAAAAGCGCCGCCACGGAGGAGGGAGATACCTCCGTGGCGGCTGGGGCTGGGAGTGGGGCTATGTTCTGGCTCCCCGCCGGCCGCCCGGGGCCTTTTGGCCCCGGGCGCTGCCAGCGTGCCTAGCGCTTACGGATGCCCCAGACCAGGGCTCCAACGCCGGCCATGGCAATGACGAATGCCATGAGCAGTGCGGCGGCCTGCTGGTCACCCGTGGTGGGCAGGAAACCCTTGACCGTCTTGACGATGTTCGTCACGGTCTTGGGCGTGCCGGGATCGGGCGTCGGCACGGGCGTCTCGGGCTTCTTGTACGTGTTGTTGAACACGATACCCTCGACGCTCTTATCGCCCTTGGCAAAGGCGACATTCGCCTTGAGGTTACCCTCGCCGTCATCGGCCACGTTGACGGTCGCGGTAAAGACGGACTTGTCGTAGGTCATACCGGTCTCGTCGCCCTTGACCTCGCTGACGGTGTAGACGTACGTACCGGGCTCGTCGTACTCGAACTTGTCGAAGTTGATCTTGCCGTCGGCATCGTTGGTAACCGTAGACTCGATGTCCTCGCCAACGAGCTTAAAGCTAAACTCGTCCTTCTTGAGCTCGCGTCCCTCGAGCACCTTGACCGCGCCGATGGAAACCTGCGTGGGCATGGCGTGATACTTGTTGGTAAAGCCAGCCGACTCGGTAGTTCCCTCGAGCTTGTGCGTCGCGGTCAGCGTGCCGTCGCCGTTGTCGGAGACGGTGGTCACGACGGTGTAGGTCGTGCCGTCATAGGTGACGCCCTTGTACAGGCCGAGCGCGTTGGGGCAAGCCTCGCGCAGCGTGTACGTGTGCGTACCGGGCGCCTCGTAGCGGATCGGGCTCAGCGTAATGTTACCGTTGGCGTCGTTGGTGCCACTAGCGACAGTCACGCCGTCCTCGAGCAGCTCAAACGTGAACTCGCCAGCTGCAAGGTCGCGGCCGGTCAGACGCTTAACCGTCTTGACCTGATCGGTCACC
Source organism: uncultured Collinsella sp. (assembly GCA_958348225.1). Lineage (GTDB taxonomy): Bacteria > Actinomycetota > Coriobacteriia > Coriobacteriales > Coriobacteriaceae > Collinsella. Next base: position 1,384 of record CATVYG010000050.1, read on the forward strand.
ACAGAATCGGTAGGCGTCACGCTGTAGGTGTTGGTGAACGTGAAGGCAGCGCCGTCGCCGCCGTCGCGCACGACACTTAGGTGTCCGGCACCGTCATCAGTCACGGTGTAGGAGACCTTGCGCGTGGCGTTGGCGTCGTTGGTCACACCAGGGGCGCTACCGGACTCGGTCACCGTGTAGGTAAAGGCGTGCGAGCGCGGAGCGGTGGGGGCTGCGGACTCGGACTCGTCATTAGGCTCGTCAGCGCTGGCGTCGGCGTCAGTTGCAGCCTCGTCAGTCTCTGCCTCGTCGACTTCCGCCTCGTCGGCATCGTCGGCATCAGCTTCGACCTTGTCGGTCACATCGGTCGTCACGCCCAGGGCGCGGTTGAGGTCCTCGAGCGTAAAGTGGATCTTGCCAAAGTCCACGTTGCCGGCCGCGTCGTTGGTTACGGTCGCGCGCTCGGGCATCGGGGCGCCGGCCTCATCGGCGGTCACGGTAAAGGTAAACTTGCCCGCAATGTCTGCCGGGGTCAGGCCCTCGGCAGCCTGGAGCTTCTTGGTGCCGGCGAGCGCGGCGTCAACGGCATCGGCGCCGTAGACGTTCTCGAACACGGGCTCGGCGTCACCGTAGCTGGGCGTTGCCGTCAGGGTACCGTCGCCGTTGTCGACGACAATGACCTTAAAGCTAAAGCTCGGCGTTGTGGCGGTAATGCCCTTGCCGTCCAGCAAGTTCGTAAGCTCAAAGGCCGTGTAGTTAATAGTCCATGCAAGCTTGGCATCCGTGTCGGTGCGGATGGCACGCTTGGCGCTTACCAGATCGGCGAGCATCTCGGTCGTGTAATGCAGCGTTCCAAAGCTCACCTGACCGTTAACGTTGGTAGCCGGAGTGCCCTGGATTGCTTCCGTCTCGCCTGCGTAGGCAATGCCGAACCAGAACTCGCCGTCGGCCATCGGACGACCGGTCAGGGTCTTGGTGGCAACGACCTGAGCAGCGGCACCACCAGGTGCGTCGGTCGTGGCGCTATAGCTGTTGCGGAACGGAATCACAGCGCTCTCGACCGTAGCGGCACCAGTCTTGTACTCGGTCACCAGCGTGCCCTTGTCGGGGTTGCCAGTAACGGTCGTGGTGGCAGTAAGCGTACCGGCGCCGTCATCGGCGATAGCGATCGTCACGGTGCGGGCAGCGTCGTCGTAGGTGTAACCGGGCTGGCCGTCGTTCTTCTCGGCCACGGTGTACGTAAAGGTCTTGCCCGCGTCAGCCTGCGTAAACTTGACCTCATGGCCAGCCAGGATGTCGATCAGACCAACCGTCGCCTCTGCCGTTGCAGGGGACTTGTACACGTTGGCGCCCTCGTGCAGGCCGAGCGCTTTGGCCGAAGCCTCGTCGGCAGGCGTCACGGTAAAGGTGAACTGACCCTCGGTCATGGGACGTCCGGAGAGAGTCTTGCTGAGCTTGAGGCCGCCGGCCGCGGCGTAATCGAGCTCAGAGCGGTACGTGTTGGTGAAGCGGCCGCTTTCCTTCTTGGTGACGTTGGCGGTCAGGTTGCCCTCGCCGTCTTCGATCACGGTCACTTCGGCGGTCGCGACACGGGCGTCGTACGCCATGCCCGCCGCGTTGTCCGCGTTCTCGCGGATCTCGTACTTATAGGTTCCGGCAGCCGTGTAGTGGATCTTGCCGAACTTGATGGCGGCGATGCCATCCTTCGCGTCCTTCTTGCTCACAGTTACGGTTGCGGGGTCGGGCAGCGGGGTGCCCTCGGGAGCGGTGATGGTAAAGCTGAACTTGTCGGAGTCCGTCCAGTCGCGACCGTCGATAGCCTTGCTCAGATCAAAGTCGAGCTCTGCGTCGAGCGGGGTCACGCTGTAGGTGTTCTTGAAGGTCGCAGCCGTGGCGTCCTTCAGGACATGCTCAGCCTTGAGCGTGCCATCGCCCTTGTCGGTAATGGTGGTCTCGATGGTGTACTTGGCGTCGCCGTACGTGATGCCCTTGCTGATGGTTCCGCCGTTGACCTCGCGCAGCGTGTAGGTGTGCTCGCCGGCCTCGGTGTACTTCACGGCGCTCATCGTGATGTTGCCCTCGGCGTCGTTGATGCCGGTGGCAACGACCTTGTTGCCCTCGACGAGCTCGAAGGAGAACTCGCCTTCCTTGAGGTCGCGGCCGATCAGAACCTTGTTCGCGGTAATCTGGTCGGTGACGCTCGTCTCGACAGGCGTCACGTTATAGGTATTGGTGAACGTAAATGCCACATCGCCGTCCGGCTTGTGGGATACGCTCAGATTGCCCTTGCCGTCATCAGTCACGGTGAAGGAAACCTCGCGCGACGGCTTGGCGTCGTTGGTCACGCCAGCGACCTCGCCGGACTCGGTCACGGTGTAGGTAAAGGTGTGCTCGCGCTTCTCGGGCTTCTCGCCCAGAGCCTTGTTAAGGTCGTCGAGCGTAAAGGTGATCTTGCCAAAGTCGACCTTGCCCTTGGCATCATTGGTCACGCTCGCGTTCGCGGGCATGGGTGCACCATCTTCACCGGCCACGGTAAAGGTGAACTTGCCGGCAATGTCAGCCGGGGTCAAGCCGTCGGCGACCTGCAGGTTCTTCTTGCCCACAAGTGATACCTCGGCAGCATTCGTGGTGTAGACGTTCTTGAACTTGATGCTCTTGGCGTCCTTGGCGCCCTTCAGCTCGTGCATGGCAACCAGCTGACCCTTGCCGTTATCGGCAATGGTCGTCACGATGATGTAGGTCGCGTCATCGTAGGTGATGCCGCCGGCGTCGCCCTTGACCTCGCGCAGCATGTAGGTGTGCTGGCCGATCTCGGTGTACTTGATGGCACTGAACGTCACCTTGCCGTTGGCGGCGTTCTCAACGGTCTCGACAGGCTTAACTTCCTTGTCAATGATTTCGAGCAGCTCAAAGCTGAACTCGTCGGCCGTAAGGTCACGCCCGGTCAGAGACTTGGTCACGGTAATCTGGTCGGTGACGCTGGACTCAACAGGATTCGTGGCGTAAACGTTCTTGAACTCGGTCTCGCCCGAGGTCACCTTCACGCCAGCGCTCAGCTCGCCCTTCTTGTCGGGCGTTACCGTCACGGTGATCTCCGCGACGTTCTTGCTGTAGGCGATGCCGTCAATCGTGGTCCCGGCATGCTTTTCACTGACCTTGTAGACGTACGTGCCAGGTTCGGTGTATTCGATCGTGCCGAAGTCGATGGCAGCCTTGCCCTGGTCCAGGTCAGCCTTGCGCACGGTCGCAGTCCTAGCCGCAGGCATCGGGGCGCCGCTCTCGGATGTCAGGCCAAACTCAAACGCGTCAGCATTCGTCCAGTCGCGACCCTCGAGCACCTTGGTCAGGCCAAAGCTGGCCTTGGTTTCTACCGTTGCCGGCGTCATGTTGTACGCAAAGCTAATCTTGCCGTTGTTGCCCAGGTAGGAATTGACATGCGTCGCGGTCGCCTTGGCGGACACGTTGTTCCACTTGGGATTGAGAACGTCAGTCACGGTACCAGTGTTGTTGCCTCCCACACTCTCCTTGGTGGTGTGGAGCTCGTCGATAAAGGCTAGGCGCGCGGTTCCCACGCTAAACGAAAGGTTGCCGTCCTCGTCAGCAACAATAGCGCCGTCAAACTTCGCAGCGTCGCCGCCGATAAACTCGATGACGGCAGAGGCGGGCTTGGCCTCGCCGTTTTCGCCCTGCTCCTCAAACTCATCCTTGTAGTAATAGGTGCCGGTATCTGCCAGCGAATTCTTTGCAGGCTGCGTGCAGTCCTTGTCCGTGTAAATAGGGGTCTGTTTCTGGAAGTAGTAGTAGCGGTTGGTGTCGGCCGGCTCAAAGGTCGCAACCGTATTGCCCAGATTGCCGGCAGCCCACTTGTTCGCGTAGAAACTCACGGTCTTGGCGCCGTTGGCAACGGTCGTATTGTTCTCGATGTAATCCTTGAGCCCCGTTACCTTCTCGGGCGTAAACAGGTTGTCAAGTGCGGCGCTCTTCACGCTCGAGGTGTACTTCACGCGGATAGGCTGAGCGCTGTCGACCGAAAGCTTGCCGTCTACGGTCTTAAAGTGGCTCAGCGGAATCAACGACGCAGGAATGCTGACCGTTACGACATCGCCCTTCTGGGGATTGTCATCACCAGCACGCTGCACGGTAATGAGCAGGTCTTTTGCCTTGCCGGCAAACTCGTAGGTGTCGGTATTGGTCTCTTTGTTGACCGTCTTGCTCGCCTTGGTAAACGGCGTGCCGTTGATGACGACCTCGGTGAAGCTGTCGACCTGCATAAAGTCGCTCAGCTCGTCGGTAAACGTGATGTAGCCGGACTTGGTCGCGTCGTAGCCCTTATCAATTTCGGTCGGATAAGGCGCCTCCGATGTGATGGCCTGTGAGATGTCGTCGAAGACCTTCTTGAGCTCTTCGGCGTTGGTCGCCGACTTGTAGTAGTCGGAGTTTTCCGCGCGTGTGCCATGAGTATCCCATGCCGTGGCATTGGGGTAGTTGCTTGAAACGGCCTGCATGAACTTGTTCTCTTGGCTTGTCTTCGAATCTTGGACACTGGCTTTGGGGTTCGCGCCATCAAAGATGCCGATGGTATAAACGGTGGCCTTGCCGTCCTTCATATTCTTAGCAGCTGTCACGGCAGCGTTGGCGACACCCGCATCGAATTTATTTGCCTTTGTTGGCGTACCGTCGGTAAAGAACACAATAATCTTCTTGGCATCTTTGCGGCCATAAGTGGTAGTGATTTTCTCGGCCAGCTCTAGGCCATAGTCGGCGCGCGTGGCGCCGGCAGGCTGAATTTTATTAATTGTATTCTTCTTGAGATCATCCGCATTGCTGCCGGAACAGTAGGTCAATTCTTTCATAACCTGGGTGTAATTGTAGGAGTACCCTCCGTCGCGATACATATCGTTGCCGATATTGTTGGACTTCTCGCCCGCAAACTTAACAATGGCAACCCTATGTTGCCTATCGACACCCTCGATACTCTCGTTTTGTTTGGCGATGGTATCGATAAAGCTGTTCGCAGCGTTCTTCAGTGCATCGATACGCTTGGTGCGATCTCCGCCACCCATAGGATCATCCATCGAGCCAGATGCATCCAGCACCATCACGATGTCGAGCGGCGTAGTAACCGTCACGGTTGAATTAGACGTCGAGGACATGGCCGAAAGCGTGGTCAGAAAATCCGACTCTTCGTTTTCCTCAGTTGCCTCGACCGTCTTGTCGGTCCAGATTCGGCCGATGTTTTGAGTCGTTACTTTATTACCGTTGTGACCGGCCGCCCAGATTTCCCAGCGTCCGCTGGTGTCGGGATCGACGACGACCTTTCCGCTCATTGTCGGTCCGTCCATTCCGGTACTGGACCTGGCGTTGGCCTCGGGCAGCATGGCAAATGCTGCAGCCGGCAACACCAGCACTACGGCCAGCATCACCGCCAAGAGACCCCTCGTGTACTTACTCATCGCGTCTCCATTCTCGCAGGCTCAGACCTTGCATCAGCCTAAAGTTACGAAATGAGACACAATTAGGGCAGGTGACACACGTTCCAGATTCATTTTTAGGCGTGAGACAAATGTCTCACCAAAGTTGAGACACGAGCGTTTTCGCAGGAAAACGGGTGCGACTCAAGATGGACGGGGCAAAAGAACCCGTTTTCCTCCGTCCCCGGGGGATCTATTGGTGGTGCTCGCCACGAAACTGGCCCATCTACTACGTTTGACCCGATACCCCTGACCATACCCACGTTTTACGAAAAACCGCAGGCGTTCTACCTGCGGCTTTCATTTCGCATTACTTGCCGTGGTCGAGGACTGCCGCCTAAACGTAGTAGATAGACCCATTTCGTGGCAGACGGGTCACGCGGATATCCTCGCAAGGCCAAAATGATCCGTTTCCCTCTGTCCACGGGAAACCAAGGGCTGTTATGGATATGGTTCCATTTCAAAACTATGCCGGATTACGGGGCTAAAGTCGGGACCCTCATCCATACAACCTTTTTTTGAAAAACGGCAAGCAATCTACCTGCACTGATAATTGTTCTCGGGGGAAGCGGGCACTGCGGGGCGCGGCA
>CATVYG010000051.1 GCA_958348225.1 uncultured Collinsella sp.
ACGCAAAGAAGGCCACTTAATGTGGCCTTCGTCTTGCGCAGGACTGTAGAGCAGGAAACCTTATATCCGGCCCCTCCGTCCGGGGACCGCGCCGTACCAGCTACAGCGTCATGTTTGGATCGGCGTCGACGTCGAACGGCGAGATTTCACCTCGGTCGAATTTACGGCGAGCGACCTCCGCAATCATGGCTGCGTTATCGGTACAGGCAGACAAGGGCGGCACCGTTACGCGAATCCCCTGACGCCCAAGCTTCTTGATCATCATCTCGCGCAGATGCGGGTTGGCCGAGACGCCGCCACCGATGCAGTATTCCTTGCATCCGGTAGCGTGCAATGCGTTTTTGGCCTTCTTGTACTGCACGTCAAAGACAGCTGCCTCAAACGAAGCTGCCAGATCGGGCAGGTGAATCGTGCGCCCGGCCTTGGTCTCCTGTTCAATGTAGAGCGTCACAGCGGTTTTAAGGCCCGAAAGCGAGAAGCGATAGTCTCCTCTGCTGTTAAGCGCACGGGGGAAATCGATCGCCTTGGGGTTGCCCGTCTCGGCCAGCTTGGAAATGATGGGGCCACCGGGATAGCCCAGACCCAACGCCTTGGCTACCTTGTCGAAGGCCTCGCCCACAGCGTCGTCGAGCGTCTCACCGAGCACCTCGTAGTCGCCCCACGCCTTCACGTGCACGAGCATGGTGTGCCCACCCGAGACAAGCGTGAAGATAAACGGCGGTTTGAGGTCGGGTTGCGCCAGCAGGTTGGCAAACAGGTGCCCCTCCAGATGGTTGACGCACACGAGCGGCTTGCCGGCAGCGTAGGCAAAGCCCTTGGCGAAGGCGACGCCAACCACGAGCGCGCCCACCAGGCCCGGGCCCTGTGTCACGCCCACGGCGGCAAGCTCGCTGGGGGCAATGGCTCCATCCTCAAGACCAAGCGATGCTGCGGCATCCTCGAGCGCCGTATCCACGACACTCACAATCACCTCGACGTGTTTGCGCGAGGCGATCTCGGGCACCACGCCGCCAAAGCGGGCGTGAAAATCAATCTGCGTCGACACCTGGTTGGCCAGCATATTGCCATCCGCATCGATAATCGCCACGGCCGTCTCGTCGCAGGAGCTCTCGATAGCGAGCACTAGGCGGCGGCGCTCAATTTCGGCACGCTCCCCCTCGGAGCGCCCAGGCGCAGGCAGCGGCCACACGCGCTGCTCTGCCGCCGTCGGCTCGGGCGAAGCATTGTCGACCGGAAGTACCAGGGGCAGCGGGGCCGTCATGACGATGGCGTCCTTGCCGGCACCATAGTAGCCGCGGCGACGGCCAGCCTCGGTAAAGCCCAGAGCGTTATAGAGCACAATCGCTCCCTCGTTGCCGTCCTCGACCTCGAGCGAAGCCGTGGTGCAGCCGAGCATCTGGGCATCATAGCTCACGTGCGACAGCAGCTTGCGGGCAATGCCCTCACGGCGATGTGCCGGGTCGACGGCGACATCCAGAATCTGCACATCACCGTCCACGACCATACCGCCGGCAAGGCCCAGTAGCTTGCCGTCGTCGTGTGCCACCCACCAACTACGCGGCGCAGCGACGTCCTCGCCCAGTTCGGACAGGAACATGCCCGGCGTCCACGCCTCGTGTCCGGCACCTTCAAAGCAGGCAGCTTCCAACGCGCTCGCGCCCTCGGCATCCGCCGCGCCCATGGGACGGAACTGCAGATGACGACCGGCGAGCTCATCGGCAACGCCCGTAATTCCGCTCTGCGCACTCTCGGCAAGACCAAGACGCTTGCGCTCGTTTTCCTCGGCATCCGAAAGGCGCGTGTAAATCGGCAGGACGCGGGCCGGATCGCCGTCACCCGCAGCGTGCGCGAGCAGCAAGCCCTCGCCCGAAGGCCACCACAGGTCGCGCTCCACGCAGCGGGCGGTCTCGTCCTCACCCAGCAGCTTGCCATAGCGCACGAGACCGTCACCGGTCAGCTGAACCTGGTCCCAGTCCGCTGCTCGGCGCCACTCATCGAGCGCCACGGCGGCCTTGACCACGTGTTCGCGCTCAAATTGACGCTCGGGACCCTCATCGACCAGCATATACAGCGCCGGATATACCTCACCGCGCATAGCATCGGCCAAGATACCAAGCTTGCCGCGCACGCCAGCCTTCCACGCCGTCCAAGCGCAAGCGTCGAGCGTCGACACGCCCAGCAGCGGAACATTGGCACCACGCGCGAGGCCCTTGGCAGTGGAGATGCCGATGCGCACACCCGTAAAGGACCCCGGGCCGCGACCGACCACATAGCAACCAACATCGCTGCGATCCAGACCGGCTTGAGCCAGCACGCCATCAACGGTATTCACGAGCTCAACGTTGGCGTGACGGCGACACATGTGGTCGCCACTCACGAGCTTCGTCTCGCCCGTCTGCCCATCAATCCAGCTTGCCGCGCAGGCAAGCATGTCGGTCGAGGTATCGAGCGCCACCACCAGCGCGTTGTCGTTATGCAAGCTCATCTTGTACAGCCTTATCAATCAAATGGGAAAGCTCCATTGCGCGGTCACCGTGCGCCTCAAGCGTTATCGTTCGCACATCGCTGTCGCCCTCATCACGCTTGAGCGTCACCGAAAGATACTCATCCGTCAGCTCGTCCTGGAATTGTTCGCCCCATTCCAGCAGGCAAGCACCCTCATAGCCCAGCACATCGAAAATGCCCGTATCCTCGAGCTCGTAGGCATGCTCCAGGCGGTATAGATCAAAGTGAAACAGCGGAATACGACCTTGATCGTGAACGGCCATGAGCGCAAACGTAGGACTCGTAACCATATGTCCATCGCCCAGCCCGCGCGAGACGCCCTTGGTAAAGTGAGTTTTGCCCACTCCCAGGCCACCGGTCAGGATAAGCACATCGCCGTCCTCAAGGCACGGTGCAATTAGCTCGCCAAAGTACTCCGTATCGGCAGCGCAAGTCGTTTTGTAAGTACCTACCCCCAGGCGCTCCAGGGACATATATGCTCCTTATTATTCCGAGGCGTCCTCTGGTGCGGGATGTCGCTCCAGATAATCGCCCAGCATCTTAAAGTCTTCCTCCAGCAGCTCCTGCCACGCCGGATTGCGCAGCGCTGCTGCCGGATGAAAAGTGGGCATTACTACAAAATGCCCCATCTGGTGGAACCTGCCGCGCAGCTTAGTAATGCCAATCTCGGTCTTAAGCACAAAGTGCGTCGCGGGGTTGCCGAGCGTCACGATAATATCAGGCCAGATGCTTCGAATCTGCTCACGCAAAAACGGCGAGCAAGCCAGCACTTCCTCGGGACGCGGATTGCGGTTTCCCGGCGGGCGGCACTTAAGCACGTTGGCAATGTAGACGTCTTCGCGTTTGAGCCCCGCCAGCGACAAAATGCCGTTGAGGTCCTCGCCTGCCGCCCCCACAAAAGGCTCGCCCTGCAAATCCTCATTGCGGCCCGGCGCCTCACCAATAAACATCACGCGAGCGCGGGGGTTTCCCACGCCAAACACGATATTGTGACGCGACTGGTAGAGCTGGCAGAGGTGACAATCGCCCAGAACGGCCTCAATTTCCTCGAGTGCGACCTCACGTGGTGCCTGATGGGTATGGCCGGGGATGTGCATGACGCCCATAGCGGCTCCTACACGTAGACCTTGTCGAGACGCATGCCAAAGCCGCAGGCGACCTCGTAGTTAATCGTTCCGCGCAGTCGGGCCATCTCGTCCATAGTGATCTCGGCATCGCCATCGCGGCCGACAATGATCATCTCGTCACCATACTCGGCCTCGGGAATCTCGTGTGCCGGGTTGGACTGAATGGCGACCATAAACTGGTCCATGCAGATATTGCCAACCTGATGCACGCGCTCGCCGCGATACAGCACATCCATACGATTGGAAAGCGTACGCGATAGGCCATCGGCATAACCGATCGGCAGCGTGCAGATCTGAACGCGCGTACGCGGTACGCGGTAGGTAAAACCGTAGCCCACGCCCTCACCCATCGCAGGGTGTGCCACGCGCGTCACACGCGCATGGACGCTCATAACGGGATCAAGCTGCATCACGCGGCCACTCAGCTCGCACGGCTGCATGCCATACAAGCCAACGCCGGCGCGGATCATATCAAAATGCATCGAGGGGTCGAGCATCGAGGACGGCGTGTTGGCGCAGTGCACGATACCGCACTCAAAACCCGCATCCTTAATGGCCTGAACGGCCTCGGTAAAGCGCTGACACTGCAGCTTGTAGTCCCAGCCCGAAGGTTCATCGGCCGTGGCGAAGTGCGTAAATACGCCGTCGCACTGAATACCGCGATGGAAATTTATACCGCGGACAAAGTCGAGCACCTGCGTGTAGTGAACGCCGATACGATTCATGCCCGTCTCGATGGCGAGATGATACTTGCCCACTTTGCCCGCCGCGACGGCACATTCGCCATACGCAAGAGCAAAGTCAGACGTATAGACCGAGGGCATGATATCAAACTCGAGCAACGTCGGAATGGCCTCGATAGGCGGCTCGCTTAGGATGAGGATGGGTTTCGTAATCCCGCCCTGTCGGAGCTCAACGCCCTCGTTAACCGTCGCCACGGCAAACATGTCGGCACCGACCGAATACATGATCTTGGCGCACTCAACAGCTCCATGACCATAAGCATCGGCCTTGACCACGCAGCACAGGCGCTGACGTGGATTCAGCAAGTTCTTATAGGCCCTCGTGTTGCGACGGAGCGCCCCGCGGTCGATCTCGACCCAGGACCAGCGCGTCAAATCGGCTTTATTCATGATTAATCATCCGACCCTTCGTCCATGATTCCCAGATCTTCGAGCGCATCCTTTGCCGCCAGTTCCATGGCAGGACCGATCAAGTCGATAAGATCGGTCGCGATGACGCTCTTCTCACCATACTCCGTCGCCGCGGCAAAACCGGCGTAGCTGTGAAGTGCGACGGCGTACGAATACAGCAACTCCCAACGATCCATCTCGTCGCGCATGGTGGCAAGCGTGCCGGCCAAAATACCCGCGAGAACATCACCCGAACCGGCAGTTGCCAGAGAAGCCGGACCCGAGAGCGGCAGCAGCACACGCTCAACGCCACAGATAGCCGTCGTCGGCCCCTTGGCAATGACCACCAGATTGTCGGAGCCTGCAGCCCAGACAACCTTCTGCGCGGCCGCAATCGCGGTACCAAGGTCGTTCACCTCGTCACCGGCAACCAGACGCGAAAGCTCACGATAGTGCGGCGTCATAACCAACGGCTGCTCGCGACGATACATCTCGGGATTACTATCAATACCGTCAATGGCAATCTTAGCAAGGCAGTTGAGTGCATCGGCGTCCAAAATAAGCGGCACATCAAGCTCGAGCAAGCCCGAAACCACCTGCATAGCGCCGGCAGATGTCGTCATACCGGGACCGCACAGTACACAGCTGTACTTCTTTGCAATCTCGCACACAGTCATGCGCGCAGCGGCGCCAAAGGAGCCGCGGGAATCAGACGGAATAGCAAAGACGGGAATCGAAGGAAGTGCCATGCGAATAAGATTGGCGCAGGCGTCAGGAGCCGCGACTGCCACGTAACCAGCACCCGCGCGAGCTGCAGACTTGGCCGCCATAATGGCAGCACCAGGATATTGCGCAGATCCGGCGACAATAAGCACAGAGCCACGGGAATACTTATCGATATTCGTAGGTAGTGGAGCAAAGTAATCAACTAAGTCACCGGGCTCGACAATCTCGGCGGCGTGGTCGACATCATCGATGACCTCGTCAAGACGGTCGTAAAGATTGCCGCAGATCAAATCGCCAGCATACTCAGGGCCATCAGCGCTATACAGACCAATCTTGGGCGCAATCATCGTCACCGTATGCTCGGCACGAATGCAGTCGTCATCAACAACGCCCGTCTCGGCATTCAGGCCCGAGGGGACATCAATGGATACGACACAATCGGCGCATTCATTGACCGTAGGAATCCAGATGGAGAACGGCGCACGCAGATTCCCGTGGAAACCGGTACCAAAAATGGCATCAGCAACAACATCGGCCTTATCGATCAAAACCTCGAGTTCGTCACGCGAGGGGCCGACACAAACGTGCACATCGCGGCCGGCAGTACGACGAGCAACATGACGTGCCAGAGCAGCAGGAATCTCATCCGGCTCAACCGGAGAAACGATATCGACGTCCACACCCTTATGGCTCAGAATATCGGCGGCAACCCAACCGTCGCCGCCATTATTACCAAAACCGACCAGAACGAGAACCCGATCGGGATTGAGCTTCAAGACCTCGTTGGCGGCAAACTCACCCGCTAGCTCCATAAGCTCGGCCTTCGAAGTCCCTTCGCGTTCGATGATGTCCTCGAGACGAACGACTTCTTCGGTACTCAAAACCGGTTTCATCTATGCTCCTAGCGTATCTTGCGAAGCATCGCCCAGGTGCTCCGTCAATGCTGAATTCTGCAGCTGCTCAAGCTCATCTAAAACAGAGCGAGCCTCTTTAAATGTCTGCGCTACGCGTTTCTTGGTACTCACCTTTTCCTCTTTTGGCTTAGGCCGAGCATCTTCGGTAATCGCGATGGCATTCGCAACGGCTAAGTCTCCTGTAAGCGTAATGGAAAGAGCGACCTCAACAACACCCAGCTCTTGAGCGATCTCGAGAGCACGGCCCGAAAGCAGCGCCTTCGGTTTGCCGAGTTTATCACGCGTAACCGAAACATCCTTGCGACCAACGCCTTGACTAAAACCCGTGCCGAGAGCTTTAAGTACCGCCTCGCGCGAAGCAAAGCGGCTGGCATAGTGAGCAGCGGGGCGCGATGATGCATCGCAATACGCACGCTCTTCTTCGGTAAACACACGCCTAGCAAACGACGGCGTCTTTTCAAGAATTGATTTCATACGGGAAATCTCGACGATATCAACGCCGATACCAGCTTCAGCCATGTTCACCTCCATATCGCACAGACTAAGTTATTGTAGCCCGTTCACAGAAGATGCGACAAACGAGGGTTATAAAACACAGCTACTATGTGAGACAAAAGCCCGCAAACGCAAGAAGGGGGAGGCCGCGTGGCCTCCCCCTTCTCAGTTCAAGCGTACGGCTCGGTGCC
>CATVYG010000052.1 GCA_958348225.1 uncultured Collinsella sp.
GAGCGCTCCCGCAAACTGCCTCTTGACAACTTATAGGAGCGTCGGTTTTGTTTTTGGGATTTTCCGTATGGTCGGAGGTTCGCTATCCAGCCCCGTAATCCGGCATAGTTTTGTTCGCGGCGGCTCCACCGCGCGTTAAGCGCGGGGCCGGTGGGGCATTTTTGCCCCACCGGCCCCGTCTTCGCGTTACTCCGGCTTGGTTTCTACCGTGGGAGTCTTATCCGCCGCAACTGGAGTACGGGCGGTGTCCATAGTCAGGCAGTGCTTGGGGCAGCTCTCGATGCACTCGCCGCACACCACGCAGGCGTACGGGTCAATCGACCAGGTACCGCCTTTGCGATCGACCGCGAGCGCGCCCGCCGGGCAGCGACGCGCGCACATGCCGCAGCAAATGCACACGTCCATGTCGTTAACGATGTGCCCGCGCAGGCGCTCGGGCGCCACGAGCTTCTCCTGCGGATAGCACACCGTGACCGGCTGCTTGACCATAGAGCCCAAGGCCGTCTTGGCAAATGTCAGCAAACTCATGCCGCGCCTACCTTTCCGTGCAGCTAATGCAGGGGTCGATGGTCAGGATAATCATGGGCACGTTGGCAAGGAGCACGCCCTGCAGCGCATGTGTCAGACCCGCCAGGTTCTGCGACGTCGGCGTACGCACACGGAAACGGTCCAGATTCTTGGTGCAGTTGCCGCGCACATAGTAGTACGCCTCGCCGCGCGGCTGCTCAATCACAACCTCGCCGCGCGCGCCGTCGGCCGGCGTAAGCTTGGTGCGCCCGCCGATACCGTCGTGCGGAATCTTGCCCACAAGCTCCTTGATGATGTCCATGGCCTGCGTGACCTCGGCACAACGCACCTGGCAGCGAGCATAGCAGTCTCCATCGGTGGCAACGATGGGCTCAAACGCAGCCAGGTCCGCATAGGCACCGTCGCCAAACATGCGCACGTCGTAGTCCACGCCCGAGGCGCGACCGAACGGGCCGACCATCGAAAGCTCCAGCGCATCCTTCTTGCTGATCACGCCCACGCTATGCAAGCGCTCGCCGCAGCTGTCGTCGTCCAAAAACGTATGCACCAGGGCCTCGTAGTCGGGGCGCATGGCGTCAAGCGTCTGGACAATGCCCGCCAGCTCGGAATCCTCAATGTCGTGCTTAAGGCCGCCGATCTCGTTAATCGAAAGGATCACGCGGCCGCCGCAGGTGCTCTCGAAGATCTTGAGAATCTGCTCGCGCAGGGTCCACGAACGATAGAACAGCGCCTCGAAGCCAAAGGCATCGGCGAGCAGGCCCAGCCACAGCAGATGCGAGTGGATGCGCGAAAGCTCGTGCAAAATGGTGCGGATATACTGCACGCGGCTGGGCACCTCGATGTCGAGCATACGCTCGCAGGCGCTGGCATAGCCGCAGCTGTGGCCCACGGCGCAGATGCCGCAGATGCGCTCGGCGATGTAGCCAAACTGGTGCATATCGCGCTTTTCGGTGAGCTTCTCGAGTCCGCGGTGCACAAAACCGATCTGCGGAATTGCCTCGAGAACGCGGTCGTCCTCGATCACCAGGTCCAGATGAAGCGGCTCGGGCAGCACCGGGTGTTGCGGGCCAAACGGAATAACGGAGCGATGTGCCATGGACCTTACGCCTCCTTTTTCTGCTTGTCGCGGGCGGCCTTGGCGGCAAGCGCCGCGCGGACCTTGGCCGCTTTCTCGGGATCCATGGCGGCGAGCTTTGCCTCCATCTCGGCAGCCTTGAGCGCGGCCTTCGCAGCAGTTTCATCGTGCTGAGCATCGGAGCCGGCAGCCGCAGCGGGCTGAGCGACGGCAGCGCTCGCAGCATCGCCAGCGCCCGCAACGCCCTCCCCCGCAGCGGCCGTGGCAGCGGCGGCCTTTTCGGCCGCGGCCTTGCGCGCTTTGGCCTCTGCGGCCGCGCGGACCTTCATGGCCTTCTCGCGCGCGGCCTTCACCTCGGGCGTGATAACGCTCATGGGCTCGGCAGTCGAGACCTGGTAGAAAAAGCCCTTAAAGTCGAGCTGCATGTCGGTAATGGCAAGACCAAACAGGTCGTGGGCCTCGTTTTCAAACGGGAATACCGCCGGATAGTACGAACTGATAGACGGAATCTCCTGGTACTGATCAATTCCCTCAACCACCAGGTTTTCGATCGCATAGTTGCCGTCCTGCACAATATGCTCCTGAGCAGCACGAACGTTGATAAATGTATAGACCAGGCGATACGTGCCGTCGTCGACGTTGCGTTCGGCGTGCATCTGCACAAAGCGCGCGCCAACGCCCTTGAGCGCCTGGACATGCGACAGGAGCTCGTCGATCCCGACGATGGTATAGATAGCCTTTTGCATTACTCGGCCTCCTTTGCAGCGGCGGGCGCGGCGGACCTGGTGGACACGTTGACCTCGACGCCGTCACCGGCGACGGCCCCGGCCCCGGCCCCCGCAGCCACAAACCCGTCCTCGCCCAGCTCAACGCCACCGTCCCAAGTAGCGGCGCCGCCCACGGTAAGCGGATCGCCGCCGGCGCGCATCACGGCCTCTTTCTGGTCCAGGATGCCGCACGCCTCCACGATGGCATCGATCACGGTCTCGGGGCGAATGGCGCACCCAGGCGCGTACACATCCACGGGAATTGCGCGGTCCACGCCGCCGGTCACGTTATAGGCATCGCGGAACACGCCGCCCGAACACGCGCAGATGCCGCAGGCCACCACGCACTTGGGCTCGAGCATCTGGTTGTAAATCTGGCGCACGACAGGCAGGTTCTGGACATTGACCGACCCCGTCACCAAAAAGATGTCCGCATGCTTGGGGTTGCCGGTGTTGACCACGCCAAAGCGTTCCGCATCGAACAGCGGCGTGAGCGAGGCCAACACCTCGATATCGCATCCGTTGCAGCTCGAGCCGTCGTAATGAATAACCCACGGCGAGCGCGACATTTTATGATCCATGGATGCCGCCTCCTAAATAAATACGTCGACGAGGATGGGCATAAGGTTGAGCAGGCCAAACACCAGCGCCACGCCCCAGCCGAGTTTAAAGCAGCTGCGCCAGGTGCTGCGTGCGAAGGTGTTGTCGATCAGGACCTCGACAAAATACGTCGCGGCCATCACGGCCAGGGCTACGACCCAGCTCACGGGGTTGTCCCAGACAAAGAACATGCCCACCCACATCAAAAACAGCACGCTCTCGCACCAGTGCATAAGGGTCATCTTGGCCAGCGTGCCGCCGCTCATCTCGGTGGCGACGCCCTGGACAATCTCCTGATGCGCATGATGCGAGTACGAAAGGTCAAACGGCGACTTGCGCAGCTTGATGGTAAGTACCGCGAGCAGCGCGAGAAAAATTGGCGCGCTGTACACGATGATGGGGGCCGACTGCCCCGTCACGGCGATGGAATCGAAGCTATCGGTGGCAAGGTACAGGCCCACGCTCATCAGCAGAACGGCGGGCTCGTAGCTCATAACCTGCAGCAGCTCGCGGTCGGCGCCGACCTGGGCAAACGGACTTTGCGTCGAGGCGGACGCCAGCACCACAAAGATTGCGGCGAGCGTCACCATAAAGGAGCACAACATCGTGTTGGAACCCGACACAAAGATGCCGCCGCCCACCACGGTAAAGATGAGCGCGCACGCCATGTAGGTATCGTCCATGGTGTTTACGCTGGCGGGGGCCTTGCGCAGCAGCTTGGCAACGTCGTAGAACGGTTGCAGCAGGCGCGGACCCACACGGCCCTGCATGCGGGCCGAAAGCTTACGGTCAAGACCGTCGATCAGACCGCCCACAAGCGGCGCCAGCAAGGCAAACGCCACGGTGCCAATAAAAATGCCCACGACGCCCGAACCTTCAAAATACTTGCCGCGCAGCACCGAGGGCGCGCTCATGGCAAGCCGCTCGGGCCCAATCCACGCGCAACACAGAAGCGCAAACAAGATAATGCTGCAGCACACGACGCTACCTGCGGGGCCAATGCGCTTCTCGCCAAGGGCGTCCTCCGAATACCAATTGCGCTTTTCGGCCTTCACCTCGTGTCCCATCGAGCCGCGGAAATGGCGGTAATTGTCGGTTCCCACACCCGAAAGATATACGTTTACGTGCGGCTTGTTGCTCACGCGGAATGAAGTCAGCAGCACCACGGCGATAAACGCCACGATAACCACCATCAGATACATGGCGTCCTTGCCGATAACGTACGGCACGCGGCCAAACACCATGGCCAAGTAAGGCGACACCAGACCGCTCGAGATAACCGGAAACGCCACGCAGCACAGAATCAGCAGCGCGGCGATGGTGTTGAGGGCCATCCATTCGGTCTTATGGACATTGACCTCAACGTTTTGAGCCGTGGGGTCGACGCCCGAAAGCTTGGCAAGCCACTTGCCCCAGAAGAAGAACGTCGCTGCCGAGCCAAAGGCCAGCACCATAATCATGAGCACGTTGCCGGTCTGTGCAAACGCCACCAGGGCGCCCCACTTGGACACGAGCATGCCAAACGGCGCCACAAACATGCCCATGATGCCCAGCATCATCAGGCGCGTCAGGTGCGGCATGCGGCTGAACATACCGTCCATGTCCTCGATATCGCGGCTGCCGATATGATGCTCGGCCGTGCCCACGCACAGGAACAGCAGCGACTTGGCCACCGTGTGGAACAGGATCAGGAAGATGGCCGCCCATACGGCCTCGGGCGCGCCGACACCCAGGCAGGCACTAATGAGGCCTAAGTTGGAAATGGTGGAGTACGCGAGCACGCGTTTGGCGTTGCTCTGCGAGATGGCCATGAGGGCAGCGAGCAAAAACGTGATGGCACCCACACTCGTGACCATAAAACCGGTCACAGGATAGATAGCATAGAGCGGGCTCAGCTTGACCATCAGGAACACGCCGGCTTTGACCATGGTTGACGAGTGCAGCAGGGCGCTCGTGGGCGTGGGGGCAACCATAGCACCGAGCAGCCAAGTGTGGAACGGCATCTGTGCGGCCTTGGTGAGCGCGGCGAGCGACAGCAGAACGACCGGCATCACCAGCAGCGCGGATTGCGCGGTTCCGGCACCGGAAAGCTCGATCATTCCCGAGATGGTCAGCGGCATGCCGTTAACGTGCAAGAACATAAGGCCCGCCAAAAACGCGATACCGCCCAGCATGTTGAGGATGATCTGGGTGAAGGCGTTCTTGATGGCCTCGGGCGTGCGCGTGTAGCCAATCATAAGGAACGAGCACACGGTGGTGATTTCCCAGCCGCAGAACAGCCACTCAAGGTTGTCGCTCGTCACGATGACGAACATGGCTGAGAGGAACAGGAACATAAGCGCCAGGAACTGCGGGCGACGGTCGGGCGCGGTCTGCCCGCGCAGCGCAGCCTCGTGCTCGTCGTGGGCCTGGAAGTCCTTCATGTAGCCCAGGGCATACACGCAGATAAGGCTGCCGACGATGCCGACGGCGAGGACCATGATCACGCTCATGTAGTCCAGGTAGAGCGGGGTTGCGGTGACGGCTTCGGTCGCGGGCAGCGTCATGGCTGCAAAGGCGAGCGAGCCCACCAACTGGACTACGCTGAGCACCGTGGTGAGCGCGTTCCTATATTTGTACGCGTTGTACAGGATGACGGCGCACAGGATGACGTCGATAACGGAACTGATGATCGAGAGCACATGCGAGGTGCCGGGGGCAACCTCAAAGCTCTGCGGACCCGTGCCAAAAAACATGACGGCGACTACAACTGTCACCGCCATAATAATGCCGGAGCCTATGAGCCCCACCGCATCGCGGGTGCGGTCACCGCGCGCGAGCAGCATGCCCAGCGCCGGTACCAGCGGAAACAGGGTAAGGAAATACAGTAGCGTCATACCATCACTCCCCCATGCAAAAACGCTGCAATTGTTTAACGTTATAGCTCAATTACGGGGTTGCGGTGGCAGGTTTTCGGTCAACTGGGGAGTTTTAGGCGTACGGGGCAAGGGCGCGTCCGCATTGGAGTAGAGGCGCGGCAAGAAAAAATGCGCCCCTGTGGGCGCACCATCCCGTTTGCTATTCCGCCTTTTTAACGCGCGGCTTGCGACCGCGCGGCTTATCGACCAGTGCGGCCTCACCGCTCTCGCGGTACTGACGGCACCAAGCCTTGACCGAAGACTCGCTGGGAATCTTGTGCTTGATCATGGCCTCGCGAACCGTCAAGCCGTTTTCCAGACGGTCCTTAACCACAGCGAGCTTTACGTCGTACGAATAGGTGTGATGATGCGAACCGGCGTTGAGAACGGCGTCGGCACCGCCCACGGCATACGCGCGGGCCCACTGACGAGCCGTGGCCTGGGGAATGCCAAGCTCCGCAGCGAGGGCGCGATGACCGACCCCCTCTTGGAGGATCTCGACGGCGCGCTGCCTAACCTCAGGCGCATGCGTGCGAGTCCTAGTTGCTTCCGACATACCTGCCACTTCTTAGCCTTAACCGTTAATCTGCTTTCTTACGTGCAAGTTAGATAGTAGCATTTTACTGTTTGCTCAAAGCAGTTAATTAAAATAGACGCGGCGTTATCTGGGCATTTGGCACAAAATTACGACATTTCTTTATCGATTATTTACGCTGGTAGCTGACTCGCAGCTAATCGTCATTCGCTTGTCAACAAAATTGGCATCTCTTTATGTCCTTTGGTATAGAGGATATAGTTATTAACCCCTCCCCCAATAATTTTGAGTGATCTGCAAGGCAGTAGACGTCCTCACTCCTCATGATTACCGCGCATTGCCATCCACCGGAGCAAAATCAGAACCACCCTTAAAAAGGGTGGTTTGCTCTTAGGGTATAACCCACGG
>CATVYG010000053.1 GCA_958348225.1 uncultured Collinsella sp.
TCCTGTCGTTTCCGTGCCTTCGGATTGGGTCATAGTGTCTGACTTATGCTCAACCTGTGGCGCCATTTTGCCTGAAGGCATCTTGCTCGCTCTGGCGGGTTTTCGCTGTCGGAAATGATCCGTTGGGGACGGAGGAAAACGGATCATTTTTATCCTGGTGCATTGGTGCAGGGGGCAGGTTTCCTTTGCGCCAGTTTCTGTCGAGTCGGTGCTTCTTGCGGGTTGCCCGTATAATGGTTTGCGTATGAACCGCAACCAAGGAGTTCCAGTTTATGGACCAGAGCCTTTTTAAATTCGATCTGATCGCCGAGGACCCGACCACGCATGCGCGTGCCGGCGTGCTGCACACCCCGCACGGCGACATCGAGACGCCGATCTTCATGCCCGTGGGCACAAAGGCAAACGTCAAGGGCATTCCTACCGAGACCGTCAAACAGCTCGGCGCCCAGATCGTGCTTGCCAATACCTATCACCTGTCCATGCGTCCCGGCGAGGACACCATCGCCGAGCTGGGTGGCCTGCACAAGTTTATGAACTGGCACGGCCCTATCCTCACCGATTCGGGCGGCTTCCAGGTGTTCAGCCACAACGACGCGGTCAAGCTCACTGACGAGGGCGTGCGCTTTATCGTCAACGATTACGACGGTCGCCACGTGTTCTGGACGCCTGAGGACAACATGGAAATCGCCATGAAGCTCGGTTCCGACATCTGCATGCAGCTCGACCAGTGCCCGGGCTATCCCGCCACGCGCGCCTACGTTGAGCGCGCCGTTGAGCTGTCGAGCATGTGGGCTGAGCGCTGCTATAAGGCGCATACCCGCGACGACCAGGCGCTCTTTGGCATTGTTCAGGGCGGCATGCACCTAGATCTGCGCCTGCGCTCGCTGCGCCATCTGGAGGAGTGCGGCGACTTCCCCGGTTACGGCATTGGCGGCTACTCGGTGGGCGAGGACCACGAGACCATGTTCGAGACCCTGGCACCACTCGTAAGCGAGTACATGCCCAAGCACAAGCCGCGCTACCTGATGGGCGTCGGCAACCCCACCACCCTCGTGCGCGGTGTGGGCGTGGGCATCGACATGTTCGACTGCGTGCTGCCGACGCGCACGGGCCGCATGGGTACGGCGTTCTCCAGCGAGGGTCGCCTCAACTTCCGCAACGCGCGCTTTGCGCACGACGACGGCCCCATCGATCCCACCTGCACCTGCCCGGTGTGCACGGGCGGCTACAGCCGCGCACTCATTCGCCACATGGTCACGCAGAAGGAGATGCTCGGCGGCATCCTGCTTTCGATGCACAACATCTACTACCTGCTCAACCTTATGCAGCGTGCCCGCCAGGCCATTATCGAGGGCCGCTACGGCGCGTTTGTGAGCGACTGGATGAACAGCCCTGCGGCGGTGGACTACTAAGGGCGACAGACACGCTTGCAGAGCGTGGGCAACGGCAAAGGCTGAGCGGCAGCCGCTCGTCGCATTCGCGGACGCCGGCTGCGCGACCGCTGACCGATGCCTTGCAAGCGCATGATGCATCGTGGGTACCATACCGAATAATTGATGTTCGGGCGGGTGTTTGACGCATGGCGTCGACCCCGCCCGCTTCTATTTTCGATAGGAGTGCCCCATGATTAAGAATGAGAACGTCGAGGGCGAGCCTGCCTACGACGAGACGTACCGCCGTGGTCCCGTGGTCATGCGCGGCCCCATGATTCCTAAGGACAACACCTACGCCAACCTGCTGGCGCCCGAGGAGTCGACCGACTGGTTGCATGCCGATCCGTGGCGCGTACTGCGCATCCAGGCCGAGTTTGTCGATGGCTTTGGTGCACTTGCCGAGTTAGGGCCTGCGGTGACCATCTTCGGTAGTGCCCGTACGCCCAAGACCGATCCGCTCTACAAAGCGGCGCGCACGGTCGGCCGTAAGATTGCCCAGCGCGGCGTGGCGGTTATCACCGGTGGCGGCCCCGGCATCATGGAGGCGGCCAACAGGGGAGCGGCGAGCGTCAACGGCAAGTCAGTTGGTTTGGGCATTGAGCTGCCGCACGAGCAGGGGCTCAACAAATACGTGAACCTCGGTATGGACTTCCGCTACTTCTTTGTGCGCAAGACCATGTTCGTCAAATACAGCTCGGGCGCTATTGTGTTTCCCGGCGGGTTTGGCACGCTCGACGAGATGTTCGAGGTGCTCACGCTGGTGCAAACGCACAAGGTCAAGCGTATGCCGCTTGTGCTGGTAGGCAGCGAGTACTGGCAGGGCCTATTCGACTGGCTTAACGGTCCGGTGATGGACGCCGGTATGATCAGTCCGCTTGATCCGGATCTGGTACACATTACCGATAACCTCAACGAAGCCGTCGACATTGCGCTCAGCGGGCTGATGTAGGGCGAGGTGCCTGTCGTTGTAGTAATGAGAACGGCAGATTGATGCTATTTAACATCAGTCTGCCATCTAAACTGGGTATACTGATGCAAAAGACGAGGGCTAGGAGGTCGCGTATGTCTACTGCAACGGTTAAGCCTACGACGGTTCGCATCGAAGAGGGGCTCAAGGAGCAGGCGACTGAGTTCTTGGATTCGGTCGGCCTCAGCCTCAATTCCTATCTCAATCTTGCCGTTCGGCAGCTTGTAAATCAGCGAAAGATTCCTTTTGAGATTGTAGGAAGGGCGGAGGTGCCCAACGAGGCGACGAGGCGCGCCATGGTGATTGCCGAGGCTCATGAGTTGGGGATTCTGCCAGACGACAGCCCGTCATTCAATAACGCTGATGAGCTTATATCGTTCCTCGATGAGGGCTAGCGATGTTTGAGATTAAAGTCGAGGCTCAATTTAAGGTGGACTACAAACGAACGATGCGCATGCATCCGCAGCTAAAAAGTGAGTTTAAAGCGGCGGTTGCAGAGCTTGTGGCTCATGGGTCACTTCCGGCGGAGTATGGCGCCCACGAGCTCTCAAACCCGGGCGGAAACTACAACGGCCACATCGATTTCCACCTATCCGATGGCTTGGTCGATGTGGTCGTTCTTTATCTTCCCCATAAGACTAACCCAGTGATTAGGCTGGTGAGAATGGGCACTCATCAGGAGCTGTTTCAGGGTCCGCTGGGCTGATCGCCGATTTCCAAGTTGCGGTGGAATAGGGATTGATTTGCGGCTGATAAGCCAAAAACAGTCCCTATTCCACCGCAACTGATGTGGGCGTCCCTAGTGAGTTGGCTGGTAGCGGGGGCAGTAGCTGATGGCGATGGCATCGACGCCTACGTGGGTGGCGATGGTGCAGCCGATGGGGCCGGTGCCGGCGTCTACGTAGTCCTGGCCCGCGAGCGCCTCGTTGACAAGTTCCTGCTCCTCGGCGGCGCCGGTCGTGAGCACGCGCACGCTTGAGCCCGGGTGCTCGTCCAAAAACGCGAGGCAATCTGCCATGGCGTTGGCGACGATGCGCTTGGCGCCGCGGCCCTTTTTGATCGCCTTGATCTCGCCCGACTGCCACTCCGGCGAAACGGCCAGGCGAATGTTGAGCATATGCGTGAGCTGGCCGGCGAGCTTGGGCGCGCGGCCGTTCTTAACGAGGTTCTCGAGCGTGCGGGGAATCAGCAGCAGGTGGGCGTCGGGCAGCGTCGCGCGGATCTGCGCCTCGGTTTCGTCCAGGCTGCGGCCATCTTCGCGCATGGCCCGCGCATACTCCACCAGCAGGCCCTCGGCGCCCGAGCCAGTGCGCGAATCGATGCAGCGAACGTCGAGCTCGTGGGTCTCGGCGACCAGGCATGCGTTGGAATAGCAGGCGGACCATTCGCTGCACAGCGAGATAAAGATCGCGCTGTCGTGGCCGTCAGCACGCACGCGGTCAAAGAGTGCCTTGAACTCGCCGGCACTCGGCTGCGAGGTGTGCGGCAGCTGCTCGGAGCCGGCCATGCGGGCGACGTACTCTTGGGCGGTAATCTGCACCTAGTCGAGCAGGTCCTCGCCCTCGATAATCACATGCAGTGGAATCACGTAAATGCCGAGCTCTTGGGCACGGGCGGGGGAGATGTCCGACGTGGAGTCGGTTATGATGGCAAAAGACATAATTGCACCTTTCGTTGGGGCGCTTTCGCGCCGCCTTCTGAGAGCAAAGTGCGACAAGTATAGTGGAGTTGCTCTATATTGCTAGGTTCAATTGTTGAATAGTCAACAGTTTGAAGTGTCGGTGTGGAAATCATCAACTGGGGAAGAGGGATGCCGATGGCGGCATTACAGCTATGCGAGCGGCCGATTGTGTTGTTCGATTTTGACGGCACGGTGGCAGATACGGGTCGGGCGGTGATGACCTCGACGCGCAAGACGCTTGCCGCGCGCGGGTTTTCGGAGGCGCAGATGGGTGACCTGCGTCGCATGATCGGGCCTCCGCTGTGGAAGAGCTTCCATGACTTTTATGGCTTTTCCCGCGAGGAGTCGCTCGTGGTGGCCGACGAGTACCGTGCCTTTTTTGATGAGCTGGGACCGGAAGAGTATCCCGTGTTCGATGGAATGCCCGAGCTGCTCGATGGCCTTGTCGCGCAGGGGCATCGCTTGGCCGTGGCGACGTCACGCATGGAGGCAAAGTGCATTGACATGGTGGGCGAGCTGGGGCTTTTGCAGTTTGAGGCGGTGGTTGGCATGAATCCACCGCAGGGGCGCGAGACCAAGGCCGATTCGGTTCGCGACGCGTTGGCGGCCTTGGGTGCGGCCGCGGACGATGCCGTGATGATCGGCGATCGCTTTAACGATGTGGAGGGCGCGCACGCAATGGGCGTACCGTGCATTGGTATCTATTCGGGCGCGGCGGCGCCGGGCGAGCACGAGGCGGCGGGTGCCGATGCAGTGGTGCACTCGGTGGCCGAGCTTGCTAAACTTTTCGCTATCTAATAGACGTAATGTGAGGGGCGGGCGTACCCGTCGCTCATTGGTAAGGAGGTCGTCCATGAATCAGGTGGAGCAGAGCGTTACCGAGTATGTCGACGAGGTCTGGGAGGACGTCGTCGCCGATATCGAGCAGCTGGTGAGTTATCCGTCCGTAGCCGTTGCTGCCGATGCGGAGCCTAGCGCGCCGTTTGGCCGCCCGGTTCGTGATGCGCTCGATTGCGCACTCGGCATTGCGCAAAAGCTCGGCTACCAGACGAGCGACGACGAGGGCTATGTGGGCATTGCCGATATCCCGGGTCGCGGCGACAAGCAGCTCGCGACCATCTGCCACGTGGACGTGGTGCCCGCCGGCCCCGGCTGGAACACCGACCCGTTTGCGATGGAGCGTCGCGAGGGCTGGCTGCTCGGCCGTGGCGTGATTGATGACAAGGGTCCGGCGGTGTTGTCGCTCTACGCCGGTGCCTACCTGCTCAAGCACGGCATTGTGCCGCGCTATACCTTCCGCGCGCTGCTGGGCTGCGATGAGGAAGTGGGCATGTCCGACGTTCACCATTATCTGGAGAATCACGCAGACCCCGACTTTTTGTTTACGCCCGATGCCGAGTTCCCGGTCTGCAATGCCGAGAAGGGCCAGTTTGGGGCGACGTTCGTGAGCCCCAAGATCGACGGCGGGCGCATCGTGTCGTGGAGCGGCTCCGAGGCGAGCAATGCCATTCCGTCGCAGTCCATCTGCGAGCTCGCGATTGCCGCCGATGAGCTGCCGGCGCCGGTCGAGAACGCCGATCGTCTGGAGATCACGGCGCTTGATAATGGCCATGCGCAGATTTTCGCCCACGGTATCGGTGGCCATGCTTCGATGCCCGAGGGAACGATCAATGCCGTCGGCCTGATCGTGTCGTATCTGCGCGAGGCCGAGGACGCGTTTGGTGCACGCGACGAGCGCCTGCTGACGCCTGCCGAGCATGAGTTCGTCAAGTTCCTGGCCTTTGTGCATGCGGACGCCTATGGCCGCGGCCTGGGTATCGACGCGACGAGCCCGGCGTTTGGCCCGCTTACCTGCAACGCTGGCGTCATCCGCGTGGCGGATGGCCATATTGAGCAGGTCATCGACGTGCGCTTCCCCGACAGCACGAGTGCCGATACTATCCGCGAGCAGCTCGACCCGCTCGTGGGCCGTTTTGGCGTGACGTGCCAGCTGGGTCGCGCGAAGGTGCCGTTCTCGGTGTCTGCCGACGATCCGGCCGTGAAGGCGCTTATTGATACCTATAACGAGTTTACGGGCAAGCATGCTGAGCCCTTTGCCATGGGCGGCGGTACGTACGCGCGCAACTTTGCCCGCGCCGTGTCGTTTGGCCCCGAGGAGACCGGTCTGGAGCTGCCCGCATGGGGCGGCCAGATGCACGGTCCCAACGAGTGCGCCAACGAGGAACAGCTCAAGCAGGCGCTCAAGATCTACATTGTTGCGATCCTCCGTTTGAATGAATTAGAGCTTTAAGGTTTCGCGGTTTCCCAATCTAAGTTGCGGTGGAATAGTTCCTAGAATGGGCCATTTGATGGCCAAGGGGGGTGCGGACGATTTCTTGGACCGCGCCTAGGCGTATCCAAGCTTCCTGCG
>CATVYG010000054.1 GCA_958348225.1 uncultured Collinsella sp.
GCAGGAAGCTTGGATACGCCTAGGCGCGGTCCAAGAAATCGTCCGCACCCCCAATTCAGCCCCTATTTCACCGCAACTTACAAAAGGGCATAGAGGGGGCTGTCTATCGAGTCTTTGTCACGAACAGGTCATCAGCCAGAATTCCGT
Organism: uncultured Collinsella sp.; assembly: GCA_958348225.1. Taxonomy (GTDB): domain Bacteria; phylum Actinomycetota; class Coriobacteriia; order Coriobacteriales; family Coriobacteriaceae; genus Collinsella. The sequence goes on from CATVYG010000054.1 coordinate 148, forward strand.
TCGCACGATATTGCTCTGGACCGACCAAGTTTCCGCAGCTCGCCTGTCGGGCGGGGCGGTTAAGTTTGTCGCGAGTTCCGCACGCAAAGGAAAGCACTTAATGTGCTTTCCGTCTTGCGCAGGACTGTAGAGCAGCAAACTTAACCGCCCCGCCCGGCAGGCGAGCGTGCTGCAACGACATCCGTCCAATAATTCGTGCGAAACACAATGAAAAACAGTTTGATGTGAGTTAATATAAACAACGTCGTGAATATGGCTCCTGTCGCATGGTCGACAGGGGTTAAACACAAAAAAGGAGTCAATTATGGTTTCTGAGAAGGCTACCCTCGTTAATCCTCAGGGTCTTCACATGCGTCCGGCTGGTCTCTTCGCCTCCACCATGGGCAAGTACGCCTGCGACGTGACGGTCGTCACCCCCGAGAAGGAGGTCAACGGCAAGTCCCCGATGGCCCTCATGGCTGCTGGTATCCCTTGCGGCACCGAGGTCGAGGTCAAGTGCGACGGCGCTGACGAGGCCGAGGCTCTGGCTGCTGCCATCGAGCTCATCAAGAGCGGTCTTGGCGAGTAGAACTCAAACGGGTCGCATGTTGAACAACTAAGTTCATATTTGGGGGCGCAGTGACCTGTTATAAGGTAGCTGCGCTCTTTTGTCATGGATATGGCAAAACGCTTTTTCACATGACACGGAGAGAGGAATGGGAATGTATCAGGGAGTCAACGCTTCCGAGGGCATCGGTATCGGCACCGTCATGGTTGCCGTCGATCCCGACTTGACGTTTGAGCCGCACGAGGTTGCTGATTCGGCAGCAGAGAAGGAGCGCTATCAGTCCGCTCTTTCGGTCTTCTGCGAGAAGACCCAGGCTCAGGCCGACCACATGAAGGAGACGGTGGGCGAGGCCGAGGCCGAGATCATGAGCGGACACATTGTCCTGGCTCAGGACCCGGGCATGACCGACGCCATCAACGCCGCCATTGACGGTGGCACCTGTGCCGAGCAGGCGCTCATGGACACCTCGACCATGTTCGAGAACATGTTCCTGTCCATGGACGACGAGATGTTCCGTCTGCGCGCGGCCGACATCGCCGACATCCGCACCGGTATTCTGGCCGAGCTGCTGGGCAAGGAGGTCGTCGACCTCTCCGTCCTGCCCGAGAACACCGTCGTTGTCGTGCACGACCTTACGCCGTCTATGACCGCCACGATCGATAAGGCCCACGTTGCCGGCATCGTCACCGAGACCGGTGGCCGTACGTCGCACTCCGCAATCATCGCGCGCGCCCTCGAGATCCCGGCTGTCCTTTCGGTTTCCAACAGCTGCACCGCGCTGCGCAACGGCATGACCGTTGTCGTCGACGGTGGCAAGGGCATCGTCGAGGCCGATCCCAACGAGGAGACGCTCGCCGCCTACACTGCCAAGGCCGAGGCCTTCGCTGCCGAGAAGGCGGCCCTCGAGGCCTTCCGTGGTAAGCCGTCCGTGACTGCCGATGGCATCAAGAAGATCATCGCCTGCAACATCGGTAACCCCGATGACGTGCCCAACGCGCTCGATCACGATGCCGAGGCTATCGGTCTGTTCCGCTCCGAGTTCCTGTTCATGGACTCTGCCGAGCTTCCTTCCGAGGAGGAGCAGTTCAACGCCTACCGCAAGGTCGCCAGCGCGCTCAAGGGCGCTCCTGTCATCATCCGCACGCTCGATGTGGGTGGCGACAAGGAGATTCCGTACCTGCACATGGTCAAGGAAGATAACCCCTTCATGGGCTTCCGCGCCGTGCGTTACTGTCTGGCCAATCCCGATCAGTACAAGGTCCAACTCCGCGCCCTGCTGCGCGCCAGCGCCTTCGGCGATGTCAAGATCATGATCCCGCTCGTCACCTGCGTCGAGGAGGTCGTGGCTGTCAAGGAGCTCGTCGAGCAGTGCAAGGCAGAGCTGACCGAAGAGGGTCGTAAGTTCAACGAGAACATCGAGGTCGGCATCATGGTCGAGACGCCTGCCGCTTCGCTGCTCGCTGACCGTCTGGCCGAGGTCGCCGACTTCTTCTCCATCGGCACCAACGACCTGATCGGCTACACCATGTGCGCCGACCGTGGCAACGACACCATCTCCAACCTGTACCAGGTGTACTATCCCGCCGTGCTCCGCTCGCTCAAGAACATCATCGAGAGCGGCGTGAAGGCCGGCATCATGGTCGGCATGTGCGGCGAGGCCGCTGCCGATCCGCTGCTTGAGCCGCTGCTGATCAGCTGGGGCCTGGAGGAGTTCTCGATGAGCGCTCCGTCTATCCTGCGCGCCCGCAAGACCATCAGCCAGTGGACCAAGGCCGAGTGCGACGAGCTCGCCGAGAAGGCGCTCGCCTGCAACACCGCCGCCGAGGTCAAGGCACTGCTCGAGTCTGCAGCTCGTTAATTTGGTATCAGAGGTAACCGCGTGGTTGGAATGGGCCGGCCACGCGGCCCTCACATATACAGGGGGTACTGTAAATGTTCTACACGCTAACCGCTAACCCGGCTGTCGACATGACGGTTTCGAGCTCTCCGCTCGAGCCCGACGAGAACGTCCGCACCGGCTCGGCCAGCTACACGGCTAACGGCAAGGGCCTCGACGTGTCCTTCGCCTTTAAGAAGATGGGTGTCGACACCGTCGCTCTCGGCTTCTTCGCCGGCTTCACGGGCAAGTTCATCGTCGAGGAGGTCATGAACCTGGGTTGCCTGTGCCGCCCGGTCTGGACCGACGGTATCACGCGCATCAACACCTACGTCAACGATGGCCAGCACGAGTACGGCATCCTCAACCCCGGTGCTCCTATTACGCCGCAGCACCAGGAGGAGCTCTACAACATCCTGGATACCGCGGGCGATCTTGAGTGCCTGATCGTCTCCGGCTCCGTGCCTCCCAAAGCTACGCCCGACTTCCTGGCTAAGGTCATGGAGCACGCTCAGGCCCGTGGCGCCGACGTTGTCCTGGACCTGTCCTCTGACAAGCTCAAGGAGCTCGCTCACAAGAAGCCGCTGCTCATCAAGCCGAACCATCACGAGATGCAGGCCATCTTCGGCGTGCCGGTCGACACCGACGACGAGGTCCGCGTTGCCATGAAGATGGCTCACGACGCCGGCGTTCAGAACGTGCTGCTCACCCGTGGTAGCCGCGGCGACGCTTACTTCTCCAACGGCGAGGACATCTGGTACGCCAAGCGTGAGTTCAACATCAAGCTGGTCTCTTCCGTCTGCGCAGGCGACTGCACCCTCGCTGCGTTCCTGCACAAGTGGTACAGGGATCGCGACAACGTCGAGGAGGCCATGAAGCTCGCTATGGCCACCGGCGCTAACGTTGCCGAGTCCGTGGGCATCGGCGACTTCGGTCACGTCGATGAGTACAGCAAGCGCGTTGCTGTCCGCAAGCTCGATCGCAAGTAAGCGAAACACGACATATTCGTGGTTCTATGGCGCCCCGGTTTTGGCCGGGGCGCCATTTTTGTAAATTGCAAATGAGTATCTGGGCGAGCGCCTCGGAGAGTTTTGCCCCGCCTTGCTATTTTCTGCCGCCCTGCACGCGTTCTACACCGTTCGCCGAGTTGCTATAGCCTTTTCCTGAAGCGTGGAATATACTTTCACTAACACGTTGCCTTGTGAAAGGAACTTACATGATTTACACGCTCACTGCAAATCCGGCCATTGACTACAACATTGCCTGTGACGGTCTTTCCGCCAACACCGTCACCCGCACACGCAACGCGGTCTATACGCCCAACGGCAAGGGTCTCAACGTCTCGTTCACCCTCGATCACTACGGTGTCGACACCACGATCCTGGGCTTTTTTGCCGGTTTCTCGGGCGAGTTTATCGTCAAGGGCGCCGAGGCCTTGGGTGTGCCCGTCAAGCCCGTGTGGACTGACGGCATCACGCGCGTCAACGTTTTCCTCAACGCCGGCCCCGATACCGAGTACAACATGGTCAACGCCGGTGCCGCCATCAACGATGCCAATGAGCAGGAGATGTTTGAGCTCATCGATTCGCTCGATGACATGACCTGCCTGGTAATCAGTGGCTCGCTGCCTCCCAACACTTCCGAGGGCTTCTTGGCCGAGGTCCTGCGCCGTGTCAAGGCCAAGGGGGCCGAGTTCGTCCTCGACATCTCGAGCCATCAGCTGGCAGACCTCATTGCTCTGGAGCCGCTGCTTATTAAGCCCAACGACGACGAGTTGCTTGACATCTTTGGCATTAAGGTGAGCGGTGGCGACGACGAGTCCGTCAAGGGCGCGATGGCCGAGCTGCACGCCAAGGGCGCCAAGAACGTGCTGCTGACCCTCGGTGGCGACGGCGCGTACTTCTCCAACGGCGAGCACATCTGGTTTGCCAACCGCACTTTCGACGTCAAGCTGCTGTCGACGGTGTGCGCCGGCGATTCCTCGCTCGCTGCCTTCCTGTCCGTGTGGCACGACGCCCCCGAGCGCGTCGAGGACGCTCTGCGCCTTTCGATGGCTACCGGCGCCAACGTGGTCGAGTGCCCCGGTCTGGGCGATTTTGCCAAGGTGGACGAATATAAGAAGCATATCGAGGTTCGCCAGGTCTGCTAGAGCATCGATACATCGTTGCCGAACACCCGCTTTGGATCTCCGAGGCGGGTGTTTTTTGTGCGCTGAAGTATGTGGCGTTTGCTGTCTCGATTTATCGAATCGACGACGCGATTGCGTGTGCGCGCTTTCTCGTTTCTTGTTAGACTTCTTGAGAACCATCGATTAACGCTCGCAAGTGCAGGAGGCCATGGGCATGTGCAATGTTTCTCTCAACGGTACGCAACCGTCCGATGCCTCCCTGCGCGTCCTGCGCGCGCTTGAGGCGGCTGGTCTTGAGGTTTGGTACGTTGGCGGTTGGGTGCGCGACGCCCTGATGGGATGCCCCAGCCACGATGTTGATATGTGCTGTAGCGGCCTGTGGCAGGAGTCCAAGGCGGCGCTCGAGGCCGCTGATATCGCGGTCGTGGAGTCGGGCATTAAATTTGGCGGAATCACGGCTATTTCCGATGGCGAGCGTATCGAGGTCACCACGTACCGCCTGGATGGCTTTTACACCGATGGGCGCCATCCTCAGAGTGTCGAGCGTGCCGCCTCGCTCGAGGACGATCTGGCCCGCCGCGACTTTACCGTCAACGCCATGGCCTGGCATCCCGAGCGCGGGCTTGTCGACCGCTACGACGGCCAGGGTGATCTGGAGCGCAAGCTGATTCGCGCTGTCGGTGATCCCAAGCGTCGCTTTAACGAGGACGCCCTGCGCATGCTGCGTGCGGTGCGCTTTGCCTGCCGTCTGGACTTTATGATTGAGCCCGAGACTAAGCGTGCGCTTGCCGAGTGCGCGCCGCTGCTCGATGCCGTGGCGCGCGAGCGTGTGGGTATTGAGCTCGAGGGCATTCTTTCGACCGGTCATGGGGGAGACGCGATGCTTCGCTATCCCGAGCTCATCTGTGCCGCTGTGCCCGAGTTGGCAGCGGGTCGCGGGTTTGATCAGCGAAGTGTCTACCATGCGTTTAACGTCTACGAGCATATCGCCCGTGTGCTGACAGTGGCAGGGGAGCTGGCGCTGTGCGACGGCGTCGCGCCATCGTCGAGCCTTATGTGGGCGGCGTTTTTGCACGATGTGTCCAAGCCCGAGTGTTTCACGGTCGACCATGCCGGTAGCGGACACTTCTACGGTCATCCCGAGCTCGGCGCCAAGAAGGCGCGCGTCATTATGGATCGCCTGGCGCTCTCGCACGACTTGGTGCGCGACGTGTGCCTGCTCATCAAATACCATGACAAGCCGCTGCGCCCCGAGCGCTCCTGTCTGCTCAATATGATGCGCGCGCTTTCGGGTGAGGGCGTCGACACGGCCCGCCTGATTGACGAGCTCATGGACCTTAAGCGCGCCGACACACTTGGCAAGGCCCCGTCGTGCTTCTATTACGTTGAGACGATTGAGGAGATGCGCGCGATGGCGCACGAGCTGCTGAGGGCGGGGGAGCCCTATACGCTCAAGATGCTCGCCATCAACGGCGGCGACCTGATCCGTGCTGGAGTCAAGCCCGGGCCGGAACTGGGCCAGCTTCTCAACTCCGCCCTCGACGCCGTGATCGAAGACAACATTCCCAACGAGCGCGAAGCTCTTTTGGTCCATCTCAACCTGAATTAGCTACCTATTTGACCTGCGTGTTCCATAACCTGCCGACATTTTTTCGGCAATTTGGAATTTCTTCTTGCGCTGACGTTTTTTGTCCCGTAATATATTTCCTCGCAGCACGGCAGTGCAGATGTCATGTGGCCCGTTCGTCTAGCGGTTTAGGACGCCGCCCTCTCAAGGCGGAGATCACCAG
>CATVYG010000055.1 GCA_958348225.1 uncultured Collinsella sp.
AATCAGGAACTATTTCACCGCAATTGAGGAGGGACGGGGCGGATGACGGGGTAGCTAAAAGAGCTCCGTCCCAAATGAGCTGCTTAGGCTGGGTCGATGTCCATGCTGGCGATGAGGTCGATGCCCGTGTTGAGGAGGTCCTCCAGCACGACGTCGCCCATGCGGATGGGGGCGTTGACGACTAGGCCTCGGATGAGGGCCATGGCTTGGGCGTGGAGCTCTAGCGGGATGGCTTCGGATGTGCGCACGGGGAGCAGGGCTTCGTCGCCGCCGGAGACGGCCACGGTCGTCGTGAGCAAGCGCATGGGGCAGGTGAGTTCCTGATGTGCGAACTTATCACCGCGCGGGCAGCTGTTGCCGGTCACGGAGCGCACCTCAACCACGGCGCCGTCTGCGTCACGCTCTACCTCTACGGTCAGGAGGCACTCAGATGGGCAGGTGGTACAGTTGAACTTGAGTGTTTCTATCGCGTTCGTGCTCATAGTTTACGCCTCCTCAACAGGGTCAACGGACAGGACAATCTCGCTGGCACCCAGGTCGAGCGCTTGTTTGATGACCTTTGCCTGCAGCGGGAAGCTTTCCATAACGCTCGGCTTAAACGCTCGGACCTTGCCGGCGAACAGCTCCTCGCCGTTGGCCAGGATCCGTACGCGGGCGGCATCGACTGGCCGGCGCACGCGGAAGTTGAGTTTGGTGAGTGCCACAGCCGTAATGCGCCCCGGCAGCGCGTAGCCCGCGATGCCGGCAGGGGAGACGGTGAGCTCGCAGCCCGCGTCCGCGGCACCCGCCTCAGCATCCGTGTCGCCACCCAGCGCGTACGCCGCTGCAGCTGCGCCAGCCCTCTCGGACTCGGTCGTCACGTTGTCGGCTAGGTCGTGCACATGCAGCACATTGCCGCAGGCAAAGATGCCCGGCACGCCCGTCTGCAGGCTCTGGTCCACCACGGCGCCGCGCGTGCGCGGGTCAAGCTCCACGCCTGCGGCAACCGAAAGCTCGTTCTCGGGAATCAATCCCACCGAAAGCAGCAGCGTATCGCACGGAACGATGCGCTCGGTCTCCGGAATGGGCACCAGGTGCTCGTCGACCTTGCTTACCTCGACGGCCTCCACGCGGTCGTGTCCGATCACACGTGTGACGGTGGTGGACAGGTGCAGCGGAATGCCAAAGTCGTCCAGGCAGTTCTTGACGTTGCGACGCAGACCGTTGGCGTACGGCATGAGCTCGTACACGCCCTCGACGGAAATCCCCTCGAGCGTGCAGCGGCGCGCCATGATAAGCCCGATGTCGCCCGAGCCTAAAATGACGGCGCGCGAGCTGGGCTTGAGGTTTTCGATATTGATGTATCGCTGCGCCAAGCCGGCCGTAAATACGCCGGCGGGACGGCTACCGGGGATCTTGATCTCGCTGCGGGTGCGCTCGCGGCACCCCATGGCAAGGACGACCGTACGCCCGGTGAGCTGTAGCATGCCGACACGGCTCATGAGCGTGACGGTATGGACCGCGGCGGTTCCCGCGGCCTCGCCCGTGCCCGGGTCGCCCGCGCCTTCGCCCTCGCCCGAATCGATCCCAAGCACCATGCTGTCCAAGAACAGCACGATGTCGGTCGCGCGCACCTGGTCGATAAAGCGCTGCGCGTACTCGGGGCCGGTGAGTTCCTGCTTAAAGTGCGACAGGCCAAAACCCGGGTGAATGCACTGGCGGAGGATGCCGCCCAGGTGCTGCTCGCGCTCCACGATGGCCACGCGCGCGCCGGCCTTATGCGCGGCAAGCGCGGCCGCCATGCCGGCAGGTCCGCCGCCGATAACGACCACGTCGAAGGCCTGTGTTGCTACCGACACTGCGGCTCCGGCCTCTGCGCGTTCGTCGTGCATGTCAAACGTCGCCATCCTAGCTCACCCCTTTCAGCGGTCCTTCGACCAGCCAAGATCCGGCATCCTCCAGCAGCACCTCGCTGGGGTCGCAGCCCAGCTCGCGGGCAAGAATCGCCACCACGCGGCTCTGGCAAAAACCACTCTGGCACCGACCCATGCCGGCACGGCAGCGCCGCTTGACGCCCTCGACCGAAACCGCGCCCGGGCGGCGTCGGATCGCGGCCACGATCTCGGCCTCGGGCACCGTTTCGCAGCGGCAGACGATCTGCCCCCACGCGGGATCGGACTCAATGAGCTCTTCCTTGCGCGCGAGCGGCGCGCGGTCAAAGTCGTCCGGCGCACGGCGAATCGGGTTCCAATCGGCGCGTTCGCGCAGGGTCACGCCGGCGTCGCGCAGCACTTGCTCCATGCGCTCGGCAATGGCCGGGGCGCTCGCCACGCCCGGCGACTGAATGCCCGCCGCCTGGAACAGCCCCGGCACCACAGATGACTGCCCAATAAAGAAGTCGTTCGTTCCCTTAATGACCGGGCGTCCGCCGGCAAACGCGCGCACCACGCGGCGCGTGTCCAGATCGGGCACCAGTTTGCGCGCGCCGGTCAGGAGCGCGTTGACATCGGTCGCGTAGGTTTGTGTATCGCCCGGCTCGCGCACGGCGGCGGTCGCGGTGATCACGGTGTTGCCATGCACGGTGCCTGTCACGATGACGCCCTTCGACACCGGCGTCGGCACCGGGTAGAGCGGCATGAGCGCGCGCGATTCCTTGTCCAGTACCACGATGTTGCCCTGGCGCCAGACCGTCTGGAACTCCTCGGCGCCGGCCATATGCGAGATATCCGCGGCTCCGTTGCCTGCGGCGTTGATTAGGTAACGGCAGTGCACGTCTCCTGCGGGCGTTGCCAGCGTAAAGCGCGCAGCTCTGTCATCCGAGTCGGCAACTTCAATTGCCTCCACTGGCGCAGACCGCATAAACGTCACGCCGTTGGCAACGGCGTTCTCCAGCGCGGCGATGGCTACTTCAAACGGGTCAACGTAACCGGTCGAAGGGCACCATAGCGCGCACGTGGTCTGGGCACTCGCGCGCGGCTCCAACTCGTGGATGCGCTCGGGGCCGACAATCGACAGCTCGGGCACGCCGTTGGCCAGGCCATTCTGGCGCAGCTTCTTCAGTTGTGCGCGGTCCTCGTCGCTGAAACCCAGCACCATCGAACCGGTGCGGCGGAACAAAAATCCGAGCTCCTGGGCCCACGTGCCATATAGCTCGCAACCACGGGCGTTGACCTGCGCCTTTACCGTGCCCGGTGCCGGATCGTAGCCGGCGTGCACCAGACCGCCGTTGGCCTTCGACGCGCCCAGCGCGATATCGTTGGCGGCCTCGACTACGCAAATAGATAGGTCATAGCGCGCGAGCTGCCTCGCGATGGCGCACCCGGTAATGCCCGCGCCCACAATTGCGATATCAAACGTTTCTGCCACGGTGCCTCCAAGACAAGTTGACAGGATGTCAATAAGACCATCCTACGGTCTGCGTGCGTCCAACACGGCGGCAATGCGGCGAACAGCCCCGCTGCATCTGCCAACGGTAGGCGAGGGGAAGCTCGGTAACGTCGACGTCTTTGTCTGCTGACCCCGGTGCCGGAAGTTTGTCTCGATCTGTAACAGTAAGAGGGGTTTTGGGGCCCAAGATGTTACAGATCGAGATTGAAGTCGGGGAGGGACTCCTGTGTCTTGATCTGTAACATCTAGACCCGGATTCCGCTCCCACCTGTTACAGATTGAGATGTTTGTGTCCGCGCCAGCCCCGCCCCTAGCCGTGGTCCCATATAAACAAACCCCGTGGTAAACTTGACCGAACTGTTAATATTCCGAAAGGTACCCGTAATGTCCAAGTACATCTCCGAGTTCATGTCGCCGCAGCTTATGGGCGTCGTCTATGCCTTTGTTGGCTTTATCATCGCCCTGTATGTGCTGTCGGTCGTCTATGTGTTCATCGACGCTCGCCGCCGCGGTGCCAGCGCATACGTGGCATGGGGCATCATCGCCCTCATCCCGTTTGTGGGCCTCATCGCCTACCTGGTCCTGCGTCCGCACTCCTACGCGTCCGACCGCGAGGAGCAGGAGTTGGACATGGCCCTTCGCGAGCGCCAGCTTGCTCAGTACGGCACCTGCCCGCAGTGCGGCGCGCCCATCGAGAAGGACTTCGTCGTCTGTCCGGTGTGCGACACCCAGGTTCGCAATGTCTGCCCCAGCTGCCATCGCCCGCTCGATGCGCACTGGAAAGTTTGCCCCTACTGCCGAACTCGCATCCAGTAACGCATCCATCGCCGGGCCGGCCGTAAGTCACGGGCACCGCGCGTCCCGCGCAAGCCATGCGCGCACCACGCCCCGCCCCACACGATGAAGCATGCGTAGAAAATCGCCCGCCGTGCCATTAAGGTGCGGCGGGCGCTTGTATACCAAGGCAACCTGCCTATAATGATGCAAGTTAAAACGCCGAGCGCATCGCACGCACTTGCATCAGGCATCCGAGAGGAGAAAACATACCCATGAAGGCACTCTACAATGACGGTTCGGTGGCCGAACTCCCGCAGGACGAGGTCACGCACGTCATCCGCCACTCCGCCGCGCACATCATGGCGCAGGCCATCAAGCGCCTGTACCCCCAGGCCGACTTTGCCTACGGCCCCGCGACCGACAACGGCTTCTACTACGATGTCGACCTGCCCGAGGGCGTCAAGATCAGCGAGGACGACTTCCCCGCGATCGAGGCCGAGATGAAAAAGATCGTCAAGGAGAACCTCAAGTTTTCCGTGTACGAGAAGCCCCGCGCCGAGGCCATCGCCCTTATGGAGGCGCGCGGCGAGAAGTATAAGGTCGAGCACATCGGCGACCTGGACGACGACGCCCGCATCACCTTCTACCAGCAGGGCGACTACATCGACATGTGCGTCGGCCCCCACATCTGCTACACCAAGGCGCTCAAGGCCTTTAAGCTCACCGGCGTCTCGGGCGCCTACTGGAAGGGCGACAAGGACAACAAGATGCTCACCCGCATCAACGGCGTCGCCTTTGCCACCAAGGAAGAGCTCGACGAGCACATGCACATGTTGGAGGAGGCCAAGAAGCGCGACCACCGCAAGATCGGCCGCGAGATGGACCTCTTTATGATGCGCGACGAGGCCCCCGGCTTCCCGTTCTTCCTGCCCAACGGCATGATCCTTAAGAACACGCTGCTGGACTACTGGCGCGAGATCCACCACAAGGCCGGCTACGTGGAGATCTCTACGCCGCTCATCATGAACAAGCAGCTGTGGAAGACCTCGGGTCACTGGGACCACTACAAGGACAACATGTACTCCACCGTCATCGACGACGAAGAGTACTGCATTAAGCCCATGAACTGCCCGGGCGGCGTGCTGGTGTACGCGAGCAAGCCGCACTCCTACCGCGAGCTGCCCATTCGCGCCGGCGAGATTGGCCTGGTGCACCGCCACGAGCTGCGCGGCGCCCTGCACGGCCTGTTCCGCGTGCGCTGCTTTAACCAGGACGACGCCCACCTGTTTGTGCGTCCCGACCAGCTGACCGACGAGATCGTGGGTGTGGTCAACCTCATCGATTCCGTGTACCAGAAGTTTGGCTTTAAGTACCACGTTGAGCTTTCCACCCGCCCCGAGGACTCCATGGGTTCGGACGAGGACTGGGCGCGCGCCGAGGAGGGCCTACGCACCGCTCTGGAGAAGCTGGGCATGGACTACGAGGTCAACGAGGGCGACGGCGCCTTCTACGGCCCCAAGATCGATTTCCACCTGGAGGATTCGCTCGGCCGTACCTGGCAGTGCGGTACCGTGCAGCTCGACTTCCAGATGCCGCTCAACTTTGATCTGGAGTACGTGGACGCCGACGGCACCAAGAAGCGCCCCATCATGCTGCACCGCGTATGCTTTGGCTCCATCGAGCGCTTCATCGGTATTCTGATCGAGCACTTTGCGGGCAAGTTCCCCACCTGGCTGGCTCCCGTGCAGGTCAAGGCGCTTCCCGTTTCCGAGAAGAGCCGCGACTACGCCCACGAGGTATGCGCCAAGCTGGAGGAGGCCGGCATTCGCGTGGTCTGCGACGACCGCGACGAGAAGATCGGCTACAAGATCCGCGAGGCCCGCAGCATCGACCGCGTGCCCTATATGCTCATCCTGGGCGAGAAGGAGGTCGAGGCCGGCAACATTTCCGTCCGCGATCGCTCCAACGAGACTGTTCAGATGAGTGTTGACGAGTTTGTTGCCAAGGTTCTCGAGGAGATCAAGACCCGCGCCTAAGGCAAGCTGCACAACTATTAACAAAGGCGACCGTCCACAAAGGGCGGTCGCCTTTTTTCTTACCAAAACAAGAAAAGCCGCTGGTTGAGCGGCTTTTTTTGTTGCACAAAAAGGTACAGATTTTTGTAGAGGGGTATGGAGATTTACCTACT
>CATVYG010000056.1 GCA_958348225.1 uncultured Collinsella sp.
CGTTTGTCTCCACCCGCGTAGCGGGTGGTTTAAAGCTGGCCGCTGCGCGGCCAGCAGACTAAAGTCTTGAAAATCAAAGTGCTCATTGCCTGTGTGGCAATGAGCACTAATTGACGTAGATTAAATATTAGTTCTAACGTGAAACCCTGGAGCTGCTTGAGCAAAGAGGAAATGCCTATAATCAGTCAGCTTCGACTTCATCGGAAGTTGGCTCATCAAGAACAAAAGATGCTGAGCCACCTGTTCGGGTAACTATTCCGCCAAATCCTTGATAAGTTGAGCTGTATACATCATCGCTGGTGTCGCTTTCGATGAGATTAACCTCTCGATTGACGTAGCAGCTGAGGTACGAGTTAGATATGGATTCGTACTTAGTATCGTCATCGGCTCTAAGGAGTGAATACCAGAGCTCCTTTCTGCCCCATGCTGCGGCACCTCCCCCACTAAGGCTAAGCACCCCAGGATATCCACATGTCGGCAAGCATACTTTCTCATATTCCGTGTTGTTGCCTGTGTCGTCTGTTTGAACCTCAAGCGAATAGGATTTACCCTCTGGTTCCTTTGGCAACGACATAGATTTAAGGTCTTCAAAAAAACGCGAGAAGTAGGCATTTTCAACATTCAAGTCAGGATTATCCGCTGCCTCGGCCTTTAGGTCCTCGTAACTAGAAGAGAGCTCATCGATCACATTTTGCTTTTTGCTTTCAAATTCGTCCTGCGATATGGGCCAATGCTCTTTAGCCATCGAGAGAACTTCTTTATCCGAAAGACCTTCAAGGTCCCTAAATCGAATCACCGAAGAGCCCGTTTCGTCGTATACATTCCAACATGTAACCGTTCCGTCTCCGTAAAATTCAAAGATTGCCGTTATCGATGTGTCTTTAGCAACGCTCTCACGTCCGTCTGCATAGTCATTACCAAAAGTGAACCAAAGCCCCTTTTGTTTGAAAGCGTCGGAGGGCGTATACGTCCCCGTCGCTTCAAGCCAATCGAACTGCTCCTTATCTGATGCAGTGTTATCCGCGGAATCGATTGGCCTGTCGTTTGTTGAGCAGCCACTCAAGGGGGATAGCAGCAAACATCCTGCAGCCAATCCCATATGTTTAACGATCTGCCGTCTTGAATAGCACTGCATAGACACTCCTTTTCTACGTACGTGTAGAAGAAATGGTATCCCCCCCCCGAAAAGACAACCGTGCTCTGCGGTGAGTTTACCGAGCGGCATCTTATATGTCCCGAGCGGCATCTTTCATGTCATTAGAAAAAGCTGTCGTGTTTTGACGGGGGGGTCCTCCGGTGGGAGCTACTCCAGCTCAAACGCTCCGGTGTAGAGCTGGAGTAGCTCCCACCGGAGGCTGGGGCCCCATTTGTTTGCTGAGATTTTTCTAGGACAGCGAGAGTAGTTAAAAAAGCCCCGTCCCAAATGAGCTAGTTGAGGAGTTGGGCCATGGCGTTGACGAATTTTTGTACTTGGAGGGTGGGCTCGAGCGGATAGTGCAAAAAGACCGGCACCTCTCGCCCGCACAGGAACGGCACGCCCACAAAGGCCGGGTGCACCCCCGACCATGCGCCGCAGGTGAGCACCGCGTCGCCCTTTTCCTCTGCCTCGTTAAAGAGCGCAAAGTCAAAGCTGTCCACGTCGATCACGTCCACGCCGCCGTCGGCCAACAGATCGATACGCAGACTGTCCATAGCGTCGTTGCCGTGACGGAGCACGCGCAGGCGCATGCCCTCTAAGTCGGCAACTGTGATGCGCGTCTTGCGCGCCAGCGGGCTCGTGCGCGGCAGGTCGATATAAAACGGCACGTTAACGATGCGAAGCTTTTGGCAGGCGTCGCCCCAGCGTGGAGTAGAAAAACTCGACTGCACTACATCCACCTCGCGGCCCAAGCTGCGCATGACGGATTCGCGCTCGTCATAGAGGTCGCTTACCGGCACGATCTCAAATCGCAGTGATGGCTCCAGCTCGTGCACACCCGTCCACATCGACAGCGTCTGGCGCCCCGGACACATCATCGACACGCCCAGACGCACGGCCCCGCCATCGCCCGCCGCGCGTCGGGCACGGCGTAGCGCGTCCTCGGACTGCCGCATGATCGAACGTGCATCGTCCACCAGCAGAGCACCTGCCGGCGTCACCTTAACACCCGAATGCGAGCGCTCGAACAGCGTGATGCCGAACTCGGCCTCGAAGCCCGACACCTGTTTGACGAGCGCCGGGGTCGACACGCGCAATTTTGCCGCCGCACGCGAGAAGCTTCCCAGCTCCGCGGCGGCCGATATGGCCTCGAGTCGTCGATCGTACACGTCAATCTCCCGTTTCCAGACGCATGGCAATGAACTGCCGAAGGGGGTCGTTTTGGCAGGCCACGCGCTTAATTGAGGAAAAACCGCATCGCACAGTGTAAACCTACGGTTAACGCCATTCTAACAAATATGCAATTCACCTGCGCAAATGCAAAGCATACGATAACCAGCGAAAACCACGTGGGTCGGTTAATGGGAGCGACCCACCGGGAGGCACGAGAAGGGAAGTTCCTATGAGCAATTGGCTTAAGCTCGAGGGCGATGTCTGCGCCGTGACTGGCGCGCTCGGCGGTATGGGCGCCGAGATCTGCCGCGAGTTCGCCCGCAATGGCGCCAACGTCGTCCTGCTCGACCTGGACGAGGAGAAGGTCAAGGCCGCAGCCGCCGACCTCGCCGCCGAGTTTGGCATCCACGCCGAGGGTTACAAGATGAACGCCACCGACGAGGCCGAGGTTCAGGCCGCCGTCGACGCCACCATCGCCGACTTCGGCCGCGTCGACGTCCTTGTCAACACCGCCGGCATCCTGCGCTTCGCCGCCATGGAGGACCTGCCGCTGAGCGACTGGGAGCAGGTGCTCAACGTCAATCTCACCGGTTACTTCATCACCTCGCAGCGCTTTGGTCGCGAGATGATCAAGGCCGGCCAGGGTCGCCTGGTGCACATCTCGACCGTTGCCAGCCACTCCCCCGAGACGTTCTCGGGCGTGTACAGCTCCACCAAGGCGGGCGTCAACATGATGTCCAAGATGCTCGCTGCCGAGTGGGGCCCCTACGGCGTGCGTTCCAACTGCGTCGAGCCCTGCTTCGTTAAGACCCCGATGTCGGCCAACTTCTACGCCGACCCCGAGGTCGAAAAGAGCCGCAGCCGTCTGATCGCCACGCGCCGCATCGGCGAGGTCGGCGATATCGCCAACGCCGTCATGTTCCTGGCGTCCAAGCGCTCGGACTTTACCACCGGCGACGCCATCAAGGTCGACGGCGGCTTCTCCAACATGATGGGCGATCTCACCGCCAAGCCCGGCGGCCGTCGCGCCTATGCCGACAACTACCTCAAGAACAAGGGTGTCGAGCTTTGGTCCGATGAGTCCGGCGTCGCCAAGCCGACCGACCAGTAAACCAACCTGACAGGGAGGCCCCGCGGACACGCCCGCTCCTCCCCCGTATCGATTAGAAAGAGTCAAATGGCTTCCAGCAACTCCAACAAGGGTCGCGCCGTCGTGCTTTCCGCCGCGTGCGTCACCATGTTCTTCATCAGCTCCATCGCGCTGTATTCCGTCGTGAGCAAGAACCTGCTCGCCGTCTACCCCGAGTGGTCCAGCGCTCTTACCTGGGCCTTCCCGGTCTTTCAGACCATCATGGCCGTGACGGGCATCTTCGCCGGCCGCATCTCCGATAAGATCGGCCCGCGCAACGTCGTGATCGCCGCCGCCGTGTGCTACGGCGTGGGCTGGTTCATGTCCGGCACCGTCACCGAGCCGTGGCAGTTCTACCTGTGGTTCTCGCTCGTCGCCGCTGTCGGCAACGGTCTGGGCTACAACCCGGCGCTCACCACCGGCCAAAAGTGGTTCATCGACAAGAAGGGTCTCGCCTCCGGCATCACCCTGGCCGCTTCGACCGCCGGTCCCGCCGTGCTGTCCCCGGTACTCGCCTCGCTGCTCATCCCGAGCCTGGGCATCTTTGGCGCCCTCAAGGCGCTCGGCGTCATCTTCTTTGTGACGATCGCCGCCTCCGCCCTGTTCCTGAAGGCCCCCGAGGCCGGTTGGCTGCCCGAGGGCTTCGAGGCCCCCAAGGGTGGCGCACATGCCGGCACCTTCGGTGACCTCACCCCGGGCGAGATGGTCAAGACCCCGCGCTTCTGGGTCCTCATCGTCACCTTCGCCTTTGCCGCCACCGCGGGCACCCTGCTCGTGGGCAAGGTTGCCTCCATCGCCGCCGTCCAGCTCTTCGCCGACCCCACGAGCGCCGCGGCCGTCGCCCTCGGCGGTGTGGTGGTCTCCGTCAACACCTGCGCCAACCTGGTTGGCCGCCTGTCCTTTGGTCAGATCATCGACAAGCTCGGCGCCTACAAGTCGCTGCTCATCAGCCTTGTCGTCACCATCGTCGCCCTCGTCATCATGTCGATGAGCTTTACACAGAGCATGTTCTTCGTAGCGCTCGCCCTGCTCGGCTTTAGCTTTGGCGCCCTGCTCGTCATCTACCCGCCGCTCACCGGTGGCGCCTTTGGCACCAGCAACATCGGCGTCAACTACGGCATCATGTTTTTGGGTTACGCCGCCTCCACCTGGATCAGCCAGCCCATCACCGCCGTGCTGTATCACGCCGAGGCCGGCAGCGCCGCCTACCAGCAGTCCTTCTACGGCGCCATTGTGATCGCCGCCATCGCCGTCGTGCTCACCGTCTACATGATGGTCTCCGACAGCAAGAAGAAGTTCGCCTAGTTTTACCGATGCGACAAAGGGACAGTCCCCTTGTCGCATTCCACCGGTCACCAGTATTAAGGAGTCAAAATGTCTGAGCTCAACCCCGTCCGCATTGCCGTTATCGGCGCCGGCGCCATGGGCCGCAACCACATCCGCTTTGTCACCGAGGAGCCCGAGGCCGAGCTCGTCGCCATCGCCGACGCCTTTGAGGGCGCCCGCGCCACGGCAGAGGCCGCCGGCGTGCCGTTTTACACCGATCCCGCCCAGATGATGGACGAGGTCAAGCCCGAGGCCGTCATTATCGCCACCCCCAACGACCTACACCTGGGCGTTGCCCGCGAGGCTGTGAAGCGCAACATCGTGCCGCTGGTCGAAAAGCCGATCTCCAACGACCTGGAGGATGCCCAGGCCTTTGCCGCCGAGGCCGAGACCGCCGGCGTGCCCGTGCTCGTGGGTCAGCACCGTCGCCACAACCCCTTCGTCAACAAGGCCAAGGAGATCATCGAGTCCGGCGAGCTGGGCAAGCTCACCGTGTCGAGCTTCCACTACATGATCTATAAGAATGACGAGTATTTCGATGTCGAGTGGCGCCGCAAGAAGGGTGCCGGCCCGATCCTGGTCAACCTGGTTCACGACGTCGACCTGCTCCGCTACCTGCTGGGCGAGCCCGTTGCCGTCCAGGGTATGCAGTCCAGCGCCGCCCGCGGTTTTGAGACCGAGGACTCCGCCGTGGTCAACGTCCGTTTTGCCGATGGCGCGCTCGCAAGCATGACCATCTCCGACGCCACCGCCAGCCCCTGGAACTGGGAGGCCACCGCCCGCGAGGATCCGCAGTACCGCCCCTTCGACGCCGACGCCTACTTTATCGGCGGCACTAAGGGCGCCCTGTCGCTGCCCCGCCTGCACCAGTTCTCCTACGACGGCGCCTCTAACTGGCACAAGCCGCTGCAGATGGAGATTCCGGCCGTCGACCCGGCACTGCCGCACAAGATGCAGCTCAAGCACTTTGTGAAGGTTGTCCGCCGCAAGGTCGAGCCCGTCGTAACCCCCGCCGATAACGTCAAGACGCTCACGCTTCTCAACGCCATCAAGGAGGCCGCCGAGACCGGCCAGCTCGTCGAGCTGTAATGCCTTAAAAGCGACCGCGGCAGAAACCCCATGCCAAGCCCCTCGGCCCGCTACCAACAAGCCCCTCTTCTTTGCCCCGCGAGCAGCCTCCTGCCCGCGGGGCATTTTGCTACCTAGCCGACGATTTTTCTGGGGCGGGGGGCTATTTTGCACCTCGGCCTGATTCGTTCGCCACGAAATGGGCCTATCTACTACGTTTAATTGGATACCCTCAACCATGCCGGGAAAACGAAAA
>CATVYG010000057.1 GCA_958348225.1 uncultured Collinsella sp.
TGCGAACCTCCAGTCCGGACCGCCCCGCGGTCCAACTTTCTGTCCGCACCCCCGAGCTTCAATTAGTCCCTATTTCACCGCAACTTTGGAAAGGCACCATTAGCCATTGGGGACGCGCCGAGCACTGGGGTATCATGGCTTGGTTGATATATCTGCATTTACGCGCCTTGTAGGAAGGGGCTGCGCTCATGGCTTTTGAGCCCGCTCAACATAGCTTTATCACACTCGAGGGCGTCGATGGTGCCGGCAAGTCCACGCAGGCGCGTCTGCTTGCCCGCGCGCTCGAACTCGCTGGCTACCAGGTTGTGAGCCTGCGCGAGCCGGGCGGCACCGCCATCAGCGAAAAGATCCGTGCTCTGCTGCTCGACCCCGCCAATACGGCGATGGGCGACACCTGCGAGTTGCTGCTCTACGAGGCAGCGCGCGCCCAGTTGGTGCACGAGGTCATAGCTCCCGCCCTCGCGGCCGGCAAGGTGGTCCTGTGCGACCGTTTCTACGATTCCACGACCTGCTACCAGGCGTTTGCCGATGGCCTCGATCGCCAGATGGTGCGCGATGCCAACAACCTGGCCGTCGCGGGGACGCACCCGGCGCTCACGCTCGTCTATCACATCACGCCCGAGCAGGCGGCGCTACGCATGGCAGCTCGTGGCGCGGCCGACCGCATGGAGGCAAAAGGCATGGCATTCCAAGAGCGCGTTTACCAGGGATTCTGCGCCATTGCCGCCGAGGAGCCAAATCGCGTAAAGCTCATCGACGCCACCGCGCCCATCGAGGAAGTCTTCGAGAAGACGGTCGAGCAGGTTCGCGCGTACGGTCTCGACATTCCGCAAGACGCCGTCGCCGCCGCGCTTGCCAAGGAGGCCGAGTAACATGGCCCCCGCTCAGGCAAGCCTGCTGGCCAAGCTCGACACCCAAGAGCGCGTGCGCGATTTTTTGACCAACGCCGTCGCCAGCGGCCGCGCATCGCACGCCTATCTGTTTTTAGGCGCTCCCGGCGCCGGCAAACTCGATGCCGCTTGGGCGCTCGCCCAAGCTTTCCTGTGCGAGCAGGACGGCTGCGGCGCATGCGACAGCTGCGTGCGCGTTGCTCGGCACACGCATCCCGACGTGCACTATTACACGCCCGAGAGCGCCACGGGCTACCTCATTGCCCAGACCCGCGAGCTGCTCGACGACGTGCCGCTGGCGCCCATCCGCGCCAAGGCCAAGGTCTACATCATCGACCGTGCCGAGCAGCTGCGCGCCAACACCGCCAACGCACTGCTCAAGACACTCGAGGAGCCGCCCGAGGGCGTTATGTTCATCTTGCTGGGCACCTCGGCAGACGTGATGCTGCCCACCATCGTGAGCCGCTGCCAGTGCGTGCCGTTTCGGCTGGTGTCGCCCGCCGTGGCCGCGCGTGCCGTGAGTCGCGCGACGGGTCAGGACCTCGCGCGTTGCCGCATGGCGGTCGCCGTGGCGGGAAGCCCCACACGCGGTATCGAGTTCCTTAAGAGTGCCGAGCGCCAGGATGCTCGCCGCCAGATGGTCCGCGCCATCGACTCGCTCATCGCTGCCGATGAGGCCGATGTGCTCAGTCGCGCCAAGTCGCTCATCGTCGCCGTTAAGGCGCCGCTCGCCGAGGTCAAGTCCACGCAGGAAAAGGTGCTCGAGCAAAATGCCGACTACCTGTCACGTGGAGCATTGAAGCAGCTTGAGGACCGCAACAAGCGCGAACTCAACGCGCGCGAACGTTCGGGTATCATGGAAGCGCTGGCGAGCGCGCGGACGCTCATGCGCGACGTGCTGTTGACACTTCAGGACGAGGCGGCCGACGTCGTGAACGAAGACGTGCGCGACACGATCGGGCGGCTTGCCGCCGCGACGAATGTTGCGGGTGCCACCCGGGCGCTCGAGGCGGTCGCGACCGCCGAGCGCAACATCGCCAGAAACGTTACTCCCCAGCTGGCCATCGAGGTCATGCTGTTCGATATCAGGAAGGCACTGAAATGCCGTTAGTCGTACCCGTTAAGTTTACCTACGCCTCGCGCGACCTGTGGTTCGACCCGCAGGATCTGGATATCCTCGAGGCCGATTATGCCATTTGCTCCACCGAGCGCGGAACCGAGATCGGCCTGGTCACTGCCGATCCCTTTGAGGTGCCGCAAGATGAGATCGGTCAGCCGCTCAAGCCCGTGCTGCGTGTGGCGAGCGACATCGACCTGCAGCTTGCCGACGACCTGGCCATCCAGGGCGACGAGGCCATGGTCGACTTCCGCCGCCTGGTCAAGGAGCTCGACCTCGAGATGAAGCCGGTCGGCGTCGAGTACCTGTTTGGCGGCGAGAAGGCCGTGTTCTACTTTGCGGCCGAGGAGCGCGTCGATTTTCGCCAGCTCGTCAAGGATCTGTCCTCGACGCTGCATATTCGCGTCGACATGCGCCAGATCGGCGTGCGCGACGAGACCCGCCTGGTGGGCGGCTATGCCCAGTGCGGCCAGGAGCTCTGTTGCACGCGCTTTGGCGGACAGTTTGAGCCCGTCTCGATCCGCATGGCAAAAGAGCAGGACCTACCGCTCAACTCGTCCAAGATTAGCGGCGTTTGCGGCCGCCTGATGTGCTGCCTGCGTTATGAGTTCGAGGCGTACAAGGACTTTAAGAGCCGTGCGCCTAAAAAGAAGACGCTCATCGATACGCCGCTTGGCAAGGCGCGTATTCAGGAATATGACACGCCGCGTGAGCAGCTGGTGCTGCGCCTGGAGAACGGCAAAGTCTTTAAGGTCAACCTGGCCGATATGACGTGCTCGGAGGGCTGCAAAAAGAAGGCCGCCGAGCAGGGCTGCAACTGCCGCCCCGATTGCGTGACGCGCGACGTGCTCGAGCGTATTGAGTCGCCCGAGATGCGCCTGGCGCTCATGGAGCTCGATCGCGAGAACGGCGTCGACGTGGGCGATGGCCTGTCGAGTGCCGACCGTCTGGCCGGCACTTCGATGCCCAAGCGCCGTCGTCGCGATGCCGAATCCGATGCGCGCACCGCTCAGGGCCAGGGCGAGGGTCGTGGCCGCGGAAAGGGTCGTGGCAAGGCCGAGGCGCCCGAGGCCGAGGGGGCGGCCGATGGCCGTCGCCGCCGCAAGCGCGCGGGCTCGGGCGATGCTACCGAGGCTGCAGCCGCGGGCAAGAACGCCTCTCGCGAGCGCGAGGTTCAGCAGCCCCAGCAGCAGAATCGCGGCGGTGGCATGAACCCCACACGTCGCCGCCGCCGTCATCTGTCGAGCGAGGAGCGCGAGGACGCCTTCCGCGCCGCAGCTGCTCGCGAGGCTGGTGCCGCTTCCAAGGGCCCCTCGGCCTCCGATGCGCCTGCCGACAAGGGCGGCAAGTCACGTGGCGAGGAGGAGCGCGCGCCGCGTCCGCGCCGTCGCCATTCCTCGGGCGCGCAACAGAAGCCCTCAGTGCCCTCCGTGGCCGATCAGGTCTCGGATGGCGAGGTCAAGGTCACGCGCCGTCGTCCCGGAGATGGCGGGGGAGCGGCTGCCAAGGCTTCGCGTGGCGCCGCTCGCGACGAGCGCGAGCCGCGCGAGGATCGCGGTGGCGAGGGCTCGGCCGACCAGGGTCAAAAGCGCCGTCGCCGTCGCCGTTCCCGCAAGCCGCGCCAGGATGGTGGCGAGGGCTCGACCCCGTCTTCGTCCACACCACAACCGCCCGCCGGCGAATAACGCCCGCGAGCGGATTTAGCCCGCCTTGCCCCGAGCACATCGGGGTATCATAGCGCCGAATCAACAACCCTCCCTGCGACCGAACGTAGGGAGGGTTGTGTCTTGAAGAGCCATCTGAACATATTGAGCTGTCTGCAGGGTGCCGGTGCCCTACCGTTTGCGGACGAATTACTACCGTTTGCCGAGTGGGCGGCACGCGAGGCGCTCGAGGCATTGTCGCCAACACGATGTGCCGGCTGCGAGCGCGCCGGTGCGCTTATTTGCCAAGACTGCCTGGCCGCGCTCACGCTCATCGACCCACGTCATAGCTGCACCCGATGCGGCGCCCCGTTTGGGGATTTGCTGTGCACTGAGTGTTCGGTCGAGGGCACGTCCTCGGCAATGGCGGAGGCACTCGACCGCTGCCTGGCGTGCGCCGTCTATGCGCATCCGCTGCCGCGCATCATTAAAGCGTACAAGGATGCGGGCGAGCGACGTCTGGCTCCGTATCTGGCGGAGCTGCTCTACGACACCGCCCTGCATGCCCAGGTCGT
>CATVYG010000058.1 GCA_958348225.1 uncultured Collinsella sp.
CCGTGGGTTATACCCTAAGAGCAAACCACCCTTTTTAAGGGTGGTTCTGATTTTGTTGAACACATGGGCGCTACGTCCGCGCCGGGCCCAAACGGTCAGCAATCATCCGTGAACGGTATTTGTTCAAAAAAGAACAAAGATAAACAAATAGTTGTTGCAGTTGCTGTTCGAATGTGTTCAAATAAACATGAACAGTGAAGAACCGCACATTCAGATGCCCGGACCTGAACGCGATTCAACACTTCCAAACAGGAACTACGCACCTGCGTATCTCTCAAGGAGGATGTCATGAGGGTTGTAATCGCTTCCGATGCCGACGGTATGTCGATGAAGGAGTCCATCAAGGAGATGCTCATCGCCGACGGTCACGAGGTCGTTGACTATTCCGAGACCCCTGCCGCGGACTTTGTCGATTCCGCGACCGCCGTTGCCAAGGACTTGCTGGAGCACAAGGATTCCCAGGGCTTCGCATTCGATAAGTACGGCGTCGGCTCCTATATGGCCGCCGTCAAGATTAAGGGCATGGTCGTCGCCAACATTTCCGACGAGCGTTCCGCCTACATGACCCGCGAGCACAACGGCTCGCGCATGGTCACCATGGGCCCGGGCGTTGTGGGCACCGAGGTCGCCAAGAAGATCGCCCGCGAGTTCCTGCGTGCCCAGTACGCCGGCGGCCGTCACCAGATCCGTGTCGACATGCTCAACAAGATGGCCTAACGAGAGCCACCGAGAACTCGAACTTCTACCTCAACTTGTGAATTCAGACGAAAGGACGTTCTGATGAAGAAGACCATCGCAATCGGTTGCGACCATATCGTTACGGACGAGAAGATCTATCTGGCCGACCGCTTGGAGCAGGCTGGCTACAAGGTGCTCGACTGCGGCACCTACAGCCACACCCGTACGCACTATCCCATCTACGGTAAGGCCGTGGGCGAGGCCGTTGCCAGCGGCAAGGCCGACTTTGGCGTGGCCCTGTGCGGCACCGGCATCGGCATCACCAATGCCGTCAACAAGGTTCCCGGCGCCCGCTGCGCTCTGGTTCGCGACATGACCTCTGCCCTGTATGCCCGTCGCGAGCTCAACGCTAACATCGTGGGCTTTGGCGGCAAGATCACCGGCGAGTTCCTGATGGCCGACATTATGCTTGCCTTCCTGGAGGAGCCCTACGAGAAGACCCCCGAGCACGATGCCCTGATCGCCAAGATCGATGCCTGTAATAAGGCCGACGCCGAGGCTCAGGCTGACCCGCACTTCTTTGACGAGTTCCTCGAGAAGTGGGACCGCGGCGAATACCACGACTAGCGAGGTTACGCGGTTTTTCCAAACCGCGTAACGGGTCGACGCTGCGCGGCGCTCAGGCACCCCATCTCGCCGCTCAAACCGTCGCTCGCGTACATGAAGTACGCGTCGCTCCTCTTTCGCGGCGACCTGTGGCACCTGAACGCCGCTCGCTGACGTTTGAGTGACCTGTGAGATCGCCCCTGTTGTTGCGAAGTGTTCTGGTACGGCGAGCTGCTCCGATAACACGTTTGCTTGCTTGGCTTGAGTGCTTCGCTCTTGGCTGTACTTGGCGATTTGCAGCTTTTCAATTGACGGCTCGCGTTTCTGTGAGGGGGCGCGGGCCGGTTTTCTATCAGCCCTATTGACTTGGCGGGCTGTCATAAGAAAGGGAAGGCTCCTATGGAGTTTGTTCTTGATAACGGTTCTATCCGCGTAGCACTGAGCACGGCTGGCGGATCGTTCACTTCTATTACGGCCAACGGCCGTGAGTACCTGTGGCAGGGCGATTCGGCGGTCTGGTCGGGCCAGGCACCCATTTGTTTCCCGATCTGCGGCGGCCTTCGCGACGGTCACGCAATGACCATGGGCGGCCGCGAGGTTAAGCTCGCCCGCCACGGCTTTGCGCGCAAACAGGAGTGGAAGCTCGAGGAACAGAGTGACAACATGGTTGCGCTGAGCCTAAGCTCTGCCGACCATGCCGAGTTGCTCGAGCAGTACCCGTATTCGTTTAAGATCGTTGCTCGTTACACGATTGATTCGGAAAAGGTGGCCGTGTCGTACGAGGTGACCAATGAGGGCACCGAGGACATGCCGTTCTTTGTGGGCGGTCACCCTGGCTTTAAGTGCCCGCTTGACGGGGGCGAGTCCTATGACGACTATGAGCTCCGTTTTGAGCAGCGCGAGGCCGCCGAGCTCTGTACTGCCGTTCCCTCGACGGGCCTGATTGATGTTGAGCATCGCAGCAAGAACCCGATGGTTGGCCATGACCTGCCGCTGACCCACGAACTCTTTGACTTCGCGGAGACCATCTTTGACGTGCTCGAGAGCCGCGTGGTTACGCTGACCAAGAAGACCGAGGACAAGGGCGTGCGCCTGACGTTTCCCGATATGCCGTACCTGATTGTGTGGAGCAAGCCCGAGGGTGACTTTGTGGCCGTGGAACCGTGGGGCGGCCTGTCCACCTGCTCCGACGAGGACGATATTCTGGAGCACAAGCGCGGCTGCCTGGTGGCCAAGCCGGGGGAGACCGTTACCCGCGGCTTTGAGATCGAGATCCTTTAACGAGCTATCGTATGCTTGGGGCCGCGCGTGTCGTGCCCCGGAAACAGGAGTTCAATATGATTCTGACCGTTACCATGAACCCGTCGATTGATACGCGCTATCAGCTCGACAAGTTGATCATTGACGACGTGAACCGTGTGACGCCCGAAAAGACTGCTGGCGGTAAGGGCCTCAACGTGAGCCGTGTGCTGCTGCAGTTGGGCGACGACGTGCTCGCGACTGGCCTGCTCGGCGGCCACATGGGTGCCTATATGGCCGAGCTTATGGATGCCGACGGCGTCAAGAACGACTTTGTGCCCATCGCCGGTGAGACGCGCATTTGCCTGAATATTCTGCACGAGGGCAATCAGACCGAGCTGCTGGAGAGCGGCCCGCAGATCGCCCCGGCCGAGCTCGAGGCCTTTACGGCCAAGTTCGCCGAGCTTGCAGCGAAGGCGGACGTTGTGACGCTTTCGGGCTCGCTGCCGCGCGGCGTCGATGCCGGCTACTATGCCGAGCTCGTCAAGATCGCCGAGAAGGCGGGCGCCAAGGTGCTGCTCGACACCTCGGGTGCATCGCTGGAGGCCGCGCTGGAGTCCGACGCTAAGCCCGAGCTCGTAAAGCCCAACCTGACCGAGATTAACGGCCTGCTGGGTACGTCCTTTACGACCGATGATGTCGATGCCCTGCGCGAGGCGCTTGCCGCCGATGACCGCTTTGCCGGTATTCCCTGGGTTGTCGTTTCGATGGGCGCTGCCGGTTCGGTGGGCTTCCATGAGGGTCGTGCGTTCCGCGCCAAGACGCCCGCGATTGCGGCTGTGAACGCGACGGGTTCCGGCGACTCGACCATCGCCGGCTTTGCGCATGCGATTGCTGCTGATGCCGACGACGTCACGGTGCTCAAGACCGCCAATACCTGCGGCAAGCTTAACGCCATGGATCCCAAGACCGGCCACCTGGTCATGGACCGCTGGGACGAGGTCTACAACAGCGTTGTCGTGACTGAACTGTAGGGTTACGCGGTTTTACCAAACCGCGTAACGGCGCGACGCTGCAAACGCCCCTAAGCGGCAATCTGACGTTCAATCGTCGGGCATGACCAAAAGGTCAATGCCCTCCTCTTTCACGTCACCTTGCTCGCTTAGGGGCGTTTTCGCTCATATGACCCAATCCGCTGTCAAGAGCCACAGTGGCCCCGCCGACCGCTT
>CATVYG010000059.1 GCA_958348225.1 uncultured Collinsella sp.
GCCACTGTGGCTCTTGACAGCGGATTGGGTCATATGAGCGAGCGGGCCGCATTTGAGACAAGGTGACGTGAAACGAAAGGGCGCTGACCTTCTGGTCGCGCCCTTGAAGTTGAACGTCAGATTGCCGCTCTGGCGGGTTTGCAGCGTCAACTGGTTACGCGGTTTGGTAAAACCGCGTAACCCCTAAGGACGCTGGCCCATGCCACCCTCGAGGGTGACGGTCTCGCCGTTCATGTACTTAAAGTCGGGGCCGCAGAGCTGAACGACCACGCGGCCGATTTCCTTCTCGACGTCGCCGTAGTGACCAGCCGGCGGCATGTGGACGTTGGCCTTGAACGCCTCGGGATAGGCATCCTGGAAGTTCTCGAGCGCAGCGGTCCAAGCAAGCGGGCAAACGATATTGACGTTGATGCCGTCCTTGCCCCACTCGTTGGCGGCAACGCGGGTCAGGCCGCGGATGCCCTCCTTGGCGGCAGCATAGCTGCACTGGCCATAGTTGCCAAACAGGCCGGCGCCCGAGGCGAAGTTGACCACGGAGCCCTTGGTCTCCTTCAGGTGCGGATAGGCCTTCTGCATGTACAGATAGGTAGCATACAGACCGGAGTAAATGGCCAGGTTAAACTGATCCATGGTGTGATCGGCGATGGTCACGCCCGAGGCGCTGGCCTGAGCATTGTTGACGACGGCGTCGATGCGGCCGAACTCCTCAATGGCCTTGTCGATGACGTTCTGGACGACGGCCTCGTTGTCCTGACCGGCTGAAACATCGGCCTGAACAGGCAGAACCTTGACGCCGTACTCGGCCTCGAGGGATTCCTTGGCAGCCTCGAGCTTGGCGACGTTGCGGCCGGTGATGACGAGGTTTGCGCCCTCCTTGGCAAAAGCGATATCGATGCCGTAGCCGATGGAGCCAGCGGAGCCGTCCTTAAGCGTGGCCTTGCCGCCGCCGGTGACGATCACGGTCTTACCAGTGAAAAGTCCCATACAAAGTCCTTTCAAATCGCGACGGGCACGCCCGCCGACTGCGCGTATCCAACTTCACGCGCCAAAAGCTGAAATGCAACTTTAGCGGGTTCAAGTGAAAAATAAAGACCGCAGCAGGCGAACGGCACCACGTCGTTCGGCGAAGGGATTGTCAAGTACAAACCGGATAAAGCGGCCGAGTTATTGTTATCAGATCGAGCCATCGAACACGTTTTGAAACTTTGCTGCGGCGCGCGGGATGTCGGCGCGAGACTTTATCATAGGGTGACAAACAACGATGAGGAGCACATGCCTATGACAGACGAGCTGGACCCCCAGACTCAACAGCATATTGATGATCCCGCAGACGTCACCGCAGATACTGACGCTGTGACCTGCGATGGTATCGACGTCGACGGCCCCATCTTGGACGAAAGCGCTGCGGCGGAAACCCCCGAAACAGAAAACGCCGATGAGCAAAACGACGATGCGCCCGCTCAGGACGACGCCCCTGTACAGGACGACGCCCCGCAAGCAGCGGGCCCCATCGAGGTGTCTTCGGAAGAAGAGCTCGATGCCGTCATGGACTCCATGATGGATGCTGTCAAAGCGATGAAAGACGCCGTCGCCGATGCCGATATTGATGCCGAGGAAGAGGAGGCCGCCGAGGCGGCCTCGACCTTTGTGCCCGGCGAGACTCCGGTTGCCGACCAGGGCAGCACCATGCCCTCGTTTCTGCAGCTCGAGCACCCCACGATTGGCGCCGATGCGGTCGATCCGCACGCAGCAGGCTTTTCTGTGGTCGAGGGCGGTACCGGCAATATCGCCGTGCCGCAGACTGCCGATGCGGACGCTGCCGACACCACTCGCCCGACCGCCCCGCACTCCCCCGCCGCGAGCCGCGATCTGGGGACCGCTGTCTCGAACACTGCGAACGCCGTGGGCACCTTTATCGCCCAGGGCGCCTCGGCCATGCGTGAGATGAATGCCGCGAAAAAGGCACTTGCCGATGCCCGCACCCACCTGGCCGAACTTGAGCAGCGCATTGCCAATCAGGCCGAGGAACTCGAGACGCGCCAGGATATCGCAGGCCGCTACGAGCAGATCGTCGCCGACCAGCGTCAGGCGATCGCCACAGCGCAAAAGACCGCTGCGGCAGCCGAGATTGACCGTGATGCCCACGGCGCCAAAGCGACAGAGCTCAATGGTCAGCTCGAACAAATGAAGACAGAAGATGACGCGACTGAGCTCCGCCTGAAGGCCGCGCTCGATGCCGTGGAGGCCCGCGAGGCGAGCTCGCGCGAGACCGGCAACCGCCTCGTTCGCCGTCTTGAGGATTCCAAGCGCATCCGCGACAAGGTGCAGGCCGAGCGAGACGCCGGCATTGCCGCCGCACAACAAACCGTCGACGCCACGCGCGCCCAGCTCGAGACACTGCGTCATGAGTATGCCGAGCTGCAACGCAATCCCTCGGCAAATCCCGCCAACTATACGGTGCGCACCAGCGAGCTCTCGATGCAGATCTCCGACACGGCAGATGCCCTGCGTAAAGCCGAAGAAGATGTCCCGCGCATCACCGCCGACCTTGAGCACTCGCTTGCCGCAGCCGAGCAGGCCGTCGAACAGGCGCAGGCCCCCATTGCCGAAGCCAAACGCGCGCACCAAGCCGTGACGGCAGAGGCCGATGCCGCGCGCGACGAGCTGCAGACCGCAAAAACCGCCGCCGCAACGCGCCAGCGCGAACTGTGCGAGAAGATCGCCGCCGAGGACAAGGCACGCCGCGACCAAGAGCAGAGCATCGCCAACGCCCAAGCAGATGCCGCACATGCGCAGTCGATCATCGAACAGGCGACCGAAGTACACGACCACCCAGAGATCACTGAGTCGCTTGCAGGATCCTTGGCCCGAGACAAAGCCGAACACGCCGAGACCGAGCGAGAGGTTACCCAGCTCGAAGCCACCGAGGACGCGGTGCGCGAGCGTACCCGCGACTCACGCATCAAATTCACCGGCGCCATCGTCTGCATCGTCGCCGCAATCCTGGTGATCATCCTGATCTGGCTGTTCGCGAGCAAGTAAACCAGCCGCCAAAAAACGCTCACCGCAACTTATTAGATTGATGCAAGGCAATCTATCCCTCTTGCACCAATCTCTTGACATAAGGAGTGTCCCCAGGTGCCGGCACAAAAGGAACGTCCCCAAGTGTCAAGTGCCCAATGACTACTCAACAACCACGGCAACACCGATGTAATGGCAGAGTCAGACACTATGACCCAATCCGAAGGCACGGAAACGACAGGAGCCCCCGCTCGTGACCGCGGGTCGGGGCTGCGACAATGTTGTTGAAGTGCCAGAGGCGCAGCCGCGCCGCAACGAGGTTGGGAGGCTCCCGTGCCTAGATATTCTACCGCCTTCGGAATGGACGTTGGATTGGCTACACTGATGTGGACAGTTCCGGGAGGGGCGCAGGAGACGGGAGG
>CATVYG010000060.1 GCA_958348225.1 uncultured Collinsella sp.
CGAACCTCCAGTCCGGACCGCCCCGCGGTCCAACTTTCTGTCCGCACCCCCATTTGGGGTTGAATCGTTTAAGCAGTCCCTATTTCACCGCAACTTATGAGAGGGATAGAAAAAGGCGGGGACTCCTGGTGGAGTCTCCGCCTTATATACAAGGGGCGATGTTATTCGCGAACCGCGGGATTAGACCAGGCGGGCGTTGATCGTCTTGGCGATCTCGGCGGCGTCGATGGAACCCTTGACGGTGGCACGGAAGCCCTCGTCCATGAGCGCCTCGGCGACCTTGGACAGGATCTTGAGGTGCGTGGTGCCAGCCTGGGCACCGGGGATGAGCAGGGCGATAGCCACGTTGACGGGAGCGCCGTCCATGGTGTCCCAACCGGTCACGCCAGAGTCGTCCTTGACGACAATGACGGCGGCCTCGGTAATGGCATCGGACTTGGCATGCGGAATGGCGAAGCCCTCCATCATGCCCGTGGTGCCCTCGGCCTCGCGGGCCAGGAAGGCGTTCATCACGGCGTCGGCGTCGTCAGCGAGACCGGCCTTGACGGCCTGGTTGGAGACAAAGCTCAGGGCCTCGTCACGAGAGGCGAAGTTCTCGGCGACAAAAACGTTCTCGACCTTCACGAAGTCGGCAGCCTCGGCCTTGGGGGCCTCGACGGCAGCGGCCTTGGGAGCCTCGACCGGCTTAGCGGGAGCGGCCTTCTGGTTCTTCTCGAAGTCATACTTTTTGAAAGCGACGAACAGGATGCCACCGACCACGGCGCCGATGAGGATCGCGAGGACCCACTGCGGGCCGTTCTCGACAACGGGCAGGACCAGGAAGCCGCCGTGAGGCGCCGGATCGTGAACGTTGAAGAAAATGGTCAAGATGGAAGCGATGGAAGAGCCGAGCATCATGATGGGCATGACGGGCCAGATGTTCTTGGTCATGAACGGAATGGCGCCCTCGGTGATGTGGGTGCAACCAAGGATGAGGTTGACGATACCGGCGTCATGATCCTCCTGGCTGAAGTACTTCTTGCCGACGATGACGGCGAAGGTGGTGATCAGCGGCGGAACGATGCAAGCGGCGGAGACGGCAGCCATGAAGTTGGTGCCGAAGTTGTAGGTCTCGGTGCCGACGCCAGCTTCGAGAGCGGTACCGAGCAGGAAGGTGCCAGTAGCGTAAGCAGCCTTGTTGACCGGGCCGCCCATATCAAAGGCGCACATGCAGCCGATGGCCAGGCCAAGGATCACCGGACCGGAGTTACCGAGGCTCTGCAGGAAATCCATCATGCCCTGGTTAATGGCAGCCATGGGGCCGGAAATACCGAGCATGACCAGGCCGACGATGGCGGTAGAGCACAGCGGATACAGGAAGATTGCCTTCAGGCCATTAAGGCTCGCGGGAATTTTAGAGAAAACCTTCTCGAGCAGCAGGATGACATAGCCAGCGAGGAAGCCGCCGACGATGCCGCCCAGGAAGCCAAAGCCCACACCTGCGCCACCGGCGTCGATCATGCCGGTATCGGCGTTAACAGGCAAGCCCTGGATGGCAATCATACCGGCGACGAAACCGGGGACGAGCGCCGGGCGCTTGCCGATGGACTCGGCGATGTAGGCGGAAAGCACGGGAACCATGAGGTTCATGGCAATGCCGCCGATGATCTTGAGCATAGCGGCGAAGCTGTTGTAGTCGGCAGCCGTCGAATCAAAGGACGTGATGCCCCACAGGAACGAAATGGCGGTCAGAACACCACCGGCAACGACGAAGACCAGCATGTGGCTGACGCCGTTCATGAGGTGCTTGTAGATGACGTGACCGATGGACTCCTTCTCCTCGACCTCGTCCTCGACATCGGCGGCAGCGGCAACCGTGTCGTCGCCCTTGGCGGCGAGCGCGCGGTCGATCAGCTTACCGGCAGCCTCGACAGACAGGGCCTTGGAAACACCAACGGAAACCATGGGCTTACCGGCGAAACGCTCAGCCTGGACATCCTTGTCGGCTGCGACGACGACGGCCTTGGCACCAGCGATCTCGCTCTTGGTGAGCTCGTTCTCGACACCGACCTGGCCATGGGTCTCGACCTTAATGGTCAGCCCGCGCTCGGCAGCAGCCTTCTCCAGCGCCTCCTTCGCCATGAAGGTGTGCGCGATGCCGGTCGGGCAACCGGTGGCGGCGATGATGTCAAACTTAGCCATGTGTCCCTCCTTCTTGAGTACTGCGCCCGCGGGCGCTCCCCTACACGCGCTTCGATGCGCGTTTTTCCACACTTGAAAGATACCAACCCACCGCTTATATGAGAAGTAATACAGCTCATTTCTCCGGTGAAAGGTTCTTTCATAACCGTAAACGGTCAATGAAAGTTTACCATCAACCATTGAAACGGCAAGGTGTATCTTGTAGTTGAAAATGCCCCTATACTACGACATCACAGAACAAGTCCGATTTTTATGCCAGCCAGGAGCCATCCCATGTCCGATAGCAGCAAGAGCGCACTCTCCCTTATTAGCACACACAGGGGGTACAGCGAGTCCGAGCAGCGCATTGTCGACTATATCCTAGAGCACCAGTCCGAGGCACCGCGTCTGACAGCCGCCCAGCTCTCGCGCGCCGCCGCAACCTCCGAGGCAACCGTCTCGCGCTTCTGCCGCAAACTGGGTTTTGGCAGTTTTCGCAGTTTCCAGTTTTCGCTGGCGCGCGATCTGGAGAGCCAGCGCAATGAAGGACTCACCGACGAGGTATCGCTCGACAATATGGAACAGAGCCTCAAGAACATTCTCGCGGCCAAGGTAAGCGAACTCAATGCGACTATCGATGGCATTGACCACGACACGCTGGCAGCCGTTGTGCACGCGTTTAAGAACGCAGGGGCTATCGAGTTTGCAGCCGTAGGCAACACCAACGCCGTCGCGCTCGACGCGACGTTTAAGTTTTCGCAGCTAGGCCTTCGCTGCATGGCAAGCACCATCAGCGAGACCTCGATTGGGTTTGCGCTTACGCTGCGCCCCGGCGACGTCATCGTTCTGATCTCGAACTCCGGCAAGTCGCGCCGACTGAATCGCATGGCAAAAGCAGCTCGCGACTGCGGTGCCACCGTAGTCGTCATCAGCAGCGACAGCAAGTCTCCGCTTGCTCGCTTGGCCGATTACACCTTTAATACCGTGAATCACGAGGCGCTGCTCACCACGGGCGACTTTGCGTTCTCCAAGATGAGCGCCACGATGATCATCGAGGTTATCTACAACTTCCTGCTGCCCGAGATTGAAGACGCCCGAGAGCACATCAGCTACTACGAGGAGCTCATCCAGCCGGATAAGGTCGTGGAGTAGGTTTTATCAGGGGTCGTTATGTATCATTCCCACAAAACTATGCCGGTTTACTACGATGAAATCGGAATATGAGACCACATCGCGTTTTAAAAGAAAACCGCAGGCGTTCTACCTGC